>CAKTNS010000039.1 GCA_934589225.1 uncultured Oscillospiraceae bacterium
CAGATTGCCGCCGCTACACCCGGTACGTCTAACAGTAAACCCAATGTAGCGGCGATGACCCATCGCCATCCAGCCCCGGCGAGGGGCTGGCCCCGTTGGATGTTACGGATACGAAAGTCCAACGAGTGGCCTTACGGCCAATGGCGGCAGATTGCCGCCGCTACACCCGGTACGTCTAACAGTAAACCCAATGTAGCGGCGATGACCCATCGCCATCCAGCCCCTGGGGGGCTGGCCCCGTTGAATGTTTGAAATACGAAAGTCCAACGAGTGGCCTTACGGCCAATGGTGGTGCTCCGCGCAGCGAATCAAAATCTATTGATTGCCGGGGGCAATCACACAATAATCCCATCGGCAGGTTGCCGCCGCTACACCCGGTACGGTTAACGGTAAACCCAATGTAGCGGCGATGACCCATCGCCATCCAGCCCCGGCGAGGGGCTGGCCCTGTTGGATGTTACGGATACGAAAGTCCAACGAGTGGCCTTACGGCCAATGGCGGCAGATTGCCGCCGCTACACCCGGTACGTTTAACCGTGTACGCAATACCGTTTGTAACCAAAATGACAAAACAATGAGAAAATATTGCCGCAAATGTCCCGAAACGGCTGGGAAACGGGGAAAGAAAAGAAACGGAAACAAAGAAAAGGTACGAGCGTAACTCGCTTGTAATTAATTTTGTAATTTTTTGTAATTTTCCTCTTGACGAAATGAAGATTCCGGTATATAATACAGCTACACAAGGAAAGCACCCGGAGCCAACCACCATCGGCTGGGGACTTTCACCTGACCGCTGGTGCGTACCGGCTATTTTAAAAATCCATTTTATTAGGAGGATTACATTATGAAGACATGCAAGAAGCTGTTCAGCTTGCTGCTGGTTGCAGTGATGCTGGTTGCAGCGATCCCGACGTTTGCGTTTGCAGCGACGACTTACTATGTCGAAGTTGTAGATGAGAATGGTGGTGCGTGGAGCAAGAGTGCTCGCGATACTACTGACGATGTTTCTGGCGTAACTGATAAGGCGGGAGCAATTACTGCTCTGACGGCTGTTAACCGTAATGGCATTGTTAGCAAACTGGTTGATGATGGTGACACAACTGCGGATAAGTTGCAGTTCAAGGGTGTTAGCTTTGATCCTGCTACTAACACGCTGACCATTAGGGTCTATTCCAACGGTTCTGCCCCCGCCCCCACTCCTGTAACCCACAAGTACATTAATCCGGTTCCTAATAGCGGCGACGCCAACGGCCATTTGCTGATGTGCGATGGCACTACTTGCGGTGATTCTAACTGCCGTGAGACCAAGCGCGTTCCCCACGACGCTGCGGAGATGACCCTGACGAATCAGAAGGCCGCAACCTGCACCGCTGAAGGCTACACCGGTGATAAGGTATATGCCTGCGGCTATACCGAAAAGGGTGCTGCCATTCCCAAGACTGCTCATAGCTTCACCGATGACAAGGGCAAGTGTGCGAACTGCGCCGCTGTCAAGTATCAGATCAATGTTACTGTAGACGGCACCGTTAAGAACGAGACTTATGTTGACGAGGCCGGTACTGCTGTTCTGGATAGCGCTTCCAAGGTGATGCCTCTGATTGGCCTGGACCCCTCCAAGTATACGGCTGGTTCCACCTTCGTTAACACCGGTTATGTGATTTCCTTCACCGCAACGACCATCCCCACCTCTACTTCCTACACCACCCTGGTGCTGACCGTAGACGGCAAGGCAGAGACTGTTGCAATCAACCCCGCCTACACCAAGTCCGGTGCTGTTTCCAATGCGGACGCTTCCGCCATCCTGACGGCTGCCAAGAAGTCCTACGACCTGACCAAGTATAACTACACTGTCAGCGCCAACGGCACCACCATCACCATGACCCTGAACACCATCGGCAAGTACACCGTGAACTGCATTGTGAACGGCCAGAACTATGCCACCAAGACCGATGTTCCCTACTACGGCGATTTCAATGATGCCGCTGCGATTCTGAAGGCTGCGAACATCACTGTTACCCAGGCTTATCAGAAGTCCGCTGTTACTGTGAGCGGAAACGTGATCACTGTTGATCTGTACACCGAAATCGTGGTCAAGGTTTACAACAACGCCAATTCCTACAGCCAGGTGACCATGAGAGTTGGTCAGCCCTACGTCAACTACCTGGGCACCAACCTGATCAACAACTCCACCTTCGGCGGCATCACCGTTAAGAACCAGGCCGGTACCAACACCTATTACACCGCTTCCCAGGTCAATGGCGGCACCGCCAAGGTTGGCGCTTACGATTCCGAAGTGACCATCCAGCGCAACGGCGATTCCTGCACCCTGTACTTCCTGCGCAGCGACGGCACCGTTCTGGAGAGCCGGAAGCTGTATGCCGGTGACCAGATCGGCACCCTGCCCAGCTACATTGTGGGCAACGTTCCCGCCGTGTGGACCTACAACGGCAAGCCCATCAGCGCTACCGACGTTTACAACTTCAAGACCACTTCCGTGAACATCGTGCCCTACTTCGGCGGCATCTCCGATGTGTACGTGGATGTGTACACCAACGGCAATGTGAAGACCATGCAGACCCGCGTCAAGGTCACCGACCTGGTTCAGAACGGCGTTCTGTACCTGAACAGCGAGGTCAAGTCCGCTATCTCCTCCGCTCTGCGGAACTCCAGCAACAAGAACCTGACCTACACCGCTTTCTTTGACGCCAGCTCCTGGTCCGACTTCATCAAGACCAAGAACACCAACGGCGCCGCGGAGCCCATCCGGGTAGGCGACAACTCCGAGCGTCAGGGTTCTGTATACCTGTACGTCATGGTGAACAACGTCACCCAGAAGGCAACAGACTCCACCAACCCCAAGACCGGCGACGACGCCAAGCTGGGTGTTGCCGCAGCAGTCCTGGCCGTAGCAGTGGTTGGCTTCGGTGCAGCGATTGTGATCAAAAAGAAGAAGGGCGTTCAGTAATTGAAGGCCTGACGTAGAACCAAAACCCTCTCCGGTTTTCGCCGGAGAGGGTTTTGGTTTTAAATTGACAATTGACAATGGACAATTGACAATTATTGGGGGATGGGGGACCGCCCGCAGCCCCTTGGCTCTCCCTCTGGGAGAGCTGGCTCGGCGCAGCCGAGACTGAGAGGGCCTTGGGGCGTTTATTGAATGATAACGTTCATTGGTATCGTGGGCGTTGACCCTCTCCGTCCTCGCTGCGCTCGGCCACCTCTCCCAGAGGGAGAGGCAAGGCCCGCTCGGGGCGTGGCAGCTACCAGCCGCCCGCCACGTTTCGAATACAACCCGTGCGGACAAAACGGAACCACCCCCTTGGCTCTCCCTATGGGAGAGCTGGCTCGGCGCAGCCGAGACTGAGAGGGCTTTGGGGCGTTTTTTTGAATGATAACGTTCATTGGTATTGTGGGCGTTGACCCTCTCCGTCCTCGCTGCGCTCGGCCACCTCTCCCATAGGGAGAGGCAAGGGCCTGCGGCCTGCCAGGATGAGGGCGGGGCGGCGTTGTACATTGCAGGAACAAAAGGCGCAGAGGGGAAACGTCCGTCTCCAAAATTGTCAATTGTCAATTGTCCATTGTCAATTTCCATGGCCAGATGCCCGCAAGTGTGCTATAATTTAAATACAAACGGAAAGGGGGCCATGCTATGAAGCTGACGTTTTTGGGGGCGACCCATGAGGTTACCGGGAGCTGCACGCTGATTGAATGCGGGGGGATCTCCGGGCTGGTGGACTGCGGGATGGAGCAGGGGAAGGACTGCTTTCAGAATCAGGTGTTACCGGTGAGCCCGGCGGGGCTGGAATTTGTGCTGCTGACCCATGCCCATATTGACCACTCGGGGCTGCTGCCCCTGCTGACCAAGAACGGGTTCCGGGGCAGCATTTACGCCACGGAGGAAACCACCAATCTCTGCGGCATTATGCTGAAGGACTGCGCCCATATCCAGATGCAGGATGCCCAGTGGCAGACCCGGAAAAACGCCCGGGCGGGGCAGCCGCCGGTGGAGCCCATTTATGATCTGACGGACGCGGAAAAGTGCCTGAAACGCTTCCGGCCCTGCCCTATGGACAAAATCATTCAAATCCAGGAGGGCATTGAGGTCCGGTTCCTGAACGCCGGGCATCTTTTAGGCTCTGCTTCCATTGAAGTATTCCTGCATGAAGGGGAGCGGCAGCGGAAGGTTGTGTTCTCCGGGGACCTGGGCAATAAGGACCTGCCCCTGCTCCGGGGAAAGGAATTTCCCAAGAGCGCGGACTATGTGCTGATGGAATCCACCTACGGCGACCGGCTTCACACCCCCTGCCCGGACCCTACGGCCTATTTAGGCCGCATCATCCGGGAGACCCTGGGGAAAGGCGGCAACCTGGTGATCCCTGCCTTCGCTGTGGGCCGCACCCAGGAAATGCTCTATCTCATCCGGCAGACCATGGACGCGGGGCTGGTAGACCCCAACACCCCGGTGTATGTGGATAGCCCTCTGGCCATTGAGGCCACGGGGATTTTCCTCCAATGCAACCCCAAATGCCTGGACGACAAGACCAACGACCTGATCAAGCGTGGGGTGAACCCCTTGATGTTCCCGGGGCTTCGGCTGGCGGTGAGCAGCGAGGAAAGCAAGGCCATTAACCTAGACCCCAAGCCTAAGGTGATTTTGTCCGCCAGCGGCATGTGCGAGGCGGGGCGCATCCGCCACCACTTAAAGCACAACCTGTGGAAGGGAAACGCCACCATCCTGTTTGTGGGCTACCAGGCCGAGGGCACCCTGGGCAGGACCCTTTTGGACGGCGGAGTGCCATCCGTAAAGCTTTTCAATGAGGAAGTAGCGGTGAACGCCCGCATTCTCTCCATGCCGGGGAAGAGCGGCCATGCGGACCAGGCGGGGCTGCTGGAATGGCTGGAAGCCTTTGAAGAAAAGCCCCGGCGGGTCTTCGTCAACCACGGGGAGGATCAGGTTGTGGACTTTTTCGCCGGACTCATCCACCAGAAGCTGGGCTTGCAGGCCTCGGCCCCCTATTCCGGCACCGTGTTTGATTTGGCCGCCGGGAAGTTTGCCTATGAGGCCGAGGGTGTGCCGGTGGTGAAGGAGACCCTGAAGCCCTCCACCGCCCGGAAGAACAGCCTGTATGAAAAACTGCTCAGCGCCCTGGGACGGCTCAGCGTCATCGTCAAAAACATGCGGGGGAGAACCAATAAGGACGTGGGACGGCTGACGGACCAGATCAATCAGCTGTGCGATAAGTGGCAGTAGTAAAAATTGACAATTGACAATGGACAATTGACAATTTCTTTTTAGTTGACAGTTGACAGTGGACAGTTGACAGTTATTTTTTGGGGGTAGGTGGTTCTGTTTGTCCAAACAGGTTGTATTCGAAACGTAGGGGCGGCAGGTTGCCGCCCCTACAACATAATTGTTTCGTATTGCCGTATATTGAACGTATCTAGCATCGTTTTGCTTTCGCAAAATGCGAAAAACGCGGTACATTGACGTAGGGGCGGCAATCTGCCGCCCGCCACGTGGCAAATACAACCTGTGCGGGTGAATGGTACTACCCCATACACGGAACAATGTAGCGGCGATGATTCATCGCCACTCCAGCCCCGGCGAGGGGCTGGCACCGTGGGATGTTACGGATACGAATGTCCAACGAGTGGCCTTGCGGCCAATGGCGGCAGATTGCCGCCGCTACAGCTGCTTTGAACGAAAACACGAACCGCCGTCTCCTGATATGGGAGGCGGCGGATTTTTTGATAAAAGGGGGGATAAAAACAAAAAAACCGATTGACAAAAAAGATGCCATCGGTTATAATGAAAGTCCATACTGTGGCAGTGCGCCTATTAGGGGATTCTCCCTCTAACATGGCCATTTTACCACAGGGCGGGGCGAAAGTCAATAGGGAAGTTTAGCAAATTTGACAACGTCTCCGAGCGTATCAACAACACACATTCGGATGAAAGGCTGTGATGATCCATATGGCAATGGTCAAGGACGTTAAGTTCGGCAAGACCATGCGTAAATCCTACGCGAAGTATGAAGAGATCCTGGAAATCCCCAACATGCTGAAAATCCAGAAGGACTCCTATCAGTGGTTCCTGGAGGAAGGCCTGCGGGAGGTTTTCAAGGACGTGGGCACCATTACCGATTTCTCCGGTAAACTGGAGCTGAGCTTCCTGGACTACACCATGGAAGACAAACCCAAGTATACCATCGAGGAATGCAAGGAGCGGGATGCCACCTACGCCAAGCCCATCAAGGTGCGGGTCCGTCTGCGCAACACCGAGACAGAGGTGATCACCGAGCAGGACATTTTCATGGGCGATTTCCCCGTGATGACCAACGGCGGCACCTTTGTGATCAACGGCGCGGAGCGCGTCATTATTTCTCAGATCGTCCGTTCCCCCGGCATGTACTACGGCCACGAGGTGGACAAGGCGGACCAGCACACCTACACCGCCACGGTGATCCCTTACCGCGGCGCTTGGCTGGAATATGAGACCGACAACTCCGACGTTTTCTGGGTTCGGATCGACAAGAACCGGAAAATTCCCATCACCAGCCTGATCCGTGCCCTGGGCGTTCAGACCGACGAGCAGATCAAGGCCATGTTCGGCGAAGACCCCAGAATCATTGCCTCCATGGAAAAGGACCCCTGCAAGACCCGGGAAGAATCTCTGCTGGAAATCTACCGCCGTCTGCGTCCCGGTGAGCCCCCCACGGTGGAAACCGCTACCGCCCACCTGGAAGGCCTGCTGTTTGACCCCCACCGCTATGATGTGAGCAAGGTGGGCCGGTATAAGTTCAACAAGAAGATGGACATCTGGACCCGTCTGTCCGGCCAGGAGGCCGCCGAGCCCATTGCCGACCCCATGACCGGCGAGATCCTGGTCATGCCCGGCGACTTCATCTCCCGTGCCCAGGCCCATGAGCTGTCTGCCCGGGGCGTGAACGAGGCCGTCATCAAGGTGGGCGACCAGAACGTCAAGGTCTTCTCCAACGGCATGGTGGATATGGCCGGATTTGTGAACTTTGACCCCGCCGAATACGGCATCAAGGAAAAGGTCTGCTTCAAGGTCCTGAAGGAAATGGTGGAAACCCTGGGCGCCGACGGCGACTGGAAGACCGCCATTGCCGACCGGATGACGGACCTGATCCCCAACCATATCACCGTGGAAGACATTATGGCTTCCATCAACTATCTGAACTGCGTGGCCATGGGCGTTGGTGTCCCCGACGACATTGACCACCTGGGCAACCGCCGTCTGCGCTGCGTGGGCGAGCTGCTGCAGAACCAGTTCCGCATCGGCTTCTCCCGTCTGGAGCGGGTGATCCGGGAGCGGATGACCGTTCAGGACCTGGATTCCGTGACCCCCCAGACCCTGATCAACATCCGGCCTGTGACCGCCGTCATCAAGGAATTCTTCGGCTCCTCCCCTCTGAGCCAGTTCATGGACCAGAATAACCCTCTGGCCGAGCTGACCCACAAGCGCCGTCTGTCCGCCCTGGGCCCCGGCGGTCTGAGCCGTGACCGGGCTTCCTTCGATGTCCGAGACATTCACTACACCCACTATGGCCGTATGTGCCCCATCGAGACCCCCGAAGGTCCCAACATCGGCCTGATCAACTATCTGGCCACCTTTGCCAAGATCAATGAATACGGCTTCGTAGAGGCTCCCTACCGGAAGGTGGACAAGGCCACCGGCTTTGTGACCAAGGACGTGGAGTACATGACCGCCGACGTGGAAGACGATTTCTACGTTGGTCAGGCCAACGAGCCTCTGGACGAGAACGGCTGCCTGGCCAATGCCCGTATTACCTGCCGTCACCGCAACGAGATCATCGAAGTGGACCGGAACGTCATTGACTACATTGACGTATCCCCCAGAATGATGATTTCCATTGCCACTTCCTTTATTCCCTTCCTGCAGAACGACGACGCCAACCGTGCCCTGATGGGCGCCAACATGCAGCGTCAGGCCGTGCCTCTGCTGACCACCGAGCCCCCCGTCGTTGCCACCGGTATCGAGCACAAGGCCGCCGTGGATTCCGAGGTCTGCCTGAAGGCCAAGAAGGCCGGTGTTGTCACCGCCGTGTCCGCCGACTCCATCTCCCTGCGCTATGACGACGGCGAGACCGAGACCATGCGGCTGACCAAGTTCGCCCGGTCCAATGCCGGTACCTGCATCAACCAGCGGCCCGGTGTGGTGGTCGGTGAGCGGGTAGAGGCCCAGGAGATCGTGGCCGACGGCCCCTCCTGCTCCGGCGGCGAAGTGGCCCTGGGCAAGAACGTGCTCATCGGCTTCGTGACCTGGGAAGGCTACAACTACGAGGACGCCATTCTGCTGAACGAGCGCCTGGTCCGGGAGGACGTGTTCACCTCCATCCACATTGAGGAGCACGAGACCGAGGCCCGGGACACCAAGCTGGGACCGGAAGAGATCACCCGGGATATTCCCAACGTCGGTGAAGACACCCTGAAGGACCTGGACGAGAACGGCATCATCCGGGTAGGCGCGGAGGTCCACTCCGGCGACTATCTGGTAGGCAAGGTCACCCCCAAGGGCGAAACCGAGCTGACCCCCGAGGAGCGCCTGCTGCGGGCCATCTTCGGTGAAAAGGCCAGAGAAGTCCGGGATACCTCTTTGAAGGTGCCCCACGGCGAAAGCGGCATCGTTGTAGATGTGAAGGTCTTTACCAGAGAGAACTCTGACGAGCTGGCTCCCGGCGTTACCAAGTCCGTCCGGGTCTCCATTGCCCAGAAGAGAAAGATCTCCGTAGGCGATAAGATGGCCGGCCGTCACGGCAATAAGGGCGTTGTGTCCCGTGTTCTGCCGGAGGAGGATATGCCCTTCCTGCCGGATGGCACTCCTCTGGACATCGTGCTGAACCCCCTGGGCGTTCCTTCCCGTATGAACATCGGACAGGTTCTGGAAGTCCACCTGGGCTACGCTGCCCGGGCCCTGGGCTGGAAGGTCGCTACCCCCGTATTCGACGGTGCCGACGAGAAGGACATCCGGGAAACCCTGAAGCTGGCGGGCCTCCGGGAAGACGGCAAGACCGTCCTCTATGACGGCCGTACCGGCGAGCCCTTTGACAACCTGGTCACCGTTGGCTACCCCTACTACCTGAAGCTCCACCATCTGGTTGATGATAAGATCCACGCCCGTTCCACCGGTCCTTACGCACTGGTCACCCAGCAGCCCTTGGGCGGCAAGGCCCAGTTCGGCGGCCAGCGTTTCGGCGAAATGGAAGTCTGGGCCCTGGAGGCCTACGGCGCCGCTTACACCCTGCAGGAGATCCTGACCGTCAAGTCCGACGACGTGACCGGCCGTGTGAAGACCTACGAGGCCATTGTAAAGGGTGCCAATATTCCCAAGCCCGGCGTGCCGGAATCCTTCAAGGTTCTGGTGAAGGAACTGCAGGCTCTGTGCCTGGACATCCGGGTGCTGGACGAGCAGGGCAACGAAATCGAGCTGCGTGAGGATGACGACGATGAAGATGTGGTCTACACCTCCGGCAGCGACAACGAGGACGTTGTCGTGGGTGACACCAATGAGGTGCTGGATGCCGGTTTCGTCATTGACGAGGACGGCCCTGAGGATATTATGAACGTATTCAGCGATCTGGACGAGTCCGATCCTGACACGTTTGAAGAATAAGGAGGCTCGGTAAATGGCAAATGCCACCTTTGATGCCATTAAAATCGGCATCGCTTCTCCGGAGATGATCCGGCAGTGGTCCTATGGCGAAGTCAAGAAGCCGGAGACCATTAACTATCGTACTCTGAAACCCGAGCGGGACGGCCTGTACTGTGAGCGGATCTTCGGACCCACCAAGGACTGGGAGTGCCACTGCGGTAAATATAAGAAAATCAAGTACAAGGGCAAGATCTGCGACCGCTGCGGCGTGGAAGTCACCAAGTCCAAGGTGCGCCGGGAGCGCATGGGCCACATTGAGCTGGCCGCTCCCTGCAGCCACATCTGGTACTTCAAGGGCATTCCCTCCCGCATGGGCCTGATCCTGGACATTTCTCCCAAGGTTCTGGAGAAGGTCCTGTACTTTGCCGCCTATATCGTCACCGACCCCGGCGACGCGCCTCTGGCCGTGAACCAGGTGCTCACCGAGAAGGAATACCGGGATATGCGGGAGAAGTACGAAAACGACTTCAAGGCCGGTATGGGTGCCGAGGCTGTCAAGGAGCTGCTGGAGCAGATCGACCTGGACAAGCTCTCCGAGCAGCTGCGGGAGGAGCTGAAAACCGCTTCCTCTCAGAAGAAGCTGCGCATCGTCAAGCGTCTGGAGGTCGTTGAGGCCTTCCGGGAGTCCGGCAACAAGCCCAGCTGGATGATCATGGACGTGCTGCCTGTGATCCCCCCTGATATCCGCCCCATGATCCAGCTGGACGGCGGCCGGTTCGCCACCTCTGACCTCAATGACCTGTATCGCCGGGTCATCAACCGGAACAACCGTCTGAAGCGTCTGCTGCAGCTGAACGCCCCGGACATCATCGTCCGCAACGAAAAGCGGATGCTCCAGGAGGCCGTGGACGCCCTGATCGACAACGGCCGCCGTGGCCGTGCCGTCACCGGCGCCAACAACCGGGCCCTCAAGTCCCTGTCCGATATGCTCAAGGGCAAGCAGGGCCGGTTCCGTCAGAACCTGCTTGGCAAGCGTGTGGACTACTCCGGCCGTTCCGTTATCGTTGTCGGCCCCGAACTGAAGCTCTATCAGTGCGGCGTGCCAAAGGAAATGGCCATTGAGCTGTTCCGGCCCTTCGTCATGAAGAAGCTGGTGGCCGACGGCCTGGCCAACAACATCAAGTCCGCCAAGAAGATGATCGACAAGGGCAAGACCGAGGTCTGGGACGCTCTGGACGACATCATCAAGGACCGGCCGGTCATGCTGAACCGTGCCCCCACCCTGCACCGTCTGGGCATCCAGGCCTTCGAGCCCATCCTGGTTGAAGGCCGGGCCCTGAAGCTGCATCCCCTGTGCTGCACCGCCTTCAACGCCGACTTTGACGGCGACCAGATGGCCATTCACGTGCCCCTGTCCCCCGAGGCCCAGGCCGAGGCCAGAATGCTGATGCTTTCTGCCAACAACCTGCTGCGTCCCCAGGACGGCAAGCCCGTTACCGTTCCCACCCAGGATATGATTCTGGGTGCCTACTACCTGACCTATACCCGTCTGGGCAAGGCCGAGAAGGGCTCTGAAACGGTTTACGTCACCGATGCCGGTGACACCAACCTGCCGGTGGATGCCGTGGTGGATGCCGACGAGTTCCTGGCAGCCAACAAGGCCGCCTCCTCCGTTGGAAAGGCCACTGCCAAGTTCCGGCCCATTCACAACTACTCCAGCACCGAAGAGGCCATTGCCGCCTACGCTGACGGTGCCATCGGCCTCCACGCTCCCATCCGGGTGCGCTACGGCAAGGAGATCGACGGCAAGATGGAGTATCGCATCATCGATGCCACCGTGGGCCGCCTGATCTACAACGAGCCCATCCCCCAGGACCTGGGCTTTGTGGACCGCTCCGTGCCGGGCCACGAGTTCGACTTGGAAATCTCCTTCCTGGTGGGCAAGAAGCAGCTGGGCAAGATCATCGACAAGTGTATCCGCAAGCATGGCTTCACCATCGCTACGGAAATGCTGGACCGGATCAAGGCACTGGGCTACAAGTACTCCACCAAGGGCGCTATCTCCGTATCCATTGCGGATATGGTGGTACCCGCCATTAAGTATGAGCTGGTGAAGGCCGCCGAGGGCAAGGTGGTTGAAATCGAAAACTTCTACCGCCAGGGCTATATTACCAACGAAGAGCGCTACCGTCTGGTAGTCCAGCAGTGGGAAAAGACCACCCAGGAAGTCACCAACGCCCTGCAGGGCAACCTGGACGAGTTCAACCCCATCTACATGATGGCTGACTCCGGCGCCCGTGGCTCCATGGCCCAGATCCGTCAGCTGGCCGGTATGCGTGGCCTGATGGCCGATACCGCCGGCCGTACCATTGAGATTCCTGTTAAGGCCAACTTCCGTGAAGGCCTGAGCGTTCTGGAGTACTTCATTTCCTCCAGAGGCGCCCGTAAGGGCATGACCGATACCGCCCTGCGTACCGCGGACTCCGGTTACCTGACCCGCCGAATGGTTGACGTTTCCCAGCAGGTCATCATCCGGGAGAAGAACTGCGGCACCACCCACGGCATTTGGGTTGGCGCAGTCATCCAGAAGGGCGATGTCATCGACACCTTCGGCAACCGGATCCGGGGCCGTTATCCCGTTCACGATGTGGTGGATCCCAAGACCGGTGAGCTGCTGCACTCCAAGGATGTCATGATGATGCCCGAGGATGCCGCCAAGTTCGAGGCCCACGGCATTGACAAGATCTATATCCGCACCATCCTGGGCTGCCGGGCCCGGAACGGCGTCTGCGCCAAGTGCTACGGCATGAACCTGGCCACCTCCAAGGAAGTGGACCTGGGCGAAGCCGTCGGCATCATCGCTGCCCAGTCCATCGGCGAACCCGGTACCCAGCTGACCATGCGTACCTTCCACTCCGGCGGCGTTGCCGGTGACGACATCACCCAGGGTCTGCCCCGAGTCGAAGAACTGTTTGAGGCCCGCCGTCCCAAGAAGATGGCCCAGATTTCCGAGATTACCGGCGTTGTCAACATTGACGACACCCACCGTACCGCCCTCCGGAACATCACCGTTACCGCCGAGGACGGGGAGGTCAAGGTCTATCAGGTGCCCTACTCCGTGGGCCTGAAGGTCACCCATGGCAAGGTGGTCCAGAAGGGCGAGCCCATCACCGACGGTGCGCTCTATCCCCAGGACGTGCTGCGTATTTCCGGTGTGGAAGCGGTTCAGGACTACCTGGTCCAGTCCGTCCAGGCCGTGTACCGTCAGCAGGGCGTTGAAATCAACGACAAGCACATCGAAGTCATCATCCGTCAGATGATGCGGACCACCCGGGTGGAAGACCCCGGCGACACCACCCTGCTGGTGGGTGCCGTGGTGGACAACTTCGAGTTTGAGGATGCCAACGCCGCCGTTCAGGCCCGGATCGATGCCGGTGAAACCGACCTCCGCCTGGCCGAGGGCTCCGCAGTGCTGCTGGGTATCACCAAGGCCTCTCTGGCCACCGATTCCTTCCTGTCCGCCGCTTCCTTCCAGGAGACCACCAAGGTTCTGACCGATGCCGCCATCAAGGGAAAGGTGGACCATCTGGTTGGCCTGAAGGAGAACGTCATCATCGGTAAGCTGATCCCCGCAGGCTCCGGCCTCATGGCTTACCGGGATTACGAGCCCGGCGTGACCCCCGAGCCCCGGATGCCCGAGGCTGTGGTAGAAGCCGCCGAACCCGAGCAGGAGTAAAACCATTCCAATATTTCCGCCTTCCCGATGTTTGGGAAGGCGGATTTTTTGATATGGGCGGTGGATTTCAAGAATTTGGAAATTGAACATTTACAAATGTTTTCCAATCGTGTATACTGAAATGGGATAAATTACGGAAAAGGGGGATGACTATGAAGGTCAAATGCGATTTTTGCGGCACCATGATGAACGATACCGAGTCCGTCTGCCCAAGCTGCGGCGCGCCAAATGCCAGCGTCCGGCGGTCCAGCGGCGATCAGCCCCTGACCATTGAGGAGCTGAAAAAGTGGTACGAAAGCAAGGGCCTGCCGCCGGAGAATGTGACCAGATTTTTCATCGGGAAAAACGTCAAAGAGCCCAAAGCCTTCGGTGTCTACTTTGAGGAAGAGTCCGGAAACTACATTGTCTATAAGAACAAGGCTTCCGGAGAGCGGGCGGTGCGCTACCGGGGCACGGACCAGGCCTACGCGGTAAACGAGCTGTTCCAGCGGCTCAAGCAGGAGATCACCCAGCAGAAAATGCGCAATGTCAGACAGGCAGCCGCCGGGGCCGGAGGCGGGGGAAACCCTAGTAAGGGCCTTGTGGAGACCGGCAAGAGTGTGGGCAAGGGCTGCATTGGGTGCTTGGTGGCTGTCGTGGGCTCCGTGGCGGCCATGTTCGTCCTCATGATCCTCTTTGGCCTGTTCCTCATGCGCAATGACCCCTCCACAGGCTACTATACATATGACAATACCTGCTACTACTACAGCACCCGGAGCTATGATGACCTGAACTGGTTCCGCTACGATGGGGATGCCTGGGTAGGCCCCCTGGAGTTAGACCAGGTGCCGGACACCCTGGAAACAAAAAAATCCAGCAAGCCCTATTTTGCTGCGGACACCTGGGCTTCCGGTCTTCCCTGCACGGACTTTAAGGAAAGTGTCTACGGCCAGGACATGCAGGAGGACATGTATGTCTCCATGGGCTATTACCGCTGCGGGAATCTGTATTACCACTTAAACAGCAGTTATAATGAAGACTGGTTCCACTGGACCGACCAATGGGAGAAGGTGGATTTTTCCAAACTCCCTCAGGACCTGCAGCACCCGTCCCAAGCCAAGCACTATCTGCTGTCCCAGACCTATAACAGCTCTCTGGGGGCGGAGGACTTTGCCCAGAGCCTTGTTTACCGGGACAGTCAGGCATCCAAAACCGCCTCCCGGGGCTACTACCGCATCAACGACCGGACCTATTACCACCAGGGCTATTTCTATGACGACGAATGGTACAGCTACGATGACAAAGACGGCTGGCAGCCTATCGAGCACAGCGCCATGCCGGAGGAGCTGCACCATCCCTCCATGGTCCAGGACTTCTACTATACGGACACCTGGGACCCGGCCACCCAGACCTCGGATTTTACCGATTCCGACTTCTACGAGGCCCCCAAGGAAAACGACTCGGGCAGCAGCTCCAACAGCGACTTCAGCTGGGACTCCGGCGATTCCTGGGACTCCGGGGATACGGATTGGGACTCTGACTGGTGACAAAATCAAGGCTCCTTCCAAAAGAGGGGGCCTTCTTTTTTGCTTTCGGGGCAGGGGAGAGGGCCGTTTGTGGGAAATATCAAAAACCAATTTGGAAAAACTTTGGTTTTGTGAATATTTATTTTGAATTTTCGGTTGACAATTCCAAAAATCTGCGTATAATACTAACTTGTATGGATATGAAAAAAGAATGTATGATCCCTGAATCCGGTCCTTTGCCGGATTTCACCGGAAAGAAGATTCTGGTGGGCAGCAAGCAGCTGCGCAAGGCCTTGAAAAATGACCGTGTGGCGGCTGTTTTTCTGGCAGAAAACGCGGACCCCCGGCTGACGGATGAAATCTGTGTCTGCTGCGGTGAAGCGGGTATCCAACCAACCTGGGTTCCCTCCATGAGAGAGCTTGGGCGCGCCTGCGGCATTGATGTGGGCGCGGCGGCGGCAGCCGTGCTTAAATAGGTTCTACCGGGCAAGACCCGTAGAATATAGAACCCGCTCAAAAGGCGAGAATCAAAGAAAGGAGAAATAAGATGCCTACTTTTAATCAGCTGGTAAAGAATGGCCGCAAGGCTGCCATCTACAAGTCCAACTCTCCCGCTCTGCAGAGAGGTCTGAACACCCTGGAGAACAAGGCTACTACCCTGCCTTCCCCCCAGAAGCGTGGCGTTTGCACTGCCGTTCGTACCACCACCCCCAAGAAGCCTAACTCTGCACTGCGTAAGATCGCTCGTGTACGTCTGACCAACGGTATGGAAGTTTCCGCTTACATCCCCGGTGTCGGCCACAACCTGCAGGAGCACTCCGTGGTTCTGATCCGTGGCGGCCGTGTCAAGGACCTGCCTGGCGTTCGTTACCACATCATCCGCGGCACTCTGGATACCCAGGGCGTGCAGAACCGGATGCAGGCCCGTTCCAAGTACGGTGCAAAGCGTCCCAAGGCTGGCAAGAAGAAGTAATTTTTGTTCTTCTGAAAAACCTTAAATTTTCCCTACGCCCTTTCGCAAGGCAAGGCCTTGCCAGCGTTTATATATAAATATAAACCTCTGGCCAGGCACAACGAAAGTAACACTTTCGAGTACCGATGAAATCATTATATTATGAAGGAGGGAAGCAAAGTGCCCAGAAGAGGTAATGTTCCCAAGAGAGAGGTCCTTCCGGATCCTAATTACAATTCCGTTCTGGTTACCAAGCTCGTAAACAGCATCATGCTGGACGGCAAGAAGGGTGTTGCCCAGAAAGTTGTCTATGGTGCTTTCGAAATCGTCGAGAATAAGACCGGCAAGAACGGCCTGGAAGTCTTCCAGCAGGCTATGGAAAACATCATGCCCGCCGTGGAGCTGAAGGCTCGCCGTGTAGGCGGCGCCACCTACCAGGTGCCCATCGAAGTCCGGGCTGACCGCCGTCAGACCCTGGGTCTGCGTTGGATCACCCTGTACAGCCGCAACCGCAGCGAGAACACCATGAAGGAGCGGCTGGCCGCTGAGATCATGGACGCTGCCAACAACACCGGCGCCTCTGTGAAGAAGCGCGAGGATGTCCACAAGATGGCCGAAGCCAACAAGGCTTTCGCTCATTTCCGCTGGTAATCAAGGAGAGAATCAATGCCTAGACAGTATTCCCTGGAAAATACCAGAAACTTCGGCATCATGGCTCACATCGATGCCGGTAAGACCACCACTACCGAGCGTATCCTGTTCTACACCGGTAAGAACTACAAGATCGGTGAGACCCACGACGGCTCTGCTACCATGGACTGGATGGCCCAGGAGCAGGAGCGTGGCATCACCATCACTTCCGCTGCTACTACCTGCTTCTGGAAGGGCTGCCGGCTGAACATCATCGATACCCCGGGCCACGTGGACTTCACCGTTGAGGTGGAGCGCTCCCTGCGTGTTCTGGACGGTGCTGTCACCGTTCTGTGCGCCAAGGGTGGTGTCGAGCCCCAGACCGAGACCGTTTGGCGTCAGGCTGACGAGTACAAGGTCCCCCGTATGATCTACGTCAACAAGATGGACATCATGGGTGCCGACTTCTACAGAGTTCTGACCATGATCGACGAGCGCCTGAAGTGCAACGCCGTGGCCATCCAGCTGCCCATCGGCTCCGAGGCCTTCTTCAAGGGCAACATCGACCTGCTGACCATGAAGGCCAACGTCTTCTATGATGAGCTGGGTAAGGATGTGCGGGTTGAAGAGATCCCCGAGGATATGGTGGACCTGGCCAACGAGTACCATGAGAAGCTCATGGATGCGCTGACCGCCCTGGACGATGATCTGGCCATGAAGTATCTGGAGGGTGAGGAAATCACCGTTCCCGAAATGAAGGCCGTCATCCGCCGTGCCACCATCGCCAACGAGATGGTTCCCGTTGTCTGCGGCACCTCTTACAAGAACAAGGGTGTTCAGGAAGTTCTGGACGCTGTTGTTGACTATATGCCCAGCCCCCTGGATAAGAAGGGCATCAAGGGCATCAACCCCGAGACCGAGGAAGAGGACTTCCGTCCCGCTTCCGATGAGGCTCCTTTCTCCGCTCTGGCTTTCAAGATCGCTACCGACCCCTACGTCGGAAAGCTGTGCTATTTCCGTGTGTACTCCGGTACCCTGGACAAGGGCAGCACGGTCCTGAACTGCACCAAGGGCACCAAGGAGCGTCTGGGCCGCATCCTGCAGATGCACGCCAACCATCGGGAAGACATCGACACCATCTACGCCGGTGATATCGCCGCCGCCGTTGGTGTGAAGAACACCACCACCGGTGACACCTTCTGTGATGAGAACCATCCCATCATTCTGGAGTCCATGGTGTTCCCCGAGCCCGTTATCGAGGTTGCCATCGAGCCCAAGACCAAGGCCGGTCAGGAGAAGATGGGCATTGCCCTGTCCAAGCTGGCTGAAGAAGACCCCACCTTCCGGACCTACACCAACAAGGAAACCGGGCAGACCATCATCGCCGGCATGGGCGAGCTGCACTTGGAAATCATTGTTGACCGTCTGCTCCGTGAGTTCAAGGTGGAGGCCAACGTTGGCGCTCCCCAGGTTTCCTACAAGGAGACCATCCGCAAGGCTGTGGACCAGGAAACCAAGTATGCCCGTCAGTCCGGCGGTAAGGGCCAGTACGGCCATGTCAAGATCCACGTGGAGCCCAACGAGCCCGGCAAGGGTTACGAGTTCATCAACGCCGTTGTGGGCGGTGCCATCCCCAAGGAATATATTCCTGCCGTTGACGCCGGTATTCAGGGCGCCATGGAGGCCGGTGTTCTGGCCGGTTACCCCGTGGTGGACGTAAAGGTCACCCTGTTCGATGGCTCTTACCACGAAGTGGACTCCTCCGAAATGGCTTTTAAGATCGCCGGTTCCATGGCGTTCAAGGAAGCCTGCCGGAAGGCCAACCCCACCATCCTGGAGCCCATCATGAAGGTTTCCGTCACTGTTCCCGATGAGTACATGGGCACCGTTATCGGTGACATCACTGCTCGCCGCGGCAACATTCTGGGCCAGATCACCCGTACCGGTGCTGTCCAGATCGACGCCAACGTTCCTCTGGCCGAGATGTTCGGTTACGCTACCGACCTGCGTTCCAAGACCCAGGGCCGTGGCAACTACTCCATGGAGCCCAGCCACAATGCGGAACTGCCTAAGTCCAAGACCGACGAGCTGATCAAGGCTCGTTCCAGAGATTAATTTTTCGTAAAAACGAAAATTTTCTCTTGTGTTTCCGTGGATTTTGTTGTATCATACACTTGATGTGCGGAAACACATATTGCCAAAGCTGCTATCAATTTATATTCATTTTTAACAGGAGGAATATTTCAAATGGCAAAGCAGAAGTTTGAAAGAAATAAGCCCCATGTTAACATTGGCACCATCGGCCATGTTGACCACGGCAAGACCACTCTGACCGCCGCTATCACCAAGTATCTGGCTCTGAAGGGCCAGGCCGACTTCGAGGACTACGCTTCCATCGATAAGGCTCCCGAAGAGAAGGCTCGTGGTATCACGATCAACACCGCTCACGTTGAGTACGAGACCGACAAGCGTCACTACGCCCACGTTGACTGCCCGGGCCACGCCGACTATATCAAGAACATGATCACCGGCGCTGCTCAGATGGACGGTGCTATCCTGGTTATCGCTGCTACCGACGGCCCCATGGCTCAGACTCGTGAGCACCTGCTGCTGGCCCGTCAGGTTGGCGTGCCCTATATCGTTGTGTTCCTGAACAAGTGCGATCAGGTTGACGACGAGGAGCTGCTGGACCTGGTTGAGATGGAAGTTCGTGAGACCCTGTCCGAGTACGACTTCCCGGGCGACGACACCCCCATCATCAAGGGTTCCGCTCTGAACGCTCTGGTTTCCGAGTCCAAGGACCCCGATGCTCCCGAGTATGCTTGCATCAAGGAGCTGATGGACGCTGTTGACACCTATATCCCCACTCCCGACCGCAAGGCTGACCAGCCCTTCCTGATGCCCGTTGAGGACGTCTTCACCATCTCCGGCCGTGGCACCGTTGCTACCGGTCGTGTGGAGCGTGGCGTCATCAAGAAGAACGAGCCCGTTGAGATCGTTGGCCTGAAGGAAGAGAAGACTCCCACTGTCGTTACCGACATTGAGATGTTCCACAAGCTGCTGGACTACGCAGAAGCTGGCGACAACATCGGCGCTCTGCTGCGTGGCGTTGACAAGAAGAACATCGAGCGTGGTCAGGTTCTGTGCAAGCCCGGTTCCATCCATCCTCACACCAAGTTCGCTGGCCAGGTTTACGTCCTGTCCAAGGAAGAAGGCGGCCGTCATACTCCCTTCTTCAACAACTACCGTCCTCAGTTCTACTTCCGTACCACTGACGTAACCGGCATCATCACTCTGCCCGAGGGCGTTGAGATGTGCATGCCCGGCGATAACGTCGTCATGAAGGTCGAGCTGATCACCCCCATCGCTATCGAGAAGGGCCTGCGTTTCGCTATCCGTGAAGGCGGCCGTACCGTCGGTTCCGGTGTTGTTACCGAGGTTCAGGAGTAATCCTTAGCTTCTTAACAAGTTTTTACGTCCCCCTGGGTTCATCCCGGGGGGACTTTTTTAATTGACAATTGACAATGGACAATTGACAATTTTCCATAGTTGACAGTTGGCAGTTTACAGTTGACAGTTATTGGGAATGGTACGTTGGTGCGTTTATACGCAACCCCTGTGTGAACGGGACGTGAAAACTGCTGTCCTTCGTAAACGACGGTTGAAGAGCCCCCCTGTCAGCGAAACCGTAGGGAACGGCCTGTGTGTCGTTCCGGGGACGTTGCGAATAAAATTCATGGGGTTGAATGGTATTGCGCCAGTAGGGGTGGTGCTCCGCGCAGCGAATCATAATCCATTGATTGCCGGGGGCAATCACACATTAAATTATCGGCAATCTGCCGCCCGCCACGTTCCGAATACAACCTGTGCGGTTGAGTGGTATCACCCCCCAGCGAAACCGTAAGGAACGGCCTGTGTGCCGTTCCGCTCACGTTGCAAATAAAAACTGTGCGGTTGAATGGTACCACACAATGTAGCGGCGATGATTCATCGCCATGTAACCTTGCAAATATAACCCGTGGGGACAAAACGGAACCGCCCCCCGACATGTCATTCCGAGCGAACGCAGTGAGCCGAGGAATCTACTCAAGCAGCAGGTTTTATCTTGTGTTGGCTCTTTCTCCAACGTGGTAGATTCCTCCACTCCGCTGACGTTGCGGTCGGAATGACAAAAATGGGGGACGTTTTCTGATATTATCGGAAACAGTTCCGTCCTTTCGGGCCGGAACGGCACACAGGCCGTTCCCTACGGTTTCGCTGACAGGTGGTTTTTTCCAACCGCTGTGTTCCTAATATGTGCGTTTTTCTTCGTTTGGGGCATATGGTGGAACGTTTTTACGGATTCGCCTACTGTTCCTACAACATTTTACGCCGCCCCGCGGCCCTCATCAGGCTCGCCCTCGGGCGAGCCAGCTTCCCCCGAGGGAAGCTCTTGTACCGTGCTTTTAGGTGTCCGGTTTGCCGGTAGGGCCCAAGGAACGCACCAAGACCTTCCACTTGGGGAAAGTGGACCGCTGTTTGCGGTGAATCAAACTTTTCGTCTAACGAAGCGCAGCTTTCCAGAACGCCACTGCGTCCTCAAACCAGCCCTCACAGGGCAGGCCCTGGCCGATGCCCACGCCGTGGTTTACGTTTGGGTACTCCCTGCACTGGCAGGGGATGTGGTTTTCTTCCAGGGCTTTTTGCAGCATCCGGCTGTTTTCCGGGTCTACGCAGTCGTCTTCGCTGCCCCACCAGAGGAAGGTGGGGGGATAGGCGGGGGTGATCTGGCACTCCAGGCTGGTTTTTTGAATCTGTTCCTGGGTGGGGTGGGGGCCCAGGAGAAAATTCCGGCTGCCGGGGTGGGCTTTTTCGCCCATGGATACCACGGGATAGCTCAAAATGATGGCTCCGGGCCTGGGGAGTCCGTAGTGCTTATAGCCCATGGACTCCGTGCCAAAGGAGCCTGCCAGGTGGCCTCCGGCGGAGGAGCCCCAGAGGGAGTAGCCCTCCACATCCAGCTTCCATTCCCGGGCGCTTGCGAGGACTTCCCGGACCGCCCGGGCCAGATCGTCCTGGGGGTTGGGGAAGAGGGCCTGCTCCCGGACGCGGTAGTAAACCACCACGGCGTGATAGCCCATGCGGTTTAAGGCCTTAGCGTAAGGGTGGCCCTCGATAAAGCTGCAAATCCGCCGGTAGCCGCCGCCGGGGCAGATGATGGCCACGGGGTGAATCTGGCCATCCCGGACAAGATAGGGTTTCAGGGCATATTGATTTTTTCGGTTTGTATCAAACCATTCCCGGATTTTTACCGGCAGGGGACGGTTCATATGGATTCCTCCTTTTTTGGCAATTATACCACACAGAAGCTTTGAAGGATAGAGCATAAATTTTCTGCCCTGTCCGTATTGCGTTTTACGTGGAAACTCGGTATAATAAACCAGATTGGATAAGGGAAGCTCTGATTAAATCAGCAAGAGCTGACGGCGAAAGATTTTGGTTCCAGGCAAGGTTTGGAAAATGAGGGAATACTTTGTGTATTTCCCATTTTTCAAACCGCAGCCTGGGAGCAAAAGATTCGCCGCTCAGCCGCAGACGATTTCTTCAGAGTTTCCTAAGATAAGAGACGAAAGAGGCGGCTATCATGGTTTACAAGGCGTTTGACAACGATAAATACTTGCAGATGCAGTCCAGCCACATCCGGGAGCGGATCGCCCAGTTTGGCGGCAAGCTGTATCTGGAATTTGGCGGCAAGCTGTATGACGACAATCATGCCTCCCGGGTGCTTCCCGGCTTCCAGCCGGACAGCAAGCTGCGGATGCTGCTGCAAATGAAGGACCAGGTGGAGATGGTCATTGCCATCAACACCGGGGACATTGAAAAGAACAAGATCCGTGGGGACCTGGGCATTACCTATGACCTGGATGTGATCCGTTTGATCAACATTTTCAGGAATTTTGGCCTCTACGTCTCCAGCGTGGTGCTGACCCGGTATCACGACAACATGGCGGCCAAGGCCTTCCAGTCCCGGCTGGAGGGCATGGGCATCCGGGTGTACCACCACTACGGCATTGAGGGCTACCCCTCCAACACCGCCTTTGTGGTAAGCGAGGATGGCTTCGGCAAGAACGACTACATTGAGACCACAAGGTCCTTGGTGGTGGTGACGGCCCCCGGCCCCGGCAGCGGCAAGCTGGCCACCTGCTTGAGCCAGCTCTACCACGAGCATGAGCGGGGGAACACCGCGGGCTATGCCAAATTTGAGACCTTCCCCATTTGGAATGTGCCTCTGAATCATCCGGTGAATCTGGCCTATGAGGCGGCCACGGCGGACTTAAACGACGTGAACATGATCGACCCCTTCCATCTGGAGGCCTATGGGGTCACCACCGTGAATTACAACCGGGATGTGGAAGCATTCCCGGTGCTGGTGGCCATTTTCGAGAAAATTTTGGGCTACTGCCCCTATAAGTCCCCTACGGACATGGGGGTCAACATGGTGGGCAACTGCATCGTAGATGACGAGGCGGCCTGTTTTGCCTCCCGGCAGGAGATCATCCGCCGGTACTATGCGGCCCTGGAGGACCAGAAAAAGGGAAAAGCTTCGGACGAAGTGGTGTTCAAGCTGGAAATGCTCATGAAAAAGGCCGGTGTCCGGCCGGAGGAGCGCAGCGTCATCGCCCCGGCCCTGAAACGGGCCCAGGAGACCGGCGGCCCCGCGGCGGCCATGGAGCTGCCTGACGGGCGGATCATCACGGGCCGGACCTCGGACCTCTTAGGCGCTTCCTCCGCCCTGCTTCTGAACGCACTGAAAACCCTGGCGGGCATCCCCGACGAGCTGCACCTGATCGCCCCGGCGGTACTTGACCCCATTCAGCACCTGAAGGTGGACCACCTGGGCAACCGCAATCCCAGACTCCACACCGACGAGACCCTCATCGCCCTGTCCATTTCCGCCGCCACCAACCCCACGGCGGAGCTGGCCATGGAGCAGCTGGGCGCGCTGCGGGGCTGCGAGGTCCATTCCACGGTGCTGCTGTCCAGCGTGGACATCAATATGTTCAGGCGGCTGGGGGTCAATCTGACCTGCGAGCCCAAATACGAATCCTAAGAAAAAAAGGCCAAAAGAAAAACTCTATGAAATACGTGATTCAAGCGACGATTATTTTTGCCTTTACCTTTCTGGGGGAGCTGCTGCACCTGGCGCTGCCCCTGCCTGTCCCGGCGGCGGTTTATGGGCTGGTGCTGCTGTTCCTGGCGCTGAAGCTGGGAATCGTGAAGCTTCACCAGGTAGATGCCGTGAGCAAGTTCTTGATCGCCATTATGGGACTGTTCTTTGTGTCCCCGGCGGTGGGGATCGTGGAGATCTGGGAGGACATTGCCGGGAGCATGATTCCCATCGGGGTCATTCTGGCGGTGTCCACCGCGCTGGTCTTCGCCGTGGCGGGGCTTACCACCCAATGGATGCTGAAACGGGGAGGGAAGCGCCATGGCTGATTTATTATCCCAAACCGCTCTCTTTGCCGTGGTCCTGACCCTGGGGGCCTATGAGCTGGGGCTGTGGCTGCAAAAGAAGCTGAAAAGCCCCTTGTGTAATCCCATTCTGGTGGCGGTGATCCTGGTGGTGGCGGTGCTGCCACTGACGGGGGTCACCCCCGGGGCCTATAAGGAGGGCTGTGAGGCGTTCTCCTGGCTTTTGACCCCGGCCACGGTGTGTCTGGCGGTGCCCCTTTATGAGCAGATCAAGGTGCTGAGCAAGAACCTTCCGGCGATTTTCGCCGGTGTCCTGGCAGGAACGGCGGCCAGCCTTCTGTGCGTAGCGGTGCTGTGCCAGGCCTTTGCCATGGAGGAACCTATGCTGGCTTCCCTGCTGCCCAAAAGCATCACCACGGCCATGGGCATTGCCGTCAGTGAGCAGCTGGGGGGCATCCCCGCGGTGACTACGGCGGTGATCATTATTACGGGTATTTTGGGCAATATTTTTGGCTCCGGGCTGTGCAGACTCCTGAAACTGGATGACCCCATTGCCCAGGGCGTGGCCTTCGGCACCGCCTCCCATGTGGTGGGCACCAGCCGGGCCTCCGAAATCTCGGAGCTTACTGGGGCTGTCAGCAGCCTTTCCCTGGTGGTGGCGGGCATCCTGACCGCCTTGCTGTGCCCGGCATTCTTCTCTATTCTTTGATTTTGGGAAACTCTGAATAAATCGTCTGCGGCTGGACAGCGGATCTTTTGCCCCCAGGCTGCGGTATGAAAAGTGGGAAATATAGCGCAGCCGTTGCCAGCGCAAGCTGGCTTACGGATGCGGCATACCCCTTGCGGGTACACAAAGTATTCCCTCACTTTCCATACCTTGCCTGGAAACAAAATCTCTCGCTGCCAGCTCTTGCCAATTTAATCAGAGCTTCCCGAATAAGCTAACAATACATTAAGGAGTGTGTTCTTTATGCGTAAAGCTGGAATCCTGATGCACCTTACATCCCTGCCCGGCCCCTACGGCGTGGGCACCATGGGCAAAAGCGCCTATGCGTTTTTGGATTTTCTGCACAAATCCGGTCAGCAGGCCTGGCAGATGCTGCCCCTGGGCCCCACGGGCTACGGGGATTCTCCCTATCAGTCCTGCTCGGCCTATGCGGGCAACCCCTACCTCATTGACCTGGACACCCTGGTGCGGCAGCACCTGCTGACGAAAGACGAAGTCCTCTCGGTAGACTGGGGTGACGACGAGACCCAGGTGGATTTTGGAAAGCTCTACAACGGCCGGACGCCCATTCTGAAGCTGGCCTACAGCCGCTTCCGCAATGACCGGGCGCTGAACGCCTTTATAAAGCGCAACGCCCAGTGGCTGCCGGACTTTACCCTGTATATGGCCCTCAAAGAGAAGCACGGCTTTGCCCCATGGTTTCAGTGGGAGGAGGAGCTGAAGCTGCGACAGCCGGAGGCCCTGGAAGAGGCCGCCCGGGAGCTGGAGGAGAACATCCGGTTCTACAGCTTCGTGCAGTATGAATTTTACAAGCAGTGGGATGCCCTGCGGAAAAAGGCCAAGGCCCTGGGCATTGAGCTCATTGGCGACGTGCCCATTTACGTGCCCTATGACTCCGTAGAGGTCTGGAAGAACCCGGAGCTGTTCCAGCTGGATGAGGACCTGGCCCCCACGGCGGTGGCGGGCTGCCCCCCGGATGCCTTTACCGCCGACGGCCAGCTGTGGGGGAACCCCCTGTACCGCTGGGACGTGATGGAGGAGCAGGGCTACCGGTGGTGGCTGGACCGGCTGGGTGCCAGCGGCAAGCTCTTTGACGTGGTGCGGCTGGACCATTTCAGAGGCTTTGAGGCCTACTGGTCCGTGCCCTACGGCGACGACACCGCCAGAAACGGCCATTGGGTCAAAGGCCCGGGCATGTCCTTTGTGAACGCCCTGAAAAAGGGTCTTCCTCAGCTGGACTTTGTGGCAGAGGACTTAGGGTTCCTGACGGAGGAGGTCTTGCAGCTGCGGGACGATTCCGGCTACCCCGGCATGAAGGTTCTGGAATTTGCCTTTGACTCCAAGGAGCCCTCGGAGTACCGGCCCCACACCTACACCCGCAACACCGTCTGCTACACCGGCACCCACGACAATATGACCATGCGTCAGTGGTTCGACACCGCATCCCCGGAGGCGGTGAAGGTGGCGGCAGACTACATGGCCCTGACCAAGAAGGAGGGCTATGTCTGGGGCACCATCCGCACCTGCATGAGCTCCGTGTCCGAGCGGGCCATTGTGCAGCTCCAGGACTACCTGAATCTGGGGGGCGAAGCCCGGATGAACTTCCCCGGCACCACCGGCAGCAACTGGACCTGGCGGGTCAAAAAGGGCTACAACACCAGAAGTCTCGCCGCCCGCATCCTGGAGCTGACGGAGCGCTACGACCGGGCGCCGAAAAAGACGGAAAAAACCGAAGTTTAAGCGGCAAGAATTTAGGGATAAACCCTGAATATTTATCAATTTCGATTCTAAAAATTAAGAAATTGTGAACAATTGACAAAAATCGGAATCTGATTTTGTCAGCTTTGACCACGGAAAAAGACACCAATTTTGTTGACTTTGCCTATCGGAAAGTTGTATAATGATACCCGCAGTGAAGATTTGTGCAAAACCTTCGTTGCGGGTACTTCTTTTCGTGAAACCGGGTCGTTCCGGTTTTGCAAAATTACGTTTGGAGGAAAGAACATGAAAAAGATGCTTGCTATCGCCTTGTCCCTGGTTCTGGTCGTCGGCCTGTTCGGCTGCGGCGCCAAGACCGAGACCCCTGCGGCAACGACCGCGGCTCCCGCTGCCGAAACCACTGCCGCTGCCGAGACCGAGGCTCCCGCTGCCTCTGCCGCCGGTACTGTTTACTACCTGAACTTCAAGCCTGAATCCGACGCCGCCTGGCAGGAGCTGGCCAAGACCTACACCGAGCAGACCGGCGTGAAGGTCACCGTCGTTACCGCCGCTTCCGGTACCTACGACACCACTCTGACCGCTGAGCTGGACAAGACCGCCGCTCCCACCATGTTCCAGGCTGGCAACCAGGGCGCCATTGACGCTTACGGCGAGTGGTGCCTGGACCTGCGGGACACCGATGTTTACAAGGAGATGACCACCGATGACTTTAACCTGAAGGGCGACGACGGCTCCGTGCTGTCCATCGGCTACTGCTACGAGTCCTTCGGCATCATCGTCAACAAGGCGCTTCTGGAGAAGGCCGGCCACTCCCTGGACGAGATCACCAACTTCGAGTCCCTGAAGGCCGTTGCTGATGACATCCACGCCCGTGCTTCCGAGCTGGGCTTCGACGCCTTCACCTCCGCCGGTCTGGACGGCACCTCCTCCTGGAGATTCTCCGGCCACCTGCTGAATATGCCGCTGTTCTACCAGTTCCGTGACGACGGCGTGACCAAG
>CAKTNS010000040.1 GCA_934589225.1 uncultured Oscillospiraceae bacterium
CTGCTTACATGGTACTTTTCCGGATGGTTCAGAATCGTCTTTGTACTCTTGATATTTCCGGTTGCCGCCTTTACCTCTACAAGTGTACACGCGCCTTTATAGCGAATTACAAAGTCTACTTCCAGGCCGGAATCCTTGTGGAAATAGTAGAGCTTTCGTCCCATTTTGGAGAAAATATCCGCAATCAGGTTCTCAAAGATAGCACCTTTGTAGCCGTAGAGATTGCCTTGAAGAATGTCGTATTGGGTGCCGTCCTCCAGCATACTGACAAACAGCCCCATATCCCGCATATACACTTTGAACGTATCTTCCTCGGCATTGCCATCCAGAGGAAGCTCGGTAATGGAAAGGTTATAGCAGCGGGCAATGATCCCCGCATCCTCGATCCATTGCAGGCTTCCGGCATATTTGGCGGCTGTGGAGCCTTTCCGGACAACGGAATATTGGAATTTCTTGTTCTCCTTGGCGAGCTGACGGGGAATGGACTGAAAACATTCCTTGATGCGGGACTTATCCTGCTTTTCCGCATACTTCACCATGTCATCCTCATAAGAGCGCACAATATCACGCTGGATACGGAGGACTTCATCCATCTGCTTGCTGTCCACAAAGGTCTGCACCGCATCGGGCATCCCGCCAACGACGGCGTATTGCAGCAGGAGCTGCTTCATCCGGCTGTGGAGTGCTTCCGGCAGCGGCGTTTCAGCGTCCAGTGCTTTTTGCAGCATGGCGATCACTGGCTCCGAGATGCCATTGGCCCACAGGAATTCCTCAAAATCCAAGGGGTACATATCAATCACAGTTTCCGAGCCCACGGGGACCGATTTCGGTTCCTTGCCGTAGCCTTTTACGCCCAGCAGAGAGCCGGTGCCGATCACATCGTACCGACCGTCGATTCGAAAGAATTTCAGTGCGGTCCTTGCCTCGGGACAATCCTGAATTTCATCCAGAACCAAAACCGTTTCTCCGGCCTTAAAAACAGCATCCTTGCCCAGCAGTGCGGAAAGCAGCATCACAATGTTGTCAATTTCCAATGAACCCGCAAAAACGGAAGCGTAATCCGGATTTTCAAAGAAATTCAGATAGACAACGTGCTTGTAGTTCTTTTTTGCGAAATCCAGCACAGAAAATGTTTTGCCGCACTGTCTGCATCCCTTGACAATCAGCGGCTTGTGGCCGGAAGTGTTCTTCCATTCCGTCAGCTGCCGCTCTATTTTGCGCTTCAGCATTGTGTATTCCTCCAATCAGCTGTCAGTCTATGCACAGCATAACATAAGAATAAAACTTTTTCAAGGGACTTTTCTCACAAGGCATCAACTTTTTAGGGCGACTTTTTACGACATGGTACAACTTTCCTGCTTTAGGAACGCAGAGGCGAGACTATAGAAAGATTCGATTTAAACCGAGCTACCATCCAGCAGCTAAATATGGTATAATATAGAAAACGGTAATGGGGGCGTTCCATATGACAAAAGAAGCCTTATTTCAATGGGCAGAAAAGGAATTTGGCGTAAAGCCTGACTACCCCTGGCAGGAGCGGAATGCGGTTTTGCGGCATGGGGGCAGCCGGAAGTGGTTTGGTCTGGTGATGGAGATCGAGCGCTCTAAGCTGGGGCTTCAGGGGCAGGGGAAGGTGGAGGTGTTGAATGTGAAGGGAGACCCCCGGATCGTTGGGGCCCTGAAGGGGCAGCCGGGGTTTTTCCCGGCTTATCATATGAACAAGGAACAGTGGATCAGCATTCTTTTAGAAGGGCCGGTGGAGGAGGGGCAGATTCAGGAGCTATTGCGCATGAGCTATGAGCTGACCCAGAGGAAGGGCAAACCTTGAACCTTTGAAAAATCCCGCCTGGAGTGCCGTTGGGCCTTCCGGGCGGGGCGGGTCTTATTCCAGGGAGATTTTGTCGATGAGCCGGAGCTCCTCCTCCGTAAAGGGGGCGCAGGAGAGGGCTTTTACATTGTCCAGGATCTGCTGGGGCTTGGAGGCGCCGATCAGGACGCTGGTGACTTCTTCCTGCCGCAGCAGCCAGCCCAGGGACATCTGGGCCAGGCTTTCACCCCGCTGGGCGGCCAGGTCGTTGAGGCGGCGGATCTGCTCCATCCGGTGGGGGGCCAGGGTGGCTTCCTTCAGGTAGCGGCCGTCGGTGCGGATGCGGCTGTCGGCGGGGATGCCGTTTAAGTACCGGTCCGTCAGCTGGCCCTGGGCCAGGGGGCTGAAGGTGATGAGGCCTTTTTGCAGCTCCCGGGCGGTGTCCTTCAGGCCGTTTTGCTCAATGGTCCGGTCGAAAATGGAATACCGGTTCTGATTGATGACAAAGGGGCAGTTCAGCTCTTTCAGAATCGCCGCCGCCCGGCGCAAGGTCTCCCCGTTGTAGTTGGAAAGACCGGCGTAAAGGGCCTTGCCCTGGTGTACGGCGGTGGCCAGGGCCCCCATGGTCTCTTCCAGGGGGGTATTTGGGTCCATCCGGTGGTGGTAGAAAATATCTACATATTCCAGCCCTAAGCGGCGTAAGCTCTGGTCCAGGCTGGAGAGCATATGCTTCCGGCTGCCCCACTCCCCGTAGGGGCCTTCCCACATGAGGTAGCCCGCCTTGGTGGTGATCACCAGCTCGTCCCGGTAGACCCCCAGGTCCTCTTTGAGGATGCGGCCAAAGTTCTTTTCCGCGCTGCCCGGCTGGGGGCCGTAGTTGTTGGCCAGGTCAAATTGGGTGATGCCCCGGTCGAAGGCGGTGAAGCACAGCTGCCGCATGTTTTCAAAATTGGCGGTGTCGCCGAAGTTGTGCCACAGGCCTAATGACACCTTCGGCAGCATCAGGCCGCTGTTTCCGCAGCGGTTATATTCCATGGCGGTGTATCGGTCTTTGGATGCTGAATACATTTGAAATCCCTCCAAAGGTTTTGTATTTGTTTCTCTGATTATACCACGGAGGCGGCCCCCTTTTCAATACAAAAACAGCAGCCCCCACGGAAAAATCCGGAAAGGGGCTGCTGTTTTACATCGGGTTTCACGCCACCCGGCTGCATCGCAGGGTCAGCCGCTGGCTGCCCCCTAGGGTGCAGGTAAAGAGGGTCAGGTCGTACCCTCCGGCGGTCATTTGCGCCAAATCATAGGGCTCCAGGATCTCCAGGTCCGCCACCTGATAGGAAAAGAGGTTCCCCTCCGTGTCCCGGAACTGCACTTCGTCTCCCGGGGAGAGCTGATTCAGGCGGCCAAAGTGGCTGGCGTAGTTGTGGGCGGCGATGACCAAGTTGTTTTGGTAGGCGCTTCCAGCGTAGCGGCAGGGGGCCACCCGCAGGGCGGGGTAGTCCCAGTCGGAGATTACCGGCAGCTCCAGCCCCAGGGCGGGGATGGAGAGGAGGCCAATATAATCCCGGCCCTCTACCGTCACCACCGGCATTTCCATGTCCGGGTTCAGGACGTAGTCCGGCACCGGGGCTTCCTCCGGGGCAGGGGAGAGGGGGGCGGCGGGAGTCGTGGGGGCCGTCTCCGGCTCCGGGATGACCTCTTTTAAAATGGCGGCGGCCTGGGTGGCGGTCTGGGCGGCGGCGTTGCTCTGGCCCAGGTTGTAGGCGGTGAGCCCCAGGGCGGCGGCCAGCAACAGCGTTCCCAGGGCGATCAGCCAGGAGGAGCACTTATTCATGGCGCTGCCTCTTTTTAAGGCCCAACCCAATGGCCACCAGGGTAAGCCCTCCAAGGGCCAGAATGGGCACCGGCCACCAGAGCTGACCGGTTTGGGGGAGCTTGGCGCTAAGGAAACTGTTTTGGAGAACAAAGGTGTCCCCCTCCTGCCAAAAGGCCACGCTGTAGCCCTGGGGGACCACTTCCCGCACCGTCCAGAGGCTGTCTTTGGAGGGGAGGTTTTCCCAGGTGTATTGCCAGCTGCCCGCCGCCGTCAGGGTCACGGTGTCGTAAACCTGACCGTTTCGCAGCAGCTCCACGGTCACGGCCCCGGGGCGTTTGGAGCTGTAACCCGCATCATCCCACCGCTTCTGCACCCGGCGGGTCAGGGTCACGGTGTCCGGCTCATAGGTGTTTTCCAGCAGGAAGGTGTCGCCCTCCCGACCCAGACGGACGGAATAGTGGGCGGGGACTTCCTCGGTCAGCTGCCAGGCGATCCGGTGGCCGTCCCGGGCGTATTTGGGGAGGTTGTCCCAGCTGTGCCGCCAGGCCCCTTCCTTGGTCAGTTCCACCGTGTCGTAGACCGCGCCGTCTTGCAGCAGCCGCACCTTGATGCTCTCCGGCCGGAACTCCTCCACGTCCCCCTGCCAGAGCTTGAGAACACGGCAGGAGACGGTTTCCGGGGTCTCCGGCACCGGGGTAATGCTAAATTTGGGGGATAGGATCAGCTTGTAGGCCCAATTCCCGCTGCCGTCCAGGCTGGGGAGGCTTACCAGAAAGGGGTCTGTGGCGATGCTCTTTCCGTCAATCACCGCGGCGCTGCCGCCCACCAGGTAGAGCCCGGTGTTCAGCCCATCCAAGAAGAGGCTGCCGGAGGCGCCGGTGGTGCCGGTTTTAAGGGGGGTCAGGCCGTCCTGCCTGGCGTAGGCGTCCAGCGTCCGGGCCAGGTCCGCAAACTGCTGGGTGGTCAGGCCGTTAAGCTCTACCTGGTAGTTTTGAAAGCTGCCCGCGGGGGTAAAGGTCCCCTGGGCGTTGACGGAGGCCACATAGTAGAGCCTAAAAGGAAAGCCCCCGATGGGTTCTTCCCCGGCCTCCATGGTGAGGGTCATGGCGCAGAGGTTAGCAGGGTCGATGGCCTCTCCCACCGCCCCCAGGGGCAGGAGGAAGAGCAGCAGACCAAGAAGAAAAAGGAATTTATGTTTCATGGTTTTCTCTCCTTTTTCGTTTCCGGCCCTCTCGGCCCGCCAGGATACACCCGGCCAAAAGTGCCGCGGCGGCTCCGGAAACCCGGAAAACACCGGTGCCCACCCCGCCGGTCTGGGGCAGCTCGGGGTAATTGATGCGGTTGGTGACGGTAACGGAGCCTGGCGCATCACCGGTAACAGTGATTGGGTTGTCGGAATAGCTCACCACAAAGGGAATTTTGTTGGCAATTGCGTTTGTTCCCGGCAAAATGGCCTTGCCGTTGTCGTCCAGTTCGTAGACGTAGTAGGTTTTACCCAGTTCAACATCCGTAAACTTGGCGGCTTCGGTCAGTTTCCCGTATTGGTCATATACCGCCACGTCTTCTGCCAACGGGGCCGTTCCGGTGGCAGGATTTCCCTGCGCAAACAGGCCAAAGCGGTATGTACCCTTGAGCGGTGTGATCCCAGAAACACCGTCGGCATTGGTGAACTGCTTGTTTACAGTGATCTCGCCCTTGTGGTTGTAGGCCTTGTGGGTATAGGTGCTGGAGGTATAGGTGAAATACACTTTTTCCTGGAGCTTCTCGTAGGCATCCTTATAGGGATAACTGCCGTCACTCTCCTTTTTGGCCACCACAACATAGTAAGGCTCTTCGGCTTGCTCGTCCAGCACATAGCCGGTAGGTGCCTTGGTCTCCTCGATTTTATAGACTGTGTTGTATTCTAGGCCTTCAAAGGAATAGGTTCCGTTGTTGCCGGTTTCACCTGTCTGTACTGTGCCAGTGGTTTCCAGCGTACTCTGGTCGGCGCTTAGCTTCATTTCCGTGATTTGGAACGTTGCGCCGGAAAGCAGGTTGGATGTGTTGTTCAGATCCCGCTTTACAATGGTGATTTTGGCGCTTGTGCCAGGCACCGCTCCTCCGATTGCTGTATAGGAATAGTTCGGGACTGTTACCGTATCGCCTGTGGGGCTTTCATAACCCTCCCAGTGGGCAGTGTTTGTGATGTTGATCGGCTGCCCCGGTGCTGCCTCAAGAAATACATTGTACGTGATTTTCAGAGGCTGATCGTCCGGCAATTTGATTTTCAAGGTCTGGGTTCCGGAGTCCGTGGTGGTCAGGCTGGACTTCCATTCGGTTCCGGCTGTCAATTCCCGGGAGGTTGTGGTATTTGTTATCTTGATGGAATCATCGTCAATGGTCAGTCCCGCGCCCAGCTCGTCCACCAGGGTGATGGTATTATTCCCGATTCCAGGCATCAGGTCAATGCCGGCTTCGTTGACGGTAATCACAAAAGGATAGGTACCGGGGGCAGGGGAGGCGGTTTTGGTGTCGCCCGCTGCCTTTTTCAGCTGGGAAACAGACAGCGTCACCGGGCTAACATCCGTATCCAGCTCCCCGTTTTCCGTGGTAAGAAGCCGAACGCTGTTGGAGAACTCTTTTTTTTGTCCACCCTGTAAAACATCCTTGTCCACCAGCTTGCAGACGATTTGCAGCTCTACGGCGTACTTGTCCCGTTCACGCCCGGCCACCAGGTTGGAGACCTCCATGATGGCCTTTTGCCCCTGGACATAGTAGTAATTCGCGTGCGGTCCGCAATTCAGTCCAGTGGAAGAATTTGTTTTTGGCTCCCACCCCGAACCAAGGTCGGAGATTTGGACCATTTCGGATTTGGATTCTTGGTTTTTAACGTTGTCCCCATACCAATACATCCGAATATAGGCGATCTCCAGTCCCGCAGGAACGGTTTCCTCCACCCGGTAGCTGCCGCTCAGCGTTCCACCGTAGTTTAAGTGGATCAGCCAGCCAACATATTCTCCCGGTTGATTTTTTAACAGGCCGGTGTCGTAGCTTACTCCCGGTTTCGCGGAGCCAACCGATTTGATGTTGTTAGATTTCCCATCATAGGTGAAAACATCAGACAGCTCTTTAAAAATCGATGCTTTGCTGTAGAGCGTCTGCTGCGCCGAACCCACGTCTTTTACCCAGTTGCCTTCCACAAAGGAGTACTGGCAGCTGTTCTGATAGACAAACGCGTCCCGCTGCTCCTGGGGCAGGGCCGTAGGCTGGGTTTTTACAAGGACATACAGGGATTGACCGTCAGATAGGGGCAAATCCTGTTTGAGTTTTACGGTCAGGGCTCCGCCCTCCTGGCTGGTGGTGTAAGATGTTGAAGCTACCGGGGTCAGCTGTTTTTGCACTGCGGAAATGCTGCTGCAGTCCGAGAAAACAAAATTGCTTTCCCCCGTATACACGCCAACCAGGGAATCGGCAGGCAAGGAATGTCTTGTAAGCTTGTTGCCGGAATCGGGGGTATCCTTGATGGCAAAGTCCTTTAGCAGCTTCGTTCCATCTACCTGGATGGCCCAGTACAGGAAGCCCTTGGAATCCGCAGTAGCGGGGGCCTCGTAGAACAGGGCCTTCTTTGCGGTGTGAAAGCTGCTGTCTCCGGAAACGGTGACTTGGACATTGGAAGTAATTCCAGCAATCTGATAGTTCTGGCGGCCGTACCCTACCGTACCGCTGAGGGTAAAGGAGTTCTTCACCGTAATAGAGCCGGGAACATCCGACTTGGCATAGTAGGTCAGCTGGTAGGCATACTTGCCGTCCCCCAGCCCAATGGAGTTGGGCGTGAAGGAGAAGCTATTCATCTTGTCAATCTTGACCCAAGCGGTCTTTTCGCTCGTTCTGCCGGTAAAGGCGTTCAGGGCCTGGGCATCTGTCAGGCCGGAGTCCGGCTTGTTCGCGCCAATTGCTATAGCATCCACCTTTACATAGCCCACAAATTGCATCAAATCACTGTTCAGAGAATCGCTCAATGTGGCATCGGATAAATTCCAGTCCCCGGCTTCGTTGACGAGTACCTGATATTGCTGACTGCCTGCCGGAACGGTGAAGCTGGTGGCGGTGTCTTCTATGAAGTTGGAATCGTAGACAGTTCCTGCCATGTGGACTGTTTGCGTTGCGGCAACTTCCTCACCCGCCACCTTCCGAGTCCAGTCTTTGTGGGTGATGTCCTGTGTACAGCCGTACCGTTCGAAGAAATCACCTTTCGTACCGTCTTTGTTGACGTTGTAGATATACACACGATTACCAACGGTGAAATTCTTGTTTCCTGCCGCGGCAAAGGCTCCCGGATCAACGGTTACGGTATAGACCAGTGTCCGGCATTGCCCCGGTTGCAGGGGGCCTACGTGATATTCAAAGACTGTGTTATGCTTTTCTTCGTTTGCAGGGAAAATAGGCCCATTGGCGGGGGGAGTTTGGTATTTTGTAGTCAAGCCAGTCATGTCTGACTGCTTATCTTGGCCGCCCTCGTAGAGAGAAAAACTGTCTGCATCATAAGTTACGTATTTCCGAATCTCATCGACTGTCATTTGATCCGTGCCTAAAGAACCGTTCAATGCGTCACGAATGATGATATCCCGCAAATCAAAGCTGTTTTTGCTATCGGCCTGCACCCAGATATAGTAGGTGATTTTCATGCTGCCGTCATCCGGGGATTTTACAATGGAGCACTTTTTAGACAACGTAGCTTTTGCCACCGGTTCAAAGGCTGCGGTAACTTCACGTCGCTTATATTCAACCTCCTGGCCCCGGGAATAAACTGCGGCGGTATTTTTAATGGGGCCGTTAGAGAAGCTGTCTTTCTGGAAAGGCGTGCATCCGTAGGTGTAGTCGTCCGCCAGTTTGACCCGATAGGTAAGGGTTTGCACTGTATTGGCAGGCATATTGCCAATCGTCCAGGTCATGGATTTGTTCTCTTTATCGCATGCAACGTTCCCGCTGCTCGGCGCCACAACAAAGTCTTCCACCCAATTCTTCCCATCCCCAAACGTATCCTGAACCTTCACCCCCGGGCAGCCGTCCGCCCCGGCGGTGACTTTGACGGTGTATTCCAGATAGTCTTTCCCGTCTTCCCGAAAGACCTGGGGCTCTACGGTTTTTTCAATCTGAACATCACCGTATCGGGCAATCAGGTCACCCTGAAATTCTGCGTTCAGAGTGACTTTTCCGATTGTAATTGTTTCCTGACCATCGGTGGGGACTTTGGACAGATTTGCTTTTGCCTCCACAGAGAAGTAACCGTGGATGACATCGTTTGTTTCTGTCTTTTGATTGGTTACCCACTCTTGTTTAAACTGGATCATGACATTCTGCCCTGTAATTTGAAGAGTGCCAATCGTTTGGTTATGATCGTCGAGAATGGAACCATTTTGGGTCGTAATTCGGAAAAAGTCCGGCAGGGTATAGGAGAGCTTGCAGTCCGCTTTCAATAGGTCCTCAATGTTTACCTTGCTGTATGCTACGGTCAACCGGAATGCCGCGTCGCCCGGAATGCCTGTTGCGCCCTCGGTAGTTCGCCACTCTTCCGATGTGGACGGTTTGTACTCCAGCTTGGTTTTCGTGCCGTCATAGACCGGTACGATGTAATCTGTAAGGTCAATGGGATCGCTGCTCCCGATCCGGTCCTCCACTACGGTCTCCTCGTCCTCCAGCATCAAGGGCATGATGCCGTAGGGGTCTGCCGCAGCGTAGGCCCGGCCCAGTACCGGCAGGCCGGAGGGGGTGGATTCGGGCAGGGGTGCCTCCGGCTCTTCTGCAGGCTCGGTTTCCTCGGTGGGCTCGGTGGCTTCGGTAGGTTCGGTTTCTTCTGTAGGCTCGGTTTCTTCTGTAGGCTCGGTCTCCACGGTGGGTTCGGTCGCCTCGGTGGCCTGGGTTTCCTCGGTGGCCCCGGTCTCTTCGGTGGCTTCGGTTTCCTCCGGCTCCGGGCCGGGGGTGCAGCGGTCGTCATGGGTGTGCTCTTCCAGGGGGCAGACCAGCTGCCACTGGCCGTAGCACAGAGGGCCGTGTTCGTGGGTTTCGTCGGTGCAGGTCAGGGCTGACCTGTCCACCGGAATTTCCCGGGTCACGAAGCATTCTTCCCCGTGCTGGTGCTGCAGGATCTGCAGCATGCCGCAGACCAGGTTTTCCTCTTGGTCATAGCAGCTTTCCGTGTGCCGGTGGAGAATGACCTCCGGCTCCCGGCAGGTCAGCACCGGGGTTTCCTCCTGGGTGCAGGTAAGCTTTTGGTCCCAGGCATAGCATTCTTCTCCATGGGTGTGGTCGGCTTCCCCGCAGGTCAGCTGCCGGGTTATCTGATAGCATTCTTCCCCGTGGCTGTGGTCGGGGCCTTTCTCCAGGCCGCAGGTAAGTTCCCGGGTCTCGGCCCAGCAGCCCTCCGTATGGACGTGCTTGCCGCAAATCAGGGGGCCCTGCACCCGGGTGTAGCAGTCTTCCCCGTGGCTGTGGCCGGGGGCGTAGCAGTTTTCATTGTGGCGGTGGGCCTTCACTTCCCGCAGGGGGCAGCGCAGGTTCCCGGAGCCGTCATAGCAGTTTTCCTCATGGGTATGTACCAGGAAATCCGCAAAACCGCAGACCAGATTGTGATTTTGGTCATAGCAGCCTTCCGTGTGCTGATGAATCTGGGCGGCGCAGGAGAGGGTGGTCTCCTGCCGGGCCGTCAGCTGGGTGTAGCACTCCGGGGTGTGGGTGTGCTCGGGGATGGGGCAGCCCTTTTCCAGGGTGATGGCCGGGAGGATCAGGGCATAGGTGGTGCAAAATACCACCAGGGCGCAAAGGGCCGTGACCACTTTTTGCCACCGTTTACGATTTCGCCGCTTCCGGAGTACTTCCTCCAGGCCCAGCCAAGGCTCCTGTGTCATTCCCGCTCACCTCCTAGTTCAGTTTCCCCAGGTCCGCCAAGGGCCAGACCCTGAATACGATTTTTCCCACGATCTGCTCCTGGGATACGCAGCCGATCTCTTTATGCCGGGAGTCCACCGAGGTAGACCGGTGGTCGCCCATGCAGAAGTACCGGTTTTCCGGCACCTGATAGGGAAGGTCAATGTTGGCATCGCCAAAGGCCTTTTCCGTCAGATAGGGCTCTTGCAGCCGCCGCCCGTCAATGAAGACGTTGCCCTCTTCGTCAATGTCCACCGTCTCCCCGGGCCCGGCGATGACCCGCTTCACAAGAATCTTATTGCCGATGTAAAAGGCCACCAGGTCCCCCTGGCGAAAATCCGCGCCCTTGAGGGACACTACAATATCCCCCTCGTTTAAGGTGGGGGTCATGGATGCGCCGTAAATTTGCAGCACCGGCATCCAGACGGTGGCAACCAGAACCGCCACCGCCGCCACCACCACCAGGGTAAAGACGGTGCTGCGCAAAACACTGCGATAACGGGACCGGTAACGGATGCGGTTCCGCTCTGCTTCGATTTGTTCCAGAGAGGGGATCTCCGGCGGTAATTCCGTTCGTCTCATGGATTAGTCCTTTCGTTTCTTCCCAGTAAAGAGCAGCCCGAAAATCAGCAGCAGCAGCACGGGCGCCGCCACCACCGGGGCAACCATTAGGGGCTCGATCTGCACCGCGTCCGATACCACCCGGATGGTCTTGACCTCCGGGGCCGTCTCCGTCCGCACCCCGCAGACCAGCAGCCGGTGGCTGTTGATGCCGTAGGGGGTGCAGGTCACCAGGGTGCAAAGGTCCTCCCCCGGCCGGGGGGTCAGGGCCTCGGTCTCCGCGGGCTCCACAATGAGGATCTGGGAGACCTCATAGGTCAGCACCTCATCCAGCGTCCGGATGACAAAGGTGTCGCCCACGGTGAGCCGGTCCAGATTGGTAAACAGCTTGGCACTGGGGAGCCCCCGGTGGCCGGAGAGGACACAGTGGGTGCTTTCGCCCCCCACAGGAAGGCTGGTCCACTCCAGATGCCCCACGGCGATTTGCAGCACCGAATCCTCCGTGCCGTGATAAATGGGCAGGGAAACATCAATGGCGGGGATCTCAATATACCCCATGATCCCCGTGCCGTCCAAATCCAGCAGGGAAGGATAGGCCTCCCGCTCCTCCGGCCCCAGTAAAAAGGGATTCTCCCGCTTCAGAAGCCCCCGGTTGTATTCCTGGGCCTGCTGAAGCATCTGCTCATATTTTTCATTATCCAGCTCCCGCACGGCTTGGGCGTAGCTGGTCACCGCGGCGGTAGCGTGAAGCGTATTCCAATAATCGCTGACCGTAGGATACAGCAGCAAGGACACACCTGCAAGCAGCAGAACGACCAGAAATATGGTAGAAAGATGCTTTTTCATAACTTCCAGATGTCTCCTCACCGCTGCCAGAAGCAGCCGGTCAATTGTTTAATAAAATGAATTTTCACCGCAAAATGCCCCAAAAACGATGTCCGCTCCTGTAGGGGCGGCAATCTGCCGCCCGCCACGTCCCGATTACAACCTGTGCGGATGAATGGTATCACCCCATATACGGAACCAAATGTAGCGGCGTTGACCCAACGATGAAATCAATGTGTGATTGCCCCCGGCAATCATTTATTTTTGATTCGCTGCGCGGAGCACCACCATCCAGCCCCGCCAGGGGCTGGCCCCGTTGCAAATACAACTCGTTTGGTTGAACGGTACCACACGCCATACAACGAAAAACGTTTTTCCATTTGCCATTACAAATAAAAATGTACCACGATTCCGGCCCTACGGGCCGGTTGGCGGCAGATTGCCGCCGCTACAGTGGGGGGGTACCATAATTCGGGTGGTACCATTCACCCGCACAGGTTATACGTCCAAGGTGGCGGGCGGCAGGTTGCCGCCCCTACGATACATTTGTTCCGAATTACCATATTTTCGACGTGTCTATCGCTGTTTTGCGTCCGTAAAATGCAAAAAACGTGGTACATTACCGTAGGGGCGGCAATCTGCCGCCCGCCACGTTGCAAATACAACCTGTGCGGGCAAAACGGCACCACCCCCCGACATGTCATTCCGAGGGAGCGAAAGCGAGTCGAGGAATCTTCCCGAGTGGCAAGCTTTACCTTGTGTTGGTTATTCTTGCTACGTGGTGGATTTCTCCACTCCGCTGACGCTCAAGGCCTGAATGACATAATGGAGGGACACTTTCGGCTTTATCGGAAACAGTTCCGTCCTTTTGGGCGCGGAACGGCACACAGGCCGTTCCCTGCGGTTTCGCTGACACGTTCTACCTTTGCGCCCGCTGTTTGTACAATGTTTCACGCTGTCCCGCGGGGGCCTCATCAGTCAGGGGCTTCGCCCTGACAGCTTCCCCGGGGGGAAGCTTTTAGCCCCGCTCCATACGTTTTTTGGTCACCAGGAGCACCGCCGCGCCAACGGCCAGGATGCCGCCGACCACATAGAACACGGTGGTACCGATACCACCGGTGGAGGGCATTTCGGTGCCGGTTTTGTTTTCAACCTGAACTTCGCCGTTAGTTACGGTATTAGCGCCAAGTTTGACATTTCCTGCGTCATCAATAGTGATTGCAATGGGCTCTTTCAGTTTGTTATATCCGTCAGGGGCCTTTGTCTCCGTCAGATAGTAAGTATCCGAATCCAGACCCTGGATGGTGAATTTGCCGGTGGTGTCGGTGGTGATTTCGGTGATGCCGGTTTCGTCAGCTTTGGCAACACGGTAGGTGGTGCTGGTGGCTTCTCCAACCTGAATCAGCTTGATGGCAGTTCTTTCTGTATCATTCTTGTTCAATGTAAACTTTGCGCCCGCCAGACCTTTCTCTGCATTGGCAGTATCTGTATAGAACTTGAATACATCTACCTTCCAGGTCTTGGTCGTAGTCTGGCTCCATTCAGTTGCGCTGTTATCGCCATAGGAGAGCTTGCTCTTATTGGTATTGGATGTTGTACCATCAGAACCAATCACAGCCTTTTCATTCAACGTAGCAGAGTAGGAAATGACGATTGTCTCATCATTTTTGAGTGTATCGCAGAAATCTTGATTGAAGACAATTTCAAAGGTACAATCATCGGTTGTTTTTTTGCTTTCGTCTGCATTATTCTTAGTTTTCAAAGTGTAGCTGGTATTAGCAACAGGTTCTGCGTTTGCACCCTTCGTAATGGTTACATTCCCATCAAACGTCAACCCATCCGACATGGTATCATGGAACACATATTTCTGTGCACCGGCCTGGGCCTTGATGGTACTCTTAAAGTTCACAGTCTGCCCAATATCGGCATCGTTGGTATTGTCCCAACCATTGCCTTCTAGTGTAGCCTTGGAATCCTCCTGAACCTTCTTCTCATTGGCAGGAACAGCGTTCTTTTCGTGAATGTCGATTTTGGTGTTCGTGGTATCTAAAGAGCATAATGTGCCCAAAGAGGAATCCAGCAAGTAATAGCCCAAGCTCAAGCCATTAAATGCAACAGTGTTACCGGCTGCATTCTGTGTGCTCTTAGTTCCAGCTACAGCAGTGGCATTGTCAAGCGCATACTTCTGTGCCAGCTTTGCGAAGGTATCAACACCTGCAACATCGTTACCGTCTGCGCTCTTTTTCCACGTTACATAACCCAATTCGTTAATTTCAACATACTTATCTTTAATATCGTTACCCTTAAAAAAGCTGTCCCAACCTGCCGCAGGCTTGTAGGAATAGGCATTTGCAGTTTCATCATAGCTTTCCAAATCCAAAATTTTGTAGAGTGTGTAGGTTTGCCCCTCTACGGTATTGGTAACGGTAATGGTGCCGTCAAATGCCGCCGTCGTCCCGCCGTCCTCCGCAAACCCCGTCACCACCAGCCCCAAGATCAAGACCAGGGCCAGCAGCAGTGCCAGGGCTCTTGTTATGTTTTTCATCATGTTCTCCCGTCTCTCCTTCATAATAATATAGAATGCGCCGGCGCGCGGGGATACCCCAATGGGGCTTGCGGCGGCCCTCCTTTCTCAATGGGAAGCTTCGGTTGGGCGCACTGCGCCCACTTTCCTAAATAGTATCACAATGGTTACAATTTTGCAACTATTTTTCGGTACTTTTTCCTTGAATATTCGGCGGTATCCTTGGACGATTTGTATAATATGAAAGGAAATAGAATTATGCGAAAACTATAACAAAAAAGTGCGATATAAAAAACACGCAGAGCCGGGGGCTCTGCGTGGGGGGGGTTATACGGTCAGCAGGCCGGTGCCCATGAGCAGGCATACGGTGAGAAACAATGTAAAAATGGAGGCAATGCTGCTCCAGACCACGATCTGGGTGGCCAGCATTTCGTCGCAGCCCATTTGCCCGGCCATGACGGCGCTGGATACTGCCGCCGGGGTGCCAAAGAGGGCGATCAGGGCGGGGTAGTCCGGGGAGACGCAGTGCAGAAGGCCCACTCTTGTCAGCAGGACGGCGGAGCCCAGGCCCAGCACCGGGGCGATGGCCACCCGCCAGAGGGTGCCCCAGAGGATCTCCCGCTTCATATTGCCTATGGCGGAAAAATTGAATTGGCTGCCCAGAATGATCAGGGCAAAGGGGGTGGCGATGGAGCTGGCCTGGCGCAGGGCGGAATAAAGGAACTTCAAATTCCCGCTGAGGGTGAAGACCACCCGGCCAAAGAGCCGCTGCTGCAATGTGCGCAGGGCGATGCAGAGAAAGCCCGCGGAAATGCCCAGGATCAGGGGATTCTTTGCCACGTTTTTCAGAAGCTTCTTCAAATCCGGCTTCCCGCCCCCATTTCCGTAGAGGGACAGGGACACCACCGCCAGGGCGTTCAGCAGGGGAACGCAGAGGGCCGTCATAATGGTGGCCACCTGCACCGCCTCGTCCCCGCCCAGGGCCTGGGCCAGGGGAATGCCAATGACGGCGGTATTGCTGCGGAAGGTGCTTTGCAGCAGCACGCCCTTCCGGCCGGGAACCTTGGTCAAGGGGGGCGTGAGCACTTCGCCCAGTATAAAAATACAGCAGATCGCCCCCAGGGCATAGAGGGCCAGATCCCAGGGGACACTGGAAAAGGAGGGGATGGAATAGGTATTCGTAAAAAGCATCAGGGGCAGCAGCAGCCGAAACATGAGCTTATTGCCCACCCGGACAAATTCCGCCGTCAAAAAATTCCGTTGCCGCAGAATATAGCCCAGGGCGATGAGCAGCACGATGGGCACAATGGCATTGACGGCGGTTATAAAAATTGTCAGCATTGGGGGCGCTCCACCGGCCTTTCTTTCTCGGCGCAGGCTAGGGAAACTCTGAATAAATCGTCTGCGGCTGAGCGGCGAATCTTTTGCTCCCAGGCTGCGGTTTGAAAAATGGGAAATACACAAAGTATTCCCTCATTTTCCAAACCTTGCCTGGAACCAAAATCTTTCGCCGTCAGCTCTTGCCGATTTAATCAGAGCTTCCATAGGAAAAGCTGCGCAGGATGTTTTCTGTATTTTTATAGTATCATGTCCCGGGGGAAAAATCAACTCTATCCGGGCCGGTTTCCGGAGCTTACAGCCCCCAAGCAAATCGGCGCGCACGGCCTGCCGGGCATTTCCGAGGACATGCGCCCAATTTTCCGGGGGGCATCAAGCCTCTGATGCGCAAAAGATTTGGAAAATGAGCTTTTTGTAAAGGAAGGGGCCTTTTGTCGTATTGCACGATTCTGCCCCGTGGACTTTTGAGGAAATTGGATAATTTCCTTAAAGGTGTTTACAATTTGGATTTTTTCGTATATAATGGCCTCGCCGCTGGCCGAACCCTGTCACCGGCAAGAGAAAAGATTCTAATAGGAGGATTCATTTATGGACTACGCAAAGGAGGCCCTTCGTCTCCACGGAGAATGGAAGGGCAAGATCGAGGTCCGGGCTACTGTACCCGTAGCCACCAAGGACGACCTGTCCCTGGCCTATACCCCCGGTGTTGCCGCCCCCTGCCTGGAAATCCAGAAAGACGTTAATAAATCCTATGACCTGACCCGCCGCCACAACCTGTGCGCCGTCATCACCGACGGCTCCGCCGTTCTCGGCCTGGGCGACATCGGCCCCGAGGCCGGTATGCCCGTTATGGAAGGCAAGTGCGTGCTGTTCAAGGCCTTCGGCGATGTGGATGCTTTCCCTCTGTGCGTGAAGACCAAGGACGTGGATGAGTTCGTTAATACCGTTTACCTGATCTCCGGCTCCTTCGGCGGCATCAACCTGGAGGACATCGCCGCCCCCCGCTGCTTCGAGATCGAGCGGAAGCTGAAGGAAAAGTGCGACATTCCCATCTTCCATGATGACCAGCACGGCACCGCCGTCATTACCCTGGCAGGCCTGCTCAACGCTCTGAAAGTCGTGGGCAAGAAGAAGGAAGACGTGAAGATCGTCACCTCCGGCGCCGGCGCTGCCGCCATCGCCATTGTGAAGCTGCTGCTCTCCGCGGGCTTCAAGAACATCGTCATGACCGACCGCACCGGTGCCATCTATGCCGGACGGGACGGCCTCAATTGGGTCAAGGAAGAAATGGCCCAGCAGACCAACCTGCAGAAGGAGACCGGCAAGCTTGCCGATGTCATCAAGGGCGCTGACGTCTTCATCGGCGTTTCCGCTCCCGGCACCCTGACCAAGGAAATGGTCCAGACCATGAATAAGGACGCCATCGTCTTCGCCTGCGCCAACCCCACCCCCGAGATCTTCCCCGAGGATGCCAAGGCCGGCGGCGCGGCGGTAGTCTCCACCGGCCGCAGCGACTACCCCAACCAGATCAACAACGTTCTGGCCTTCCCCGGCATCTTCCGCGGCGCCTTCGATGTCCGCGCTTCCGACATTAACGAGGAAATGAAGATGGCCGCCGCCGAGGCTCTGGCAAACCTGGTGTCTCCGGAAGAGCTGAGCGCCGACTACATCATCCCCGCCGCCTTTGACAAGCGGGTGGGCCCCGCCGTTGCCCAGGCCGTGGCGGAAGCCGCCCGGAAGTCCGGCGTGGCCAGAATCTGATTCCCGGAAAGAACGCGAAAAGGAACAAATGAAAAGGAGAATTGATCATGTCCAAAGACGCGAAGACTCTGGAAAAGAAGCCTTACCAGCTGTATAATCTGCCTTGGTATTACTTCGGCATTTTCGCCGCAGTGGTCCTGGCCGCCGCTTACCTGGGCGTTCTGCCCACCGGCATGGCCGGCTGCTTTGCCTTTATGATCGTCCTGGGCACCATCCTCAATGAGATCGGTGACCACACCCCCATCATCCGCTCCTACCTGGGCGGCGGCGCCATCGTCGTCATCTTCGGCTCCGCCCTGCTTGACTACTTTGGCCTCCTGCCCCACCTGCTGAAGACCCTGGAAGACGGCACCAAGGTTTACGCCAACTTCGTCAAAGCGGACGTGGTCGGCAGCATCAACACCTTCTTTAAGCCCACCGGCGCCTTCCTGGACTTCTACATCGCCGCCCTGATCACCGGCTCCATTCTGGGCATGAACCGGAAGCTGCTGGTAAAGGCTGCCGCCCGTTACTTCCCCGCCATCTTCGGCGGCCTGATCCTGTCCTTCGCCCTGTGCAGCCTGGTTGGCGCCGTTACCGGCTACGGCTGGGCCAAGGCCCTGCTGCTGATTGCTCTGCCCATCATGGGCGGCGGCATGGGTGCCGGTGCAACGCCCCTGTCCAAGATCTTTGACACCGCCGGTGCCATGACCGCGGAGGAAGCCCTGTCTGTTATGACTCCCGCCGTTGCCATCGGCAACGCCATCTCCATCGTCATCGCGGGCATCGTAGTCAAGGTCATCACCAGCAAGCGCTGGAACGGCCAGGGCCAGCTGATGCAGGCCGGCAGCATTGACCCCGCCGAGCTGGAGATCAGCCCCGAGATGCAGGCCAAGCGCGACAAGATCGAGCTGTCCAATCTGGGCATCGGCCTGTTCGTATCCTGCACCTTCTTCGCCTGGGGCTACATCGTCTCCAAGGGCTGGAGCATGCTCTTCCCCAAGGTCTCCATCCACGCCTACGCCTGGATGATCATCACCGTGGCCATCTGCAAGATCACCCAGATCATCCCCGAGCGCATCGAGGTTGCCTGCTACCAGTGGTTCCAGTTCATCATGAAGAACCTGACCGCCACCCTGCTGGTGGGTATCGGCCTGTGCTACCTGAGCATCGGCAAGGTCATCGAGAGCTTCACCCTGCAGTATCTGGTCATGTGCCTGGTCACCTGCCTGGGCGCCTTCTTCGGTGCCGCTATTGTGGGTAAGTTGGTTGGCTTCTATCCCGTGGAGTCCGGCCTGACCGCCGGCCTGTGCATGTCCAACATGGGCGGCACCGGCGACGTGGCTGTTCTGTCCGCCGCAAACCGCATGGAGCTCATGCCCTTTGCACAGATCTCCTCCCGTCTGGGCGGCGCTATCATCCTGCTGCTGGGCAGCGTGATGCTGTCCACCATGGCGCATCTGCTGTAAACCACCATCTATTTGGGCGCTGCTTCGGCAGCGCCCTTTTTTCAGGAGAAACCCTATGAATTGTATTTGCTGTGGAAAGGAAACTTCCGATTATCCCTTTCATGTGCTCCAGGTGCTGACCCTCCACGTTCGGGATCTGAACGGAGACAAGCGCATCCAGGCCCTGGGGGACTTTGAAGACTACACCGTCTGTAAAGCCTGCGCCCGGGAACGGCTGGATGCCATTATGAATATCCGCCCTGCCCTCCTGCGGGGGCTGGCCCCCTTTGCAGCCATTCTGGCGCTGGGTGCCCTCCTGACCGCTCTTACCTGGAACGGAGAGGGCGCCCTGCGGATGATGGGCCTTGCCATGGTGGCCTGCGGCCTGCTGGGAAGCCTTGGCACCTGGCAGCGGGTCACAAAGAAAAAGCGGATGTTCGCCGCCTTCTCCCCGGAAGAGGCCCTGGCCCAAGCCGCCTGGGACGTTTTTCTGGACAAGGCCCCCAAAAAATATGACATCAACGACATCACCTATATCCCCATCCAAGAGGAGACCCTTTCCCGCAAAAACGGCGACCTGATGATCCTCTACGACCTCCTCCCGGAAATCGCCGTCCAGGCCTACAACCGCATCCACGGCCTGGAGGAACCCGCAAAGGAAAGCACCAGCCGCTGAACGGGGAGAGGGCGAACCCAAAAGCGCCACCCATTGGGTGACGTCACTAAGTGAAGATGAAGAATCCTCCTACCATTAGCAATGAGACGGTAGGAGGATTTTTTGCAAAAGCTCAAAAAAGACTTGACAAATGGATCGTTTGACGGGATATTTTGCTATTCACGGATGACTCTATTTTGCGCATCGATCCGGGATATTATTTTTCGGATAACTGTTCCTGACAAAATTGAAGCAATGCGGGAATATCCACTGTAGCGGTTTCCCAGATAATGGCCTGATCCATTCTGCCGTAGTTGTGGGCAACCAAGTTCCGCATGGCCTTCATAGGCCCCCACTGGATTCGGTTTGCGGTTTTCTGACGATACTCAGGCGAAAGCCCGCCGCTCAACTCCCCAATCTGTAGGATGGAAAAGCTGACAGACCGCTGAAAATCCGCATCCGCCGCATAGACTTCAAAGGAATCTCCATAGCGTTCGATGGTTTTTCCTATGGCAATACAATACTCTTTGATATGAAGGATTCTCTGCAAATCAGGCGACATCATTCAGCTTCACCCTTTCTCGTATGACCGTATCACGGAAATTGCGTTCGCTCTCTGTCACCACATTCTGCATCACGGAACCCACGGTGATCAGGTCAATGCTTTTTTGAAACACCTCTTCCAAATCGCAGTACAGGGCTCCCAGCGCCAGCAGGGAGGTCAGACCGGTACCGGTGGTGTCTACCAGAAAATCCAAATCGCTTTCTTCTGTTGCTTCCCCTCGTGCATAGGAGCCAAACAGATACATTGCAGGAATGTTGTATTTTTGAATGACCGGGAATGCACGTTCTTTAATTTCGTCAATCGTGTAAATCATAAACACTCCTCCTTTGCTTTAGTATACTTCAAAATCATGGATTATGCAATCACACAAAACAGAAAAGCTGACCGGGCTCAATGAAAACCGGAATCTCCGGGTCTTCTTCCTTGCAGGAATAGCGGGGCTGTCGCTTACGTCTTATTTGTCTGATACAGCTTTCGCCACATCAATGCCGTTAATGTGAGGGTCACCGATTCACAGATGATCATTTGGGGCCATTTATAGCTTGCAAAATATCCTGTGGTGATCAGATTTCCGTTGGTGACAAGCAAAATGGATACCGCCGCGCTGGCTGCAAGGATGGCTAAGCATCGGAGCAGTTCCCAGCTCCGGCCATTCCGGTTTCGGGTCATCAGGAGCAGCACCGCTGCCAAAAACACACAGCAGCCAAACAGGATCAGATAGGTGTCGATGATCCATGAAGGGATTCCATCAGTCTCTTTCTGGGCGCCGTTCCAGATCAGTGTATTGCTGCTGGGGTTATATGGGTTTACATACCACACATTTTGGTCTGCGGTTGCGCTGACCAGTTCCCGATCTCCCGTCAGATTATCTGGAAAATAACTTCCTTCTGGGGTCTTCCATGTGCCGTACTCTAAATGGATATTCAGAATCCGATCCCAGGCCTCCTGGAAGGATTCCCCTTTCAGGGCGTTATTTTGCACATAGCGTTCCAGTTCCTCCTGGGTCATACCTGAAAGATCAGGGCCGAAGAGTTTGCTTCGCAGCCAGTCATATCGGGTTGTATGGCACCAGATAAATTCGTCGCCTTCACTGACGAGGCTGGTGCTGCCGAAGCCCATGATCCCGCTTGTATAATCAATTGCGAGGGCACCGTCTTCCCGGAGCTCCACTCCCTCAATGGCCTGCCGGGCCGTCAGGTACACCGGGGTCAGCAAGAAAATGAATCCCGTGACCAACACAGCTACCAGTGTCAGCATAGCAGTTGCTGCGGTGAGCATCTTTCTTTTCCGAATGGTATCCTCCACGCGCTTGAGACTGGTGGTTTCCACTTCCACGGGAACCTTCGGCGCCTGCTTCAGCGCTTCAAGCTCCTTTGTACATTTGTCACAACCGCACAGGTGGTCGTCTACCAGGGCCTTCGTGTCCTGGCTTACCAGGTCTTCGGCGTACAGGGGCAGCAGATCCTTGATGATGTTGCAGGTTATATTCATTGCGCTTCCTCCATTTCTGATTGAATTTTCTGACGGGCCCGGTGATAGGTGACGCAGGCCCAATTTGCCGTTCGTCCCAATAAACGCCCAATGTCCCCAAAAGAGAGCTGTCCGAAGATTCGCAGGGAAAATACCTCCTTATATGGCTCCGGTAAATCATGTAAGATCCGATGGATGCGCATGGCTTGCTCCTGATCCGTTATCCGTTCTTCCACCGTTTTTCGGGGGTCCGGAATCTGGATCTCATCGATATTCTCCGTGGGTTTTTCTTTTCGCTGATGGGATAGAAAAGCATTGCGCGCCATGGCGCACAGCCAGGTGCGGATATCGCAGTCTCCCCGGAAGGTGGGAAGCGCCTTCAGCGCCTGGAAAAAAACCTGCTCTGTCAGCTCTTCTGCCAGAGCCTCGTCCCGGCAGATGGCCCGCAAAAACAATTCTACATCTCTGAAATAGGCTTCATATATGTGTTCAAATTCGGTCACGCCCTCACCTCCTTCGCTTATTAGACGCACGGGCAACGAAAATCTTACAGGAAAAATAAAATCTCAGAGCAGGAAACTGCTCTGAGATTTCAGATGGTGCCGCTGACCGGGCTCGAACCGGTACTCTGGAAACCAGAACGAGATTTTAAGTCTCGGGTGTCTACCTATTCCACCACAACGGCATATACGGTGGGACTGCTGGTTTGGTCCGGAGAAAATCATACCACAATCCCACCGGCTTTGTCAAGGCTTTTCCAACTGATCCAGATTTCTGGTGAAGGGTTCCAGGCAATTTTCCAGGAACCAGGTCACTTCCTCCCGCTGCGCCCCTTCCAGGGCGGCCAGGGTCTGGGCAGAAGCTGTGGAAAACTCCTGATTCCCGGCCTTCAGCTCTTCCAGACATTTGATGTAGGCCGCCAGCTTGTCCGCGGCCTTGACGATGGGGTTTACCGCCTCGTTTTGTTCCAGAACATAGTCCCGGTAGCGCTCCCGCAAAGCCGGGGGGAGCATGGAGAGCAGCTTTTCCCCCGCCGCGTCCTCCACCGTCCGGTAGGCTTGCCGAAGCTCCGGGGAGTAATACTTGATGGGGGTGGGCAGGTCGCCGGTGAGAATTTCGGCGGCATCGTGATACAGAGCCGCCACGGCGCACTGTTCCGGGTCAGGGCCGGGGAGATGGAGGATCTCCCGGCGGATGAGGGCCAGGGCGTGGGCCAGAATGGCCACCTGGTGGCTATGCTCCTGTAGGTTTTCCGAAAAGGTGTTGCGCATCAGTCCCCACCGGGTGATATAGCGCATTCTGCCCAGAAAGGCATAGAACTCGTTGGCCATCAAAGGGCCTCCGCCATCTCTTCCAGCATGGGCACCAGCTGGGAAACCTGGTGGCAGTACCGGCTGCCGCCGATCTCCGCCTCCGTCCGGAAGCCCCAAAGAACGCTGAGGCAGGGGACACCGGCGTTTTGGGCCGTCAGTACGTCCACCTCGCTGTCCCCGACATAAATGCAGCGGTCCGCGCCTACGGCCTTCATGGCCTTCTCAATCATCTGGGGGGCGGGCTTCCGGGGGCAGTCCTTGGTTTCACCCAGGGCAAAGACCCCGGGGAAATACTCCGCGCACAGGGGCTTGACCGCCGCGTCCGGTTTGTTGGATACAATGGCAATGGGGTATTTTTCCGCAAGGGCGGCCAGAGCCTCCAGAATGCCGGGGTAGGGGGCGGTTTTTACCTGGCAGTGCTCCGGATAATCCGCCTGGAACGCCGCTAATACAGGGGCCGGGTCCGCGCCCTCCGGCACCGCCTGGGCGATCAGCCGTCCGGCACCGTTTCCCACAAAACGGCGGACCTCCTCCAGACTTCTCTGGGGATAGCCAAAGCGGGCCAGGCTTCTGTTGGTGGCATCCATCAAGTCCTCCAGGGTGTTCAGCAGGGTGCCGTCCAAATCAAATAAAATTCCGGTTTTCATACGATTCCTCCGTTTTTCAGCATTCGAATATCATCGCCCACAAAGGGCACCCGGCGATAGCTGCCCCGGAGCCGGGAGGCGATCTGGGGGGTGTAGCGCTTTCCGATGTCCTCTGTGGTCAGGTTTGTGGAAATAATGGTGGGTTTCCCCGCCAGAAGGCGGTCGTTGATCAGGCTGTAGAGGGCCACGTTTGTAAACTGCCCGGGCATTTCTGTACCCAGGTCGTCCAAAATCAGCAGGTCGCACCGGGTAAAGTTTTCGCACTCCCGGCGGCATTCCTCATCCCCACCGAATTTTGCCCGCTCCATTTTTGTAAACAGGTGTCCCGCGGTCTCATAGGCCACGGAGTAGCCCCGGTCTGCCACGGTCCGGGCGATGCAGGCGGACAAAAAGGTTTTGCCCAGGCCGGGATTGCCGGAGAGCAGCAGGCTTTCGGATTTTTCCGAAAAGAATGCCGCATAGGTTTTGCAGTCCCGGAGATTCTTTTCCATAATGGTCCGGGGGCTGACGCCGTAATTGGGGTCTACCCGGTCCGGATAATAGTCCAGCCGGAAAGAACCGAAGCTGTCCCGGTTGCCGGAGAGAATGGAGACCTCTTTTTTCTGCTCCTGACGACAAAGCTCCCGGAGGCATTCGCACATAGTAGAGCCGATGTAGCCGCTGCCCCCGCACTTGTCGCAAATGGGGGAGTCGTCCAGAAACCCTTCCTCAAAGTTCGCAAGACACAGCTCCTCCCGCTCCCGCTGCAGGGCCAGATTCTGCTCCCGGGCCTGCCGCAGCTCCTGCTGGCCGTCAGTCCCTGCCTGAAAAGCGGCTCTGGCGGCATGGGCCATGGTCATGCGCAGCTGCCGGTCGATTTCACGAAGCCGGGGCACCTGGGCATAGGCAAGGGCCAGATGCTGCCGGTTTTCGGACTCCCGGTCTTCTTTGGCCTGGGCAAGCCGGGCTCTGGCCCGGAGCACCACTTCCGCACTGTATCCCATGGATCATCCCTCCTGAAGCATTTTTCTGATGGCCGCCGCCTCGTCCGCGTCCAGAGGACGGCGCTCGGTCCGGGGGCCTGCCTTTTTGTCCCCGGTCTGTACGGCCTGGGCGGTGTGCAGCCCCTGACCGTGCCAACGCTGCAAAATTTTATTCATGTAGGCCCAGTTGAGCCCGCCGGTATTCAGGCACGTCCGCTCATAGGCCATGGAAATGGCTTCGTTGTCAAAGCCCATTTCCAGCCAGCTCTGGGCATAGCGCTCCTCCGCCGGGGTCAGATTCCGGCCCCGGATCTGCAGGGCGTTCATCAGCTGGGAAAGCCGGGAGGTCCGGACATTCTGGGACTGGATAAAGGCCGAAGCCTCTTCAATGCTGTCAATGCCCCGCTCGGCCCAGGCGTAGGCCTCTTTTTCAATGGTCCGCAGGCTGGGATTCCGGCTGCTGCCCCGGCGGCGGGCCCGGTCTTTGCAATAGCAGATGAGCATCTGAATGACTTCCCCGGGCATGTTGAGATACCGCACAAAGCCCAGCAGGATCTTCAGCTCTTCAATATTCAGCGCCCGGCCCAGAAGCCGCTGGACCTCGCCGTAAAGGGCCCGGAAGGAATTGTCAGTGTCTACGGCCTGGACCACGTCCCGCTCGGTATAGTCGGGCCGCTCCCCGGGGGCCACCCGGATGGGCCGCTCCTCCGGCCAAAGCCCCATCTGCCGCAGGGTGGCGGCGGCACAGGATACCCGGGCCCCGCTGAGGGACAGCTCCTGCTCCGCATTTGCCGGGTCGTTGCCGCTTTGTACATATAAGTATACCAGCGCCGCCTCGGGGCTGGCAGCCCCCAGAAGCTTGCGCATATCCGTTTCGGAAAGGGTAATGGTCTGTGCAATCATGGTTATTCCCTCGAATTTCTCCGCTTTTGGGAACTATTATACAGACCCAAAGGCAAATTGTCAAAAGCTATCTTTTTCCGGAAAACCGGATTGCATTTTTAAGGGCCTGCGGTATAATAAGGAAAAGAAAACAGGAGGAATACACCATGACCGTTGAAGAAAGAATCACCCAATGGATGCAGGGCCGGGAAGAAGAGCTGGTGGCGGCACTGGCACCCATTATTGCGGCGGAGTCCACCGGCTCGGAGCCCCGGCCCGGCATGCCCTTTGGCCCGGGGCCCGCTCTGGCCCTGGACCGTGCCCTGGCCTTGGCCCACAGCTGGGGCTTTGCCACGGAAAACCACCAGGGCTATGTAGGGACTGCTGACCTGAATGACAAGCCGGAGGGGCTGCATGTTCTGGCCCACCTGGATGTGGTAGGAGCCGGTGACGGCTGGGATACAGACCCCTATACCCTGGTGCGGGAGGGCGACCTGATTTACGGCCGGGGTACGGACGATGATAAGGGCCCCCTGGTGGCGGTGCTGCTGGCCATGCGCTGCGTCCGGGAGCTGGGGCTGCCCCTGACAAAAAATGCCCGGCTCATTATGGGCACCGATGAAGAAACCGGCTCCCGGGACATTGAATACTATTATAAATCCCATCCCTTCGCCCCCTACACCCTGTCCCCGGATGCGGATTTCCCGGTGACCAATATTGAAAAGGCCCATTATGCCCCCAAATTCTCTGCCCGCTGGGAGAAAACCCAGGGAAGCGGCGTTCGGGTTCTATCTATGGAGGGCGGTATCCGCACCAACGTGGCTCCTGCCAACTGTAAGGCGGTGCTGCAAAATGCGGACCTTCGGCAGCTGGAAGATATTCTTGGCGAGACTGCCCGGGAGACCGGCGTGGAGATGACCGCCCAGCAGGAAGGGGACACCGTTCTGCTCACCGCAACAGGCATCCAGGCCCATGCCTCTACCCCGGATGAGGGTAAAAACGCCATTACGGCGGTTTTGCAGGCCTTGGCCCGGCTGCCCCTGGCAGAAGGTGCCGCGGAAAACTGCGTAAAAGCCCTCCACACCCTCTTCCCCTACGGGGATAACCGGGGAGCGGCTCTGGGCGTTGCCATGGAAGAACGGGAATCCGGCCCGCTGACCCTGTCTTTGACGCTGCTGAGCCTGACGGAAACCGGCTTTGAGGGCCGCTTTGATTCCAGAGCTCCGCTGTGCGCCACTCAGGAAAACCTCTGCCGGGTGACGGAAGAAAAAATGGCCGCCCTGGGCTGGGAATGTGTGGGAGAAATGCTTCCGGCCCACGTGGTGGAAGGGGAGTCGGATTTTGTAAAGACCCTGCTTTCCGCCTACGAGACCTTCACCGGACGAAAGGGCTACTGCGAGGCCATCGGCGGCGGTACCTATGTCCATGAGATTCCCGGCGGTGTGGCCTTTGGGGCGGGAGAACATGATTTCGACTCCCGGCTCCACGGTGCCAACGAGCGTGCCCGGATCAGCCAGCTGCTGAAAACCGCCTGCATCTACGCACTGGTGATTTCCAAACTCTGCGCATAAGAAGCAAAAACCAAGCACCCCCGGCCCTCCTGATTTTCGGCGGGCTGGGGGTGATGGTAAAAAAATGTGAAATCTGGAAAATAGTTCTTGACAAATGGAAGCTCCGGTGGTAATATAACTGAGCTATTCAGCGGGGCACGGAAATGAACCGGCTGAACGGCCCACAAAAATGAAAAATTTGAGAGAATTTCAAAAAAGTTCTTGACAAACGATTCATCCTGTGGTATTCTAAAAAAGTTCAAGCGCAAGCGAGAACGGCTGCATCTTGTAAATTGAATAACGTAAAGACAAACTATAACACCTTGGACAATT
>CAKTNS010000041.1 GCA_934589225.1 uncultured Oscillospiraceae bacterium
AAACTACTGAATCGCCACATCCGCAGACTGTAACCCATGTGTCTTCCCTATGTGTTACCCATGTTTCTCTTGACATAATAGCCGCCCCTACGGTTACGCTGGGGGGTGATACCGTTCAACCGCGCAGGTTGTATTCGAAACGTCGCTTGGCGATGAATCATCGCCGCTACATTGCGTGATACCATTCATCCACACGGGTTGTATTCGAAACGTGGCGGGCGGTGAACTGGGACGTGGACGATATAGGACTCGATGGCCGCTTTGCCCCCGGGGCAAAGCGTATGGTTGCCACCAGTTTTTGAACTGGTGGCCGCAAGATGCCACTGGCATCTTGCATTCAGATGGGTTCGAGTCCTATGTCCACCAAAACAAAAAACCACCATCTTTTGGATGGTGGTTTTGTTTTGGTGGACGATATAGGACTCGAACCTATGACCTTCCGCACGTCAAGCGGATGCTCTAGCCAGCTGAGCTAATCGTCCTTGTTTTGGAAGTTCTGAGGTGTTGCGCTCGGAACAGTTAGGATTATATACCATAGGGGCGAAAATGTCAAGCACTTTTTTAAGAATTTTAAAAATTTTTGGAGGCCCTTTTATTCCGCCCCCAGGGTGGATAAAAGGGTGGTCATGATCTGGGTGCAGGAATCGGGCCAGGGGTAGGAATCGGTTTCGTAGCCGGCGGCGTCCATAAGGCTTTGGGCGTCCTGGCCCATGAGCTGGCGGTAGGTTTCCAGAATCAGGGTGAACTTGCTTATAAGCTCCTCTTTGTCCTTGCCCCGCATCCAGCCGTTTTCTGTGGAAATCATTTCGCTTTCGCTGAGGCCCGTGGATTTGCACCAGTCCAGGAGCTTGGCGGTATAGGGTACGGCGGTGGCGGTGCTTCCGGCGGTGCCAGGGAAGACGTTGTCCTCTACCTGGTCCAGGAGTTTAAGCAGGTCCTCTTTCCCCTGGGTCTGGACGGCGGAGACGGTGGCCCGGGTCTGGGCCTCCGGCATGGTGGCGGCGGTGGTCATTGTGGGACTTCCTGCCGACTGGCAGGCGCTTATATTCAGACACAGCAGAGTGGCCGCCAGGGCTGCACCCAGCTTTTTCATCTTTTTCATTGTGGTTCCCTCATTTATCAGTATCATTTCAGTTACATCGTGGTTACATAACATTTTCTGAACAAGACGTATTATACAGTTTCTTGGCCAAAAATCAACTGTGTTAAGGAAACATTTACCTTTTTTAGAGATTTCGACAAATTGGCCGCCGGTTGACCGTAACGAATCTGTTTATTTTTGTAACAATTGTCATTTTTACTTTTGAATACTCTGTAAATAGCGGCCCAATGCCGGGTTGCGGTTGTCCCGCCGCCACACGGCCACGATCTCCTCCACCTCCTGCGCCCCTTCCAGAGGCACAAAGCGGAGATTATTGGAGTGGTTTAATTTGGTGGTGCAGTATTCCGGCAAAATGGAGATCCCCTCCTCGGAAGCCACCATCATTAAAATGCTTTCCGCATCAGAGGAGCGGAACAGGATATTGGGCTTGTACCCGGCCTTCCGGTACAGCTCCATATAAAAGGCATCGCCGTAGGACTCTATATCCGCCGAAGGGGACATATAAAGAATATTCTCCCCCATGAGCTCCTGCCGCCGGAGCCGCTCCCGCTGGGCCAGAGGGTGCCGGTCATACAGCGCCACCATCAGCCGCACCCGCTCCACGGTCACATAGTCCACCTCTTCATTCTGCTTGAGGTTGGTGGAGTCCCAGGTGAAAATCAGGTCATAGGCCCCGCCCAGGACGCCGGAGGACAGGACGTCGGCGGAGCACCTGTAAAAGCTCACCAGGATATTGGGGTTGTCCCCATGGAAGCGCCGCATCCACATGGGCAGGTCGCTGTGCTCATAGCCGCAGACATAGCCCAGCTGCAAGGTGCCGGACAGCCCCATGGCAGCGCCGTGGGTCAGCTCCACCGCCCGGTTCATCCGTTCTAAAATCTCCTTGGCCTCCCCCAGGAAGGTCTCCCCTGCCCCGGTAAGGCTGACGGGCCGGGTGCTCCGGTCAAAGAGTGCACAGCCCAGGGTCTGCTCCAGGAGCCGGATCTGCTGGGTGATGGCGGTCTGGGAAATGTAAAACTGCTCCGCCGCCTTGGTAAAATTCCGGCTCTCCGCCGCGGCCACAAAGTATTTCAGCTGGTTTTGATTCATGTTACAGCCCTCTATCATTGGTTTTTCTTATTATAGTATGCGGTATCCGCCGTTGTCAACCGGGTTTTTCCGCGATAGAATAGATGCACTATGCAAAAGAGAGGAAAAAGAATGGAAAGAGAATCTTTTAAGTCCCGGCTGGGCTTTTTGCTGGTCAGCGCGGGCTGCGCCGTTGGCATCGGCAACGTCTGGAAATTTCCCTATGTGGTGGGCCAGAACGGCGGCGGCTGGTTTGTGCTGCTGTATCTGCTGTTTCTGGTGATCATGGGTCTGCCGGTTTTGACCATGGAGCTGGCGGTGGGCCGGGGCAGCCGGAAAAGCGCCGTTCAGGGCTACAAGGCCCTGGAAAAAACAGGAAGCAAATGGCACATCCACGGCTGGTTTGCCATTGCCGGCTGCTATCTTCTGATGATGTACTACACCACCGTTTCCGGCTGGATGGTCAGCTACTTCTATAAGTTCGCCACCGGCCAATTTGCCGCCGGAATGGACACGGAGCAGTGCGGCGCGGTCTTCGGCCGGATGCTGGGAAATCCCATGGAAATGGGCTTCTGGATGGTGCTGACCGTTCTAGCGGGCTTCCTGATTTGCAGCCGGGGCCTGCGGAACGGGCTGGAGAAGATCAGCAAATTCATGATGTCCGGGCTATTGGTCCTGATCGTTGTTCTGGCGGTCCACAGCATGACCCTTTCCGGCGCCGGGGAGGGGCTGCGGTTCTACCTGGTGCCCAATGCCGACAACGTCCGGGCCGCGGGCCTTGGCAGCGTCATCAGCGCCGCCATGAACCAGTCCTTCTTCACCCTGAGCCTGGGGGTGGCCGCCATGGAGATTTTCGGCAGCTATATGAGCAAGGACAACACCCTGCTCAGCGAGGGCGTGCGCATCTGCGGCCTGGATACCTTTGTGGCGCTGATGGCGGGCCTCATCATCTTCCCCGCCTGCTTCAGCTACGGGGTGGAGGTAAACGCCGGTCCCAGCCTGATTTTCATCACCCTGCCCAACGTCTTTGTGAACATGGCCGGGGGCCGGGTCTGGGGGAGCCTGTTCTTCCTGTTTATGACCTTTGCCAGCTTCTCCACGGTGATCGCGGTGTTTGAAAACCTCATGTCCTTCGGCATGGACACCCTGGGCTGGAGCCGGAAGAAGGCGGCATTGGTAAACTGCCTCTTCGTGCTGATTGCCAGCCTGCCCTGCGTTCTGGGCTACAACGTGTGGAGTGGTCTCCACCTCATCGGCGGCAGAGACGTGTTGGACAGCGAGGATTTCCTGGTCAGCAACCTCCTGCTGCCTCTGGGGTCTCTGGTGTACCTGCTGTTCTGCGTCACCAAATGGGGCTGGGGCTTTGAAAACTATCAGGCCGAGGCCAACACCGGCAAGGGGCTCCAAGTGAAGGGCTGGATGAAGTATTATTTCCGCTTTGTTCTGCCCGTTCTGATCCTGGTGATCCTCATGGAGGGTCTCCTCTAAAAAATTTTTGAGCAGGCATGAAACCGTCATGCCTGCTCAAATTGTATTTGGTGCCTTGGCTTATCAGCCCATGTTCATGGCCATGCGGATGCCGCCCATGGCTGGAGACACGGTGTTTGCCACCACCGGGGCCAGCTTTTCCATGGCCTCCACGGCCTGGGCACGGAAGCAGTCGCTCTTGAAAAGCCCGCCGGAGAGGACGATTTTCAGATTCTCCTCCCCCTGGGCCTTCAGGTTTTCCAGCATCTTTCCGGCGTAAAGGGTCAGGCTGTCCACCGCCCCCTGGCGGAGCTTTTTACACAGCGGGGATTCCGCCGTCTCCAATACAATGGAGGCGTAGGTGGCGATCTCGTCCCCCTTGGTCAGGTTCGACAGCCGATAGAGCATTTCCTCTCTGCCGCCGCCCTGGGGCAGCAGCTTCTGCTCCACCGCCCGGAAGGTAAAGCAGTCCTCCCGGCAGCCGTCCAGCCACAGGGTCATTTCCCGCAGCAGGCGGCAGGCCATCCAGTAGCCGGAACCCAAATCCGAGAAGGAATAGTTCCAGCCGCCGATACGGCTGGTCCGGCCCTTGCTGTCCACCCCCACCACAATGGAGCCGGTACCGGCAATGACCACCACCCCGGGCACGTCCGCCGCCGCCCAGAAGGGCAGAATGGCATCATTGACCACACAGGTTCTTTCCGACGGGAAGCCCGCCTGCTGGATCATGGCCTCATAGACCAGCCGGTCCTCCGGGGTGTCGCAGCCGGACATGCCCCAGATGCCTCTGGTCACATGACCGGCCCGGATGCCGAAATTCTCCATGCGCCGCACCAGGTCCCGCATATTGGCAAAGGCGGTGGCATTGCCCACAGACTTAAAGCTGGTGGCCCCACCGGACAGGGTCAGAAGGACCTTGCCCTCTCCGTCCGCCACACACAGCTCGGTTTTAGAGCCGCCGCCATCTACACCGAGATAAAGTTTGCTCATTTTCATTTTCCCCCTATAGCCTCGGAATTCCAGGAATTTCGTTCGCTGTCTATAATTTATTACAATTTGCGGCAAATTGCAACAGGCAAATTGCCCCTTGTGACCTTTACAGCGCCGAAATACCGGAGTATAATAAAGATAACATTATAATGTGAATAAAAAAGGTGCCTTATGAAACGAATTTTCGGAATCTTCCTGTGTCTTTTTCTGCTCTCCGGCTGCGGGGCCGCCGGGGAAGCGGCGGCCTCTACCCGGTATCTCACCGCCATGGATACGGTCATGAGCCTGACGGCCTACGGGCAAAACCGGGACCAGGCTCTGGAAGAAGCGGTGGCGGAAATCCAGCGGCTGGACAGCCTTTTGAGCATCGGCAGCGACAGCAGCGACATCAGCCGCCTGAACCGGGAAAAAACCGCGGTGCTTTCCCCGGACGCGGCTTCTCTTCTGGAAAGCGCCCTGGACCTGGCCCGGGATACCCAGGGGGTGTTTGACCCTACGGTATATCCCTTGGTAAAGCTCTGGGGCTTCTATGACAAGGACTATCATGTACCCTCCCGGCAGGAGCTATCCGATGCTCTGGCGAAGGTCAACTACCGGGAGGTCTCCCTGGGAGAAGACGGTCAGGCATGCCTGGGGCCGGGGCAGCAGATCGACCTGGGGGGCATCGGCAAGGGCTACACCTCCCAGCGTGTCACGGAGCTGCTGCGGCAGGCGGGCATCACCTCCGCCATGGTGAGCCTGGGGGGAAACATCCAGTGCCTGGGGGCCAAGCCCGACGGCAGCCCCTGGAACATCGGCATCCGTGACCCCTTCGGAGAAGAGCTCTACGCCGCGGTCCGGGTCACGGACAAGGCCGTCATCACCTCCGGAGGCTATGAGCGCTATTTTGAAGACCCGGAAACCGGCATCATTTACCGCCACATCCTAGACCCCCGGACGGGCTTCCCGGCGGAAAAGGGCCTGAGCTCCGTTTCCATCGTCACCTCTGACGGCACCCTGGGAGACGGCCTGTCCACGGCCCTCTACATCATGGGCCTGGAGGAGGCCACCCGCTACTGGCAGGCCCACCGGGAGGCCTTTGAGGCGGTGTTCATCACCGACGACGGCACCCTCTACGCAACGGAAGGCCTGCGGGGCAGCCTGACATCCCAATATGAAATCCATTATCTTCCCTGAGAGAGGGCAGACCGTTCACAATTTGTCTGTTGAAATCAAAAATAAAGTATGTTACTATTACCGTAACAGGACTCAGGAGGAAGAAAATGGACGACGAGAAGATCAAAGCCCAAATCGGCAGCAACATTGCCACCTGCCGAAAATCCGCCGGGCTGACCCAGGCGGGGCTGGCGGAAAAGCTGAATTATTCCGATAAAGCCGTTTCCAAATGGGAGCGGGGAGAATCGGTGCCCGATGTGCTGACGCTGCTGCAGCTGAGCACCCTCTTTGGGGTCAGTCTGGACCGACTGGTGCGTGACCCCTCTCTTTCTGACCCCCAGCTTCCGGAACCGGAAGCTTACGAGCCCCAGAAGCGCACCCCCAGAAAGGGGATCATTCAGGCCCTTTCCAGCACCCTGGTTTGGTTTGTGGCCCTGTTTTTCTTTGTGGTGATCTCCTCCTTCGGCATTCGGGGCAGCTGGATGGCCTTTATTTACGCCGTGCCCGTCAATGCCATTGTGCTGCTGAGCCTGCGCTCGGCCTGGGGGCTCTTCAGCTGGAACAAGGCTTTGATCTCCGTCATCGTCTGGGGCTGCCTTGCCAGCATTTATGTATCTCTGAAAATGATTTTAAAGGTCTCCCTGTGGAAGCTGTTCCTGCTGGGTATCCCCGGTCAGATAGCCATCTTCCTGTGGTTCCGGATGTTCCGGACACCGGAGACCGCCCAGGAGGAGGAACCGGCCGATGCTGAATAAAAAAGAACTCCGGGCCATGGTCCGGGAGAAAAAACGGGCCATGAGCCCGGCCCAAATTGAAGAAAAAAGCCGAGTATTGGGCGAAAAATTCCGGGCCTGTCCCCAGTACGCCGCCGCGAAAACCATTTACGGCTACCTGCCTTATAATCAGGAGGTCCGCACGGTGCCCATGCTGCTCAGGGCCCTGGCCGACGGCAAGCAGGTGGCCGTGCCCAAGGTCTATGGGGACGAAATGAAGTTTCTGCTGCTGTCGGACCTGAACCAGGTGGCCCCGGGCTACGCCGGTATCCCCGAGCCCATTGCCGACGGCCCGGAGGCAAATGACCCCACGGCCCTGGTACTGATGCCCGGCCTGGTCTTTGACCCCCAGGGCCACCGCATCGGCTACGGCGGCGGCTTTTATGACAAGTTTTTAAGCCGGGAGCCGGGCCATCCCACGGTGGCACTGTGCTATGATTTTCAGGTGCTGCCCCGGCTGGAAACCGAAGAATTTGACATTCCCGTGGACACGGTCCTCTGGGCGTAAAGGATAAGGAGATTTTATGGAAGCACTGATTTGGATCGTCACAGCGGCGGCGGTTTTCGGCCTGTGCCGCCTGGTAGACAAGGGCTTTCAAAAGCTGTTCCGCAACAAGGCCGAGCACCTGTCCGGTCAGGCCGTCCGGGTCAACAAGCGCTACGGGGTCTTCGGGGTGATCCTCTCTGCCGTAGGCGTGGCCGCCATCGTCACCGGTGCCGGCACCGACCGGGTATTGTTCTGGGGCGGCATCATCGTGCTGCTGCTGGGCCTTTCCCTGGCGGTCTATTACCTGGGCTTTGGCATTTTCTACGGGGCTGACAGCTTCCTGGTGTCCACCCTGTTCAAAAAAAGCACCTCTTATCCCTACAGCGCCATTGTGGGTCAGAAGCTCTACCTCATCACCGGCGGCAACATCGTTGTAGAATTGCAGCTGGAAAACGGAAAAACCGTGAGCTTGCAATCCACCATGGAGGGGGTCTACCCCTTCCTGGATACGGCCTTCGCCAACTGGTGCCGCCAAAAGGGCCTTGACCCGGAAAATTGCGACTTTCACGACCCCCAGAAGAGCTGGTGGTTTCCCCACGAGGAAGACTGACCATGGGCCATATTCCAAAGGGAACTACCGCCCAGCTGGAGCTGGTGACCTTCCAGCAGGCCCTGGATGCCGCCAACACCCCCAGCCCGGATTACGACATTCAAAAATGGCTCTATGCCCCCAATTTTTACTCTGAATACCGGTACATCCTGGGCACCCGGGGCCAACGGCCTCTGATCTGCATCGGGGTCAACCCCTCCACCGCCCGGCCCGATGCCCTGGACAACACCTTAAAATCCGTGGAGCGCATCGCCCTGGGCAACGGCTACGACAGCTTTCTCATGTTCAACGTCTATGCCCAGCGGGCCACAGACCCCAACGCCATGGAAAAGGCCCTGAACCCCCTGCTTCACCGGGAGAATATGGCGGCCTTCCGCTATGTGCTGTCCCTGTCCCCGGAGCCCGCGGTCTGGGCCGCCTGGGGGGCCGTGATTGAAAAGCGGGGCTATCTTTCCGGCTGCGTCCGGGACATGCTGGACATCGGCAAGGAATACGGCGCCCGGTGGTATTGCGCCGGTGCCATCACCAAAAAAGGCCACCCCCACCACCCTCTGTACTTACGAAAAGACGAGCCTTTAAAGCCCTTTCCGGTAGAACCCTATCTGGAAACGCTTTGACCTACACAATCGGACGTGTTGCGTGTGACCCAGGCGACACGTCCTCTACTATATAAAAGGAGTATTGAACTATGAAATTACTGATCGCCTCGGATATTCACGGCAGCGCCTATTGGTGCGGTCGGCTCTGTGAAGAAATGGAAAAGGAGAACCCGGACAAGCTGATTTTGTTGGGGGACCTTCTGTATCACGGCCCCAGAAACGATTTGCCCCGGGACTATGCCCCAAAAAAGGTCATCCCCATGCTGAGCGCCCTGTCCCAGAAAATCATTGCCGTTCGGGGCAACTGCGAAGCAGAGGTGGACCAGATGGTGCTGCCCTTCCCCTGCATGGCAGATTACGCGGAGCTTCTGGTGGACGGAAAGACCTTTTACTTAACCCACGGCCACCATGCAAATCCCCAGGCCCTGCCGCCTCTGCCCCAGGGCAGCGTGTTCCTCTCCGGCCACACCCATGTGAAGCTGGACGAAACCCTAGAGGGCATCCGCTGCCTGAACCCCGGCAGCGTGTCCATTCCCAAGGATGGCAGCCACAGCTATCTCCTTTATGAGGACGGAAGCTTTTTCTTCCGGGTCATGGAGGAATAAGCATGGATTCGACCCAATGCGACAGCTGCTGGTATTATGATTATGATGAGGAGTATGACGAGTACTACTGCATGATGGACTTGGACGAGGATGAGGTCTACCGCATTCTCTCTTCCACCAGTCAGCGCTGCCCTTACTACCGTCAGGGCGACGACTACACCCTTGCCAGGAGGCAATGACCATGAAATTTCTTGCTGCCCTATTGGCCGTTTTTCTGCTGACGGGCTGTGCCGCCCCCAAAGAAGAAGCCCAGCCAAACACGGAATCGACCCAGGCCCTCCAAGACCCCGGCCAGGCCCTGGAGGCCCAAACCCAAGGGGCGATCCAGGTGTTCCCCACCGGGGAGACGGGCTTCTGCCGTCTTTACCCCATGGGGGAGGACCTGCTTTTGCAATGCGGCGGCAGCCTCTCCCGGCGCTCCGGCCCAGGCTTTCAGGAGGCCGCCCAGGGCAGCACCCAAGTAGTCCTGCGCACCGACCCCGACGGGGCCTGGGTGCTGACAAGCCACACCGTCTCCGTTTTGGACAGCGCATTGCAGGAGCTCCAGACCATTCCCCTGCCGGAGACCCTTTCCGGCATCCCAGCCCTAAGCCCGGACAGCCGGTATTTATACTACTTAGACCGGGACTGCCTCAAGGTCCTGGACTGCTCCACCGGGCTTTCCAGCCTTCTGCGGGACAACATGAATTTTTATGACGGTTCCGTCACGGCCCTGTCCCAGGAGCTTTTGTTCCTGCGGCTGACCCGGGAGGACGGCACTGCCCAGAGCCTGCTGGTATCCCCCCAGGACGGCAGCACCCAATACCCGGACTACGCCCCCCAGGACGCAGCCTGGTCCCAGGCAGGGCTTCAGATGGTCCTGACGGATTTTGGCTCCCCCCTGGTGGTGCTGCTGGCCCCCGGGGGCACCGCGGGGCAGCTGCCTCTAGGCCCCACAGAGGAGGTCCTGTGCTTTCTGGACAGCTTTGTCATCACCAAGACCCCGACCCTAACAGGCATCACCCTGCGGCTCTACAGCTTTGCCTCCCGGATGCTGCGAAGCGAAGTGGAGCTGCCTGGCATGGACACCCTGGGAAACGGCTGCTTTACGGATGACGGCCGCCTCTACCTCACCGCCCGGGACGAAGACACCGGCCTCTGGTGGATACTCCGCTGGAATTACGATGCCTTCCCCCCGGAAAGCACCGACTCCTGCCTGGTGCCCTACTATACCCGAGCGTATCCGGATCAGTCCGGCATGCAGCAGTGCCGGGAGACGGCGGACCGGCTGGAAAACAAATATGGCATTTCCATCCTGCTCTTTGACGAAGCCGCCCAGGCCGCCCCCTGGGACTACCACTTCACCGCCGCCTATCGGGTGGACGAGCCCCAGTGGCAGCTCCAATGCCTGGAGGAGGCCCTGGGCACCTTTCCCCAGGGGTTTCTCTCCAAGCTTACAAGAGGCTGGGACGATCTGACCCTTTGCCTGGTCAGCGCCATTGAAGGCACCGCCGGTCCCGGCAGCCTGGACACGGCGGAGGGCCTGCAATTCCAGTCAGGCAGTAACTTCTATCTGGCCCTGGCCCCCTCCTCCCCGGAGAGCCTGCGCTACACCCTGTTCCACGAATGCAGCCACCTGATCGACACCCAGGTCCTGACCCGGTGCAGCGTCTACGACAACTGGAACGACTTAAATCCCCAGGATTTTGCCTACGCCATGGATTATCAGGTGGACCTGGAGGCCTACGGCAGCTTCTTAGAAGGCGATGACCGGGCCTTCATCGATTCCTATTCCATGACCTACCCCGCAGAAGACCGTGCCCGAATCTTCGAGTGCGCCGCGAACCCCGGAAACGAAACCCTCTTCACCTCCCCCATCCTAAGAGCCAAACTCCTGCGCATCTGCACCGGCATCCGCCAAGCCTTCAACCTGACCCAGGAGGACGGCCCGTATGTGTGGGAACAGTATCTGGGACAGGGAGCGGGGGAATAGTTGACAGTTTACAGTTGACAGTTTACAGTTTTTTCTTAAATTGACAATTGACAATGGACAATTGACAATTATTTTGGGGAACGGACGTTGTTTGTTTTTTAAGATACGTCGGTTAGAAAATTCACCAATCAGCGAAACCGTAGGGAACGGACTATGTGCCGTTCCGGGAACGTTGCGATTATAACCCGTGCGGTTGAATGGTACCACGCAATGTAGCGGCGATGATTCATCGCCATGAAACGTTGCATATATAACCCGTGTGGATGAACGGTACCGCCCACCAGCGAAACCATAGGGAACGGCCTGTGTGCCGTTCCGGCCCGAAAGGGCGGAACTGTTCCCGATAATACCAGAAAACGTCCCCCCATTTTTGTCATTCCGACCGCAGCGTCAGCGGAGTGGAGGAATCCACCACGTGGGACAAAGAACCACCACAAGATAAAACCAGCAACTCGGGAAGATTCCTCGACTCACTTCGGTCGGAATGACATGTCGATATGTGGTCTCATTCAACCATACAGGTTGTATTCGGGACGTGGCGGGCGGCAGATTGCCGCCCCTACGGTTTCGCTGGTGGGCGGTACCATTCAACCGCACAGGTTATATTCGTTTCGTGGCATGGTGGTGCTCCGCGCAGCGAATCAAAATCTGCTGATTGCCGGGGGCAATCACACCTTGATTCCATCGATGAATCATCGCCGCTACATTGCGTGGTACCGTTCACCCACACAGGTTGTATCCGTTACATAGCAAAGCCCCTCGAAGTTTTGCGGCTTCGAGGGGCTTTTTATTACCGTGGAATGAGAATCGTGGTATCCGGATTTGTCTGGGCGGCGGTTTTCAGCCAGCTTTCGACTTCCGGGTTTTCTTCGTCATAGACAAACACATAGGGCTCCGGGATTTCCTCCAGGGACTGGGCGTCGGTGGCATGCAGCGCCCGGACATCACCGGACATGAGGGCATAGCGAAGGCAGAACCAGGTCCGGCCGTTATCGCTTTCCGGCACGAGCAGGCAGCAGCTGCTGCCCTTGGGAACATTATACTCCGCAATGAGCCGGTTCATTTCCACCCGCTGGGGCTCCTGTCTGGCATTCAGCTGCACAAAGAAGGGGGTCTCCCCACAGGCGATCATCCGCACAGGATACATCACAAGAAGGGCTGCCACACAAAGCCGCTGCCGTTTGTCCTTCAGCTCCGCCTGGGAAATCAGCCGGAGGCACACGCTGCACAGCATATAATTCATGATGAACAGGGCCGTATTGGTATAACGGGCCACGCTGGGCAGCCCCGCGGCTTCCTCCGCACCCATGGAGAAAATGTACATGCCCAGCAGAAACAGCTCATAGCACCCGTAAAAGGCAAAGCTGAATCCGGCTGCCCACCGGAATCTCTTACCGTTCCCCTTCCAGACCCGGAGCACCAGAACGGCCACCAGCAGGAAGCACAGCCCGCACAGCACCGCCTTTCGGAAGGTCAGGGCGTAGCGAAGCAGGTCCAGGCAGATCATCCCGATTTTGCTCACGGGATTATTTCGGAAGGTCCCCAGATAGTTCCGCAGGGTCATGGCGTGAAGGGAGATATCGGCACCGCTATACACATTACTATACCGCTTTTTCCACAGGAACCAGGCAGCAATGGGCGAGGCCGCCAGCAGTGCCCGGCTGCGATAGCGCCGATCCCGGCGGCCTTCCAGAAGCACCGCCACGGAACAGATGGCCCCCATGAGCATTGCGGAATTTTTGATCTGGGACAGGGCCACCAGGTAGGCGCTGCCCAGATAAAAGTCCACCCAATTCACAGGTCTTATGCAGTAATCCCACACGTACAGCAGGGCACAGCCCGCAGCCAGTGCCAGAACCACATCCACCCGCAGGTCCCGCATTCCAAGACTGGTAGAGACAAAGGAAATCATCGCCAGGGACATAAATGCCGTAGTCAGCGCCGGATGCTTTTCCGCCCTGCTGAACAGCGCCGCCGTAAAGCAGAGCATCATATAGGCCTGGAGGAACATGGCAATGTCCTCCTGCATCCCCATTTTAGGAATGGACAGGCCAAAGAACATGTAAATGGCGGTACCCAGGGGGTAGGTCTTAAACATGATCACCGGGTCACGGTAGTCCGGGAAGTGTTTTTCCGTGACCATCTGCTTTAATACCAGGCCCCAGTGGGTAAAATTGTCATATTCCGTCAGCATGCAGCCGTAGCAATAGGCAAAAAATGCACCGGTAAAGAGCAGCACAAACAGGAATACCGGCTTCCGGTAAAAGCCCAGGAAGCCCAGGGACCGGTCCTTACAGACCCTGTAAAGCAGCACCGCGAACCCCAGTGCCCACAGCGCCCAGGAGGCCTCTCTTAAAAAATTCAGGCATCCAGCAGCAAACAGCACCGTAACCTGTACCGCCACCGTCAGACTGGGATAATAAGCCTCGTGAACCCCTGTTTTGCGCCGAAACAGCTCCCAGTATCCCAGGTTGCACAGCATAAACATCGCCAGCCAGCAAAGCATTCCCACAAAGCGTATCATTTCTCTTCCCCGTTTCTTCCGTATTCCGCAACTTCAAAAAAGGCAGAACCCCCGGCTGTTGCGGCAATCGTTTTCCCTAATCATATCCTCCCGTCCCTTGTTTGTCAACCTCCAATTCCGCGTCTTTCATTATCCTAAAATAGCGCAAATAGGGAGCAGAATCCGTGTAAATGAACGGTATCGCGTAATATGGCGGCGATGATCCATCACCATCAACCGCTGCAATTGCAGTCTGTACGGATGAACGGAACCACGCAATGTAGCGGCGATGATTCATCGCCATGCGACGTGACGAATACAACCCGTGCGGATGAACAGTACCGCTTACCGACGTGTATGTAGGGGCGGCTATTAGCCGCCCGCCACGCTGCAATGATAACCTAAGTGGGTAAACAAAACCACCCCTCAGATATGTCATTCCGACCGTAGCGAAGCGGAGTGGAGGAATCCACCACGTGGGACAATGAACCAACACAAGATAAAGCTTGCAACTTGAGTAGATTCCTCGACTCACTTTCGTTCGCTCGGTATGACATGTCGATATGTGGTTTCATTCAACCGCACAGGTTGTAGTCGGGACGTGGCGGGCGGCCGCCCCTACGGTTTCGCTGGTGGGCGGTACCATTCAACCGCACAGGTTGTATTCGGGACGTAGCGGGCGGCAGATTGCCGCCCCTACGGTCACGCTGGTGAGCAGTACCATTCATCCGCACGGGTTATATATGCAACGTAGCTTGGCGATGAATCATCGCCGCTACATTGCGTGGTACCATTCATCCACACAGGTTATATTCGAAACGTGGCGGGCGGCTAATAGCCGCCCCTACAGGCGTGGTTCCTTTCATCTACACAAGTTATATTTTGAACCAACGTATTTTAAAAACAAACAACGTCCGTCCCCCCATAATTGACAATTGTCCATTGTCAATTGTCAATTTAAAAAGAACTGTCAACTGTAAACTGTCAACTGTCAACTATTTCCCCCGTTCCGCAAAAACAGCCTGCCCCGTTTTTCAAGGGCAGGCTGTTTGGTTATTTTTTGGCTTCTATAAACTCTTTGTCGAAATGGACATTCAGGTGGGGGTAGGTCATGGGGATGCCTTGGCTGTCGAAAATGTCTTTGACGCGCTGGTTGACCTTGAAGTAGACCTCCCAGTAGTCGTCGGTTTTGGCCCAGAAGCGGAGGATGTAGTTGATGGCGTTGTCGCCGTAGCTGTCCACGGCGGCGAAGGGGGCGGGGTCTAAAAGGGTTTTGTCCACCTCCGATGCCAGGATCAGGGCATCAATCACCTTTTGGGTGGGGGCATCGTAACCGGCGCTGACATTGATGGTGGCCCGGCGGGAGCCGCTGGCGGTGTAGTTTACCACCTCGGAGGCCACCACGGTGCTGTTGGGGATGCAGACGATCTTATTGTCCGGGGTTTGCAGCCGGGTGTAGGTCATGTCGATCTGGGTGACGGTGCCGGACTGGCTGCCGATGTCCACATAGTCCCCGGAGTGGAAGGGGTGGGTGGTGAGGAGGGAAAAGCCGCCCAAAATATTGGTCAGCATATTTTGCAGCGACAGTGAAACCGACAGGGTCAGCACACTGGCCAGGGCCACCAGGCCTGTGACGTCAATGCCCAGGCCCGAGGCTACGCTGAGGCACAGCAGGGTATAAAGCCCCACTTTCGTTAGAGACAGAATCAGGCTGTGGGCCGCCTTTTCCAGGTGGGTCTTTTCCAGGCCCCGGCGGACGATGCGCAGCACCAGCCGCACCGCCAGAATGCCGATGACCAGGGTGATCAAGGTGGAGAAGAGCTTATCGATCATGCCCCCCGCCAGCCAGGTTTTTAAAATGCTTTTAAACTGTTCCATATACGTCTCCTTTTCTGCGAAACCAGGGATTCCCGAATCGTATGGCTGCATTATACCCGGTTTTTACCGGGGATGCAAGGGTTTTCCCATGGGCTCTTATGGTTTTTCACAATTTGCCCGGGGAAAGCTGTGAAAATCTTGTGAAATTCCAGGCCTTGCATCCGGGATTTGGAATGATATAATAGTTCCGCTAAAGAAATAGACTATTTGAAAAGAGGCATATTGATGGAATATTTACTTGCCATCGGTCTTGCGATGTTCGCGGGACTTTTTTTATCCAGACTGACTTCCCGCTACAACCTGCCTGACGTGACCAGCTATCTGGTGGCGGGTCTGCTGATTGGGCCGCTGTGCCTGGGCGCTCTGGGGGTTCCCTATCTGGGGCTTCCCTCCTTCGAGTTTGTGGAAAAGCTGGGGCTGATCAGCGATGTGTCCCTGGGCTTTATCGCCTTCTCCATCGGCAATGAATTTAGGCTCGAGGAGCTCAAGCACATTGGCCGCCAAGCTTCTGTGGTGGCCGTGTTCCAGGCCCTGGCCGCCACGGCCTTTGTGGATGTGGGGTTGCTGGTGCTGCACCTGTTCCTGGGGGATACCCTGCCGGTGTCCACCTGCATCGTCCTGGGTGCCATTGCCACCGCCACGGCCCCTGCCGCCACGGTAATGGTCATCAACCAGTACAAAGCCAAAGGCCCCCTGACGAACATTCTGCTGCCCATCGTGGCCCTGGATGACGCGGTAGGACTAATCGTCTTCGCCGTATCCACCGGCATTGCCAAGGCCCTGATCTCCGGCTCCGTAAACCTGGTGTCCGTGCTCTTAAACCCCGCCATTGAGATCGTGGCCTCCCTGCTGCTGGGCGCCGGCCTGGGCTGGGTCTTCAGCGTGGTGGAAAAGTTCTTCAACTCCCGTTCCAAGCGCTTGAGCCTGGCGGTGGCCTTTGTGTTCCTGTGTACCGCCTTCTCCAAAGTAGAGCTGGACCTGGGCGGCGGCGTAGAGGTGGGCTTCTCTTCCCTGCTGGTGTGCATGATGTGCGGCACCGTGTTCTGCAACCTCTGCGACTTCTCCGACGAGATCATGTACAGGACCGACCGCTGGACCGGCCCTGTCTATGTGCTGTTCTTCGTGCTCTCCGGCGCGGAGCTGGACCTGCGGGTCTTTGCCAGCGCCGCGGTGGTGGGCATTGGCCTCGTATATATCCTCATGCGCTCCGCCGGAAAGATCATCGGTGCCAGCGTCAGCTCCCGGTTCATGGGCTGCCCCAACACGGTCTGCAAGTACCTGGGCATCACGTTGCTTCCCCAGGCCGGTGTGGCCCTGGGCATGTCCGCCACCGTGGCGGCGGACTTTGGCGCCGAAGGTGCCATTATGCGCAGTATCATTTTGTTCTCCGTGCTGATTTATGAGCTTGTCGGGCCCATCCTCACCAAGGATGCCCTGACCAAAGCCGGGGAAATCACCCCGAAAACCATTTCCAACCGGGGCGTTATGCCGGAGGAAATCCGGAAATAAATTTTCTAATTACCGGCTGTCTGAAAAGGCAGCCGGTTTTTCTAGCCTGAAACTACTATAGATTTATCTTTTTCTATTCTTCCCGGAGACATTTCCGCCAATCGGAACCTGCTCCGGGCAGATTTCTTTTATCCGTTTTATTTTGCAACATGATTGTTTTACATGTTTATTAACGTGGTCTTTTGTGCAATATGCACAGTTTTTAACAGAATATTTATACAACGCCATCCCTGTTTCTGTGTTGACATTGTCAAAATTTGTCGTTAGAATGAAAACACAAAGGAGTTTTCAAAAACTCCCGCGGGACCGAGACCATCCCCGCGATTTTTACCATTAGGAGGAAACAAAATGAAGAAACTTGTGACACTGCTGCTGGCAGCGTGCATGCTGCTGACCCTCGCGGCCTGCGGCCAGAGCGGCACCACCACCGCCCCCGCTGCCACCACTGCGGCCCCTGCCGGTGACAACGCCACCGCCGCCGAGCCCGCCGCCCCCGCCTACACCAATCCCCTGCAGGATGTCCGCGTCCGTCAGGCACTGTGGTATGCCATTGACATGGATGCCATCGTAGAAGGTCTGTGGGAAAACAACGTGGTCGCCGCCCACAAGTCTCTGGTTCCCGAAGGAACCTGGCAGGCTGACGGCCTCACCGAGTACACCTACAACCCCGAGCTTGCCAAGCAGCTGCTGGCAGAAGCCGGCTGGGACAGCTCCTACACCCTGAAGGCCGTTTACTACACCGGCAACCTCCTGGACACCATCACCGCCATCCAGGGCTACTGGGCCGAAGTTGGCGTCAAGATGGAGTTCCAGCTGCTGACCGACAACCTGACCGTCCAGCTGTGGACGCCCTCTGCCGACGGCAAGACCTCCGCTGTGGACTGGGACCTGTGCTTTGCCGGTACCAACGCCCTGACTCTGGGCGAGCTGTACAACCGTCACCACAGCACCGCCCCCAACAACTCCACCGTTCTGCCTGACCCCACTCTGGACGCTCTGATTGAGACCGCCAAGGTGGCCGTCACCACCGCCGACCAGAAGGCCGCCTATGATGCCATCCAGGTCTACGAAAACGAGAACGTGGAAGTCATCCCCCTGTTCTACATCCCCTCCTGGGTCATCACCTCCAAGCACCTGGACATGGCCGGTAACGCCGTCGGCAACGACCAGTTCTCCTACACCAAGAACATTCTGGACTGGAGTATTGACCGGGCCGACAAGACCATGTACACCAACACCGGCGCCGTCAACGCCCTGGAGCACACCGCTACCAACCCGGGCCTGTTCTGGCATCAGGAAATCGTATTTGACCGTCTGCTGAACGCCGACACCAGCCTGACCCCCACCGACGGCTCTCTGGCCGAAAGCTATGAAGTCTCCGAGGACGGCAAGACCATCACCTTCACCATCCGCGACGGCATCAAGTGGCACGACGGCCAGGACTTCACCGCCGATGACGTGGCCTGGACCTTCAAGTACTATCCCACCGTTCCCGGTGCCAACGCCGTTATGACCGACGTGATGAACGATGCCGCTTCCATCACCGTAGACGGCAACAAGGTTGTCTTCCAGTTCAACAATCCCCAGCCCAACGCCCTGACCATCTTCTCCCAGTGGGCCGTTCTGCCCAAGCACTGCCTGGAGAACGTGGCTCCCGAGAACTTCGCCGCCGACACCTTCTGGCAGAAGCCCATCGGCACCGGCCCGTTCAAGGTCGAGACCGTGAAGCTGGGTGAGTACACCATCCTGACCCGCAACGAGGACTACTTCGTCCCCGGCACCGGCAACATCGAAAAGATCTACATGTACCCCTCCACCGACGCCGGTGACGAGAATCTGATCACCAACGCCAAGGCCGACAAGATCGACTATGCCTTCTGCAAGGACTCCTCTCAGGTCCAGCAGTTCCACTCCATGGAGGGCTTCGATGTGCAGACCGTCAACGTGACCTTCCCCAGATACATCTTCATCAACATGTTTGAGAGAGCCGCAAAGTAATTCTGATCCGTTATCCGGGGGCTAGCAAAGGCTAGCCCCCGCCCGCTATCCGGAAGGCGACCCACAGCACCAGCAAGCGCTGCCCGGATGTCTACAGAAAGTGGAAGGGGTTTTTCCATGCTGAATTTTACACTAAGAAAACTGCTGGGCATGATTCCCATGCTGCTGATCATCACGTTTCTCATCTATCTGGGCGTGGAGCTGATGCCCGGTGACGTGATCGATTTCCTGATCCCCATGGATCAGCTGGCCGAAATGACCCCGGAGCAGATTCAGGCCTTCCGGGTGGCCAAGGGTCTGGACGGCCCCATGATCGTCCGCTATTTCAACTGGCTCAAGGGGGTATGTACCGGGGACCTTGGGTATTCCCTGCAAAACAACATGCCCGTCAGCGAGCTCATGATGCAGAAGCTTCCCGCCACCATCGAGCTGTCTCTGGCCGCTCTGATTATTTCCACGGTGCTGGGCATTCTGCTGGGCGTGATCTCGGCCCTTAAAAAGGGGAAAATCGCCGACAACGTGCTGACCGTTGCGGGTATGATCGGCGTTGCCATCCCCCAGTTCCTGTTTGGTATTTTCTGCATTATTCTCTTCGCCCTGAACCTCAAGTGGTTCCCTGTGGGCCAGCGGGGCACCGGTGGCCTTCTTAGTGAGCTGCACCATCTGTTCCTGCCCGCCTTTGTTCTCGGCATTTCCATGACCGCCGGTGTCATGCGCTACGCCCGGTCCAGCATGCTGGATTCCATGAACCGGGACTATATGAAAACCGCCCGGGCCAAGGGTCTGCCGGAGTGGAAGGTCAATATGCTCCATGGCTTCCGGGTGGCCTGCACCCCCGTCATGGTTCTGATTGGCTTCCGGCTCCCCACCCTGATCAGCGGCTCCATCGTCATTGAAAATATTTTCCAGTGGCCCGGCGTTGGCAGATGGTTCACCGATGCCGTAAAGACCCAGAATACCCCCATTATCATGTCCGTCGGCCTGTTTATGGTCCTGCTCGTGCTGCTGTCGTCCCTGCTTGTGGATATTCTGACAGCCGTTCTTGATCCGAGGGTGAAACTGTCATGACAAATACAAATAAAGTAAAACGGACGGCTTTGGACCGTCAGATGGATAAAATCCGGGACATGGAGGAAAGCGGCAAGCTCTCCACCAAGCTCACCAACCGGACACTGCGGAAGCTCACCGCCAACAAGCTGGCAGTTTTGGGCGTGGTCATGTTCTTCGTCATCTGCCTGCTGTGCTTCGGCGCCCCCCTCTTTACCAAGTATTCCCCCACGGCCTTTGCCCTGCGGGAAAAGATGCAGCCCCCCTCTCTGGCCCACATCTTCGGCACCGACCAGATGGGCCGGGACATCTGGTCCCGGATGCTCTACGGCGGCCGCATCAGTATCGTGGTGGGCCTGGGCAGTGCCCTGGGCGCAGCGCTGATTGGCGTGACCCTGGGCCTGTTTGTAGGCTATAAGGGAGGCTGGCTGGACAACATCCTGATGAAAATCGCGGATATTTTCCTGTCCTTCCCCCAGATGGTGCTCATCATCATCATTGTGGCCCTGGTGGGCCAAAGCCTTCAGAACCTGATCGTCATTTTCATCCTCACCGGCTGGCCCAGCATGTACCGTATGGCCCGAAGCAAGGTGCTGTCGCTGAAGGAAGAGGAGTTTGTGCAGGCCCTGCGAGCCTTCGGCATCTCCGATGTGAAAATCGCCTTCAAGCATCTGCTGCCCAACACCCTGGGCCCCGTGGTGGTCAACATCACCCTGTCCACCGCCATGTTCATTTTGCAGGAGGCCTCCCTGTCCGTCCTGGGCTACGGCGTTCCCCAGGAGATCGCCACCTGGGGCAACATCATCAACGTCATCACCAACTCCGGCACCATCCGCTTTGACTGGCTGGGGTACTGGTGGATGTGGCTCCCCTGCTCCATTATGCTGATTCTGTTCGTGCTGTCCATCAACTTCATCGGTGACGGCCTGCGGGATGCCAGCGACCCCAACCAGATCGGTTAAGAGGTGAACCCTATGGAAACTGTAGAAAAAAAGCAGGACGATGTGGTCCTTCGGGTGAAGGACCTGCACGTCAATTTCTATACCAACAGCCGCTGCAACAAGGTCCTGCGGGGTGTCAGCTTTGACATTCGCCGGGGGCGGACGCTGTGCGTGGTAGGCGAATCCGGCTGCGGTAAGTCCGTTACCGCCAACTCCATTTTGCGGCTGCTGCCGGAGCTGTCCCGGATCGAGTCCGGCTCCATTACCTATTACAAAGAGGACGGAAGTGAGGTCCGGCTGGACCAGCTGGAAAAGAACGGCAAGGAAATGCGCGCCCTCCGTGGGCAAGACATTGCCATCATCTTCCAAGACCCCATGACCGCCCTGAACCCGGTGTTCACCGTGGGCTACCAGATCGAGGAAATGCTCCGGGAGCACAAAAAGGGTCTGACCAAGGCCCAATATAAGGAAGAGGCCATTGAGGACCTGGCGGATATGGGCATCCCCGCCCCGGAAATCCGCTACGGCGAATACCCCCACCAGTTCTCCGGCGGCATGCGCCAGCGCTCCATGATCGCCATGGGCATGTCCTGTGAGCCCAAAATTCTGCTGGCCGACGAGCCCACCACCGCCCTGGACGTGACCATCAGTGCCCAGATTTTTGACCTGATGAACGAGCTGAAGGAAAAACACGGCACCGCCATTATGATGATCACCCACAACATGGGCGTGGTGGCGGAAATGGCCGACGAGGTGGCCGTCATGTACATGGGCAACATCGTCGAATACGGCAAGGCCGAGGATATTTTCACCAATCCCACCCATCCCTACACCAAGGCCCTGCTCCGCTCCATCCCCATTCTGGGCAAGGGCAAAAATCAGCAGCTGGAACCCATTCGGGGCTCTACCCCTGACCCCTTCAACCGGCCCAAGGGCTGCCAGTTCTGCCCCCGGTGCGATTACGCCTGCGAGCGCTGCGAGACGGAAATGCCTCCCGAGCAGTGGGTAAAGGAAGGTCATTATTCCCGGTGCTTTAACTATAAGGAGGTAATGGCAAGTGGCAAATGAGCAAAAGAAAGAGGTCCTTCTGAAAGTTCGAGGCGCCAAAACCTATTTTCCCATTAAAAAGGGCCTGATGAAGCGCACCGTGGGCTATGTCAAGGCCGTGGACGACATCAACCTGGATGTTTACCGGGGAGAGACCCTGGGCCTGGTTGGGGAGTCCGGCTGCGGCAAGACCACCCTGGGCAAATCCATCTTGCAGCTGGTGCCCGTTACCGAGGGCAGCATGGAGTATAAGTTTGAGGACGGCTTTAAGGACCTGCGGAAGCTGAGCCGGAAGGAGCTGGACGATGCCCGGCAGAAAATCCAGATCGTCTTCCAAGACCCCTATTCCTCCTTAAACCCCGCCTTTACGATTTTCGGCTCCCTGGAAGACCCTCTGATCAAGTTTGGAGTCAAGAGCAAGGACGAGCGCATCAAAAAAATCGGAGACCTTCTGGAGGCGGTAAACCTGCCCCGGGATTATATGACCCGGTATCCCAATGAGTTCTCCGGCGGCCAGCGGCAGCGCATCGGCATCGCCCGGGCACTGTCTGTTAGTCCCGAGCTCATCATCTGTGACGAGGCGGTGTCCGCCCTGGACGTTTCCATCCAGGCCCAGGTGCTGAAGCTTCTCAACCAGCTGAAGGAAGAATACAAGCTGACCTATATTTTCATCACCCACGACTTGTCCGTGGTGGAATACCTGGCGGACCGGATCGCGGTCATGTACTTAGGCCGGGTGGTGGAGCTGACCACCTCGGAGGAGCTGTTCAAAAACACCCTCCACCCCTATACCCAGGCCCTGCTCAGCGCCATTCCCGTGGCAGACGTGACCCATAAGAAAAAGCGCATCCCCCTGCAGGGCGACGTCCCCAGCCCTGCCAATCCCCCCAGCGGCTGTACCTTCCACCCCCGGTGCCCCCAGTGCTGCGAAAAATGCAAGCAGGAGCGTCCGGTTCTGGAAGAATACATCATTGACGGCGTGAGCCATTTCGCCGCCTGTCATCTGGTACACGATCAATACGCAGACTTTCTGGCAAAAGAAAAGGAGTAACTTACTATGAGCCGCAATATTCAAGATTTTAAAGGTGTTATTCCCGCCGTCATTTCCGTATTCGACAAGGCCGAAAACCTGGACGAGGCCAGCACCCGGGCCTTTATCCGCCATCTGCTGAGCTACCCCATCGGGGGCCTGTATCTCACGGGTTCCACCGGCGAAGCCTTTTTGATGACCCCCGAGGAGCGGAAGCGCCAGGTGGAGATCGTCATGGAGGAGGTAGGCGACCGGGTGCCTGTGGTGGTCCACGTCGGTGCCATGTCCACCAGAACCTCCATCGAGCTGGCCGAGCACGCCCAGGCCCATGGAGCCGCCGGCGTTTCCAGCGTACCTCCCTTCTATTTCCGGTTTAACGAGGAGCAGATCATCGGCTACTACCGGGACATTGCCCAGGCAACGGATCTTCCCATGATCGTCTACAACATTCCTCTGGCCGGAATGATGTCCGTGGAGACCATTGTAAAGCTCAGCCAAATCGAAAACGTCAAGGGTGTCAAATACACGGGAACGGCCCTGTATGAAACCGCCCAGATCCGGGAGCAGTGCAAGCCCGGCTTCCAGATTTACGGCGGCTGCGACGAATTGGGCTCCTCCAATATTGCATTGGGGGTTGACGGAATCATCGGTTCCTTCTATAATTGCATTCCGGACCTGTATCTGCGGATTTGGGATGCGGTCAAACGTTCCGACATTCCCGCGGCCACCGCGCTGCAATGCAAAGCCGTCCATGTCATTATGGCGGGAATTCACAGCGGCAGCATGATGGCCTGCATCAAGCTCTGGCTCCGGGCCGCAGGCATTCCCGCAGGCTACGCCCGCCGTCCCTTTACCAACTTCACCCCCCAGGAGGAAGAGCGCCTGGTGAAGGAGCTTCTGGAAATTGACGAAGCCGACGGCCTTTCCCTGGACCTGTGTAACCGCATCCGTGCCAAGTAACTGATTCTTGCCGGGACAGTCCCAAAGACCGTCCCGGCAATCCCTGCGTTTATAGAAAGGTGGATTTTTGATGATTTACACGAAGAAAAAGAATCTTTCCCGGTATCTGGGCCAGAGCAAGTCTCTGGATGCCGCCATCCGGGCCATTCTCTGCAATGACCCGGAGCAGCTTTCCATGGGCAGAAACGACATTGACGGAGACAACGCCTTTGTCAATCGCTTCGACTACGACACCATCCCCCAGGAACAGGCCCTGTGGGAAGGGCACATTGCCTACGGCGATGTCCATGTGCTGCTGGGGGGCCATGAAAAAATCGGCGTTTCCAATGTGGAGCGCCTGACCGAGACCGTCCGGAAGGAGCAGGAAGACTTTGTAGGCTTCCAGGGCCCCGTGGAAACCTGGTTCACCATGACCCCGGAGGACGTGCTCATCGTCTATCCCGAGGATATCCACATGGTCAAAGTGGCAGACGGAGACACCGCCCATGTGCGGAAGTGCTGCTATAAATTCAAGGTGTAAGTCCTTTGAAGCAAGCGGTTTTCCATCTGCCGGGGCTGTTTGAGTTTTACGAGCTTTACCGGCTGTTTTTGCCCCTGTTCCGGGACCATCGGGAATATTTTTACGACTGGTGCCGCATCGGCTCCCTCTATGGGGCACCGGCTATCTGCCTGTGGGGCGGCGGCCGGGTGGGCTGCGAGACCCGGGATATTCAAGGCCCCCTGGAGCTGTGCCGGGCAGAGGGTCTTTCTGCCCGGCTGACCTTCAGCAATTCTCTTTTGGAGCCGGAGCACCTGGGTGACCCTGCCTCCAACGCCCTGTGCAGACAGCTGAACGCCCGGGAGGGAAACGGGGTGATCCTCCACTCCGAGCTGCTGCTGGCCTATTTGGAGCGCCATTACCCAAACCTCTGCCGCATCTCCTCCACCACCAAGGTTCTGACCCGCTGGCAGGACTTTCTGGAGGAGGTGGACCGGGAGACCTTTTCCTATGTGGTGCCGGATTTTCGGCTGAATAAGGACTTCCGCCATCTGGAAACCCTGACCCCGGCCCAAAGGTCCAAGGTGGAATTTCTGTGCAACGAGTGCTGCGACTTTGGCTGCACCCAGCGGAAGGCCTGCTACGAAAACGTCAGCCGGAAAAACCTGGGTCTCCCCTGCCCGGACCATGTCTGCACCGCCCCCCACGCAGATGAGGGCTACCGGTTCTCCCGGGCCATGGAAAATCCGGGCTTTATCAGCATTCAGGACATTCAGGAACTATACCTGCCCATGGGCTTTGAAAACTTCAAACTGGAGGGCCGGGGCCTGGGCAGCGCCATGGTGCTGGAATTTTTGCTGTATTACCTGACCAAGCCCCAATACCAGCTGCACGTCCGGGAAGCCATCTACCTGGACAGCATGTTAGACATTTTTTGAAGAGGAGAACTTTATGAAACTTGTAGTGTTGGACGGCCACGCCCTGAACCCCGGGGATCTGTCCTATTCCTGCCTGGAAGAATTCGGTGAAGTAACGGTTTACGAGCGGACCGACTCCCAGGAGGAGGCCATTGCCCGGATCGGTGACAGCGAGATCGTGCTGCTGAACAAGGTTCCCATTACCCGGGAAATTCTGGACCGCTGCCCCAATATCCGGCTGATCTGCGTGCTGGCCACGGGCTACAATGTTGTTGACACTGAAGGCTGCGCCCAGCGGGGCATCCCCGTGACCAATGTCCCCACCTACGGCACCGCGGCCGTGGCCCAGTTTACCATTGCCCTACTGTTGGAGCTGTGCCACCGTGTTGGGCTCCACGACCGGGATGTCCACCGGGGCGGCTGGCAGAAGGCCGACTGCTTTACCTACTGGTTGACCCCCCAGATGGAACTGGCAGGCAAAACCATGGGCATCATCGGTCTTGGCCGCATCGGCATGGCCGTGGCACGGCTTGCCAAGGCCTTCGGCATGAACATTCTGGCCTACAACCGCAGCCAGAGCCCCCAGGGCCGGGAGATCGCCACCTATGTGGACCTGGACACATTGCTTTCCCGGTCGGACGTGGTGTCCCTCCACTGTCCCCTGTTCCCGGAGACCCAGGGCATCATCAACGCCCAGACCCTCTCCAAAATGCGCCGCGGTGCCCTGCTGGTAAACACCTCCCGGGGAGCCCTGATCGACGAACAGGCCCTGGCCCAGGCCCTGACCTCCGGCAAGCTCCGGGGCGCCGCCCTGGACGTGACCTGTCAGGAGCCCATTGACCCGAGTAACCCCCTGCTCTCCTGCAAAAACTGCATCATCACCCCCCACATGGCCTGGGCCCCCCTGGAAAGCCGCCAGCGTCTGCTGAACACCGTGGCAGACAACATCCGCGGCTTCCTGAACGGCACCCCCAAAAACGTGGTCAACGGCGTATAAATAAGCACCGGGACGTAGCCGATACGCCCCGGGCTTTTTTGTATGTGGAAGAGGGAAAATGTTGACAGTTGACAGTGGACAGTTGACAGTTATTGGTGAAACGGATGTTGTCAGCTTAAACCAACGGGAACATAAAACCGAACGTTCTTGAATTGCGTCGGTTGAAGAACACCCCATCAGCGAAACCGTAGGGAACGGCCTATGTGCCGTTCCTGGAACCTTCCGGGTATATCCCCGTCAGATTCAAACGAAGCCCAGCCGACACGGTACAAAAGCTTCCCTCGGGGGAAGCTGGCTCGCCTGTGGGCGAGCCTGTGGGCGAGCCTGTGGGCGAGCCTGATGAGGGCCGCGGGGCAGCGTGAAACGTTGTAGAAACTGTGGGCGAATCCGTAGAAACGTTCCTCTTGCCTCTCCCTATGGGAGAGGTGGCCGAGCGCAGCGAGGACGGAGAGGGCCAACGTTGATGATTTAGGTGGACGTAATCATTCTAAAAACGCCCCAAGGCCCTCTCAGTCACCTACGGTGACAGCTCTCCCAGAGGGAGAGCCAAGGGTGCCCTTTCGACATGTTTTACCTCTGCGCCCGTTTTTCCTACAATGTTAAACGCCGTACCACGCTCAATCCACCGCCTACGGCGGTCCCCCTTCCCCAAAGGGCAATGTCATCAACTTAAGCCTTTTTTAGGCTAAATCACCAAAATGGCGTTCTAAAAATCAGCGAAATGCCCA
>CAKTNS010000042.1 GCA_934589225.1 uncultured Oscillospiraceae bacterium
CGTAACAGCCGGACTGCACAGATTGACACCATGAGTACGCTGAGTATGGTCAAGCTGATCAACGAAGAAGATAAAAAGGTAGCCGTGGCGGTGGGAAACGAAGCCGAGCACATTGCCCAGGCGGTGGATGTGATTGCCGCCCAGCTCAAGCAGGGTGGACGGCTGGTGTACAGCGGATGCGGCACCTCCGGGCGCCTGGGCATTCTGGATGCCGTGGAATGTCCGCCTACCTACTCTACCGATCCCGGCAAGGTGATTGGCCTAATTGCTGGCGGAAACGAGGCAATTTTCCAAGCGAAGGAGGGCGCGGAGGATGACGAAGCCATGGGTGCGGAGGATCTGAAGAAAATCGATTTTGGGAGCAAGGACGTGCTGGTGGGCGTTGCTGCCTCAGGCAGAACCCCTTATGTGCTTGGCGCCATGAATTACGCCAGGCAGCAGGGCGCCCATGTCATCGGAATCTCCTGCAACCCCGGCTCCCAGGTGGAAAAGCTAGCGGAGATTGCTATTACCCCTACCCCCGGCCCGGAGGTGGTTACCGGCTCTACCCGGATGAAGAGTGGCACCGCTCAGAAAATGGTGCTGAACATGCTCTCCACCGGTGCGATGATCAAGTTGGGCAAGGTTTATGGCAATCTGATGGTGGACGTGAAAGCGACCAATGCGAAGCTGGTAGAGCGGTGCAAGCACATCGTCTGTGAAGCCACCGGCGCAGATTACGATGCGGCTACCAAAGCACTGGAAAAGTGTGGCTACCGAGCAAAGGTTGCCATTGTCATGCTGAAAACAGGCGCAGACGTCCGTGAAGCCGACCAGCGGCTGGAGGCCAATGAGGGACGGGTCGCCCAGGCAGTGGGGGAGAGTTGACGATGGCACATCTGCGTTGTGATTTCCGGTCAGATGTCATGGAGATGAATACCTCCATGACCGTAATTTTGCCGGAGAAAACCGATCTTTCTCAGGTGCCGGTAGTATATCTGCTCCATGGGCTGGAGGACAACTGCACGGGCTGGGTGCGGTACACCAGCGTAGAGCGCTACGCTCGAGAAAAGAATGTGTCGCTGGTAATTCCGGAAGTTCAGAGAAGCTTTTATGCGGACATGAGCCAGGGAGTCGCCTATTATACCTTTATCCACGAGGAGCTGCCAGAGCTTTGCCGAGGTTTTTTCGGATTCTCAGATCGGCGGGAGAAGAATTTCATTATGGGCCTTTCCATGGGCGGCTACGGCACTCTGAAATGCGTACTGCAAACCCCGGAGCGTTACGCTGGAGCGGCAGCCTTCTCCGCCGTGGCAGATATTGAGGAATTTGTCGCCGGGCAGACAGCAGCAGAGAAAAAACAGCTTCAGGCAGTGTTTGGTCAGGATTTGAAGATTCCGGCGGACTGCAATCTGCTGAAGCTGGCAGAAAAGTCAGATGCAACGCAGCTGCCGAAACTCTATATGGCCTGTGGCGAACAGGATGCTCTGTATGCCGCCAATGTGCGACTGGCGAACAAGCTGACGGCGCTGGGCACGGATATCCGGTTTGAACACTGGGATGGTATTCACGATTGGGCGTTCTGGGACGCAGCGGTTCGGAAGGCTCTGAATCATCTACTATGAGGGCATCACTGCACAATTTGGCAAAAGGACGGTTGGTGTTCACAGACACAATTGTGCAGTGATGCCCAAGATAAAAAGGGAGAAACCAATGGACTTTATTGCGGGAGTAGACGGCGGCGGCACAAAGACTAGGGTGATTTGTGCCTCACCTGACGGCAGAGTGCTGGACACGGCTGTGTTCGGCCCCTTCAATATGAACAGTATCGGCGAAGAACGGTTCTCTGCGCTATTGCAGCAGCTGTGCGCCTATCTCAACGAGTTGGGCCGGTGCCGGGCGCTTTGCATCGGCTCTGCCGGTGTCAGCAACAAAGAAATGACCCGTCTTGTGGAGACGGAAATGAAACGGGGCGGCATCGAGAACTGGAAGCTGGTGGGCGATCAGGTAATCGCCCTGAATGGCGCATTGTCCGGAGAAGCCGGCATTGCGCTGATAGCGGGTACCGGCTCCATTTGCTTCGGAAAGAACGGGGCGGGAAAGTACGCCCGTTCCGGCGGCTGGGGTCATCTGATCGGCGATGAGGGCAGTGGCTACGCGCTGGGCAGGGGCGCTCTGACGGCGGTTGCTCGTGCCTGGGACGGATGGGGCGAGGAAACGCTTCTGTCTCAGCTCTTGGCCGAAAATCTGGGGCTGGACGATCAGAAGAAAATCATTTCCTACACCTACGGAGGGGACAAGAGCCGGATTGCGGCGCTTGCACCCCTGGTGGAGCAGGCAGCAGGGCAGAATGACCCGGTTGCTTTGGAGATTATTTGGGACAATGCCGTCAAGATGGCCGGGCTGGTGGGTGCGGTGGCGTGTCAGCTGGACATCAAGTCTGGAAGAGTCGCTATGCTGGGCGGACTATTGGAGCATGACACAATGCTACGGAAAGCATTCATCGCGGAAATGTGCAAACAGTATCCTGCCTTTGTCTGCACAGAGCCGGAGCAGGACCCGGCATCCGGCGCATTGATGCTGGCAAGCGAAATGCTGTGAGGTGAATATATGCATCCGATTCTAGAATGTATGGAGAAAGACAGTCGTCTCGTGGTAGGACTGATGTCCGGTACTTCAGCTGACGGCGTAGATGCGGCGCTGTGTCAGATTACCGGGCATGGAACGGCCTCTCGAATTGAACAGTTGGGATTTGTGTTTCAGCCCTTTTCCGGGGAGGTCCGCCGGGAAATTCTGCGGCTGTCCAGCGGAAATAGCGCTTGCGCAGCGGATTTCTGCAAAATGAACTTTCTTCTGGGAGAGCTGTACGTTCGGGCGGTAGAGGCGCTGTGCGCCGAGACCAGCATTCGGGCGGAGCAAATCGACCTCATTGGCAGCCATGGACAGACCCTCTGGCATATTCCTCTGCCGGAAGCCTATCTAGGACACAGTTTACGCAGCACCTTCCAGCTGGGAGAAGGCTCTGTGCTGGCACAGCGGTTCGGCTGCCCAGTGGTGAGTGACTTCCGGGTTCGGGATGTGGCAGCGGACGGGTTGGGTGCGCCCTTGGTACCCTACAGCGAGTTCCTGATTTACCGCAGCGAGACCGAGTGCGTGGCCTTGCAAAACATTGGCGGCATCGGCAATATCACCTGCCTGCCCCCAGCCTGCCGGCTGGAGGATGTGTTTGCCTTCGATACCGGCCCGGGCAATATGGTCATGGATGCGATTTATACGGAGTTGACCGGCGGGAAAAAGACTTTTGACGAAAGTGGCACTTATGCCGCCGGCGGAACGGTACATGAAAAGCTGCTGGAAAAACTGATGCAGGACCCTTACTTGAGCCGAAGACCCCCAAAGACAACCGGGCGGGAATACTATGGCTCTGAATTCGTGAAAAAGGTCATTGCTTATGCCCGCAAGGAGAACATCTCTGGGCAGGATTTAATGGCTACGGTGACAGACTACACGGCGCAGAGCATCCGCTACAGCGTGGATCATTTTTTCCCCCGCATGCCGGATAAGCTAATTATCGGCGGCGGCGGAAGCATGAACAAGACTTTGATGCAGGCGGTGACCAGGGCGCTGCCGGAGTGTCGGGTACTGACTAACGAGGATTTGGGCTACGACAGCAACGCCAAGGAGGCTGTGGCCTTTGCGGTGCTGGCGAACGAGGCAATTTTTGCCGGATGCAACAACGTCCCAACGGTCACAGGGGCAAGGAATCCGGTGGCCATGGGAAAAATCAGTCTGTAAAAGCGTATGGAAAATAGAATTCAACCAGATAACTGGAAAAAATCGAGATTTGAAATTTTTGAAAAAATTTTTGACCCAGTCATTCCTGGTATTGTCACAGCAGGAATCTGCTCTGGCTGTGCGGCGTTGATTGCCCAGTTCGTACCTGGCTATACGGAGAATGCAATCAGTGCTACGGCTTACTATCTGATGTCGCTGGTGAGCACCGCATTCATGAGTTTTATGCCTGCATGGGTCGGGTATTCGGCCTGTAAGCAGTTCGGAGGCACGGCCATCTTGGGGGGAATGCTGGGCATGATAACGGGTCTGAGCGGGGTCAACGACCTGGCGCAGAGCCTGGGACTTTACAATGCCGCAGACCCGGCTGCATCCATTCTGTGTAGCGGCCGGGGCGGCGTGCTGGCGTCTATATTGGGCGGTTGGCTTCTGGCGCAGCTGGAAATCTGGCTACGAAAACGGATGCCCCGGAGCGTGGACCTGGTGCTGACACCCGTCTGTGCGATGCTTGCGGTACTGGTGCCGTACCTGCTTCTGGTCATGCCGCTGATTGGTCTGATCTCCACGGTACTGTGCGGCGGCGTGCGGTTGGTGTGTATGAGTCAGCACCCGACAGTGCGGATTCTTGCGGGGTATGGCTGTACAGCCGTGTTTCTGGTGGCGGTGATGATGGGGATGCAGTATGCCTTTGTGGCGCTGTATTCCATGGAACTAGACAGTTACGGCTACGTGACACTGTTCCCGGTGCTGGCGATGGCCGGTGCAGGACAGGTGGGCGCGGGACTAGCACTGCTAGCGAAGGCCCGGAGGGCCGGGAATGCCCGGTTTGCCAATATGGTCCGGGCAACCATTATACCCGGCATGATGGGTGTGGGAACACCGCTGCTCTACGGTGTAACGTTGCCGCTGGGCAGACCCTTTGTGACGGCCTGCCTCGGCGGAGGCTTCGGCGGTGCGTTTATCATGGCCTGCGGAGTGGCGTCCTCCGGCTGGGGAGCCTCCGGCCTGCTGGGCATTCCTATGATGGGTGCGGGGCCGGTGGGAACCAAAGGGATGCTGCTGTACTGTGTGGGGCTTGCCATCAGCTGTGTCATGGGCTTTATAATAACTTTTTTCACCGTTTCCGTGGAACGGGTAAAGAATGCTTGAAAAACTGACCCTGTATTCCGGCGAATATACCGAAGACGGGGCAGATTCTTGCTTTTTGGGAAGGGATATGCTAGGATAAAACAGATACAACTCGGGTCAGGAGATGATTTGCTTGAAAAGTGTTTTGATTCGTGCGAAGCAATACCTGCCAACGGCCAGTGGTGCGGAGCAGGGGGCGCTAAGGTATCTTCTGGAGCACCCCGAGGAGCTGCCCCAACTCAGCGTAAAGGAGCTGTCCCAGCGTTCCTTCACTTCTGCGGCCACCATTGTTCGGCTGTGCAGAAAGCTGGGATTTGACGGCTACCGAGATTTGCAAAAGCAGCTGCTGTTTGAGCTTGCCATTCGGACGCAGGAGGAAACCAAGGGAAACGCTCGGGTGACCGCCGGCAGCACCTCGGATATCGTCTATAAAATCACCTACCGGAACATTGCTTCTCTTGAGGAGACCGTCAAGCTTATAGATCCTCAAGTGCTGGAGCAGGCGGTTGATTTGATCTGTCGGGCGGATTCCATTCTTCTTTTCGGGCTGGGGGCTTCCCAACTGGTGGCGAAGGATGCTTATCTGAAATTTATCCGAATCGACAAGCGATGCTTCTGCTGCGAGGACATTCACTCCCAGTATGTCATCGCTAAGAATTCCAAACCCCATGACGTGGCAATTGTCATCAGCTATTCCGGCAGAACCGAGGAAATCGTCCGCTGTGCGGAATACCTGAAAGCCCAGGAAACGCCCATCATTGCCATTACCCGCTTCGAACTGTCACCCATTTCCCGGATGGCGGTCTGCTGCCTGAACGTGATGGCTTCGGAGGAGCTGTACCGCAGCGGCGCTATGTCCTCCCGAATCGCCCAACTGAATATGATCGATATTCTGTATACAGCCTGCATCAACCGGAACATCAGCCAGAATGTACGCATGTTTTCCCACAACCGGCTGGATACGGATAGAGACTGATGATCAAAAGCTTATCGCGACAAACGTGGGTGATAGGAAGTCGAGAGTGCTTCCAGTTTCACGCCATGCGAGCAGACAGAATGTCTGCGCAACAGTGGAATTACTTAAACGATTGGAAAGGAGCAATTTTCTTATGGCAAAGAGAAAAAATGTACTGCTGATCCTGTCTGACCAACAGCGCATGGATACGATTAGCGCCTACGGAATGAATGATATCTGCAAGACCCCACACATTGACCAGCTTGCGGCCGAGGGTATGAAATTCAACAATGCGTACACCCCATCTGCTATCTGCGCCCCTGCTCGCGCCAGCGTGATGACGGGGCTTTATCCCCATAAGCACGGTGTGGTGGATAACTTCACTAATATTAAGGAGGGCACTCCCCTGCTGGGTGACTGTATGCACGACGCCGGCTATTTCTGTGGATATGCGGGCAAGTGGCACGTTACCCACAGCAAGGAGCCAGAGCAGTGCGGCTTCGACATCGGCAAGCCATTTATGGGCTATGGCTTCCCCGGCAGTCTGGTTTTTCCAAGCCTGGTATTCTACGCGCCGCCCGACAACAAGCCGAACTACTATGAGTTGTACTTAAAGGAAAACGGATTTGAAAATGTGGATGTCTCCCACGGCTTTATGGGTGACAATCCTGCCCTTCAGAGCCAGGAGATGTTCTGCAAGCACGAGGGGCCTGTGGAAAGTACCATCGAGTACTTCGTGGCCCACGAAACAAACCGGCTGATCGACAAAGCCAAGGAGGAGGAAAAGCCCTTCTTCATCTGGGCAAACTTTTGGGGCCCTCATTCCCCCAGTATCGTCCCTGAGCCATATTATTCTATGTATGACCCCGCCACGATTCCCGAGCATCCCAGCTATTGCGACGATTTGCTGGATAAGCCCTATGGGTACTACCTCAGTGAGAAGATGTGGGGCCTGGGCGACTATGGGTGGAAAGGCTTTCAAGAGATTGCTGCGCGCTACTATGGTCACTGTACAATGATCGACGATATGGTTGGCATGATCGTGGATAAACTGAAGGCCGAGAATCTGTATGATGACACCATCATCATTTACAGCGCCGACCACGGGGACTGTCTGGGCGCACACAAGCTCATTGAAAAGGGTGCCTTTACATTCGACGAGATTTACCACATCCCTATGGTGGTCAAGGGTGCCGGCAACAAGGACAACGACAGCTTCGTCTACCTGCATGAGCTTATGCCCACCATCCTGGATGTGGCGGGTGTCGAACCTCCCCAACCAGTGGACGGTGAGAGCATCCTGCCTCTGATGATGGGGCAGAGGGAGAGCAACGGCCGTGAGGAGGTGTTCTGCGAGTTTCATAACCACTTTTACGTTCATCGTCAGCGTATGGTCCGGGATCTGGATTATCAGTTCACCTTTAACGAAAGTGAGCGCGGTGAGCTGTACGATTTGAAGAAGGATCCCTATCAGTTGAAAAATGTCTGCTACGATCCCGACTATGCCGAGGTCAAAAAGCGGTACATGGATAAGATGTCCAAATATCTCAAGGAACTGAATGACCCCGCAAGCACCTGGTTCCACCGCATCAAGGAATTTTATTAACTCCCGCGGCTCCCGCCGACAAGCCTGATTCTGCCGAATCTGCCCGCCACAATTTCCACTACCGCAGCGTTTTCCAACTGAATCAGGGTGGCAGTTGGGAGTTGAAAGAGGTAGATGGTTTGAAATCGGCGCAACAGGCAATTACCAAGCAAGGCTTCCACGACAAGAGTACAAAAGCTGTCGTTGTGCTGAAAGACTTGAAGGCGGTGCCGTACACGCTGTTTGCAGAGTCCGATGACGGACTGATTGCCGTCTCTCCAAGCGAGGCTAACGCACACAAGAAGCTGCATGTGTGCTGGAATAAAACCAAGTAATTCTTTTTGGGAAGAACCTTGCACCGCAAAGTTCTTCCCAAATTCTGCCTTTTTACCCCTTTCGGAGATGCACAGTTCCGAAGCCTTTCTTCGTCCCTATGTACCCCTACCACCCCCGCCTTTTAGCCAAATCCAACATAGAAAAGCAGTATTTCTCCCACTGTGTCAATGATGTCTGCAACGGGTCACCCTCCCGGATTCGCAGGGTTCGTCTGATCTCCTTGGGGATCACGATCCTCCCCAGGTCGTCTACCCGGCGTACAATGCCTGTTGCTTTCATAATGCTTTCTCCTTTATGCGCGTCCTTCGCGGTTTCTTCGGTAGAAGTATTTGCAGGAAAAGGGGAATTATGTATGCCGGTCGCTGTGGTCCGGCTGAAAATTTGTCGGGAAAAGCCGTGTTGACAGGAATAGAATGGTTGGGGTATACTAGGTGCATATAACTTTATTCGATTGCACCATCAGGATATTGCCAAAAAGCGGGGAGTATCCGTATTGCATTCGTAAAGCGCGAGATGAATGAAAAGAATCTGCTAAAAAGCAACAAAAAGGACTGATTTACCCATGACCGGCTACATCTACATCCTCACCAACCCCTCTTTTCCTCAATACGTCAAAATCGGCTATGCCACCGATGTAAAGCAGCGGCTGGCGGAATTGAATCGCAGTACAGCGGTCCCCTTTGCTTTTCGGGTATACGCTACCTATGAGGTAGACTCTGTGCTTTCGGATAAAAAGCTCCACTCCATTCTGGACAAGCTGAACCCGGACCTGCGGTCTACGGAGGAAGTGGACGGCAAGCGGCGGATTCGGGAGTTTTATGCCATGACCCCGGAGGATGCTTATTCTATTCTGGAAGCCATTGCGGAAATCAACGGTTTCAGCCATCGGCTGAAAAAATGGAAAGCCACCACCACCGAGCAGCAGGACGAGGCCCTGGCTCAGGAAATTGATGAGCAGCACCAGGAGCGACTATCTCCCTTTGCGTTTTCCAAATGCAACATCCCCGTAGGCGCACAGATCACATTTTGCTGTGACGGAAACGAGAACGATGGGGCTGTCTGCCAGGTGGTTGATGACAGGCATGTGCGTTTCGGCAACGAAACCTGGTCTCTCACCGCGCTGGCAAAGCATTTGCTGAACACCAAAACCTCCATTGCAGGACCCCAGTATTTCAAATACAACGGGGAGTGGCTGAATGCGCTCCGCACCCGCCTGGAGGGTAGAGGATAAATAGAAAACGGCAGCAGACCGGATTTATCTGTTCGACTCCTACGCCAGAAGGAATGCAGACAAAGACAGCGACATTGACCTACGCATTGATAAAGGGGTCATCTGCGGCTTGCCTGCGAACCTGGAAGATGCATTAGGAATCCCGGCGGAGGAAATTCTGTATAATTCTTCTTACGGCTATAAAACAGGCAGGCCCGAAACCATGGGTCTGCCTGTTCGTCAAGATGTGTATTCGCATCAGCATCCGAATTTCCGCCGGATGTATGGCGATGAATCATCGCCGCTACATTGCGTAGTTCCATTCAACCACACGGGATATATTCGGGACGTTCCCGGAACGGCACACAGGCCGTTCCCTACGGTTTTGCTGGAAGGTCTGCGTTTCCTACCAGCGTGTTCGAAAAACGTCTGTTTTTGTTCCCTTGGGTTTCATTTGACAACATTGGTTACAAGTATAACTGTCCACTGTCCACTGTCAACTTCCCTCCCGTTTCCTGCGGTTTCGCCGGAAGGTTTTCGGCATCAAGTGAAGCTACAAATAAAAAAAGAAATAAGCTCTCAACCAGTCCTCTGACTACTGATCGAGAGCTTATCTCATTGCACTGTCAATTTGCAGTTTCACTTGTAACCATCCTTTCTGCTGATTCAAGAAGGTACGAATCTATTTATCTCTTTTGCTCTGCCATGCTACCGAACCTGGTTTCCGCGCTTGCTTTGGATTGAACCTTGCTTTGTGCGTTCACCTTTCTTTTGGTTTACGCTGTGACTGCTCGGGTTTTGCTAGGCTGTTGCTTTTTCCTTGGGTGCTGCCAGCTGCTTGGGGGTGCTTCGCATTTGCTGTTTTGGGTTTTCTTTTTGCTTGGCTGTTTCCTTCGCTTTTGGTGATCCCTTGGGGTTGCTGCTTTGCTGTGACCTTCGCTGTTGGCTTTGCTTTGTCTTTTCGTCCCTTCTTGTATCTATATAGTAGCACACTTCCGGGGATTTGCAAGATGGGAACCTATACAAAGAAATGGGCGCTTTTTCTTACAAAACATCAATTGAAATGGGAATTCAAAAATGGTAAGATAGATATGTTGGGCGGCTTTTGGCTGCCCGCTTATTTTTTGCCCTGATCGATGGCGGCGTTGGGGCTTTTTTCTGTTGCATTTTACCCGATTTTCTTCCGGTTTTGGCTGCACTTTCGTGCGTCATTCCCGATTTACAGCGGAAAAATCAGATGATATACTGAATAGGAAATCAAGAAAGAGAGGGCTTTTTATGAAGAAAAGCTATCGGCTGTCTGAAACCGCCTTTCAGCTGGATGGGAAAATGCCGCTGAAGCAGGCCATTCCGCTGGGGCTGCAGCATGTGCTGGCCATGTTTGTGGGGAATCTGACCCCGCTGCTGATCATTACCGGTGTCTGCGGCATCGCCAGTGGGGAGTTTGCAGAGCTGCAGCTCCATCTTTTGCAGAATGCCATGCTGGTGGCAGGCATTGTGACCCTGGTGCAGCTGTTTGCCATCGGGCCCGTCGGCGGCAAGGTGCCCATCGTCATGGGTACTTCCTCCGGCTTTATTGGAGTGTTCAATTCCGTGGCCGCCACCATGGGCGGCGGGGTAGTGGCCTACGGAGCCATTATGGGGGCCTCCATCATTGGAGGCTTGTTTGAAACCGTGCTGGGCTTCTTCTTAAAGCCTCTGCGGAAATTTTTCCCCTCGGTGGTCACGGGCACCGTGGTCATGTCCATCGGTCTGAGCCTGATCTCCGTGGGCATCAATTCCTTCGGCGGCGGCAACACGGCCCAGGATTTTGGCTCCATGGAAAATCTACTGCTGGCCCTGTTCGTGCTGGTGATGATCCTGGTGTTCAAGCACGGCACCGACGGCTTTGCAAGCTTTGCCTCCATTCTGCTGGGCATCATCTGCGGCTACATTGCGGCCTTTGTCATGGGCTTTGTGCTGCCCACCACCGCCGTCAATGCCGAAGGGGTGGAATACACCAAGGCCTGGGCGCTGAACTGGAGCAAGGTGACCAACGCCTCCTGGTTTGAGATTCCCAAGCTGCTGCCGGTGAAGCCCACCTTTGATCTGCGGGCCATTGTGCCGGTGCTCATTATGTTCATCGTCACCGCTGTGGAAACCGTTGGCGACATTTCCGGTGTCATGGAAGGCGGCCTTGGTCGGGAAGCTACCGATAAGGAGCTTTCCGGCGGCGTCATCTGCGACGGCCTGGGCTCTTCCTTTGCCGCCCTCTTTGGAGTGCTGCCCAATACCTCCTTCAGCCAGAACGTGGGGTTGGTTGCCATGACCAAGGTGGTCAATCGGTTTGCCATTTCCACCGGCGCGGTATTCCTGATCCTCTGCGGCCTGTGCCCCAAGCTGGGGGCCCTGGTCTCCATCATGCCCCAGTCGGTGCTGGGCGGCGCGGCGGTGATGATGTTCTCCTCCATCGTCATCAGCGGCATTCAGCTGATCACCAAGGAGCCTCTGACCGCCCGGAGCCTGTCCATCGTCTCCGTCTCCCTGGGCGTGGGCTACGGCATGGGTGCCAACAGTGCCATTCTGGTTCATGCACCCCAGGCGGTGAAGCTGCTCTTCGGCGGCTCCGGCATTGTCCCCGCGGCTATGGTGGCCATCCTGCTGAACATTCTGCTGCCTAAAGAGCAGAAATAACCCGCAAATCCTCCGGCGTGTCCACGTCCTTCAATTCGTATTCATCCCGAACGGCCACCGTTTTCAGCCGTTCGGGATATTTTTGGACCACCGCGCCTCCGCCCTTTCCCTGGGGCAGGTCCAGAAGCTGGGGGAAGGACCACTTGGGGAACACCACCGGGGCCCCGGGGGTGCCCTGCCACTGGGGCCGCCAAAAAAAGAAGGGGTCATTTTTTGATGCCAGGGCCAGGGCCGCCAGGGTCTCCCTGCGGAGTTTTGGCTGATCTCCTGCTAAGAACATGCACCGCTCCACCTCCGGCAGGGTTTCCAGGCCCAGGCGCACCGTGTCGCTGCGGTAGGGCAGGTCATGGAGAACGGCAGGAATCCCCCGCTCCCGGCCCAGGGCCGCCACATCCCGGTGCCGGGTCACCAATACCCGGTGCCGAAAAAGCCCCTGGGTGGCATCCAGAACAGCGCAAATCAGGGGCTTTCCTCCAAAGTCTGCCAGCAGCTTGTTCCCTCCGAAGCGCCTTCCCAGGCCTGAAGCCATGATGACGCAGCCCAGGGCCCCAAAGGGGTCGTCCAGGTCCACCAAAAACACATCCGGGCGATTGCACAGTGCCGTCAAAAAGGGCAGCTCCTGCTTGCGCACCACGGCGCAGACCTGTTTCTTTTCAAAAAGGGCTTCCACGGCCTGCTGATAGGGGCCGCATTGGGCTTCCAAATAGCCGATTTCATCCAACGTGACCCAGGGGGCAGGGGAGCGGGCGCAGCGCTCCAACGCCGGGATGCCGAAAGACAAAAAGGGCTGTTCCAACAGCACCATCTGATTCCCCGGCCCGGGGAGCCGCCCGTCAAAAACCGCTGCCTGAACCTGTTCCCCGGAGCGGTTGTCCCGCAAAAACACCGCCTGTCTGGGTACGGCCCAGCTGGTAAGCCCCGGGGCCCCGGCGGGAAACAGGGCCTTTAGCAAGGTGGTCTTGCCGCTGCCCTTGGCCCCGGTCAGAATCAGGTGCCGCCTGCCGCTCCCTTCAAAGGCCCTCCGGATGCTCTCTGCCGTCAGTATGTTTTGCGCCATAAGCTTCTCTCCTTCGGCGTTTTTTCTGAAATGACCCCGCTATCATAACAAATCCTCTTCCCAAAATCAATTGGAGATGTTATACTGTTATAAGAAGAAATATGCAATTCGCCCAGGGATGCTCCACCGTTCAGAGCTTCCCTAATACAAAAAGGAGCATTTGCCTATGATCACCATACAGAAATACGTTCGTGCCCAGTCCCTGGAAGAGGCCTGGCAGCTGAACCAGAGCCGCCGCAACCGGATCCTCGGGGGCATGCTCTGGCTCCGGCTGGGCAACGGCACCGTCAATACCGCCATTGACCTGTGCGACCTGGGCCTGGGAGCCATTGCGGAGACGGAAACGGAATTTTCCATCGGCGCCATGGCCACCCTGCGGGATCTGGAGCAGCACGAGGGCCTGAATGCCTACACCCAGGGGGCCCTTCGGAACGCGGTCCGGGACATCGTGGGTGTCCAGTTCCGGAATATGGCCACGGTAGGGGGCAGCATCTGGGGCCGGTTCGGTTTTTCCGATGTGCTGACGGCGTTTCTGGCCCTGGATACCTATGTGGAACTGTATAAGGGCGGTATCATCCCCCTGGAAGAATTCGCGAAGCGCAAAAAGGATTCGGACATTCTGGTCCGGCTCATTGTAAAGAAGACCCCCTGCCGCATGGTCTACACCGCCATGCGGAATCAGCGGACGGATTTCCCGGTGATCGCCTGCGCCCTGTGCCGGATGGGCGGGGAAACCCGGGTGTCCATCGGGGCCCGGCCGGGCCGGGCGGTGCTGCTGCGGACGGCGGAAACCGACCCCAAGGCCCTGGGGGACTTTGCGGCGGAGAACATCCCCACCGAGGGCAATCTCCGGGGCAGCGCCGCCTACCGCACCCATCTTATCCGGGTGCTGACCCAGCGGGCCATGACGGAATTGGAGGGCATGTAACATGGAAATCAAACTGAAACTCAACGGCAAAGCCATCACCGCCTCCGTAGAGCCGGACACGGTGCTGCTGGACTTTCTCCGGGCCCAGGGCTGCCTCAGCGTCAAGCGGGGCTGCGACACCTCCAACTGCGGCCTGTGTACCGTGATGCTGGACGGGAAGCCCATTCTCTCCTGCTCCACCCTGGCGGTCCGGGCAGAGGGCCACGAGATTTACACCCTGGAGGGCCTACAGGAGGAAGCCGCGGACTTTATCGGCTTCATTGCCGACCAGGGGGCAGACCAGTGCGGCTTCTGCAACCCCGGCTTCGTCATGAATACCGTTGCCCTGCTGCGGGAAAACCCGGACCCCACAGACGACGAGATCCGCGCCTTCCTGGCGGGAAACCTCTGCCGCTGCTCCGGCTACGAGGGTCAGCTCCGGGGCATTCGGAAGTATCTGGCAGCCCGGCGGGGATAAGGAGGCAGCTATGGAACAGAAAGTTTATAAAGCCATCAATAAATCCATCCGGAAAAAGGACTCCATGCAGCTGCTTCTGGGAAAACCTGTGTATACCAACGATGTGGCACCCCAAAACGCCCTGGTGGTCAAACTCCTCCGGTCCCCCCACGCCAATGCCATTGTGGAGGACATTCGCACGGAGAATGCCAAAAAGGTCCCCGGGGTGGTGGATATTTACACCTGGCAGGATGTGCCCCAGACCCGGTTTGCCATTGCGGGCCAGACCTTCCCGGAGCCCTCTCCCTATGACCGACTGATCATTGACCGGCATGTGCGGTTTTCCGGCGACGTGGTGGCCATTATCGCCGCGGAGACGGAAAAGGCCGCCCGGAAGGCCATGAAGCTCATCAAAGTCCGGTATAAGATTCTGGAGCCGGTGCTGGATTTCCGCACCGCCAAGGATAACCCCGTTCTCGTCCACCCGGAGGAGGACTGGTTCCCGCCCTGTGACGTGGGCGGCGACCCCAAGCGGAACATGGTGGCAAGTGCCGATGAGGTGCATGGAGACGTGGAGGGGGTTCTTTCCCAGTGCGACATGGTGCTGGAGCGGACCTACCACACCAAGGCCTACAACCAGGCCATGATGGAGCCCTTCACCGCCTACGCAAGCTTTGACCGCTACGGGCGGCTCCACGTCATCTCCTCCACCCAGATCGTCTTCCACACCCGGCGGATTCTCTCCCGGGCCCTGGGCATTCCCAAAAGCAAAATTCGGGTGGAAAAGCCCCGGATCGGCGGGGGCTTCGGTGCCAAGCAGACGGCGGTGTGCGATGTTTACCCCGCCTTTGTGGCCATGAAAACCGGCCGGCCCGCCATGGTCACCTACACCCGGGAGGAATGCCAGATCGCAGGCTCCCCCCGGCATGAAATGGAGATCACCCTGCGCCTGGGTGCCATGAAAGACGGCACCATCCGGGCCATGGACCTGTACACCCTGTCCAATTCCGGTGCCTACGGCGAACACGGCCCCACCACCGTGGGCCTCTCCGGTCACAAGGCCCTGCCCCTGTATACCGGCTCTTTGGAAGCTTTCCGCTTCCACTATGACGTGGTCTACACCAACCACCAGGCCGCGGGAGCCTACCGGGGCTACGGTGCCACCCAGGGCATTTTCGCCGTGGAGTCTCTGGTCAGCGAGCTGGCAGAGCAGCTGGGGATGGACGCCACGGAAATTCGGTACAAGAACATGGTCCGGGAGGGCATGGTCATGGATGCCTATTACGGCGAGATTGCAAACGCCTGCGCCCTGGACCGGTGCATGGACCACTGCCGCCGGATGTTCAACTGGGAGGAGCGCTCCAAGGTCCGGGATATGGGAGACGGCAAGGTCCGTACCGCCGGTGTGGCCATGGCCATGCAGGGCAGCTGTATTTCCAACGTAGACGTGGGCTCCGCCACTCTGAAACTCAGCGACGACGGCACTTATAACCTCATCATCGGTGCCGCGGACATGGGCACCGGCTGCGACACCATTCTGGCCCAGATGGTGGCGGAGATCATGGACTGTGACGTAGACGACGTGGCGGTCTTCGGCGCGGATACGGACGTATCCCCCTACGACTCCGGCTCCTACGCCTCCTCCACCACCTATATCACCGGTCAGGCCGTGGTCAAGGCCTGCAACACCCTGAAAAAGCGCATCTGCGCCATTGCCGCCCAGATGATGGACTGCGGGGAAGAGGATGTGGAGTTCGCAGGCTCCTTCGTCCGCCGGGTGGGAAGCCAGCGGCAGGTGTCTCTAAAGGACATCAGCTACAAGGCCCAGGTGGGCAACACCATTGCTCCGGAGGCCACGGAGACCCACAGCTCCCCGGTCTCTCCCCCGCCCTTTATGGTGGGCATGGTGGAAATCGAGCTGGACAAGCGCACCGGCAAGGTGGACATCCTCAACTACATGGCCGTGGTGGACTGCGGCATTCCCATTAACCCCGCCCTGGCCACCATCCAGACCGAGGGCGGCATCGTCCAGGGCATCGGCCACACCCTGATGGAAAACGTAACCTACGACCCCAGCGGCCGCCCCATGGAGTCCGGCTTCATGCAATACAAGCTCCCCACCCGGCTGGATATGGGCAATCTCAAGGTGGAGTTTGAGCACAGCTACGAGCCCACAGGACCTTTCGGCGCCAAATCCATCGGCGAAATCGTCATCAACACCCCCGGCCCCGCCATCGCCCACGCCATCTACCGGGCCACCGGCCTCTGGCACCGGGAGCTCCCCATCACCCCGGAGCAGATCGCCCTGGGGCAGGGGGGATAAAGCATACGCTTTCTTCAAAAGACGGCAGCCCGGAAAAGCTGCCGTCTTTACAAAATTTTTACGGTGCCCCGGTGGCGAGGTTTACATGGGCCGTTTACACTGGGCCTCAAAGAAGAACGGAAAAAACGCCAAAAACGGCAGAGGAGAACGCCATGAAACAAGAAAAAGATTTTCAGAAGGACCAAAAACAAACCGGAGATTTTTCCTCCAACACCGGTCTGGGTCTGGCTGTGGGCTTGAGCCTGGGGACCCTCTTTGGGGTGGTTTTTGACAACATCGGCCTGGGCATGATGATGGGCGCAGCCCTGGGGCTCTGCGGCGGCCCGGCGATGGAACTGCTACACGGCGGTAGGAAGTCCAAGAAGCCCCAGGAGCGGGAGGATGACCGTGAACAGCAATAAAAGTTTTCGCAAATACGTCCCCTCTGTGCTGCTGTTTCTGCTCTTTGAGGCAGTGGCGGTCACATTGTGGCGGACAAAGGGTAACCTGTTCTATCTGCTGAACTTCAGCTATATCGGCGGCTGCCTCGGCCTGGGAACGGCTCTTTTTACCGCCGGAAAACCCTATGCCCGCCATGCCGTGCAGCTGGCGGTGGGCAGCTATATGCTGCTGTATCTGGGGGTGTTTTCCCGGGAGAATATGCAGATCGAGGGCTTCTGGTATTATCTGTTTCTCGGGGTTTTTGAGGCCGCAACCATCCACTATGCCGTGGCCAAAATTTTTGGCCCCCTGCTCTTCGGCCGGGGCTGGTGCGGCTACGCCTGCTGGACCGCCATGGTGCTGGATTTTCTGCCCTATAAGCAACCCCAGGCACCAAGAAAAGAAAAGCTGGGTTTCCTGCGCTATGTACTCTTTGCCCTGTCCCTGGCACTGGTAGCGGGGCTGTTCCTGATGAAGGTGGCCCATTTAGAGGAAATCATGTTCTGGCTCTTTTTGGCAGGAAACGGGCTTTACTACCTGGCGGGCATCGGTCTGGCTTTTTTGTTCCGGGACAACCGGGCCTTCTGCAAATACCTCTGCCCCATCACCGTGTTTCTCAAGCCCATGAGCTATTTGTCCCTCCTGCGGGTCCACTGTGACGAACACAAATGCGTCCACTGCAACAAATGCCTCCGGGTCTGCCCCATGAACGTGGAGGTAAACAAAGAGTCCCGCAAGCGCAAAAACGGAACGGAGTGTATTCTTTGCTATGAATGTACCAAGGTCTGCCCCACCAAGGCGCTGCGGTGAGGCAGCCCCTTTCCCGCCTTTGGCGGGCCGCTCTCTTCGAGTCCCATTACCCGGCCCATAAAAATAACACCATCCATTGGATGATAACGGCCCCGGGGCTTTTTCCTGCCCACATCCCTACGGGATGCGTTCAGGAAAAAGGGGACTCTCCCACGGCCTAAAAACAGTCCACTGGACTGTTTTTTAAACGGCCTTTCGAGTCCCATTACCCGCAGCTCATAAAAAATGACACCATCCAAAGGATGGTGGTGGCCCCGGGGCTTTTTCCCGCCCACATCCCTACGGGATGCGTTCGGGAAAAAGGGGACTCTCCCACGGCCTAAAAACAGTCCACTGGACTGTTTTTTAAACGGCCTTTCTAGTCCCATTACCCGCAGCCCATAAAAATAACACCATCCTTTTGGATGGTGTTATTTTTATGGGGTGGGTAATGGGACTCGAACCCACGATCTTCAGAGCCACAATCTGACGCCTTAGCCAACTAGGCCATACCCACCATATGTCGTTTTGCTGAATGGTACGCCAAGAGGGACTCGAACCCCCGACCTACTGCTTAGAAGGCAGTTGCTCTATCCAGCTGAGCTATTGGCGCATGTCGAATGGAGCGGGTGACGGGAATCGGACCCGCGTATCCAGCTTGGAAGGCTGGTGTTCTACCATTGAACTACACCCGCGTGAGCCCTTACCTGACTGATTCAGCTAGGACATTCTAGCACGTATTGAGGACTTTGTCAAGTGCTAATTTTGGAAAACAGGGGAAATCGGGCACTTCCCCTGTTTATTCTTAGGTCTGGCGGTATTCGTAGTAGGCGTAGACGGAGTGCCGGGCGGCCCGTTCTTCCATGGCCTGCTGGCACAGGTCTCGCAGGGCCCGCTTCCTTTGGGGCAGGGGCAGGGCCTTATCCGGGTAGAAGGGGCCGTCTACGTAGGTTTCCACCTTGGGGATGGGCCCAAAGCGCCGCTTTTGGTAGCAGCTGGTCATGGTATACACCGGGGCCCCGTCCCGGGCGGGGTAGCCGAAGGAGGCTTCCTTCAAGGGGCGGATGCCGGTGTAGAAGGGCCAGATGTGGGCCTCGGGGTAGATGGTAACGAGATTGCCATCAGAAATCCTCTGATGGACGCACCGGGCCATTTCCTGGCTGCGGTCCAGGGTGCCGCCCAAGGGGATGGCCCCCAGCATCTGCACCAGGTTGTGGATCAGGGGGATAGACAGGGCATCCGGCCCCACCACAATATAGCTTCTGCCCCGCCGCCGGAGCTGGCAGGGGAGGAAGGCATCCATGACCTTCTGGGTGTGGTTGGCGTAGACGTAAATACCCTGACCCCGGGTCTCGTCCAGAACTTCCAGGTTCCGAAATCGCTGGCAGCACCAGATTTTCCGGAACACAAACCCCACCGGCCGGGCCAGGCCCCGGTATACAACGCACGCCAGGCCCCGCCAAAGAGGGTTGGTATGCTCATAGCGAAAGCCGGGGTACAGGGGCTTGGTGTCGATATGGGTCCCGGCAAAGTCGTCGTTCTGAAGGTCTCTGTAATAAATGACCTTTTTGCTCATAGCCGTTTTCCTGCCGTTTCCAGCAGCATCCGTTCCATCTGCTCCATACATTTTTCCTGGTCAAACTGCCCTGCGGCGTTTTCCGCATAGCGGCTCCCCCACTGGGTTCGCTCCTGGGGATGATCCAGCCACCAGTCGATTTGGGCCGCCAGGTCTTTGGGGCTGTCAAATTGGAACAGGCTCCGGTCCGTCAGGGCGTAGGCCTTGGTGGCGCAGCGGGGGGAATTGGAAATAATGGGCACCAGGCCGCAGGAAATGGCCTCCAGGCAGGAAATGCCCTCGGCCTCCATGGCGGCGCTGTGGACGTAGAGGTCCGCGTAATTCAGAAGCTCCACCATTTGCTCATGGGGGAAGAAACCGAATTTGGGCTCCACCGGCAGCTTTTTCCCCAGGGCCCGAAGGCGTTTTTCCTTGGGGCCGGAGCCCGCCAGAATCACTTGCAGCCGCTCCCGGTGGCGGGATAAATTGGCCGCTTTCAGCAGCACCTCCTGGTTTTTCTCCTTGGAATACCGGCCTGTAGCTACGATGACATATTTATCCTCGTATTCCCGGGGCTTTTGGACCTGACAGGGCTTAAAGGAGGCATTGACCCCGTTGGAGATCACGTAGCCGTTGGTGGGGCCGTACATGCCCTCATACAGGTCCCGCAGGAACTGGGTGGGGTAGTGGATGGCATCCACCCGGCTGTATTCCTTGGCAAACAGGCAGTAGGTCAGCCGGTTGGCAGGGTAGAAATTCTCCATGAAAATATGGCTGGTGAAGTTCTCCGCCATGGCGTGGAAGCCCGCGCTGACGGGAATGCCCAGTTCCTTGGCGATCATGGTGGCCCGCCGCCCCAGGATAAAGGGCAGCATCACATGGACGATGTCCGCCCCGGTCACCGCCTGGCGGATCACCCGGTCATCGGGCTTGGCCAGCTTCACCCCATTGCTGGCCACATACCCGTTAAAAATACCCAGATTCCGGGTGGGCACCACGGCGTAACCAGGCACGCCCTTCTTCTCTTCATCAGGACACAGGATGGTCACCTGATGGCCCCCCGCTCTCAAAGCCCGAATGAGGTTCATGGCCGCAAGAGTGGTGCCGTTGTTTTCCTCTCCCAGAACGTCGCAGACAATGGTGATTTTCATGGCAGTTTCCTTTCTGTATTTGTATAGGGACGAATTATCAGCAAAGGGTGATTATACAGAAAGTTTTCCATTCTGTAAACAGACAATTTTACAAAAATGAGGGAAAATCAGTCTTTTTGAAGGGCCGCTTCCCAAAGATTTCCAGGCACCTCCCGAAAATCCGTCAATTCTACGTTTTCTTTTAACCAGGTTCCTAAGAATCGGGCGGTTTTCCGGGCACCGGACCGGTTTAAATGGCCGGGATCGGAAAAATCCGTTGCCCCGTCCAGCCCCAGTTCCTCCAGGTGGTCAAAGAGATTCACATAGGGAATATTCTGCTCCAGGGCGAAGGTGGTCACGGCCTGGGCGTGCTGGTTCTGCCCCGCCCAGGGGATGGTACACAGCACCAGCTGGGCCCCGTTTTCCCGGCAGACTTCCAGCAGCTCCTCCAGCAGAGCCTGGGGGCCTTCATACAGGGGCTCCTGCATTTCCGGGTCCTGCACTGGCATCGTCGCGGGGGTCACCGCGTCGGTGGCGGAATAGCCCATGGTGGCAAAGAAATCATCCCCGCTGTCCAGAGGAGCGCGGAAGCTTTCCCTGGACAGGTTCACCCAGTTTTCGTGGAAGGCCGCCAAGGGCATCCAGTAGGACAGATACCGCTCTGGGTTCCGGCCGAAGCACTGGCGCAGATAGGGCAGCTTCCCGGAGAACCAGGGGATGGCCCGGGTGTAGTAGATTTCCCCGTCCATGTTCATATCCAGCTTCATGCCATTGACATGGAAGGTATCCACCAGCACCACCCGGGGCTTCTGGGTCCGCAGGGCGTCTTTGACAAAGAGCAAGGTGGTGTTCAGCTCCTGCCAGTTGCAGCCGTAGTTGTAGCTGCCGATGCCCTGGGATTCATACAGCTCCATGGGGTCCAGGCCCAGCCACATATGGCTGGAGCCGAAGCTCATGACTTCCAGACTGTTTTCCGGGATTTGGTGGAAGGTATGGACGGCATTGACCGGGGAATCCGTATCCACAGGCCGCAGAAGCACGCCCAGAAAGTGGACACCCAGCCCCACCAGCAGCGTCACCGCCAGAAGGCCCGCCAAAAAGCTTGTGTTCTTTTCCATGGGCTGCCCTCCTAAAACTGAAAATAGATGAAGCTGGCCTGGTCAAAGCCCGGACCCCATTTGCCGAAGACCAGCAGGGCCAGAATGGCCGCCGCCGTAAAAAGCCACCGCAGCCACAGGTCTTGGCGCAACAGAAGCTTGCTCAAAGGGTGCCCCCGGCGTTTGCACAGGTCCACCAGGGCAAGCAGCCCCAGTCCCGCAACCAGCAGCCCAAAGTTTCTGGCATCCAGCCCGCAGGAATAGAGGGAGGTGTCAAAGAGGATCCAGGGATTGGAGGCCGTAAAAATGGAGGTAATGATCTCCTTGGCCTGGGCAAGGCTGGAAGCCCGGAAAAAGATCCAGGAGAAATCCACCAGCAAAAAGGTAATGAGTCCCTGAACGCACCGGTGGCCCAGAGTCTCCCGGTGCAGCCCCAGGGCCGTACAAATACGGTTCCGCAGAGGCTCCAACAGCTCCCCCATCACCTGATACAGCCCATTCAGGCCGCCCCAGATCACAAAGGTGGCATCGGCCCCGTGCCACAGGCCGGAGACCAGAAAGACGATCATTTTGTTCAGCTGCTTCCGGGCCTTTCCCTTTCGGCTGCCCCCCAGAGGGATATACAGGTAGTCTTTAAACCAGGAGGTCAGGGAAATGTGCCATCTGCGCCAGAATTGGGCCACGGAGGTGGAGAGATAGGGGGCTTCAAAATTCTCCATCAGATGAATGCCCAGAATCTGGGAAACACCAATGGCAATGGTGGAATAGCCCCCAAAGTCGCAGTAGATCTGCACGGCAAAGAGCACCGTGGCCACGATCAGAAACCAGCCGGGATAGGTTCCCGGGGCTCCGTAGACCGTGTCTACAAAAATGGCGATGCGGTCCGCCAGCACGATTTTCAGGAAGAAGCCCCAGAGCATTTTAAGGAAGCCTTCCCTGGCTCCCTCCGCATCAAAGGGTCGGGGCATTTCCAGCTGGGACAGCAGATTCCCGGACCGCTCAATGGGCCCGGCCACCAGCTGGGGGAAGAAGGACACAAAAAGGGCATAGCGGAAGAAATTCTTCTCCGCCGGAATGGTGCCCCGGTAGACATCCATGGTATAGCCCAGGGCCTGGAAGGTGAAAAAGGAAATACCCACAGGCAGCAGAATGTCAAAATGCCGTTTGGGGATCCCAATGCCGAAAAGCCCAAGGACCTGCGCCCAGGTGTCCAGGAAGAAATTCACGTACTTGAAGTAGAACAGAATGCCCAGATTCAGCAGGAACGACCCGGCCACCACCCATTTTTTAAGGGAAGGGGACTTGGAGGTATCTTCGATCCGCTGCAATAGCAACCCGCTGACATAGGTAATGGCGGTGGAGCCAAAGAGCAGCACCACATACTTGGGGTTCCAGCCCATGTAGAACACATAGCTGACGGCCAGAAGCCAGTACATCCGGACTTTTTTCGGCAGGACGAAGTAAAAATAAGTCACTACCGGGAAAAACGCCAGAAATTTCAGGGAATTAAACAGCATTTAGCCTTCCTTTCGGTCCCAGGGGAAGCCGGAGAATACGGGCTTTCCCGTATAGGTATGGGCCTGTTTCTCGCCCCGGAGGACTTCCAGGACTGCGTCGGCCATGGCCTCCTGTTCGCATTCTCCGGGGTATACGGAGATGGGGGCCATCCAGCCGCAGCGGGCTTCCACGCCCTGCCGAATGTCGTCATAGCGCATCAGGCCGCCGGTGAGCAGAATGCCGTCGATTTTCCCTTCCATCACCGCCGCCATGCCGCCGATGGCCTTGCAGAGCTGATAGATCATGGCGTTCCAGACCGTCAGGGCTTTGGGGTCTCCCTGCTCTACCAGGGCATGGACCTTGGCCGCGTCCGAGGTGCCGAAGTGGCTGACAAAGCCGCCGGACCGGGAGAGCATGGCCCGCATTTCGGCAGTAGAGTGGCCCTGGTCCAGATATTGCAGCACCTCCATGACCGGGATGGAGCCTAAGCGGGTGGGGGTAAAGGCTCCGTCGCCGCCGGCCCCCTCGGTGCTGTCGATCATCCGGCCCTTTTGGTGGGCGGTGACGGTGATGCCCCCGTCCACATGGCAGATGATCAGGTTCATGTCCTCGTATTTTTTCCCCAGTTTCCCGGCGTGAATGGCCCCGATGCCCTTCTGATTCAGCACATGGGTCTGGGCCCGGCGGTAAAGCCCGGCGATGCCTGTGAGTCTTGCATAGTCACACAGTTCATCCACGTTGGTGGGGTTTACGGTGTACATTTTTCCGCCGTAGGTCTTGCACAGGTCATAGGCCAGCATGACCCCCAGCTTGGCCGGATGGTCGCTGCCCCCCAGGTCCCGGGCGGTGTCCGCAACCAGCCGCTCGTCAATGGTCATGACCCCGGAGGGCTGGGAATAGGCGCAGCCGCCCCGGCCCACAAACACATCCATATCCCCGGGATTCATGCCGTGTTCCTCCAAAAAATGCAGCAGCACCTGCCGCCGCATGGGCAGCTGGTCGTTGGTGGTAGGATATTTCAGCAGCTCCGGGGCATCGTGGAAGATGCTCTCGGTAAACACATTTTTCTCGTTTTCAAAATAGCTCACCTTGGTAGAGGTAGAGCCGGGGTTGATGACCAGCATTTTGTAAACCATGGGGTAAAATCTCCTTTTTCTCGTTTTTTTTATATGGACCTCCCAAAAATAAGGAGGAAAGCCGCCGGAAGGAATAGCAAGTTTTGTGCTGTAATACCGTTATTTTAACGTTCTTATTCCTATATTGCGTTCTGAATAAGCAAAAAACGTGGTACATTATTGTAGGGGCGGCAATCTGCCGCCCGCCACGTGGGATGTTTAACCTGTGGGGACAAATGGTACCACCCGAAACATGGTACCCCCGGTGTAGCAGCGGCAATTTGCCGCCATCCGGCCCGTAGGGCCGGAACCGTGGTACGTTTGTATTTGTAACGACAAACGGAAAAACGTTTATTATTGTATGGGGTGATACCATTCAACAAAACGGGTTATATTGACCACGGTGCCAGCCCCTCGCCGGGGCTGGATGGCGTTGGGTCAACGCCGCTACATTGTTCCGTGTATGGGGTTTTACCATTCACCGGTACAGGTTGTATTTGCCACGTGGCGGGCGGCAGGTTGCCGCCCCTACATAGCGTAATACCTTTGCGCCCGCTGTTTCTGCAATACTTAAGGCTGCCCCGCGCCTCATCAGTCAGGGCTGCGCCCTGCCAGCTTCCCCAGGGGGGAAGCTTTTGTACCAGGCCTTGGGGTGCCTGTTTTGCCGGAACGTCCGTCCCCTAAAAAAATTGTCAATTGTCAATGCCAATCAAGAGTTGAAATAGAAAAACAGTTGAAAAACGATGCAATATAGCTGAGAATGTA
>CAKTNS010000043.1 GCA_934589225.1 uncultured Oscillospiraceae bacterium
TACATTCTCAGCTATATTGCATCGTTTTTCAACTGTTTTTCTATTTCAACTCTTGATTGGCATTGACAATTGACAATGGACAATTGGTTTGAGTTGACAGTTGACAGTTTTTCGAATTGACAATTGACAATTCTGCATTTTGGGGCGCAGTCCCGGTTGTCCGCACAGATCAAAAAACGGACGTTTTTAAACCACAACGGTTGAAAAAGCAACCGTGTCAGCGAAACCGTAGGGAACGGCCTATGTGCCGTTCCGGGGGCGTTGCGAAAACAAACCGTGCGGATGAATGGTATCACCCACTGGTGTGTCTGTAGGGGCGGCAATCTGCCGCCCGCCACGTTCCGAATACAACCCGTGTGGATGAATGGTATCACCTACCGACATGTCATCCCGACCGAAATGAAATGGAGTGGAGGGATCTACTCAAGTGGCAAGCTTTACCTTACGTAGGTTATTTTTGCAACTTGGGTGGATTCCTCCACTCCGCTTCGCTGCGGTCGGAATGACAATATCGGAGCGCTCCTACGGATTCGCCCATTGTTCCCACAATGCTTCACGCTGCCCCGCGGGAGCCTCATCAGTCTCGCCCAAGGGCGAGCCAGCTTCCCCACGGGGGAAGCTTTTGTACCGTGCGGGGCAGGCCTTCGTTTGAATTTTCCGTTGTTATAACCGGAACGTCCCCGGAACGGCACACAGGCCGTTCCCTACGGTTTCGCTGATGGGTGGTACCGTTCAACCGCACAGGTTGTATATGCAACGTGGCGGGCGGCAGATTGCCGCCCCTACATTGCGTATACCATGTATCGGGTCATACCATTTAACCCCACGTGGGAAATACAGCCTGTGGGGATATGTCAAAAACCTATTGACATTCCCCCAAATCCCGCTATAATGGTGAAAAAATCCTCAGGAGGTGTGACAATGGCAAGATGGATTCCCGTAAATAATCTTCAGTCCGGTAACGCATTGTATGGGGCTTGCATTGTCATACACTTTTTAGGATGATCCTATAAGGATTTTCAAAAAAGGAATGGGGCGCAGGTTGAACCGAAGGGTTTTCCTGGGCCGCTTTTTTAATTTCAAGGAGGAATGAACGATGGACCCCCAGACCCATTTTATGGAAGGTTTTTCTTATGACAACGATACCCAGCTGGTGCAGGAGATTTACCGCCGATCTGACGAAAGCAGCCGCCTGACCAAGTCCAAGGCTGCCCGGGTGGAATTTTTGACCAACGTTCGGTACATTGAACGCTACCTGACCCCGGGGGCGAGCATTCTGGATATTGGGGCGGGGACCGGGGTATACAGCCTCTATTTTTCCCGCCGGGGCTATGGGGTCTCGGCCCTGGAGCTGGCGGACAGCAACATTCAGGCCTTCCGGAGGGAGCTGACGGAGGATGACCGCGTGGACCTGGTTCAGGGAAACGCCCTGGATTTAAGCCGGTACCCCGACGGCTCCTTTGACATTGTGCTGCTGTTTGGGCCGCTGTATCATTTGCACAGCGAAGGCGATCAGCTCCGGTGTATTCAGGAAGCGAAACGGGTTTGCAAGCCCGGGGGCAAGCTGTTTCTGGCCTTTATTTCCAACGACATGGTGATTCTCACCATGTTCAGCGAACACCCGGATTATTTTATAAACGGCGACTATGACAAAACCACCTTCCGCTGCGATGATTTTCCCTTCGTCTTCCACACCCTGGACGATTGCCGGAGTCTGCTGCGCAAAGAAGGCCTGAAGGTCCTCCACCAGGTGGCCTCCGACGGTGTCAGCGAGCTGATGCAGGCAAAAATCAACGCCATGGATGAAGAAAGCTTTGCCCAGTACCTTCGTTTCCATTACTATACCTGCGAAAAGAAAGAGCACCTGGGCAGCTCCAACCACCTGCTGTTTGTGGCAGAGCCGGAAGAAGCCTAAAAACACAAAAAGCTTCCCATTTCGGGAAGCTTTTTTGCGTTAGAAATTGGCGTACATGGGGTCAATGGGCGTGTAGCCCGGGCCGTAGGCGCCGAAGATGATGATGAAGAGGATCAGGGCGTACCAGATGGCCCAGCGGAGCCAGATGGGGCGGCGGGCGATGGAGGCCCGGAGCCGGGTGCCCCGCTCTTGCAGGATGCTCACGGCAAAGACGATGACCACCGTCACCGCCACGATGACCAGGTCCCAGATGTCGCAGTTGCAGCAATCCAGCAGGGTGTCCAAGGCATCCCGGAAGGGGTAATAGACGGAGAAGGGGTTGCCAAAGTCCGTAAAGATCTTGCGGAACATGGTAAAGGCAATGCCCATGCGGTCTGCCCGGAAAATGATCTCGCCCAGAACCACCAGGAAGCTGGTGCGCAGCACCTGGAAGACCCGGAAGGGCTTGTTTTCTGGCCCCAAACGGAGCTTTTCATTGACGGTTTTAAGATAGGGGGCAAAGATGTTCCCCAAAAGGATCAGGACGAAGTGCCACAGGCCGAAGAAAATATAGTGCCAGGCGGAGCCGTGCCACAGACCGTTGCAGAACCACACCGCAAACAGGGCGATGGACCCGGCGATCAGGGGGCCAAAGTGGTTGCCCAGCTTTTTCCGGGCGGCACCGGTGAGCTTTTTCAGGGGGCCGGACATGGTCACGGGGTAGAAGATATAGTCCCGGAACCAGGTGCCCAGGGTGATGTGCCACCGGGTCCAGAATTCGGAGATGTTCTTGGAGAAGAAGGGCCGCTTGAAGTTTTCCGGCATGATGATGCCGAAAATCTGGGCGGTGCCGCAGACCGCGTCCATAGAGCCGGAAAAGTCCATATACAGCTGCACCGTGTAAAGAATACCGGCCAGCAGGCTCATATACCCGGGATAGCTGCCGGGACTGGCGAAGAGCTCCTCCACAATGGGGTTCAGCCGGTCCGCCACCACCAGCTTTTTCATCAGGCCGAAGAGGATGCGCTGCAAGCCCAGGGTCAGGTTTTCATACCGGATGGGCTTGGCCTCCCAGAGGGCCTGGGCGGTCTGGCTGTAGCGGCAGATGGGGCCCTCCACAATGGCGGGGAAGAAGCTGAGGAACAGCCCCAGCCGGGGAAGATTTTTGTCGGCCTTCACCGTCTGCCGGTACACATCCACCAGATAGGAGATGCTTTGCAGGATGAAGAAGCTCAGGCCCAGGGGCTTGACGTAACTCGGGATGGCGAAGCCCGTGCCAAAGAGGGCGTTGACGTTCATCATGAAGAAGCCGGAGTACTTGAGCACCAGGATGAGGCCCACATGCAGGACCACCGCCAGGGTCAGAACCCACCGGGCTTTTTGGTTGTAGGCCTTTTTGATGGCCTTCCGGTCCGGCTTTTCCGCCGCCTTTACCGCTCCGTCCCGGCGGGCAAAGATGTTCTGCATCCAGAGCCCGAAGCCGTAAATGGCCAGTACGGACAGCAGAAGATAGCCAATATAGGGTCCGCTGATCAGCCAGTAAAAGCCGCAGCTCAAAAGCAGCAGGCCGTAATTTTTCCACTTGTTCGGGGTCAGTCCGTAGAAGACCACCGCCAGAGGGAGAAACAGGCCCAAATAGCTGACGGAGAAAAAAGCTGACAGGTCCGGATAGGCACCGGCATAAAGCCGGGTCAGCAATTGCATGAAGCTTCTCCCCGCTTAGTCTTCCTGGAGCCGCTGGATCATCTCCATCATGGCTTCGGCGGAATTGAAGTTGGCGGGAATGATCTCCACGGCGGGAACGGTGATGTCAAAGGTATCCTCCAGCTCGGCCACCAGAGAGATGATGGACAGGGAGTCCAGCAGGTGGTCGTCGATCAGGTGGGTCTCCCGCTCAAAGTCTACGCCGGGCTGAATGTCGTTGAGGATCTCCAATAGTTCTTCCATAGTGTGTGTTTCCTTTCTGTAATTCAAAAATTGTTCTCTTCTTTTATTGCTGCCGGGGCATATTCCAGGGATAGGTCTCGGTGGTTTCCCGGGCCAGGGTCAGGCCGCCCCGGGTGTCCCGGATGTATACCGCCGGAAGATCCCGGCTTAAAAACAGGGCAATGCCCTCGGTGACGCAGTAGGCGCCAGTGTTGGGGAAGCACAGGGTGTCCCCGATTTCCACCGGAGGCAGGGGCAGGGACTTCACCATAATGTCATTCATGGAGCACAGGCTGCCGCAGAGGTTCCACTCCGCCACGGGGGGCTCTTCCTCTTTCCCCACCAGGGTGACTTTGGGCAGCTTCATGCCCATATATTGGCCGAAATAGACCATCTGGTGCATGCCGCCATCCAGAATCAGGTAGTTCTGACCGTGGTTGGTCTTTTTGTCCGCCACGTGGGTGTAGTAGGTGCCGCAGCTGGCGGCAATGGACCGGCCCAGCTCCAATGTCACTTCCCCCTGCCAGGTCATTTCCTCCAGCAGCTGCCGAAGGCCCGTGATCAGGGGCTCCTCCTCCAGGTCTTCCCCAAAGTAGCTCACGGGGAAGCCGGGGCCGTATTCCAGCTCCGGGCTCCGGTAGCCGTAGTCCTGCTCCAAGGCCCCCAGCAGGTCATCCAGCTGCAAAATTTCCCGGCGGAGCTTTTTAAGAGAGGTTTTCTGGGTGCCGGAAAAGAACTGAATGCCCCGGAATTCCAGCCCTTGGTACTGTTCCCGATTTTTGATCAGCTCCTCGATCTCCTGCCGGTTGATGCCAAACTGGCTGTCGTTGGTCAGCCGCAGAAGGATGGAGAGCTTTTTGTCATATTTCCGGGAAAGCCGGTCCAGCAGTTCAAACTGGGTCAGGGACTCTACGGTGTAAATCCGCCCTTCTGTATGGGCCACCAGCTTTTCAATAAAGGCGGGGGTCTTGTTGATGCCGGAGATCACGGTGATCTTGGGGTCCACCCCCAGGGCATCGCAGATTTCGCTTTCTCCCGGAGAGCAGATTTCCAGCCGCGCGGCCTTCCCCAGGGTGCCTTGCACCAGAAAGGGGTTTGCTTTGATGGCATAGGCCAGGGCGATTTTCTCCCCCAGCAGGCTCCGGAGGAACTCCAGCCGCTTGGCCAGAATGCCGTAGTCGAAAACATAATAGGCGGTATCTTGCAGCTGTTCCATTTATCTGCCTCCTACCAGGGCGGCCAGGGCCTTCCGGTCAATTTTGCCATTTTTGTTCAGAGGCATGGCCTCCACCTGCCGCAGAATTCCCGGGACCATAAAGCCCGGCAGCTCCCGCTTCATAATGGCGTGGAGCTCTTCTTTTTCAATGGTGCCGGTGTAGAAGCCCTTCAGGCGGCTGCGCTTTTCGTCGAAGAGGCAGCAGGCCCGCTCCACCCCGGCAATGGCGTTCATTTCCCGCTCGATCTCTTCCAACTCGATGCGGTGGCCCATATACTTGATCTGGAAGTCCTTCCGGCCGGAGAAAACCAGCTCTCCCTGTTCATTGAACTTGCCCAAATCGCCGGTGCGGTAGATGCGCTCCGGATAGTTGGGATTTAAGGGGTTCTGGGTAAAGTGGGCGGCGTTTTGCTCCGGGCAGCGGTAATAGCCCAGGGCCAGGGCCGTGCCCCGGACGCAGATCTCGCCCTCTTGGCCTTGCTCCGTGACCTCCCGGTCCTCCCCGTCCAGCAGGAACACATGCTCATTGGGGAAGGGGATGCCGATGGGAATTCCGGCGGCGTAATCCGCCTGGGGGTCCAGGATGTGATAGGTACAGTTGCAGGTGATCTCCGTGGGGCCGTAGAGGTTTACATACAGGGCCTGGGGCAGGTGCTTTCTAAATTCTTTCAGGGCCTTCAGAGGCATGACCTCTCCGGAGAACAGGATTTTATCAATGGTTTCCGGGGTCTTGTAGTCCAGGGCGTGGAAGCCGGTGATGAGACACAGGGCCGACACCGCCCAAACAAGCGTCGTGGCCTTCTTCCGGCACAGGAAATCGATGAGCTCCGTAGGCCGGGAGAACAGGGTCCGGGGCACCACCGCCAGGGTGGCACCCACCTTCATGGCGGAGTAAATATCTTTTACCGACACGTCAAAATCAAAGGGTGCCTGGTTGGCGATGACATCCGCCTGGGTGATGTGGAACAGCTCCGTAAAGCAGTCGATAAAGTCCAGCACGCTGCGGCTGCACACCACAATGCCCTTGGGCACCCCGGTGGAGCCGGAGGTGAAGTTTATATAGAGGGGGTCCGTATCAATGGTCCGGGCCTGAATGGCGGCCAGGGCTTCCCCGTCTTCCTCCTCCTGGGCCAGGTCTTCAAAGCAGCACAGGTTCCGCCCCGGGAAAATTTCCTCTGCCTGGGGCAACAGCTCCCGACAGGTGACGATCACCGGGGGCTCCAGCTGCTCCACGATCTGCGCCAGCCGGGAGCCGGGAAGCTCGGTGTTCAGCACCGAGTAAAAGCATCCCGCCCACTGCACCCCAAAAAAGGCCGCCACAGCATCGGCGTTCTTCTCCATATAAATACCAATGGCCTGTCCCCGCCCGGTGATTCTTGCCAAAGCCGACCCAACCCGGCGGCTGAGACCGTAAAATTCCCGGTAGGTATAGCTCCGGCAGTCATCGGTCACGGCACATTTTTCAGGATACCGGCCATAGCTGTCTTCCAGATACCGCAGCACGTTTTCCATAATGCTTCCCTCGTTTCTCCAAGATAGGCATAAAATTTCTTTTAACATTATAGCAAAGCCCCAGAACCGTGTCAATGCAGAAAACGGCGGCAGATTGGTTCATTCCACACAAAAAATCCCCCGGCTGAGGGCCGGGGGAAAGATTTTTTAGAATGCGCACTTCCGGGCGATGTAGTCCTTCAGTTCGCTGATGGGGATGCGGACCTGCTCCATGGTGTCCCGGTCACGGACGGTGACGCAGTTGTCGGCGGGGGTGGTTTCGTCGCCCACGGTCTGGAAGTCCACGGTGATGCACAGAGGGGTGCCGATCTCGTCTTCCCGGCGGTAACGCTTGCCGATGGAACCGGCATCGTCAAAGTCCACCATGAAGTCCTTTTGCAGCATGTGGTAGATTTCCTCGGCCTTGGGGCTGAGCTTCTTGCTCAGAGGCAGGACGGCAGCCTTGAAGGGTGCCAGAGCGGGGTGCAGGTGCAGCACGGTGCGGATGTCCGGGTTGCCCTTCTTGTCCTGGCCCACCACTTCCTCGTCATAGGCCTCGCACAGGAAGGCCAGGGCCACACGGTCACAGCCCAGGCTGGGCTCGATGACGTAGGGAATGTAGTGCTCGCCCTTTTCCTGGTCGAAGTATTCCAGACTCTTACCGGAGGCCTCCTGGTGGCGGCCCAGGTCGTAATTGGTCCGGTCGGCAATGCCCCACAGCTCGCCCCAGCCGGAGCCGAAGGGGAACTGATACTCAATGTCGGTGGTAGCCCGGGAGTAGAAGGCCAGCTCCGCAGGCTCGTGGTCCCGCAGCCGCAGGCTCTCTTCCTTGATGCCCAGGGAGATCAGCCAATTCTTGCAGAAGTCCTTCCAGTAGGCGAACCACTCCAGGTCCGTGCCGGGCTGGCAGAAGAATTCGCACTCCATCTGCTCAAACTCCCGGGTACGGAAGGTGAAGTTGCCCGGGGTGATCTCGTTCCGGAAGGCCTTGCCCACCTGGCACACGCCGAAGGGCAGCTTCTTCCGGGTGGTCCGCTGGATGTTGGCGAAGTTGACAAAAATGCCCTGGGCGGTTTCGGGCCGCAGATAAACGGTGGAGGAGGAGTCCTCGGTGACACCGATCTGGGTCTTGAACATCAGGTTGAATTTCCGGATGGCGGTGAAGTTGTGCTTGCCGCAGTTGGGGCAGACCACGTCCTCATGGTCGGCAACAAACCTGTCCATTTCCTCAAAGCTCATGGCATCCACATTGACGCCCTTGCCGGACTCGCTGGCCTCGATCAGCTTGTCCGCCCGCTGCCGGGCGCCGCAGCCCTTGCAGTCAACCAGGGGGTCCGAGAAGTTGCCCACGTGGCCGGTGGTGACCCAGGTGGTGGGGTTCATGAGGATGGCCGCATCCAGACCCACGTTGTAGTCGGATTCCTGAACAAATTTCTTCATCCAGGCCTTCTTCACGTTGTTCTTGAATTCCACACCCAGAGGGCCGTAGTCCCAGGCGTTGGCCAGGCCGCCGTAAATTTCGGAGCCCGCATAGACATAGCCTCTGTTTTTGCAGAGGTTTACGATCATATCCAGAGTTTTTTCACTGTTTTTCATTTATAGATCCCCCAGTCGGTATTTTCGGAGTTTGCCCCCATTATACTCTGGGCCGGGGATGAAATCAAGGAAAATCCGCAGATGTTGAGAAAAAAGCGCAAGTCAACCAAGAAACCGGGAATAGAACGGGGGGAATATGGGGATGCTTTCATAAACAGAGGAGGAAATCAGTTGACAGTGGACAGTGGACAGTTGACAGTTGACAGTTTTTCCCAAAATTGACAATTGACAATTTTGAGGGGTACCATTCACCCACACAGGTTATACGTCCAACGTGGCGGGCGGCAGATTGCCGCCCCTACAATACATTTGTTCCGTTTTACCGTATATTTAACGTGTCTGGCATCGTTTTGCGCCCGTAAAATGTGAAAAACGTTGTACGTTATCGTAGGGGCGGCAACCTGCCGCCCGCCACGTGGCAAAAATAACCTGTGCGGGTGAATGGTATCACCATCGATATACCAAAAATTGTCCATTGTCAATTTTGACACAACTGTCAACTGTCCACTGTCAACTGTCAACTCTTATCGAACGGGAGGCGCGTTTATGATCCTATCCTACCTCCGCACCATCATCCTCTACCTGGTTCTGATCCTGGTCATCCGGCTTATGGGGAAGCGGCAGATCGGGGAGATGGAGCCGGCGGAGTTTGTGGTGACTATGCTGGTGGCCAATCTGGCGGCCATTCCCATGCAGGATGGGGGCATCCCCCTGCTCACCGGGCTGATCCCCATTCTGACGGTACTGGGGGTTGAGCTGGTGCTGTCCTATTTGATGCTGCAAAGCGCCCCTCTGCGGCGGCTGTTCTGCGGGCGGCCGGTGCTGCTCATTGACGAGGGGAAGCTATTGCAGGGGAATCTGCGGCTGACCCGGGTGACGCTGGAGGAGCTTCTGGGAAAGCTCCGGGAAAAGGATATTCTGGATCTTTCCCAGGTGCAGTATGCCATTTTGGAAACCGATGGGGAAGTTTCCGTATTTCCCTACGCCCAGTTCCAGCCCGCCTGCGCCCGGGACTTGGGGGTTCAGGCCCGGGAGAATGCCATGCCCATTGTGGTGGTGGAGGATGGGCGATTGCTGGAAGAAAACCTATCAAAAACGGGGAAAACCGAAGAATGGGTGCTGGAAACGCTGGCAGGCCAGGGGGCGGAGCTGAAAACCACCCTGATGCTCTCGGTGGATGCCGGGGGGAAAAGCTTGTTCATCGGGAAGGAGGGCCTATGACCAGGGGGATTTTGGGAATTTTATTGCTGCTGGTGCTGCTGGCCGGGGGGCTGTTCGTCCAGTGGACCATGGCCACCTTGCAGGAGCCCATTACCGGGGAGCTGACCCAGGCAGCCCAGGCAGGAGCGAGGGGAGACTGGGACACCGCCCGACTCCACCAGGAGACGGCCCAGCGGGGCTGGCGCAAAGCTTGGCGGCTGACTGCCGCCTTTGCGGACCACCAGCCCCTGGAGGATGCGGACGGCCTCTTTGCCCGGTTGGGGGTCTATGCGGCCCAGGAGGAAGAGGCGGAGTTTGCCGCCTGCTGCCGGGAGCTTGCCCGCCGGGTCCAGGCCATCAGCGATGCCCACCGCCTGACCTGGTGGAACTTGTTATAAGGGAAACTCTGAATAAATCGTCTGCGGCTGGACAGCGGATCTTTTGCTCCCATGCTGCGGTTCTAAAAGTGGGAAATACACAAAGTATTCCTCCACTTTTGGAACCTTGCCTGGAAGCAAAATCTCTCGCTGCCAGCTCTTGCCGATTTATTCAGAGCTTCCCGTAGTGGCGGCCTTGGCTCCCCTGAAAGGGGAGCTGGCTCGGCGCAACCGAGACTGAGAGGTTGCTTTTCGGCACGAAAAGCTTCTGCCGCAGGCAGTAGTCGCTCGCGCATCAGAATCTATTTTGATGCGGCCAGAAGATTTTCAATGGCATCGGCCAGAATGGGCACGGTGGCCAGGGCCTCCTGGTGGGTGTTGCCGGCCCCGCCGATTTCGATGAGCAAGGCTCCGGGGCACAGGTCCTGGTTGAACCGCTGGGCCCGGAGGTTCAGGGGCCGGGTGATGCCGGGGCTTTCACGCTCCAGCAGGGTTTGAAGCCGCAGGGCCAGGGATAGATTCTGCTGCCAGTTGGGGTGCGTTCGACCTCCTGCATTGGTGCCTACCACCAGCATCAGCTTTGCCGTGGGGCCTGTGGGGGTATCGGCCAGAAGCCTTGGTTGCTGACTGCCCGCCGCCGCGTCCCGGTGGAGGTCCAGGGCCAGAACGATGGAGGGGTTCTGGGTAAGGTTTTCCTCCATGGCTTTCCGGCTGTGGATGTAGGCGGAATTATAGGAAGGGTAGTCATGAAGGCTTTCGTCCCGGAGGACCCCGATGCCCCGGCTTTCCAGAGCTTCCTCCAGAGCCTTGCCCAGGCTGAGCATATTAAAACCGCTGTCCAGACTTCTGTAGGCAGCGGTTTCTATGTAGTTTTCACCGTTTTTCTGGTAGCTTTCCGTGGCGTGGGTGCTGTAGAGCAGCACCTTGGGGCCGGGAAGGTCGGCAAGCGCCGGGGCTTCCAGAATCAGGCGCTCCGGGTCTACAGAAAGCCCCGCGTCATTGTCAAGCTTCACCGCCGCCCCATCCTGGGGGGAAAAGCTGGGAGGCGCTTCCGCCGGTGCCTCTTCCGGCTGCCGCCGGACGGAAAACACCGGCAGGGGCACCAGGGCATTTCCGGGGCTGTGGGACTCCGGGGCGTAGACGTAAGCTTCCGGCTGACGGGGGGCCGGGAGCAACCCTGTTTGGGAATAGAGGAGCACTTCATCCAAGGCGCGCCAAAAGCCCGGGGAGGCTGCAAAATTTCCCAGAGTCGGCCCCAGACGCAGGGCCAGGGAAAGACCCAAAGACAGCAATCCCACCTGATATGCGCCCCGGTTGTTCACGGCCATGCCTCCTTAAATCGGTGTGTTCGGTTTCCATTTGGGGCGGCTGCGGAGGGTGAGGCGGAGTTCCTTGAAAAAATCCTGCAAAAGCGCCTGGGATTCCTCTTCCAGCAGCCCCGCCTCCACCTGGGGGTGGTGGTTAAAGTCCATGGAAAACAGGCTGCATACCGACTGGCAGGCCCCGAATTTCCGGTCACTGGCCCCATAGACCACCCGGGGGATCCGGGCGTTTAAGATGGCCCCGGCGCACATGGCGCAGGGTTCCAAAGTCACATAGAGGGTGCATTGCCACAGCCGCCAGCCCCCCAGCTTTTGACAGGCCTCAGAGATGGCCATGATCTCCGCATGGGCCAGGGCGGACTTGTCCGTTTCCCGGCGGTTATAGCCCCGGCCCACGATTTCCTCCCCCAGGGTGATGACGCAGCCCACCGGCACTTCCCCCAGGTCAAAGGCCTTCCGGGCCAAAGCCAAGGCCTCTTTCATAAAATCCAGGTCCTCCATAAGCATCCCCTTTCTCTTGGGGGTATCATATCACGGCGGCAGGGAAAAAGAAAGGGGATTTACAAAATGGCAAGAAAATGCTATGCTATGGACAATCAACAGAAGGAGGGACGCCTATGGCTAACCAGCAGGAGATCGACAAAAAGGTGACGGAGCGCATCGAAAAAACCGAGGAGCGCATCCGCCAATCCGAGGCCCGGGAGGAAAAATTGCAGCACCTGTTCCGGCACGGACTGCACATCCTGGAAAAAATGATTGCGGTGTTTACGCTGGTGGTGCTGCTGGGTGCCTTTGGCAAGCTGATCTTAGAGCTGATCCGGGACCCGGGCTCCTCCGCGGACGTGACAGGCTTTCTCCACGAGGTGCTGACCATCGTGGTGGGCCTGGAATTTGTAAGAATGCTCATTGACACCACCCCCGCCAGCATCCTGGAAGTTTTGGCCGTGGCCATCACCCGCCACGTCATTCTAAGCCACGACGACCCGGTGAGTAACCTACTGTCCGTAGCCTGCATCGCGGGCCTCTTCGCCATCCGCAGATACCTGTTCCGCCGAGGGGAACTGAAAGAGGAAATGGTGGAGAAAGAGTAAATTAGTTGACAGTTGACAGTTATTTCTGAATTGACAATTGACAATTGACAATTATTGCATTTGTTACCGATACCGTATATTGGGCGCACTAAATGCGGATTTCACGTGCAAAAAATGTGAAAAACGTGGTGCGTTATTGTAGGGGCGGCAATCTGCCGCCCGGGACGTCCCGAATACAACCTGTGTGGTTGAATGGTACCACCCCCCAGCGAAACCGTAGGGAACGGCCTATGTGCCGTTCCGGGGGCGTAACGCATATCACCCGTGTGAATGGAATGGTATCACTCACCGATGTGCATGTAGGGGCGGCAATCTGCCGCCCGCCACGTTGCGATTATAACCTGTATTGGTGAATGGTATTGCCCCCATATACGGTATACCTAATGTAGCGGCGATGATTCATCGCCATGCTCCGTAACGAATACAACCCGTGCGGACAAAACGGAACCACCCCCCAGATATGTCATTCCGACGGTCGCGCAAGCGGAGTGGAGGAATCTACTCAACTTGCAATAATAACCTACGCAAGGTAAAGATTGCTACTCAAGAAGATCCCTCCACTCCATTGCATTTCGGTCGGGATGACATGTCGATAGGTGGTTCCATTCAACCATAGAGGTTATATTCGGAACGCGGTATGGCGATGAATCATCGCCGCTACATGGGGTGTACCGTATATGGGGGCAATACCGTTCAACCGCACAGGTTGTATCTTAAACGTGGCGGGCGGCTAATAGCCGCCCCTACGGACACACCGGTAGGTGATACCATTCATCCAAACGGGTGATATTCGTAACGCCCTCCGGAACGGCACACAGGCCGTTCCCTACGGTTTCGCTGACACGTCTGTTTTTTCAACCACCGTGATTTAATAGCGTCCGTTTTTTGACCCATGTAGATAAACGGTACTACGCCCCGAAACGCAGAATTGTCAATTGTCCATTGTCAATTGTCAATTTTGACATAACTGTCCACTGTCAACTGTCAACTCAAACTTCCTTCCACGCCAAAAAACGTTGCACCCCCTTTTCAGGGTCGTGCAACGTTTTTCCCTTAATTAAAGCTGCTCTGGTCAAAGGTGATGACCGGGTAATAGGTAATGGGGCTGTCGGTGTTCAGCTCCCGGGAGAGGGTTTCCTGGATTTTTTCTTCCTGGCCCCGGAGGTCTGAGGGGAGGACGATGTCGAAGATCAGGTTGGTATGTTCCTTGCCGGGGACCATGCGGAAGTCGTGGATGCCCAGGCGGAGGTCGATGGTGTGGAGGATCTGCTCGATGCGCACGTGCATCCGGTCCAGCTCCGGGTCGTCGGTGACTACCGGGTCGTAGTGGATGACCAGGTGGACGCCGTGGCTTTTCAGGCACTCCCGCTCCAGGTCGTCAATGATCTCGTGGCACTCCATAGGGTCTTCCCGGCTGTCCATTTCCACATGGAGGCTGGCAAACCGCTGGCCGGGGCCGTAGTCGTGGACCATCAGATCGTGGAAGCCCAGGACCTTGGGGTTTTCCCGGATGTAGTCTACGATCTTCTCCCGGAGTTCCGGGTCGGCGTTTTCCCCCAGCAAGGGGGAAATGGTGTCCTTTGCCAGGCCGATACCGCTGTAGAGGATGAAGGCGGAGACCGCCAGGCCCATATAGCCGTCCACCTGCAGCTTCGTAAAATGCTCCGCCAGAGCGGCCACCAGCACGGCGGCGGTGGTGATCACGTCGTTTCGGCTGTCCGCGGCGGTGGCCATCAGGGTGGCGGACTGGATTTTTTTGCCCAGCCCCACGTTGAAGGCGGCCATCCAGAGCTTGACGGCAATGGAGGCCAGCAGCACCCCCACGGAGACCCAGGAAAATTCCACGGCGGCGGGGTGGAGAATCTTTTCCAGAGAGGATTTTCCCAGCTCCACGCCGATGATGAGGATCAGGGCGGACACCGCGAGGCCGGACAGATATTCATACCGGGCGTGGCCGAAGGGATGGTCCTCGTCCGCGGGACGCTCCGCCAGCTGGAAGCCCAGCATGGTCACAACGGAGCTGGTGGCATCGGACAGGTTATTCATGGCGTCCGCGGTAATGGAGACGGACTTGGTCACAAGGCCCACAAGAAGCTTTCCCAAAAACAGCAGGCAGTTGATAACGACGCCCACAATGCCCGCCATCCGGCCGACACTTGCCCGGACTTTCGGGTCCTCCGGGTGGTCCGCATTTTTTATAAAGGCCCGTAACAGCCAGTTAGTCATAACAAATTCCCCCAAAATAGAAGCAGCACCGCCGGGGGAAAGCCCCTTACGCGGTGTTGCATTGGTTTCTTACTCCATACTATAGTCCAAAAACGGAAAAAAGGCAAGGGAAATTTGCCCATTTTCTTCCTTTTTTCTCCCGGGAAGCCCGGGAGCTGGGCCTTGCAATCGGGGCTTCCCTTTGGTATAATTACTTCTGTAGAGTCCGCTGACAACATACAAAAAAATACCAAGGCCAAGAAATACCAAGGCCAAGCAGGTGGAACCATGAATACCAAAGAAGATTATATTGGGGTCATTGACTCGGGAGTGGGCGGCATCAGCGTGCTGCGGCATCTGCGGCGGGTCATGCCCGAGGAAAAATTTTATTATTTCGGAGACTCCGCCAATGCTCCTTACGGCATCCGCACCAAGCCGGAGGTCCAGCGGCTGACCTTTGCGGCGGTGGACCGGCTCATGGACCACGGCCTCAAGGCCCTGGTGGTGGCCTGCAACACCGCCACCTCCGCGGCCATCGGAGAGCTGCGGGAAAAATACCCGGATCTCATCATCGTGGGCATTGAACCGGCCCTGAAGCTGGCGGCGGACCGGTATCCCGGCGGCGGCATCGGGGTCATGGCCACCCCCATGACCCTGGGAGAGGAAAAATTCTCCCGGCTTCTGCGGCGCTATGAGACCCAGTGTGACATTTTTAAAATCCCCGCCCCCAGGCTGGTGGAGATCGTGGAGGCCGGACGGGTAGACACCCGGCGGACGGTGGACATGCTGCAGCGGCTCTTTGTGCCCTATCGGGGGCGGCTGGATGCCCTGGTGCTGGGCTGCACCCACTATCCCTTTGCCTCCCACACCATCGGGAGGATCCTAGGGGGCCAGGTGGACATTCTGGACGGCGGCGACGGCACCGCCCGGGAGACCCGCAGACGGCTGGCGGAAAAGGACCTGCTGCGGCAGGGCCCCGGAGAGGTCATTATCGAAAACAGCCGCAATTCCCCGGAGATCCTCCGGCTGTCCTGGCGGCTGCTGGAGGGCACCCAACGAAACAAGGAGGCGGACCATGGAGAATGAGATCTTGGTCATCGGCATTGCCGGAGGCTCTGCCAGCGGCAAGACCACATTGATGAAAAATCTGATTGCCAATATCGAAAACGACGTGACGGTGCTCAGCCACGACAACTATTATAAGCGCCACGACGACCTGAGCTACGAGGAGCGGAGCCACCTGAACTATGACGAGCCCGGGGCCTTTGACACCAGCCTCATGGTCTATCACCTGGACCAGCTCCGCCACGGCCACTCCATCGAGTGTCCGGTGTATGATTTCACCGTCCACAATCGCAGTGAGGAGACCATCCACTTAGAGCCCCGGAAGGTCATCATCGTGGAGGGCATCCTGATTTTTGAAAATCAGGAGCTGCGGGACCTGATGGACGTGCGGATTTTTGTGGATTCTGACGCGGACATCCGGCTGTGCCGCCGGATCCGCCGGGACGTGACCCAGCGGGGCCGGTCTCTGGAAAGCGTGCTGGACCAGTACCAGCAGACCGTCAAGCCCATGCACGAGCAATATGTGGAGCCCAGCAAGAAATATGCCCATCTGGTGGTGCCGGAGGGAGGCAAAAATGTGGTGGCCCTGGACATGATCGTCAGCCGCATCCGCCGGCATTTAAAGGAGACATAAGTGGAGAGCATTATTTTTGACATTGACGGGACCCTGTGGGATTCCCGGGCCCTGGTTGCCGAGGGCTATAATATCCAGCTGCGCAAGGAGGGCCTGGACCGGTTCTGCACCGATGCCGAGGCCCTGCGGCCCCTGTTTGGCCGGGTGATGACGGAGCTGGGGGATGCCCTGTTCGGGGAATTGCCCCCCGAAGAGCGCTACGCCCTGATGGACCGGTGCATGGAGACGGAAAACCGGTATCTGGAAGAAAACCCCTGCCGCATCGGCTATCCCGGTGTCCGGGAGACCCTGGAGGAGCTTCAGAAGACCCACCGGCTGTTTATCGTCAGCAACGCCCAGAAGGGCTACCCGGAGCTGTGCATGGAAAAGCTGGGCATTGCCCACTGCTTTTCCGGACACCTGTGCTTCGGGGACACGGGCACGGACAAGGGTACCACGATTCTCCGGCTGATGGACCAACACCACATCCCCTCCGCCCTCTACGTCGGCGACACCCAGGGGGACCTGGAGGCCACGGAAAAGGCCGGCATTCCCTTTGCCTGGGCGGCCTACGGCTTCGGAAACCCGGAGCGGTATGACTTTCAATTGGAGACCATCGGGGACCTTATCACACTGGAGCGGGAGGGGAAGCTATGAGCATCGCCATGGACACCGGGTGCCTGGAATGCCAGTTCCGCCGGAATCTGGAGCTGGTCCGGGGCCTTTGTGATGATGAGGCAAAAAACACGGAGTTTATGCGCCGGTGGATGGCCCTGTCCCTGAGTCTGCCGGTCAGTGCCCCTTCCCCCTGTGTGGGTCCGGGGCTCAATCAGCTGCTCCACGAGATGTACGGCCTGGATTTGGACCGCTACGCCCAGGAAAAGGAGACCTCCAACGCCTTTGCCCTGTCCCAGATGGACCGGGTGCGGAAAGAAACCGGGGCGGCGGAAGACCCGGTGTATGCCGGGCTGCAATTTGCCATTCTGGGCAACTACCTGGATTTTTCCGCTCTGCAGGGGAAAGTCAGCTTTGAAACCCTGGGCCAGATGCTGGAGGGGGCCCGGGAGATTCAGGTGGACGAGCAGGCCTACCGGCACTTCCGGAACGATTTAGACAGCGCCAGAACCTTGCTCTACCTGACAGACAACGCCGGGGAGATCGGCTTCGATCAGATTTTTGCGGAAGAACTGCAAAAAGCCTACCCTGATTTGCAGATCACCTTCTGCGTCCGGGGCGGCATTGCCGCCAACGATGCCACCCGGGCCGATGCCCGGGCCGTGGGCCTCACCTTCCCCGTCATCGACAACGGCAACCTGGTGGCGGGCACCGTGCCGGAACTGCTGGGCGCAGAAGCCAAAGAAGCCTTTGAGTCTGCCGACCTGATCCTCTCCAAGGGCATGGGCAACGCGGAAACCCTGCTTGGCTGTGGGAAAAATATTTACTACGCATTCCTTATTAAATGCCAGCGCTTTGTGCAGATCATGCACGCCCCCATGATGACCCCCATGCTGGTGCGGGAGTTGGAGCGGGTTCCTCTTTCGGACAAAACCGGGGGATGTGTATAAAAAAGCTGTGAATATGTAACAAAAATCACAGGAAACCCATTGCCTTTCCAGAATTTGCTTGACAACCGGAGAGAAAATGAGTAATCTATACATTGGTTTCAAAAAAGAGATCAGTACGTTTTCTTTTATTCACGGCCGTGGGGAGGAACTTTTTTCTGTCCCACGAGTATAAAGGCGGCGCAAGCCCCCTTGAAGATTGGAGCATGAAGATGAACTACGATTGCAACAACATCCTCAAATGGACCGAAGCTCAGCTGAAATATACCTATGACGTGTCCCTGCGGGAGGCAACTCCTCAGGAGCTGCACGAGGCTCTGGGCGAGGCTGTGATGATGGCCATTTCCGACAACTGGAACAGCAGCAAGCGGGCCCGGCTGCAGCAGCGGAAGGCCTACTATATTTCTGCCGAATACCTCATCGGCCGGCTGGTGTATTCCAACCTCTATAACCTGGGCATCCTGGACGAGATGAAGCAGCTCTTCGCCGCCCGGGGCGTGGACCTGGCCATCCTGGAAGAAGTGGAAGATGCCGCTCTGGGCAACGGCGGCCTGGGCCGTCTGGCTGCCTGCTTCCTGGATTCCGCCGCTTCCTGCGACCTGCCCCTGTCCGGCTACGGTCTGCGGTATAAGTTCGGCCTGTTCAAGCAGAGCTTTGACGAGCAGGGCAGCCAGAAGGAAAATGCCGACGACTGGTCCAAGTTTGGCGACCCCTGGTCCTATCGCCGGTATAACCACACCGTAAAGGTCAAGTTCCCGGACCATACCGTTCTGGCCGTTCCCTACGATGTGCCCATCATCGGCTACGGCACCAACAATATCAATACCCTCCGGCTGTGGCAGTGCGAGGCCGAGGAAGAGCTGGACTTCAGCGCCTTCAACGACCAGGATTACCTGCGGGCCCTGGACCAGAAGAACAAGGCCGAGGACATCACCCGTGTTCTCTACCCCAATGACTCCACCTGGGAAGGCAAGCGCCTGCGCATCAAGCAGCAGTACGTCCTGTCCTCCGCTTCCCTGCAGGATATGATGCGGACCTTCAAGGTGGCCCACGGCAACGACCTGAGCCGCTTTGCGGACTACTACGCCGTGCAGCTCAACGATACCCACCCCGCCATGTCCATCCCGGAACTCATCCGTCTGCTGATGGTGGAGGGCATGGACTTTGAGCAGAGCTTCTCCATCGCCCAGCGGACCTTCTCCTACACCAACCACACCGTCATGTCCGAGGCTCTGGAAAAGTGGCCCCTGGACCTGCTGGGCTCCGTGGTGCCCGAGATCGTGGACATCATCCGCCGCATTGACGAGAAGCTCAAGAGAGAGCATCCGGGCCTGTTCGTCATCAAGGACAACACCGCCCATATGGCAAACCTCAGCGTCTACGTTGGCAGCTATGTCAACGGCGTGGCCGAGATCCACAGCCAGATCCTGAAGGACGACCTGTTCCATGACTGGTATCAGGTGTTCCCGGAGCGGTTCCAGAACAAGACCAACGGCGTGACTCCCCGTCGGTGGCTGGGCCTGTGCAACCCGGAGCTGAGCCAGCTGATCAAATACCGCATCGGCGGCGACTTCCTGAAGGACCTGGACCGTCTGGCCGACCTGAAGCCCATGATCGACGACGACCTGGTCCGCCAGTTCAACACCGTCAAGCACCAGAAGAAGGAGCAGCTGTGCAAGGTCATCGCCGAGCACGAGGGCGTGCAGCTGAACCCGGACTTCATTTTTGACATCCAGGTCAAGCGGCTCCACGAGTACAAGCGGCAGCTGATGAACGCACTGTCCATTGTGGACATCTACTTCCGTCTCAAGAACGGCGAGTTGCCCGACTTCCACCCCACCGCCTATATCTTCGGCGCCAAGTCCGCCCCCGGCTACGCCCGGGCCAAGGCCATCATCCGCTATATCAACCGCATCGCCCGGATGATCAACAACGATCCCGATGTGGCGGACAAGATGAAGGTGGTCTTCGTTCAGAACTACAACTGCTCCTACGCCGAGCACATCATCCCCGCCGCGGACATCTCCGAGCAGATATCCCCTGCCGGCACGGAAGCCTCCGGCACCGGCAACATGAAGCTGATGCTCAACGGCGCCGTGACCCTGGGCACCCTGGACGGTGCCAACGTGGAGATCGCCCAGGAAGCCGGTATGGACAACGAGTATATCTTCGGCCATACCGTCCAGGAGATCAACGCCGCCAAGGACAGCTACTACGCCCGGGGCATTTACGACACCGACCACCACCTGCACCGTGCCATTGACACCCTGGTAGACGGCACCGTTCCCACGGACGATGCCCAGCGGGAACTGTACCACGCCCTGCTGGACGGCGCTTCCTGGCACAAGGCCGACAACTACTTTGTGCTGCTGGACTACGCATCCTACATGGATGCCAAGCTCCGCGCCAACCGGGACTACGCCGACCGCCTGGCCTTCGGCCGCAAGTGCCTGGAAAACGTGGCCTCCGGCTCTAAGTTCTCCTCCGACCGCACCATCCGCCAGTACTCCGACGAAATCTGGCACATCAAGCCCGTGAAGTTCTAAAACCCAAACACCCCCAGCCGAACCCGGCCGGGGGTGTTTCCATAAGCCGCCCGGGTTAAAATTGACAATTGACAATGGACAATTGACAATGATCCTCAGTTGACAGTGGACAGTTATTGGAGCGGCCACATTGTTCGTTTGTATCCACCCGTTAAAGTATGTAGGGAACGGCCTGTGTGCCGTTCCGGGAGCGTTGCGAATAAAACCCGTGTGGATGAATGGAATCACGCAAAACCTTCCCCTTCGGGGAAGGGGGACCGCCATAGGCGGTGGATGAGGCGCGGTACCACGTTTCGCATTGTAGGAACAATAGGCGCAGAGGTAGAACATATCGAAAAGGCGACCTTGGCTCTCCCTTTGGGAGAGCTGTCACCGCAGGTGACTGAGAGGGCCTTGCGGCGTTTGATGAATAATCACGTCCACCTAAATCCTCAACGTTGGCCCTCTCAGTCTCGGCTTTGCCGAGCCAGCTCTCCCAAAGGGAGAGCCAAGGGGACCTTTCTACGGATTCGCCTACTGTTCCTACAACATTTCACGCTGCCCCGCGGCCCTCATCAGGCTCGCCCAGGCGAGCCAGCTTCCCCCAAGGGAAGCTTTTGCGCCGTGTCGGCAGTCTCTGCGTTGACTCTGACGGAGATATAGCCGGAAGGTCCCCGGAACGGCACACAGGCCGTTCCCTACGGTTTCGCTGGAGGGTGATACTATTCACCCGCACGGGTTAAAACCAAGATACAGCGGGTATCATCCCTTTACCGAAACCCCCTTAAAACGCACAAAATCCGCAGCCTGCCAGCTGCGGATCCTGCAACAAAAAAAGAGGAGAGGAAAATGAAAAAGATGAGAAAATCAAATTTGATTTGTCTTTAGTATACCCGGTAGATGTGAAGAAAAAAAGTGAGTAATTATTAAGTTCCTATGAAGTTGCCGGGCTGCGGCGGCCTGTTTTTATCAAAATAGCCAAGCAGTAAAAAAATACCGAAAAAAATGTTTACAATCAAGATTTCTTGTGTTAATATGTATCCGGTGAACCTCGGGCATTTGCCGAACGTTTACCAAATTGCGTTGAAAAGCGGAGATTTTCCCGGCCTTTCACCCGAAATCATTATATAGGAGGACCCCCATTATGGAAACATACGGCATTGAAAAGTATGGCATTACCGGTACCACCGAAATCGTCTACAATCCCTCTTACGAGATGCTCTATGAGGAAGAGACCAAGCCCGGCCTTACCGGCTACGAGGTTGGCCAGAAGACTGAGCTGGACACCGTCAACGTTATGACCGGCATTTACACCGGCCGTTCCCCCAAAGACAAGTACATCGTCATGGACGAGAACTCCAAGAACACCGTGTGGTGGACTTCCGACGAGTATAAGAACGACAACCACCCCATGAGCGAAGAGACCTGGAAGGCTGTCAAGGAGCTGGCCCTCAAGGAGCTGTCCAACAAGAAGCTCTACGTGGTGGATGCTTTCTGCGGTGCCAACCATGACACCCGTATGGCCGTCCGCTTCATCGTGGAAGTGGCATGGCAGGCCCACTTTGTAAAGAACATGTTCATCCGTCCCTCCGAGGAGGAGCTGAAGAACTTCAAGCCCGACTTCATCGTCTACAACGCCTCCAAGGCCAAGGTCGAGAACTTCAAGGAGCTGGGCCTGAACTCCGAGACCTGCGTGGCCTTCAACATCACCTCCCGTGAGCAGGTCATCATCAACACCTGGTACGGCGGCGAGATGAAGAAGGGCATGTTCTCCATGATGAACTACTACCTGCCCCTGAAGGGCATTGCTTCCATGCACTGCTCCGCCAACACCGACATGAACGGTGAGAACACCGCCATCTTCTTTGGCCTGTCCGGCACCGGCAAGACCACCCTGTCCACCGACCCCAAGCGTCTGCTGATCGGTGACGACGAGCACGGCTGGGACGATAACGGCGTGTTCAACTTTGAGGGCGGCTGCTACGCCAAGGTCATCAACCTGGACAAGGAGTCCGAGCCCGACATCTACAACGCCATCCGCCGGGATGCCCTGCTGGAGAACGTGACCGTTGACGCAAACGGCAAGATCGACTTCACCGACAAGTCCGTTACCGAGAACACCCGTGTGTCCTACCCCATTGACCACATCAACAACATTGTTCGTCCCGTTTCCGCTGCTCCCGCGGCCAAGAACGTGATCTTCCTGTCCGCTGATGCCTTCGGCGTTCTGCCTCCCGTGTCCATCCTGACCCCCGAGCAGACCCAGTACTACTTCCTGTCCGGCTTCACCGCCAAGCTGGCCGGCACCGAGCGTGGCATCACCGAGCCCACCCCCACCTTCTCCGCTTGCTTCGGCCAGGCCTTCCTGGAGCTGCATCCCACCAAGTACGCCGAGGAGCTGGTCAAGAAGATGCAGGTTTCCGGCGCCAAGGCTTACCTGGTCAACACCGGCTGGAACGGCACCGGCAAGCGTATCTCCATTAAGGATACCCGCGGCATCATTGACGCCATCCTGTCCGGCGCCATCCTGTCTGCCCCCACCAAGACCATCCCCGTGTTCAACTTCCAGGTTCCCACGGAGCTGCCCGGCGTTGATCCCGCCATTCTGGACCCCAGAGACACCTACGCCAACGTCGCCGACTGGGAGACCAAGGCCCAGGACCTGGCCGGCCGGTTCATCAAGAACTTCGCCAAGTACGAGGGCAACGAGGCCGGCAAGGCTCTGGTCGCCGCTGGTCCCAAGCTGTAATCCAAGCTGTAAGCATTCTTTATTCGTATTCACCATATCGGCAGAGGGGAAACCCTCTGCCGGTATCTGAAGGAAGCGGTAGGTGGGCGAATTTTTGCGCACAAGGGGTTGTGCGTGAAAATTTCCCCATTTACTGCACAATATCTATTAACGGAGGTTCATATCAATGGCTCAGAAAGTCCAATTCACTGAAACCGTCCTTCGTGATGCCAACCAGTCCCTGATGGCTACCCGTATGCCGTTTGCCGACATGGAGGGCATCCTGTCCACCATGGACAAGGCCGGTTATTATTCCGTCGAGTGCTGGGGCGGCGCCACCTTTGACAGCTGCCTGCGCTACCTGGATGAAGATCCCTGGGAGCGTCTGCGGTCCTTCCGCAAGGCCATGCCCAACACCCGCCTGCAGATGCTGCTCCGCGGCCAGAACCTGCTGGGCTACAAGCACTACCACGACGACGTGGTGGAGAAGTTTGTAGAGCTGTCCATCAAGAACGGCATTGACGTTCTGCGTATTTTCGACGCACTGAACGATTTCCGGAACATCCGCACCGCTCTGGAGGCCACCAAGAAGTACGCCACCGCCAACACCGTGGCTTCCGGCTGCATTTCCTACACCCAGTCCCCCGTGCACACCCCCGCCAAGTACGCCGAGATGTGCAAGGAGCTGCAGAGCATGGGCTTTGACACCATCTGTCTGAAGGATATGGCCGGTACCATGTCCCCCAACGAGGCCGAGCAGCTGTTCAAGGGCATCAAGGACGCCGGTGTGACCCTGCCCCTGGTGCTGCACACCCACTGCACCACCGGTATGGCTTACATGACCGTTATGAAGGCTGTGGAAGCCGGTGTGGACATCATCGACACCGCCACCTCCTGCTTCTCCAACGGCACCTCTCAGCCTGCCACCGAGACCATTTACTACGCCCTCAGTGAGCTGGGCATCGAGACCGGCCTGAATGAGGAGGTCATCAACAAGGTCAACGATTACTTCAAGCCCGTCAAGCAGAAGTACATCGACTCCGGCCGCATCAACCCCAAGTCCATGGGTACCGACGCCCAGGCTCTGGTTTACAAGGTTCCCGGCGGCATGCTCTCCAACATGATCGCCAACCTGACCGACATGCACGCCATGGACAAGTTCGATGCCGCTCTGGCGGAGATCCCCTCCGTCCGGAAGGACATGGGCTATCCTCCCCTGGTCACTCCTCTGTCCCAGATGGTGGGCAACCAGGCTGTGACAAACGTCTTGGTAGGCGAGCGCTACAAGAACATCTCCAAGGAAGTCAAGGCTTACTTCAAGGGCGAGTACGGCATTGCCCCCGCTCCCGT
>CAKTNS010000044.1 GCA_934589225.1 uncultured Oscillospiraceae bacterium
CAGCAACCAGTTCAAAAACTGGTTGCCACCATACGGTTTTGCCGTGCAAAACCGGCAATCGAGTCCTGTTGCCCCCCTTCAGTGACTGCCACCCATAGGGTGGCGCTCCTCTTTGGTGCGGGCAGGACTCGAACCCATCTAAATGCCAAATGCCAGTGGCATTTGGCAGCAACCAGTTCAAAAACTGGTTGCCACCATACGGTTTTGCCGTGCAAAACCGGCAATCGAGTCCTGTTGCCCCCCCTTGCAGTGACCGCCACCTTCTGGGTGGCGCTCCTCTTTGGTGCGGCCAGGACTCGAACCCATTTCAATGCCAAATGCCAGTGGCATTTGACAGCAACCAGTTCAAAAACTGGTTGCCACTATACGGTTTTGCCGTGCAAAACCGGCAATCGAGTCCTGTTGCCCCCCCTTCAGTGACCGCCACCTTCTGGGTGGCGCTCCTCTTTGGTGCGGAGGCTGGCTGTTTTACTTCATCAATATAAAAACATTCCGCTTGACATTATCAGAAATGAGAATATGATAGAATCAGATAATACTTTAAGGAGTGATGGCACCCCATGGAGCTGGCGGAAATTGTAATGAATCCTGTTCGGCAGAGGATCTTTCAGTATTTTTTGCTTCATGAAACCGGCACGGCCAAGGAGCTCCGGAAGGCGCTGCCGGATGTTCCCAGCGCGAGCCTATATCGGCACATCAGGATCCTTGCGGACAGCTCCATCCTCACGGTGGTTGGCGAAAACCGGATCCGGGGCACCGTGGAAAGCGTTTATAGGCTCAACAAGGATGCTATGGCCACGGAGGATGAAAACGGGAACGCGGTACAGATGTCGCTGCTGAGTATCTGTGCTTCCTTTGCAAAATACTTTTCCACCGGCAACGCCGACCCCCAAAAGGACATGCTGCTGTTCACCAACTGTACGCTGCTGCTGACGGATCAGGAATTTTCGGAGTACCTTTCGGAAATCAATCAGGTGACGGTCAAGTACATGAAGCAGGCACCCTCCGAAAGCAGTAACATGCGGAGGATCACCCTCATTTCCGCCCCGGCAAACAAGTAGGTGCTTTTATGGAAAAACAAGGACAATGGCTGTTGTGCCCCTATTGTCACGGGAAAACCCGGGTGTGGATTCGGGAGGATACCGTTCTTCACAACTTTCTTCTCTTTTGCCCCAAATGCAAGCGGGAGGAATTGATCGATCTACAGCAATTTCATATGACACTGTTGAAACAGTCAGACGCCAAGACGCAGAACTGAACCTGAGGAACGATTGGGTTCGTTCTGCGCCTTTTTATCAGGGAGGAATGCATGATGAAGAAACTATCAAAATACTTGCTTTGGGCATTTGGAGCCGCATGGGTCTTGCAAATCATTGCCGGTGTCCTTTATCGCAAAGGAAACGGCATGGGCTATTCCGTGCTGCTGGCAGTGTCTATGTTTGCGCCGCTGCTTGCATCTGTTATGTCCGGAGCGGAGATACAAAGAATTGGCTGGAAGCCCCATATAAAGGGGAACCTGCGCTGGCTCCTCGTTGCATGGTTTGCTCCGGCAGCCTTGGGAGCGGCTGGTGCCGCACTGTACTTCCTGCTGGTCCCCAATGCCTTAGACACAACTTTTGCATACGTCCGCACTTCGTTAGGCGTTGAGGGCCTGTCACAGCTGGAAAGCGCAGGTCTTTCCCTCCAACTCTATGCGCTCATCGGTGCCGTATCCGCAATGACCTACGCTCCATTTGTGAATATGCTGTTTGCGGTTGGAGAAGAAGCAGGCTGGAGAGGAACAATGTACCCGATGCTGAAAGACCGTTTCGGTATTACAAGAGGAAGGCTGCTTGGCGGTGGGATCTGGGGCATCTGGCATTGGCCGATCATGCTGCTTGCCGGGTATGAGTATGGAACGACCTATTGGGGCGCTCCGGTGACGGGACCGCTTCTGTTCTGCGTCATTACGATTGCAATGGGGATTCTGCTTGACGTTCTCTACGAGAAAACGAACTGCATCTGGGTTCCGGCGCTCTGTCACGGTGCAATCAACGCCTTTGCCGGTGTTCCGACGCTTTTCCTGAATCCGGCATACGCTGACAGGCTGCTCCTTGGGCCGTTGATGATTGGCGTGATCAGCGGCTTGCCGCTGATGCTGACAGCCTTCATCCTTTCCCTGCGGGAAAAGAATACAGTCGTGAAAGAGAGGTAACACGATGTACCATCCAAGATTAAAGGGAAACCACTATGATATGAAAGATGTATTTCTTGTATATAACAATAGCTGTTTTTATGAAATCGTGATACTGAATTATTTTATGAGCTATTCCCACTGCGACATGGTTTTCTGCTCGTTAGACGGAAAGCCTGTCCGCGCTATGGAAGGTTTTTCCGTCAATGTTGATGCCTTTGGAGGCACTTGACAAAGCGCAGATCAGAAGCTTTGTCATTCCGGGCGGAAACAGTTCCCAAATTGACACGCCGGAGGTGAAGTCGTATCTGCAAGCCTTAAGGAAACGGGAGATTTTGATTGCCGGGATCTGTGCGGGAGTCGATGTGCTGGATCACGCCGGGATTCTGTGCAATGTAGAATCGATCCATTCCTCCAATGTGGACCTGGTAACGGATAAAAATGTGATAACTGCACGGGCAAATGCCTATGTGGATTTCGCGGTTGAAGTTGCAAAGAAACTGGATCTGTTCGCCGGTGAAGCTGATCTTCAAGAAACCATCAATTTCTGGAAACAGTATCAAAGAGTACAGTAGTACGGAGGTTACTATGGATATATGGGAAAAACTTTATACACAAGCAAAGAAAGAATATCACCCCGAGGATGTGACACCTTTTGTCTATGCACATCATGTGGTATGTGCATTGGAAAGCGCAGACGGCACCATCTACACAGGCTTTTGTATTGAAGCGTGTAGCGGTGTGATGAACCTGTGTGCGGAACGAGTCGCTGCACTAAATATGTATGTAAACAGCGGTCAAACAAAGATCAGGCGACTGATTGCCTTTCGAGATGAAGCACCGTCCGGAGGCGGCAGTGGAATGCCCTGCGGTGCCTGTCGTGAGTTTTTGTATCAGTTGAATGAAGAAAACGAAAACATGGAGATCATGGTGAACTATGAAACAAGAGAAACCGTGACGCTGAAAGATTTGATGCCGAATTGGTGGGGAAAAGAACGCTACGAGCGATCCCGCTTATAAAGCAATGGGAGGAAACAACCATGAAAAAATATATGAAAATGGGTACAAATAGATGCACAGGAGGCGTGTACTGTGAAAACATTATATAACATTCAAAAGCTATCTAAAATCGGAAAAATTCTCAGCAGGATCGTGTTTATCTTCAGCATCATCGGTTTCTGCGGCTGCATCGTCGGGATTCTCAGTATGGCACTCGGTGCGCCGACACTGAAAATCGGCGGCCTGACGCTCGAAAGCATCCTAAGCATGGAGGCAGGAGTTACCACCGGCACGGTATATGCGGCGATGGCGGCAGGGATGATTCTCTGCGCGGGAGAAGCAGTGCTTGCCAAATTTGCGGAGCATTACTTTAGGCGGGAGCTTGCCGACGGGACGCCGTTTACATTTGCAGGCGCAAAGGAACTGCAGCGTCTTGGTATTCTGACGATTTGCCTCCCCATTGGTACGCAAATCGTCGCGGAAATTGTTCATGCTGTAATGGAACAGACCATGCAGGGCGTCGCACCGCTGCAATTGGACAATGACGGTTCCGTTACCCTTGGCATCATGTTCATTGTCCTGTCGCTGATTTGCCGGTATGGAGCGGAGCTGCACGAAGAAAAGGCGTAACGGTATATCATGGTTAAAAATTCAAAGCGGCTTGGCATATTGTAAAAACAATTTAGGGAAGCTCTGATAAAATCGACAGAAACTGACGGCAAAAGATTCGCCGCTCAGCCGTAGACAATCGATTCAGAGCTTCCTTAGATATTTGTCCGCAAATTTTGCTTCGGACGGATTGACAATCGCTACTTACCGATGTATAATTTGTGTTATACATAATGTGAATTATAAATTCAGAGGTGCGAATATGCCTGCCAAAGCAAAAGTCACAAAAGAGATGATCGTTGACGCAGCCTTTGCGATTGCCCGCGAGGCGGGCGTGGAAAACATCAACGCAAGGACTGTATCGGAAAGGCTGCATTGCTCCACACAGCCCGTCATGTATCATTTTGCGACGATGGAAGAACTGAAAAGAACAGTCTACGCAAAGGCAGACCTTTATCATTCGGAATACCTGATGACCATGAAAAAACCGCCCAAGGGCGCCGCCCTTGGAATCGGAATGAACTATATCCGCTTTGCCATCGAAGAACCCCACCTGTTCCGTTTCCTTTTTCAGTCGGATTATTTTAACGGAAAGACTTTACTTGAACTGATCGATGCGGAGGAGCTTATCCCTGTTCTTTCAGCGATGCAGAGGTCCTTGGGAATCGGCATGGAGCAGACGAAAACGGTTTTCATCACGGTGTTTCTGTTTGCCCACGGGTATGCAAGCATGATCGCCAACAATGAGCTGAAATACGACGAGGACACGATCAGTTCCCATTTGGAGCGGGCATACAGGGGCGCAATATTGGCGGCCCAGGAGAAAAGGGCATGAAAGAATGTGCAGACGCTGTCGGCATATTGGCTGACAAGAGAAGCGAGGGAGCACAAATGGATGAAAGCCTGAAACTGCGTTGGCTTTGCTGCCCCAGATGCGGCGGCAAAACAAGGACGCAGATACGGTCACATACGGTGTTGGAGGATTTTCCGCTGTTCTGCCCCAAGTGCAAATACACCTGCGTCATTCGTTTCAAGGACGGAAAAATTGAAGAAATCAAAATGCCAGACGCTTAGACGCAGTGCAGACCGAGAACAGGTTTGTACTGCGCCTTTTTTCACATCAATGAAGAAAAGAGGAACTGCAAATGAAGAAACCCAATGAAAACGATATTCTGGAAACCACATTGTCCATCGCCGAGAAAGGCTACCCGGAAGCCTATCAGTTTTTGCTGAATGCCTACGAGGAACGCCCAAGCAGCTTTGGGCCCCAAACATTCTACTTCCTGGCCTGTTTGGCCGATAGGCCGGGGACGGCTTTGGAGTGGCTGCGAAAGGCCATTCAAGAGAACAACTGGTGGTATCGCCCGGAGGTGTTGGAGGATGAGGACCTGGCGGCGCCTCAAAAGGATGGGGCATTTCTTTCGCTGAAAGCAATTTCGGACGAACGCTATGCAGATGCCCTTTCCCAGGCTGAGGCGATTTTTTCATGGAAGAAAAAAACAGCGGACAACCTGTTTCTGGCCATTCATGGGAACACACAAAACGGCCATGTTGCCCGGACAGATTGGGAACCAATCGTGGGAACAGGGGGCCTGTGGCAGTTGGAAACCGTCCAGAGTGCCGAACCGGACGGCTATGGAACCTATCGCTGGAGCTATGACAGCACTTCCTATCTGCCGGTGGCAAATTCCCTGGAAAGGGTACAAACCCAGGGCTATCAAAACATCGCCTGCGGCGGCTTCTCTGCCGGATGCGATATGCTTTTGCGGGCGGTCACATGTTCCCCTGCACGCTGCGATCTGTTGCTCCTGCAAAGCCCCTGGATCCCCATCTTGCAGGATCAGGCGGAAGCTGTGGTTCGTGCCATTTTTCAAAAGGACATGGAGCTTCGGATTTTCTGCGGCGCAGAGGATGAGGACTGCCTTCCAATGGCAAAGCAGCTATATGCCGCGGCAAAGCAAGCAGGCTGCAACGTGACACTGACGGTTCAGGAGCACACCCGGCATCAGTTTCCGGCGCAGCCCTACCATGTATAGAGAGGAACCAAAATGAAAATCTATGACATTTCCCAAGAGGTTTTCAGCTGTCAGGTATATGCCGGAGACCCGGCACCGGAAAAGGAGCTGCTTTCTTCAATGGAAAAAGGCGGGCTGTATAACCTGACGGCTTTTCGAATGTGCGCACATAATGGTACCCATATTGATGCACCGTTTCATTTCATCCAAGGCGGAAAAGCGGTTGATTCCATAGATTTAGATGCGTTCATTGGACTGGCTTATGTTGCGGAGCATCATGGCATTGTCTCCGCCGACGATGCTGCGGCAATACTCGAAAATGCGAAAAAGCAGAACCCGGAAGCGGCAAAGAGAATTCTTATCAAGGGAGATGCAGAGGTTTCTTCGGAAGCAGCCAAGGTATTTGCTGCCTCAAAGGTGCTCTTGCTTGGAAACGAGTCCCAAACCGTTGGTCCCCCAAATGCCCCAATGGAGGTACACCGCATTTTGCTGGGAGCCGGTGTCGTATTGCTTGAGGGAATCCGTTTGGCAGAGGTTTCGGAAGACGTTTATTTCCTGAATGCGGCCCCTCTGAATCTATCCGGTGCGGATGGTTCTCCATGCAGAGCCGTACTGATCACCACCGAGAAATGAATGCTGATTTTGTGGAGTGAACTATGGAAAACGCAAACCAAATGATTGGCTGCTGCGGGCTGGACTTCGAAAAATGCGATGCCAGAATCGCAACGCTCACGAACGACAACGCCCTGCGGAAGAAAACCGCCGCCCTGTGGACAACGCTCAACGGGGTAACGATCACAACGGAAATGATCAACTGCACCGGTTGCCGTATAGAGGGAGCCAAAACACCGGTTTGCGACAAGCTCTGTCCAGTACATAACTGCGTTCGGGAAAAGGGGCTGGATACCTGCGCAGACTGTGGACAGATGGACGGATGTCCAACACTGGGACAAATCGCCGGAAACAGTCCGTCCGTTTTGGGGCATCTGAAGCAGTTGAAGCAGAACCATTCCCCTACAATGACAGTAAACCATGCCGAATACGCCGTCATCAAGCTCCTGGGGAAAGGAAAAGGGGGCTACTCCTATCTGGTGGCAGATGGAACGGCGCAATATGTCCTGAAACAAATCCACCACGAACCTTGTGCATACTACATCTTTGGCGACAAGCTGCAATCCGAACTGCGTGACTATGAAACACTGCACAAGCTTGGAATCCCCATGCCCCGGCTCCTGGCGGTGGATGCCCAGCAGGAGCGCATTTTGAAAGAATTCATTGCCGGGCCAACGGTGGCAGAGCAACTCCAAGAGGGGCGAATGGAACCCGACTGGCTCAATCAAGTGCAGGCCATGTGCCGTCTGCTATCCCCGGCTGGACTGAACATCGACTACTATCCCACCAACTTCGTGCCGCAGGATGGAACACTCTACTACATCGACTACGAGTGCAATGCCTATATGGAGGAGTGGGACTTTGAGCATTGGGGCGCACAGTATTGGACGGCACAGGCACCAGAAAAGACGGAGGGGCTTCGCGGATGATGTAGAATAGGTGCGTTTTGCCTGTGCAATCCGGCTGTATGAAAAAACGACGCACACAATGCCAATCTCCTATTGATAAACCGGTTCATAAGCGGTACAATTTGGTTGGATAGCCGTTTGGCGACGATCCGGCATCCAGATAGAAAAGATTTTTATAAAAAACAAGGAGAATTTTTTGAAACTTACCACTTTATTACTGGAGCGTGTGGCCTGACCGGGAGGTCTGGCAAATTCATTCACACGCCATTCCTCCCGGAGAACCGACCATATCTCTTCAGGAGGATTTCCAATGAACCGCGAAAACAAACGCAAAACCTTTGAAAAAGGGTACTATAAGACCCACGCCTGTTCCGACACCTTTATCTGCAAGGTCTGCGGCAGACCTTGTGTGCCGGAAAACGCAGGCAGCGACCACCGCAACCATTGCCCCAACTGCCTTTCAAGCCTTCATGTGGACCTAGAACCCGGCGACCGGGCCAGCGACTGCGGCGGCATCATGGAGCCCATCGCCGTCTGGGTACGCAAGGGCGGCGAATGGGCCATCATTCACCGCTGCAAGCGCTGCGGCGCCCTCCGCTCCAACCGGGTGGCCGCGGACGACAACCCCATGAAGCTCCTGTCAATCGCAATGAAGCCTCTTTCCCAGCCGCCGTTCCCGTTGGAGCGTATCGAGGAAATGACTGCACTGATGGGCGGCGATGGACAAATCCGATAAGTAGAAAAGCGAATTTCACTTGATGTAAAGACGCAGAGCCGATAACCCGGAAGCCCACAGGCAGCACGGGTTATCGGCTCTCTTTTTGTTTTCCTCTTATTCCGGGTTTCCTTCATCGGAGGTCCTTCTGTAATAGCCCAGACCCACCAGGTCCGCCAAGGCCCAGCCGATTGGGACGGACCACCAGATGCCGGTGACCCCCAGCTGGGGGATGGCGGAGAGCAAATAGGCCAGGGCCACACGGGTGCCCAGGGAAATGACGGTAAGGACCACGCTCATGCCCGGCTTTCCCAGGGCGCGGTACAATCCGTACAGCAAAAACAGGCAGCCGATGCCGCAATAAAAGGCCCCCTCAATGCGCAGATACCGGACCCCCTCCAGAATGACCTGGGTTTCGCCGCCGTCTACAAAAAGGGTCATCAGCGGTTTGGCAAAGGCCCAGACCAATGCGGAAATGACCACACAGAAGGCCATAGAGATGCCCACGGCGCTTTTGAGCCCCCTGCGGATGCGGTCCGTCTTCCTTGCGCCGTAGTTCTGGGCAATGAACGTGGAAAATGCGTTGCCGAAATCCTGCACCGGCATATAGGCAAAGGCGTCGATCTTCACCGCGGCGGCAAAGGCCGCCATGACCACGGGGCCGAAGCTGTTGACCAGGCCCTGGACCATCAGAATGCCCAGGTTCATGACCGATTGCTGCACACAGGTCAGCGTGGAAAAAGACACGATAATGCGGATACGTTCCCGCCGCAGACCGCGGAAGTCCCATACCGACCGCGCCTGGGGACAGCGCAGCAAGGTATAGAGGGCCATGCCCATGCCGGAAAGATACTGGGAAAGGACCGTTGCCTCCGCGGCTCCGGCAGGGCCTCTCGTAAGTCCAATGACAAACCATAGGTCCAGGATGATATTGAGCACCGCGGAAAAAGCCAAAAACACCAGCGGGATAAGGGAATTGCCCAGGGCCCGCAGAAAGGACGCAAAATAGTTATACAGAAACACCGCCGGGATCCCAAGAAAGATCACCCGCAAATAGGCCCGCATATCTCCCCAGACCGCCTCGGGCACCCGTAAAAAGATTCGAAGGCCATCCAGGCAGGCAAAGGCCAGGATGTTCAGAACCACCGTGACCAGGGCGATAAAGAAGAAGGACGCGCACAGCTCCTCCCCCAGGGCTTTTTCATCCCGCTGGCCGAAACGCATGGAAAACAGCGCACCGCTGCCCATGCACAATCCCAGGATGATGGATGTCAAAAAGGTCATCAGCGTAAAGGAAGACCCTACCGCCGCCAGGGCATCCCGCCCGAGGAACCGGCCTACGATCAGCGTATCGGCAATATTATAGCACTGCTGAAGCAGGTCCCCCAAAATCATCGGAATGGCAAAGCGCAGCATGGAGCTGACAACCGGCCCCCGGGTCAAGTCCCGATTCATGGTATCCCTCCAAAACGTAAGTTTTAAGTTTCGTTTTGAATGTATTGTAGCGTCTTTGACACGTCCTGTCAATATGGCATTTACTTTTTGATGGGGCGGTGCTATCATTAAGGAAAAACATCACCCACCCTGGAGGACACGCTATGTATTTGGACGGACTGGACGAATTGGACCAGAAAATTGTAGGGCTGCTGATCGAAAATGCCCGCATATCCTATTCCGACATCGGGCAGAAGGTCGGCATTTCCAGAGTCGCGGTGAAGGCCAGAATTCAGGCCCTGGAGCAGAAGGGGGTTATTGAGGAATATACCACCGTGATCAACCCCCAGAAGATCAGCGGCGCGGTATCCTGCTATTTTGAAATCGAAACGACCCCGAGCTGCCTGTGGGCGGTCACGGATCAGCTGAACCGGAACGATACGGTCACTCAGATCTACCGTGTGACCGGCAAAGACAAGCTGCATGTCCACGCCGTGGCCGCCTCCGCCGAGGAAATGGAAATTTTTCTCCACACCGTCATCGACCCCTTGCCCGGCGTGGTCAGCTGCAGCTGCAACATGATCCTGTCGCGGGTCAAGGACATCAAGGGCCTGCGGCTGTAAGGCCCCTTTGCGGGCAGTGCAGGTTTCCCTGAAAACCCCGAAATAACCAATAGGAAGACAGCAATATTCGAAAAAAAGAATCCGAACCAATTCCCCAAAAGGAAGAAGTTCGGATTTCTTATGTTTGGCGGGGGCGGTGGATTCGATGGCTTGCTTTGCGGGGCAAAGCAATAAGGAGAAAACCAGTTTGCGAACTGGTTTGTTAGGCAGGCCACTGGCCTGTTGGGTTTCATTGGGTTGGAATCCATCTTCTCCCTTTACCAACAAGAAAAGACACCGCCAAAAGGCGATGTCTTCCGAGGGGGAGCAGCTTTTGAGATGAGCTGGCGGTATCCGGGACGGGGGGAAGGTGGATTCGATGGCTTGCTTTGTGGGGCAAAGCAATAAGGATAAAACCAGTTTGCGAACTGGTTTGTTAGGCAGGCCACCGGCCTGTTGGATTTAATTGGGTTCGAATCCATCTTCTCCCTTTATCAACAAGAAAGAGGACATCCATCGGATGTCCTCTTTTTGTTGGTGGGGGAAGGTGGATTCGAACCACCGAAGCTATAAGCAGCAGATTTACAGTCTGTCCCCTTTGGCCACTCGGGAATTCCCCCATATGTAGTTCACTTTCCGTGTGGAGCCGGTAGACGGACTCGAACCCCCGACCTGCTGATTACAAATCAGCTGCTCTACCAACTGAGCTATACCGGCAGGCGTTGTGCTCACTGAAAGCCCCTGTATTATACCATGGATTTGGCAAAAGTCAAGAGGTTTTTGGAAAAAAGCAGACTTCTTTAATTGTCCACCACCACCAGGAAAATGCCGATCAGTACCAGGACAATGCCCATGATGCGGTTTAAACGCAGCAGCACCGCCTCGTCTTCCCGGTCTTTGCCCAGGATGGATGTCAGCAGCTCCGGGAACAGCAGACACACCAGTCCCAAAAAGCCCATGATCAAGCCTCTGATTTTCATATCCTCGCTCCTTCTCCTTGGGGCGCACCGCCCTGGTCTGAGCGGTGCGCCGAAAACTTATTCTACGGCAATTTCCTTGATCTCCAGCTCGTTTCCCTGCTGCAAATAGGTTCGGTCGCTGCCGCAATGGGGGCAGATTTTGCCCTGGGGCACCGTATCGTAGGTTTTTCCGCAGCTTTCGCAATAGGTAACGGCATGGATGGGCTCCCAAAGAAGCTGGCAGCCTTCCAGCATGGGGGTCCGCTTACAATTCCAGTTCCACACATCGATGAGGTAATCCGGGATCACGGTGGAGACCTCTCCGATCATCAGTGTCACCCGGCAGACCCGGCTGGCCTGGTTTTCCTCCGCGATTTTGACCACCTTGTCCGCAATGTGGAATACAACGCCCAGCTCGTGCATCAGTCTTTCTTTCCGCCAAGCTTTGTGACGATGGTCTGGCCCAGGCGCTTTCCGGCCATGGGCAAGATGCCCTTGATCTTGTCCTCGGCCTTCATCATCTTGGAGCACTCCGGGTGGTCCCGCTTCAGGTGGATGGCGTCAAAGACGCATTTGGTGGTACAAACGCCGCAGCCGATGCACTTATTGGGGTCTACCCAGCTGGCGCCGCAGCCCAGGCACCGGGCGGTCTCGATTTTTACCTGTTCGGCGGTCAAGGTCTTGTGGGCATCCCGGAAGGAATGCTTGGGGATGCGCTCATCCAGCCCCGCCTCCTGGCGGCCGGCGTGGTCGTAGCACTCCACATAGAAATTGTCCTTATCCAGCATGATGAAATCCCGGCGGTTCCGGCCGATTTTCAGGTCCGCGCCCTTGTGGACATACCGGTGGAGAGACTCGGCGGCGCACTTGCCCTCCTCGATGGCATCAATGGCAAACTTGGGTCCGTGGTACACGTCGCCGCCGACAAAGATGTCCGGCTCGGCGGTCTGGTAAGTCAGGGGGTCCGCTACAGGGTAATTGCCTCTGTGGAATTCCACCTTGGTGCCCTCCAAGAGGCTGCCCCACTGGATGGCCTGACCGATGGCGAAGACCACGTGGTCGGCTTTCAGCTCCATGGTTTCATTTTCATCGTAAATGGGGGCAAAGCGGCCGGTTTCCGGTTCGATGGTCCGCAGGCACTTCTTAAAGACGATGGCGCTGACTCGACCCTGTTCGTCCACCTTCAGTTCCTTGGGGCCCCAGCTGTTTTGAATGTCGATGCCCTCTTCCAGGGTCTCGGCAATTTCACTTCCGGAGGCGGGCATGGCAGCCCGGTCTTCCAGGCACACCATGGATACCTTTGCGGCGCCGAAACGCTTGGCGGTTTTGGCGCAGTCCACGGCCACGTTGCCGCCGCCGACTACCACCACGTTCCCTTCCATTGTCTGGTGCTCGTCTTCCAGGGCCTTGTGCAGGAACTCCACCGCGATGGAGGTGCCCAAAGCTTCGTCATTGGCCACGCCGGGGCGGCGGCCGCCCTGGCAGCCGATGGCGATATAGAAGGCCTCAAAGCCCTGTTCCCGCAGCTGCTGGATGGTCACGTCCTTGCCAACCTCCACGCCGCAGCGGATCTCCACACCCAGCTCCCGGATGACCTGGATCTCGGCATCGATGATGTTCTTTTCCAGCTTGAAGGAGGGAATGCCATAGGTCAGCATGCCGCCGGGCTTCTGGCTCTTTTCAAACACCGTGGGCTTGTAGCCCTTGGTGGCCAGATAATAAGCGGCGGACAGGCCCGCGGGGCCGGAGCCGATAATGGCGATTTTCTGGGCCCATTGTTCCAGGCGGCTGGAAGCAATGACCACCGGGGGAATATAGCGGGTCTCGGCGTTCAGGTCCTGCTCTGCCAGGAACTTCTTGACGGCATCAATGGCCACGGCCTCATCAATGGTGCCCCGGGTGCAGGCTTCCTCACAGCGTTTGTTGCAGATCCGGCCGCAGACCGCCGGGAAGGGGTTGTCCTTTTTAATCAGTGCCAGGGCCTCCTGATACTTGCCCTGGGCCGCCAGCTTCAGGTAGCCCTGTACTGCCACGTGGGCGGGGCAGGCGGTTTTGCAGGGGGCGGTACCCTTGTCGTAGCAGTTTTTCCGGTTGTTGTCCCGATAGTCCGGGTCCCAATGCTCGGGGCCCCAGGAAATGGCGTTGGGCAGCTCGTGCTTGGGGTACTCCACCGTGTTCCCCTGCTTGTCGCAAAGCTTCTGGCCCAGCTTCACGGCACCGGCGGGGCAATACTCCACGCATTTGCCGCAGGCCACGCACTTGCTGCGCTCTACCTCGGCGGTATAGGCGGACCGGGACAGATTGGGGGTGTTGAACAGCTGAGAGGTTCTCAGGGCGTTGCAGATCTGCACATTGCAGTTGCAGATGCCGAAAATCTTATTCTCGCCGTCAATATTGGTGATCTGGTGGACAAAGCCGTTTTCCTCGGCTTTCCGCAGGATCTCCATGGCCTCTTCATAAGTAATGTCGTGGCCCTTGCCGGTTTCCCGGCAGTAGTCGGCAAAGTCACCCACACCGATGCACCAGGAGGCGGGGTCATCGGCACAGCCCTCTCCCATAACGCCCCGGCTGGCCCGGCAGGAGCACTGGGCAACGCCGATGTGGCCCTCATACTTTTTAAGCCAGTAGGACAGATGCTCAATATCCAGGCTCTCGTTTTCCATGGGGATGGCCTTTTCCACAGGGATGACGTGCATGCCCACGCCGCCGCCACCGGGAGGCATCAGGTGGGTCTTCCCCGCCAGGGGGATATAGGTCATGCGCTCAAAGAAGGTGGCCAGCTCCGGATGGTCCTGGAGACGCTTGTTATAGGGGATCTCCCCCCGCTCATTGTAGCAGGGGATCTCGCCGCTGCCGCTCTGGTCGATGTTCAGCAGCTCCGCGGAGCCGGGGACGAACATGGGCACAAAGTACCGCCGCTCGGACTGGGGAGCGGTGCGGCCGTTGTGGTCATAGTGGTAGCCGTAGTCATATTCCAGAAGACCCAGGAAGGCCAGCTCATCCAGGACTTCCTGGAAATGCGCCTTGTCCTCCTCCTGAACCTTACACATTTTCCACAGCTCCGGGACGGTATGGGGCTTGCGGACCTTCATGGCCAGCATGATGTCGCACATTTCGTCGGTGAGGATGGCTTCCAGGCCCCAGTATTCCGGGTCATTGGAGCTGACGCTTCCCAGCTTGTGGGCCACCACGTCGGTGATCATTTTGCCCACTTTCAAGACCTTTTCCCGGGGGGCGGGGTCACCCTTGGCCTTGGGCTCAAAGGCCCGGCGTTTCAGTTCCTGATCGATCATAGATTTCTCCCTTTTGTAAGCTTATTTTTGTTTCCAATCCTGAATGCGCTGCCCCAGCCACTGGGCCAGGGCCTCCACGCCCTCGCCGGTTTTGGCGCTGATGGGGAAGATTTGGATATTGGGGTTTCTCCGTCTGGCAAACTCCGTGACCTTGTCCATGTCAAAATCAAAGTAGGGCAGCACGTCGATTTTATTGACGATCATGGCATCACAGACCTGGAACACCAGGGGGTACTTGAGGGGCTTGTCGTGGCCCTCCGGCACGGACAGGATCATCATGTTCATGGCGGCACCGGTGTCAAATTCCGCGGGGCACACCAGGTTGCCCACGTTTTCCAGCACCACCAAATCCAGATCCTCGGTACCCAGCTGGCGGATGCCCTGCCGGGTCATGTCCGCATCCAGGTGACACATGCCGCCGGTATGGAGCTGGATGACCTTGGTGCCGGTGGCCGCAATGGTCTCGGCATCCACATCGGAGTCAATGTCCGCCTCCATAATGCCCACCCGCATGTCCTCCGGCAGCGCCTTCAGAAGCTTTGTAAGGGTGGTGGTTTTTCCGGAACCGGGGGAGGACATGAGGTTTACAAGGAAGGTTCCCTGCTCCTTTAATTCCCGGCGCAGCTTGTCTGCGTCCTGATTGTTGTCGGCAAAGACGCTCTGCTTTACCTCAATAATACGGTATGGGTCCATAGGAGTCTCCTTTTCCGGGCTTTCCCTGGGAAAACTCCGGGAAATACCCTCTTTTTATACATAACTATACACGACATCCTTCCAAATGTCAATTGCGCAACCATAGGGTCTCTGCCCAAAATTACATATAAATTGACGAATTGCAGTGGTTAGCATTCGCTAATCTTTGTGAACAGTGCGAGAAATCCCCTTGTTTCCGGAGATGGCCCGCTGTTTTTTGTATTCGAACCATTCATACCGAATGACCCAGGGCCGGAATCTGTCACCCCGTCGGCGGGGGAGGCATAGGATGGGAAAAATCCTGACTTGAGGTGTTGTGTATGGTTCGATTGGATGAACTTTTGCCGGGGGACCAGTGCCGCGTTGCGGAGCTCCAAACCCTGGGGCCCATGCGGCGGCGGCTGCGGGAGCTGGGGCTGGTGGAGGGCACCGCCGTGACCTGCCTGGGCTTTTCCCCCATGGGGGACCCGGGGGCCTATGAGGTTCTGGGGGCCGTCATTGCCCTGCGAAAAAGGGACGGAGCCGGCGTTCTTGTGGAAAGGACAGGGTCATGAGGAGGCCGGACCCTGCCCGGGGGCCCACAGAGGGGAAGGTGGTGGCCCTGGCCGGGAACCCCAATGTGGGAAAAACCACCCTGTTCAACAGCCTTACCGGTATGCGGCAGCACACGGGGAACTGGCCCGGGAAAACCGTGGGCCTGGCCCAGGGGCAGTGCCGGGGCCGGGATGTGACCCTGGTGGACCTGCCGGGGACCTACTCCCTGCTGTCCCATTCCCCGGAGGAGCAGGTGGCCCGAAGCTTTCTGTGCCGGGGTCTTGCCCAACAGGTCCTGGTGGTCTGCGACGGCAGCACTCTGGCCCGAAATCTGGTGCTGGTGCTGCAAATTCTGGAGATCACCCCCCATGTGACGGTCTGCGTCAACCTGTTGGGGGAAGCCCGGCGCAGGGGGTTCAGCCTGGATCTGGAGCTGCTATCCCAACGGCTGGGCATTCCGGTATATGCCGTGGAGGCCCGGAGCCGGGACAGCGCCCGGGCCCTGATGGATGCCATGGAGTCCTCCTCTTTCAGCTGGCACCCTGCGGCCATTGCCTACCCCGAGGATGTGGAGCGGGCTCTGGAACCCATTGAGGCGGCGCTGCCCCAGGGGCCGCTCCCCCGGCGGTTTTTGGCCCTGAAGCTGCTGGAAGGGGACCCGGAGCTGCTGAAAGAATTGGAGGAGGATGTGACGGAAGAAGCCAAGGAAGCCGCCCGTCAGGCCCAAAAGGTCCTGGAGGAGACTCTGGGCCCCGGCAAGCTTTCGGATGTGTTTACTTCCGCCGCCCTGTCCACCGCCCAGGCCCTGACCCAGGGGGTAGTCACCCAAACCGCCGCCCCGGGGGCCCGGCGGGACCGGCGGATGGACCGGCTGCTGACCTCCCGGCTCCTGGGGTACCCCATGATGCTGCTGCTTCTGGCCCTGGTGTTCTGGCTCACCATTGTGGGCACCAATTCCATTTCCGATGGACTCCAAAGGCTACTTAACCAGGGAGAGGCGGGGCTTTTGCGGCTGTTTTCCCTTTTGAAAGCCCCCCAGTGGCTCACGGGGCTGCTGGTGCTGGGGGCCTACCGCACCACCGCCTGGGTCTGCGCCGTGATGCTGCCGCCTATGGCCGTATTCTTTCCTCTGTTCACGTTACTGGAGGACGTGGGGTATCTGCCCCGGGTGGCCTTTTTGTTGGACCGGCCCTTTGCCCTGTGCCACGGCTGCGGCAAGCAGGCCCTCAGCATGTGCATGGGCCTGGGCTGCAACGCCGCGGGGGTAGTGGGCTGCCGGATCATTGATTCCCCCAGGGAGCGGATTCTCGCCATCCTCACCAACAGCTTTATGCCCTGCAACGGCCGCTTTCCCCTGATCATCACGCTTTTGACCCTGTTCTTTTCCCGGGCCTTGGGCTCCTTCTCTCTGGCCCTGCTGCTCACGGGGGCCATTCTCTTTGCGGTGGTCATGACCTTCGCCGTGACCTGGCTGCTGAGCCGCACGGTGCTCCGGGGAGAGCCCTCGGCCTTTGCCCTGGAGCTGCCCCCTTACCGGATGCCCCAGGTGGGAAATGTATTGCTGCGGTCGCTGCTTGACCGGACGGTGTTCGTCTTAGGCCGTGCTTTGACGGTGGCCTGCCCCACGGGAATGCTTCTTTGGTGTCTGGCCAATTGCTCTGTAGAAAATGGGAATCTTCTGCAATGGCTGTCGGCAGCCCTGAACCCTCTGGGCAACGCCCTGGGGCTTGATGGGGTGCTGCTGCTCTCCTTTCTTCTGGGCTTTCCCGCCAATGAGATCGTGCTGCCCATTGCCCTGATGACCTACCAGGCCCAAGGGGCCCTGACCCCCTTGAACCTGGGCTCCCTCTTGCCCATCCTCCTCGCCCAGGGCTGGACCCCCCGGCGGGCGGTGTGCATGCTGCTGTTCACGTTGTTCCACTGGCCCTGCTCCACCACCCTGCTGACCGTCCGCAAGGAAACCGGAAGCGGCCTGTGGACCGCCCTGGCCTTCCTGGTCCCCACAGCGGTGGGGGCGGCGCTTTGCCGACTGGTGCAGTGGCTGTAACGGCGAAGCCTGGCTGCGATGGGCTGACCCCTTCGGCCTTTGGCCGTATTCGGTCCATGGGCTTTTCCCGCGGCATAAAAAAGACCCGGCCCCCGGTGGTTTTGAAGCCGCCGGAGGCCGGATCGCCGCTATTCTTTTTAAGATGCCTGTTCCTCAGGCAGAAGAGTGTAGGAAAATTCCGCGGGACGGCCGAAGTGGCAGTTGGAAATCTCCACGCAGTCCGGCTCACAGTCGTGAACACGGCTATCGATGGTGAACACCGCTTCCTCGCCGCTGTGGAGGACCTTCTTCTCCCACTGGCCGGACTGAGGGGGCAGGGACCACAGGCCAATGTCGCCGTCAAAGCTTGCGTGGTGGATTTCAATATCCCCGGAGTGGACACGGAAACGGTAGGTCCGCTTTCCGGCGGCGGTGGGCAGGTTCATGGCATAGCCATGGAGGGCGCATACAGGGTGCAGCAAAACAGTCTTTTCTTCCATGTTAAAGTCCTTTCCGCTGCCCCGGCCCGGCCTCACAGGGAGGCGTCAATGGCATCCTTGGTCTGGAGCAGCACTTGATAAAATTCTTTGGTATACCCGGTAAAGGGGTGGTCTTCGTTAAAAATCAGGGCATCCCGATACCGATACCGGTTTTCCGGGCAAGATATCTGGACAAGCCCATGCTGACGCAGGATTTTTTCCGGCAGGGGGGAGACCCACATATAGGTTTCCGGCACATTGCTGAGGAAGTCAAACTGACTGCCCCGCTCGTAGACATAGATGCGTTTCCGGTCCCCGGGCTCGTCGGTGCGCTCCGGCAGGAAGGTGTTTTCCGCGTCGCCGTGAACCAGCTCCGTCCAACCGTCCACGTCCTCCGGGTGGACCTGTCCTTTCCCCGCCAAGGGGGATTTTTCCGACACCAGCAGCATATAGGCAAACTCCCAGATGGGCTTGGACCGAAGCCGCTTCTGGGTCAGTAGCCTCTGGACCCGGTCCTCCATAAATTCCGGATACCGGATGATGCCCAGCTGGAAGCCCTGGTTTAAGATGTTGTCAATGGCCTCCTGGGAGTTGGTCTCCGAGAAGTTGATCTGGATCTGGGGCCGGTTCCGGATGGATTTGAAAAACTCCGTAAAGGCATAGGTGATATAGGTGGCCCGGGGCACGGAAATCTTCATGGCGGCGATCTGCCGGCTCCGCCGCCGCAGCCGCTGCTCCAGCAGCTCCAGCTCGTAGACCACCTGTCCGGCGGTTTCCAGGAAGAGCTGGCCCTCCTCTGTGGCCTCGGTGCCGCCCGGGGTCCTCCGGAAAATCTGATAGCCCAGGGTGTTCTCCAATTCCTTCATAGCCTTGCTGAGGCTGGACTGGGACACATAGAGGTTTCTCGCCGCCCGGTTCATGGAGCCGCAGCGCTGAATTTCTACGGCATAGTGCATTTGTTTCAGGGAAATATCCAACATCGTCTATCACATTCCTTGGAATGCCCCTATTTTTCCACGGCATTATACCGCGGTTTTGGAGCATTGAGTAGTCCTTTCTTTTGCATATGGATATGATTTTTCTTCATAACAGGCGGCAAAAAAACGCCGGGCGCTGCCGCCGTGTCTACAATATACTACATTTTCGCGCTCACCGCAAGAAAAATCTCCTCCTTCGCCTCCTTCCCGGGGCCGTCCCACCGGCAGACGCGAAAAAAATGCACCGGGAGTGTCCTGCTCAGAAAACGATTTGTCTTTATCGATAGGATTCTATTGTTTGAAATATACAAATATGCACTGCAATTATTAGCTATTATGCCGAAAAGAAATTGGTTAGAAAACCATTTGTTGACAAAATATGAACTGGAGAGTATTCTATGTAATATACATCTATAGGTATGCGCCTATAGAGTGTTGATGCTGTTATATGTAAATACAGCCATCCACTTAGGAAAGGAACGAGTATACTATGGGGTTTTTTGATAAACTGTTCGGTAAGAAGCTGGAGGAGGTTTGCGCTCCTGTTGCCGGTAAGGCCGTAGCCATCACCGAAGTACCCGATCCCACTTTTGCGGAAGGGATGCTGGGCAACGGCATTGCCATCGAGCCCACTGACGGAAAGGTTTACGCCCCCTGTGACGCAACCGTTGATATGATGTTCGATACCGGCCACGCCGTGAGCCTGGTCTCCGAAACCGGCATCGAAATTCTGATCCATGTCGGCCTGGAGACCGTGGGCCTGGAGGGCAAGCCCTTCACCATCCACGCCCACAACGGCGACAAGGTCAAAAAGGGCCAGCTGCTCATTGAGGTGGACCTGGATGCCGTGAAGGCCGCCGGGCTCAACACCATCACCCCCGTGCTGATCTGCAACACCGATGCCTATCCCACCTTCAAGACCCATGTCGGCAAGGACGTGACCAACGACGACGTGGTCATTGAACTGGGCAAGTAAGGAGCGTACAATGAAAACTGGTACTGGTCTTCCCGTGTTCCCCGGTGTGGCCATTGGCCCTGCGGTGGTTTACCGTAAATCCGAACGCACCGTGCCCGTAGCCTCCGGCGATGCCGCCCGGGAGCAGGAAAAGTTCAACGAAGCCGTTGTTACCGCCCGGGAGCAGCTGGGTGAGCTGTTTGAAAAGGCCAAGGTGGAGCTGGGCGAAGAAAAGGCTGCCATCGTGGAAGTGCAGATGCTGATGCTGGACGACCTGGATTATCTGGACGGCGTGGCCGCTGCCATTGAGGGCGGTGCCTCCGCCGCCGACGCCGCCCTGGACACCGGCGAGGAATTTGCCGCCGTATTCGCCGCCATGGACGACGAATATATGAACGCCCGCTCCGCGGACATCCGGGACATGTCCCACCGCATTTACGATATTCTCTGCGGCAATACCGGCTTCCGGCTGCCCGACGGCGAATTTTTGCTGGTGGCCGAGGATTTGGCCCCTTCCGAGACCATTCAGCTGCCCAGAGAGCGGATTTTGGGCTTTGTGACCCGCCAGGGCTCCTCCTCCAGCCATACGGCCATCTTGGCCCGGACCCTGAACATTCCCTCCCTGGTACAGGCGGATATTGACCTGGACGAGACGGAGAAGTGCGTGATCCTGGGCGTGGACGGCTTTACCGGCAACTGGTATATGGACCCGGATGCGGACACCATGGCCATGCTGAAGGCCAAGCAGGCCCAGGCTGCCGCCGGCCGCGCCGCTCTGGAAGCCTACCGGGGCAAGGAGAGCATTACGAAGTCCGGCAAGAAGATCATTCTGGCCGCCAACATCGGCTGTCCCGAGGATGCCGAGGCCGCCGTTGCCGCGGACTGCGAAGGCGTGGGCCTGATGCGCAGTGAATTCCTGTACCTGGGCCGGGATACCCTGCCCTCCGAGGACGAGCTGTTTGAGGCCTATAAGAAGGTCGCCCAAATCATGGGAGACCGTCCTGTGGTCATCCGGACCCTGGACATCGGCGCTGACAAGCAGGTGGAATACCTGGGCCTTGAAAAGGAAGAAAATCCCGCCCTGGGCCTCCGGGGTCTGCGGATCTGCCTGACCCGGGAGGACGTGTTCCGTCCCCAGCTCCGGGCCATTCTCCGGGCCTCTGCCTACGGCAATCTCATGGTCATGTTCCCCATGGTTGCCTCCGTTTGGGAACTGAAAGAAGCCAAGGCCCTCTGCGCCGAACTGCGGAAAGAGCTGGAAGCCGAGGGTGTGGAAGTCAAGGATGTGCCCATCGGCGTCATGGTGGAAACTCCTGCCGCCGCGGTGCTGGCCCATGAGCTTGCCAAGGAAGCCGCCTTCTTCTCCGTTGGCACCAACGACCTGACCCAGTACACCCTGGCGGTGGACCGTCAGAACGCCAACCTGGGCAAGTTCTATGACCCTTATCATCCTGCCCTTATGGCGCTGCTTGCCCACATCGCCAAGTCCGCCAACGAGGCCGGCATCTGGGCCGGTATCTGCGGAGAGCTGGGCGCGGACCCCAAGATGACCGAAAAGTTCATCGAAATGGGCTATAAAGAGCTGTCCATGGCCGCCGGTCGGATTCTGGAGACCAGAAAGATCGTCTGCGAGTCGGAGCTGTAAGCTGCGATTTGACCATATTAGTAAACCCGCGAAAGTGAGGAAATGAACAATGAAAGAAATCAAGTATGTGATCACCGATCCCATGGGTATGCACGCCCGCCCCGCCGGTATGCTGGTGAAGGCCGTTGCCCCCTTTGCTTCCAAGGTCACTGTGACCGCTCCCACCGGCACCGCCGATGCCCGCCGCCTGATGGCCCTGATGAAGCTGGCCGCCAAGCAGGGTATGGAGCTGACCATCACCGTTGAGGGTGCCGACGAAGAGACCGCCGCCGCGGAGCTCCAGGCATTCCTGAGCGCCAACCTGTAAGACCCCCTTAAAAGGGTCAATTTAGTCCCTATTGGCCGTCGTGGGCCGGCGGCTTTTAGAAATAGTGGAGAAGACATATTTTGGAGGGAATTTTCTATGATGAAATATCTTCAGAAGCTCGGTAAGGCTCTGTTCCTTCCCGTTGCTATCCTGCCCATCTGCGGTATCCTGATGGGTCTGGGCTACGCCATGGCTCCCGGTGTTATGGGCGTGCCCGATGCCGCCACTTCCGGCGCACTGTACACCATCGGCTTCTTCCTGGTGAAGGCCGGCGGCGCTCTGATCGACAGCATGGCTCTGCTGTTTGCCATCGGCGTTGCTGTTGGCCTGGCTGACGACCACGACGGCACTGCCGGTCTGGCCGGTCTCGTCAGCTGGCTGATGATCACCACCCTGCTGTCCGTCGGCGCCGTCAGCGTTATCGCTCCCGGCCTGGTTGCCAGCAAGACCAACGAGGTTGCTTTCTCCAAGATCGCCAACCCCTTCATCGGCATCCTGTGCGGCATTATTGGCGCCAGCTGCTACAACAAGTTCAAGAACACCAAGCTGCCTGACGTGCTGGCATTCTTCGGTGGCAAGCGCTCCGTCGCTATCGTGACCGGCATTGTTTCCATCGTTGTTGCCGCCATCCTGCTGTTCGTATGGCCCATCGTCTTCGGCGTTCTGGTTGCCATCGGCAACGGCATCAAGGGCATGGGCGTGTTCGGTGTTGGCCTGTACGCCTTCCTGAACCGTCTGCTGATCCCCACCGGCCTGCATCACGCTCTGAACAACGTGTTCTGGTTCGACACCATCGG
>CAKTNS010000045.1 GCA_934589225.1 uncultured Oscillospiraceae bacterium
TACAATGGAAAACGCCGTACCGCGCCTCATCCACCGCCTATGGCGGTCCCCCTTCCCCGAAGGGGAAGGTCTTGCGTGGTTCCATTCAACCGCACGGGTTGTATTCGGAACGTGGCGGGCGGCAGATTGCCGCCCCTACATACGCAGCCCCTCTGCGCCTATTGTTCCTACAATGGAAAACGCCGTACCGCGCCTCATCCACCGCCTATGGCGGTCCCCCTTCCCCGAAGGGGAAGGTCTTGCGTAGTACCATTCAACCGCACGGGTTGTAGTCGAGACGTGGCGGGCGGCTAGTAGCCGCCCCTACTGGCGTAATACCATTCAACTGCACAGGTTGTATTCGGAATGTGGCATGGCGATGAATCATCGCCGCTACATTGCGTGGTTCCATTCAACCGCACAGGTTATAATCGGAACGTGGCGGGCGGCAGATTGCCGCCCCTACTGGCGTAATTCCATTTAACCAACGCAATCCAAAAACCGGCCACGTCCGACACTGAATAATTGTCAATTGTCCATTGTCAATTGTCAATTCTCAAAATCCCCCCTTGTAACGTGGGGGAAACTGTGGTAAAATAAAGTGATTTATTGTAATTATCGACCTATGGAGGCTGTTATGAACGTTCGGATACCCCATTAGACCTCTTTGGTGGAGCATCATACAAAATCTACTTTTACCAGGAGGAACCCTATGTCTACTTTAGAAGAAGAAATCAAGCGGCGCCGGACCTTTGCCATTATTTCCCACCCTGACGCCGGTAAAACCACCCTGACCGAAAAATTCCTGCTCTACGGCGGGGCCATTGCCCAGGCCGGTGTGGTCAAGGGCAAGAAGAATTCCCGGGCCGCCACCTCGGACTGGATGGAGATCGAGAAGCAGCGTGGTATTTCTGTGACCTCGTCCGTCATGCAGTTTCAGTATGAGGGCTTCTGCATCAACATTCTGGACACCCCGGGCCACCAGGACTTTTCGGAGGATACCTACCGCACCCTGATGGCTGCGGACTCCGCCGTCATGGTCATTGACGGGGCCAAGGGCGTGGAGCCCCAGACCCGGAAGCTTTTTAAGGTCTGCGCCATGCGGCACATTCCCATTTTCACCTTTATCAACAAAATGGACCGGGAGGCCCGTGACCCCTTTGATCTTTTGGACGAGCTGGAGCGGGAGCTGGGCATTGAGACCTACGCCATGAACTGGCCCATCGGCTCCGGCAAAGATTTTCAAGGCGTATACGACCGGGAAAACAGCCAGCTGCTGTTCTTCTCCGGCATCTCCGGCAAGAACAAGGCCGGAAAGCAGGCCATTGACCTGTATGACGAAGAGGTGGCCCGGCTGCTGGACTCCGAAACCAAGCACCGGCAGCTGATCGACGACGTGGAGCTGCTCTCCGCCGGTCGGGAGCTGGACCTGGAAGAGGTGCGCCAGGGGCGGCTGAGCCCGGTGTTCTTCGGCTCTGCTCTGACCAACTTCGGCATTGAGCCCTTCCTGGAATCCTTCCTGAAGATGACCCCGCCCCCTCTGGCCCGGGTGGCGGACTGCGGCACCGTTGACCCCTTCAGCCCGGATTTCTCCGCCTTCGTCTTTAAAATCCAGGCCAACATGAACAAGGCCCACCGGGACCGGCTGGCCTTTATGCGCATCTGCTCCGGCAAGTTCCAGAGAGACGCGGAATACTACCACATGCAGGGCGGCCGGAAAATGCGGCTGAGCCAGCCCCAGCAGATGATGGCCGCCGAGCGGGAAATCGTGGAGGAGGCCTACGCCGGTGACGTCATCGGCGTGTTCGACCCGGGCATTTTCTCCATTGGCGACACCATCACCGTGCCGGGAAAGAAATTTCTCTATTCCGGCATCCCCACCTTCGCCCCGGAGCACTTCTGCCGGGTATCCGCCAAGGATTCCATGAAGCGCAAGCAGTTTGTAAAGGGCACCGAGCAGATTGCCCAGGAGGGTGCCATTCAGATTTTCAAGGTACCCAACTCCGGCATGGAGGAAGTCATCGTAGGCGTGGTTGGCACCCTGCAATTTGATGTGTTCCAGTACCGGATGAAGAACGAATACGGGGTGGATCTACGGATGGAGGGCCTGCCCTATGAGGAGATCCGCCTGATCGACAGCTACCCCGGGGACCTGACGGACCTGAACCTGGGCAGTGATGCAGAGCTGCTGGAAGATTACAAGGGCCGGAATCTGCTGGTATTTACAAGCTTTTGGGCCATCGACTTTACCTGCCGCCGGAATCCCGGGCTCCAGGTAAAGGAAATCGTTGTATCGGAAGGATAAGGATATGCACTTTTGGGGTCATCTGAAAACCGTCACCCACCATCGGTTTCTTGTCATGCAGGGCTGCTTTCGGGTGGGACTATACTATCAGGGCCTGACCCACGACCTTTCTAAATTCTCCCCCACGGAGTTCCGGGAGGGCATCAAATACTACCAGGGCACCCGCAGCCCCAACGCCCGGGAGCGGGAGGAAAAGGGCTACAGCCTGGCCTGGATGCACCACAAGGGCCGCAACCGCCACCACTATGAATACTGGACCGACCTGAGCACCGTGACCTTCCGCTATGAGCCGGTGCAGATGCCCCGGCGGTATCTGGTGGAAATGGTCATGGACCGGCGGGCCGCCTGCATGACCTATCAGGGGAAGAACTACACCGATGCCTCCCCCTACATCTATTTTGCCCGGAGCCGGGAACGGCTGATGATGCACCCGGAGACGGAACGGCAGCTTGCCTACCTTCTGGAAATGCTCCGGGACCGGGGGGAACGGGAAACCTTCCGCTACATGAAAAATTCCGTGCTTCAGAACAAGCCCTTCCCCTGGGAAATGAATGTCACCGAAGGAGTATAGCCATGCGTGCTGTTTTAACGAGAGTCAAATACGCCTCCGTCACCATTGACGGGGAAGTCACCGGAAAAATCGGCCCCGGCTTTCTGATCTTGCTGGGGGTCGGCCCGGAGGATACGGAGGAATGCGCCAGGGTTCTGGCGGAAAAGGCCTTGAGTCTTCGGGTTTTTGAGGACGAAAACGGAAAAATGAATCTGGGTCTGGATGCGGTTCAGGGTCAGGTGCTGGTGGTCAGCCAGTTCACCCTCTACGGCAACTGCCGCAAGGGCCGCCGCCCCAGCTTTACGGAGGCCGCCCCGCCGGAGCTGGGAAACCGGCTGTATGAGGAATTTTTAAGCCAGTGCGCCCGGCTGGGCTATCCCCCCCAGCATGGGCAGTTTGGGGCGGACATGAAGGTGGAATCCCTGAATGACGGCCCCATCACCCTGATTTTGGACACCGACCAGCTGATGAACACCCCCCGCCGGGGGTAAGGAGGCATTTATGCTGCAAATTCACACCCTCCCCCTGGGAGACTATCAAACCAACTGCTACATCCTCCATCAGGAGGGAAACCGGGACTGCGTGGTCATTGACCCGGGCTATGAGCCGGAAATCATTCTAAGCTATCTTAGGGAAAAGGACCTGACCCTCCAGGCCATCCTGCTGACCCACGGCCATTTTGACCATGTGGGGGCGGTCCGGGAGCTGGCGGCCCAGACAGACTGCCGGGTCTATATAAACCCCAAGGACCTGTCCCTGCCCCCCATGCTGACGGCAGGGCCCCTGTATTACACCAACAGCTACGGCGAGGGAGACCTTCTGGACATTGCCGGAATCTCCTTCCGGGTGCTGGAAACCCCGGGCCACACCCCGGGTTCCGTGTGCCTGATGGCAGAGCAGAACATTTTCAGCGGCGACACCCTGTTCTGTGGCTCCTGCGGCCGGACGGACCTGCCCGGCGGAGACTACCGGGCCATGAAGGAATCCTTGAAGCGTCTATCAGCCCTCCGGGAGGACTACAACGTTTACCCCGGCCACGGCAGCAATACCACCCTGGCCTGGGAACAGAAAACCAATCCCTATCTGTAAAGGATATGCCTATGAATCTCACCCTTTCCGGTCATGAGGACCGTTACGCCGTGGAGCAGCTGCTGCTGTCCCTGTTCCCCGAGGGGGCGGCGCTGGAGGCCAAGTCCACCCTCCACCGAGGCCCCACCTGGCTCACCGCCACGGCGGAGATCACCCTGGTGGGGAAGACCCACCGGGCCAGCCGCCGGCTGAAAGCGGACCGGGAGACCGTCCGTCTGCGCAGACAGATTTTGCAGCAGAGCATTTATCTGGCGGCCCTGCCCCTGCTTCCCGCCGCCCCCGCCTGGGGGGCCTTGGCCGGGGTGCGGCCCACCAAGCTGACCACCCGGCACCTTTTGGAGGGGGGCAGCCCCAAAAGTGCAGAAAAAATGCTGCAAAACACCTATTTTGTCAGCCAGCCGCGGCGGCGTCTGGCGGTGGACTGCTCCGTTTCCACGGTGGAGGCCATCCGGAAGACGGAGGAGCAGGACCTGTCCCTCTACATCGGCATTCCCTTCTGCCCCACCCGCTGCGCCTATTGCAGCTTTGTCAGCCGCAGCGTGGGGAAGAAAACCGAGCTGTTGGAGCCCTATTTGCAGGCTTTGCTCCGGGAAATCGAATATACCGGGGCACTCCTTAAAGCTTCCGGCTACCATATCCGCAGCCTCTACATGGGCGGCGGCACCCCCACCACCCTGTCAAGCCCCCAGATGGCCAGGCTCCTGGATGCCATTCATGAGCATCTGGATTTGAGCCGGTGCCTGGAGTTTACGGTGGAGGGCGGGCGGCCCGATACTCTGGATGCCGAGAAGCTCCAAACCATTTTCGCCCACGGGGCGGACCGCATGAGCATCAACCCCCAGAGCATGGTGGATGAAGTGCTCCGGGCCTCCGGGCGGCCCCACCGGGCGGCGGATATTCTAAGGGCCTACGGTGAAGCCACGGCTGCCGGATTCCGGGACATCAATATGGATTTGATCGCAGGACTTCCGGGAGATGACTTTGAGGGCTTCCGCCACAGCCTGGACACGGTGGCGGCCCTGAACCCCTCCAACATCACCGTCCACACCCTGGCCCTGAAAAAGGGAGCGGACCTGTTTGAGCATCGGGAAAACCTGCCCTCCCAGGAGGAGGTGGCCCGGATGGTGGCCTACGCTGAAGAGACCCTGCGCAAGCTTCAATACAAGCCCTACTATCTCTACCGGCAGAAATACATGTCCGGCTCCTTCGAAAACGTGGGCTGGATCCGGGAGGGCCGGGACTGCCTGTATAATATTTACATGATGGAGGAGGTCCATACCGTCCTGTCCCTGGGGGGCGGCGGCATGACCAAGGTGAATCTGCCAAACGGCAAGCTCACCCGCTTCCACAATCCCAAATTTCCGGAGCAGTACATTCAGCAATTTGACAGCGTCCTGCGGCAAAAGGAAGAGATTTTCCGGCTGCTGGAAAGCCTTACCGGCACCCCCACGGAGTGCCCCTAAACCAACCGAAAGGAAGGATACCTTGGATACCTTAATTACCAACGTGACCGCCGTGACCATGACCCCCGGGGCGGAAGTGCTTTTTGGGGTGAACATCGGCATTACCGACGGAAAAATTGAGTTTATTTCCAAAAAAGTGCCGGAGGAGCTGCCCCAGACCATTATTGAGGGCACCGGAATGGTGGCCATGCCGGGTTTAATCAACTGCCACACCCATCTGGCCACCTCCGTTCTGCGGTGCTTTACCGACGATTTAAGCAACAAAGAGGCCCTGGAAGCTCTGCTGCAAAAAGAGGCCCGGATGGATTCCCGCAGCGCCAAGGCTGCGGCCACCCTGTCCATTGCCGAGTGCCTGCGCTTCGGCGTGACCTCCGTGTCAGACCTCTATTACTACCCGGATGCCACCGCCAAGGCCGTGGCGGAAACCGGCATCAAGGCAAATCTTGCTTTGTCTTCCTACCGCTTCATTGACGAATGCGAAGAATTTGACTTTGAAACCGACGAACAGTGCCGGGAATTTCAGCGGGTGGTAGACAAATGGCACGGCTTTGACAACGGCCGCATCAAAATCGATGCCGGGATCTACTCTGAGTATACCGGGAACTACCCTTTGTGGGAAGCCCTGGCGGGCTACGCCAGTGAAAAGGGCCTGGGGGTGCAGCTGCACCTGAGCGAAAGCCAGAACGAGGTAGACTCCTGCCTGGACCGCACCGGCATGACCCCCGGGGAGCTTCTGAGCTGCCACCGGCTCTTTGCCGTCCCCGCCACCGCCGCGGGCTGCGGGTATCTGACCCCCGAGGAGGCCAAAATGCTGGGCAAAAAGCACGCCTCCGCCGTGGCCCTGCCCCTGTCCGCCGCCAAAAACGGGCAGCACTGCGCCTCCATTACGGACCTGGTAAAGGCCGGAATGAACGTGGCCCTGGGCACTGACGGTGCCATTCAGGCGGGCAACCTGGATTTGTTTGAGGTCATGCGGGGTGCCGCCATGTCCGTCCGGGCAGAAAAGGGCGACCCTTCGGCCCTGCCCAGCTCCGCCGCCCTCATGATGGCCACCTTCTGCGGTGCCCAGGCCCAGGGCCGGGGCGGGGAATGCGGCATGCTCAAAGAGGGGTATGACGCAGACCTGGTGCTCATCGACTTCTCCGCTCCCCACCTGATGCCCTGCCATAACGTCATCACGGGCCTTGTGTATGCCGCCAAGGGCGGGGACGTGGCCATGACCATGGTCCGGGGCAAGATCCTCTACCAGAACGGGAAATTCCCCACCATTGACCTGAATGCCGTCATCGAAGAGCTGACCACCTACGCCATTCCCAAGCTTTTCGCCAAGGAGGAATCCGGCAATGGCTGATAAACGCAAGCAACAGAATTTCCTGCAAGGCACCGCCATGCTGGCCATGGCCACGGCCCTGGTAAAGATCATCGGCGCGGTGTATAAAATCCCCTTAAACGCCATCATCGGTGAAAAGGGCTTTGGATATTTTAATACCGCTTACGAAATTTACAATGTGCTGCTGATGGTCTCCACCGCGGGACTGCCGGTGGCCATGAGCCGGATGATCTCCCAGGCCAACTCCCTGGAGAGTTACAACCAGGTCCGCCGGGTCTATACCACCGCCCGGGGCATTTTCCTGGGGCTGGGCATTGCGGGCAGCCTGCTCATGACCCTGTTCTGCCGCCAGCTGGCCCGATTCCAGAACCAGCCCGATGCCTGGGCCGCCATTGGCTTCCTGGGCCCCTGCGTGCTGCTGATCTGCATTATGAGCACCTTCCGGGGCTTCTTCCAGGGCCAGGGAAACATGCTGCCCACCTCCGTCTCCCAGGTCATTGAGGCCGTGGTCCGGCTGGTGGTGGGCATGACCGCCGCTCTGCTTCTTTTGAAAACCACCGGCTCCGTGCCTCTGGCCGCCGGGGGCGCCATCCTGGGCGTCACCGCCAGCTGCCTGTTAAGCTCCGTATATTTATACGTCGTCTTCCAGCGCAGCTACAAGGACCTGCCGGTATCCAGCGACACCCCCTGGAGCTATAAGGCCACCGCCAAGGGGCTGCTGATCATCGCCATCCCCATCACCCTGGGCTCTGCCTGTTTGCAGATCATCACGGCCCTGGCCAGTAAAATCTACATGGGCCAGCTGCTGTCCTCCGGTGTGACCCAGCAGGCGGCGGACACCATGCGGGGCGTCCACGTCATGACCCAGACCATTTTCAATATGCCCTGCGCCTTCATCACCCCCATCACCATCAGCATCATCCCCGCCATCACCGCCCAGCTCACCACCGGCGACCTGGCCGCTGCCAAGAAAACCGAAGAGGCCGCCGCCCGGATCACGGGTCTCGTGTCCATCCCTTGCGCCATCGGCTTGGCGGTGCTGGCCCGGCCCATTACCGCCCTTTTGGGTGGCTACACCGGAGAAAAGCTGGACCTGGCCACCAAGCTCATGACCATTCTGGGCCTGTGTGTGTTCTTTAACGCCGTGGTGCTGGTCTCCACCGCCATTATGCAGGCCCACGGCCATGTGACCCGGCCGGTGATCAACATGGTGGTGGCCGGATGCCTGCGGCTCATCTGCGTGTATGTCCTCTCCGGAAACCCCGCCATCGGCATTGTGGGTGCCCCCATCAGCAACCTGACCTGCTATATTGTCATTTTCCTTTTAAACCTGCTTGCCATGCGGCAGCTGTTTGAGGATGCCCCGGCCATCGTGCCCAATGTGCTGCGGCCCCTGCTGTCGGGCCTTCTCATGGGCGCCTGCGCCCTGGCCTCCTACCGGTGCCTCCTGACCCTGGGCATCCACAGCAGACTCCTGCTGTGCGCCCTCCCGGTCTGCGTCGGCGGCATCGTCTACGTCGCCGCCATCATCTTCCTGAAGGTCCTCCGCCGGGAAGACTGCCTGCTGCTGCCCAAGGGCGAAAAAATCGCCCGGCTGCTGAAACTGTAAAAAATCCGAGGCCGCCCCTTTTCGGGGTGCCTCGGATTTTTTAGTTGACAGTTTACAGTTATTGAGAACGAACGTTGCCGCTTTAGAAACACATTAGTTTAAAAATACACCAACCAGCGAAACTATAGGGAACGGCGTGAAGAATTGACAATTGACAATGGACAATTGACAATTATTGAGCGACGAACGTGGCCGCTTTAGAAACAGGTTGGTTCAAAAATACACCAGCCAGCGAAACCGTAGGGAACATAACGAATAGAACTTGTGTGGTTGAATGGTATTACGCCCATAACCTTCCCCTTCGGGGAAGGGGGACCGCCATAGGCGGTGGATGAGGCGCGGTACCACGTTCCGCATTGTAGAAACAATGGGCGCAGAGGCAGAACATATCGAAAAGGCACCCTTGGCTCTCCCTTTGGGAGAGCTGTCACCGCAGGTGACTGAGAGGGCCTTGCAGCGTTCCGCACTGTAGGAACAATGGCCGCAGAGGTAGAACGTGTCAGCGAAACCGTAGGGGCGGCAATCTGCCGCCCGCTACGTCCCGAATACACCCCGTGCGGTTGAACGATACCACTCACCGACATGTCATTCCGAGCGAGCAGAGCGAGTCGAGGAATCTTCCCGAGTTGCTGGTTTTATCTTGTGGTGATTCTTATTCCAACGTAGTGGATTCCTCCACTCCGCTTGCGCGACCGTCGGAATGACATAAGGTACAACGTTTCTACGGATTCGCCTACTGTTTCTGCAACATTTCACGCCGCCCCGCGGCCCTCATCAGGCTCGCCCTTGGGCGAGCCAGCTTCCCCCGAGGGAAGCTTTTGTTCCGTGTCGGACGGGAACCTGTTTATTCTGACGTAGTTCTATCCGGAAGGTTCCCGGAACGGCACATAGGCCGTTCCCTACGGTTTCGCTGATTGGTTCATTCTTGAACCAACGTGTTTTAAAAACGGGCACGTCCGATGCTCAATAATTGTCAATTGTCCATTGTCAATTGTCAATTAGAAAAAAACTGCCAACTGCCCAAATTTTTCAATTTTGGAATCATAGGCAGCAGAAGAAATTGCCACGGCAGCAGAAAATCTGGGCCAGGTAGCACAGGCACAGGCTGGCGCAGGGGCTACCGCCCAGGGTGAAGCCGCGGAAGTTGCCGGCGGACTGGCGGTAGGCGGCATCACCGTGCTCGATGGCGTTCAGGGCCTGTAAATATTCCTGGTTGTCCGGCTCCATGGAGACGGCCCGGCGGATGTGCTCTAAGGCCGTGACCTGGTTTCCCAGGCCCTGGTTTGCCAGGGCGGAAAGGTAATACCAGCGGGCATTCTTCTTTTCGCTGTTTTGCAGGGCGTTCAGGGCCTCCTGGTAGCGGCCGTAGCGGATGTATTGCTGGGCCGCCTGCTGGTAGCTGTCCTGGGTCTGGGTGTGCTGGGAGTAGCTGCCGGTGAAGGGGTCATAGCCCTCCCCAAAGGGGCTGTAGCCGCCGCCGAAGGGATTGTAGCCCCCAAAGGGGCCGTAGCTGCCGTAGGGGTTCTGCCCGGCGCCGGACTGCCCCGGCTGGCCTCGGTATTTTTCCGGGTTTTTGATGCGGTCGTAGGCCTCGTTGACCTCCTGCATCTTCCGGGCGGCCTCCGCGTCCCCGGGGTTTAAATCCGGGTGGTATTTCTTTGCCAGGCGGCGATACGCCTGCTTCACTTCCTCGTCGGAAGCCCCCGGCTCCAGGCCGAGTACACTATAGGGTTCCATGGTCGCTGCCGCCTTCTTTCCTGTATTTCTGCCGGTACGGCACCCAGACACCGCTGTAGAGAATGTTATCGAGCAATGCCTTGTCCTGCACCAGGGGTAATCGTTCGTAAGCATCGGTACACCGGGCCATGGTCAGGGAGAACACCTGCTCCCAATCCACTAAAATGCCCAGTGTGGGGTTGTAGCTGCCCTTTTTCTGATCCTCCGGGGCATCCAGCACCGCGTCCATCAGATAGATGAACCGGCCCAGGGCCATGCCCAGCTGCCGCAGGTCCTCTTCCCAAAGGTCCTCCTGCCAGACAAAGAGCTCTGCCATAAGCTTGCCAAAAAGCCCGGCGGGCAGGTCCGGATTTTGGCAGTGTTCCCGCTCCAGCCGGTTCAGTTCCCCCAGGCACCGCTCCAATACGGTACACTGCCGGGGGTAGCGTTCCCGGATGCGGCCATAGTCCCCTTCCAGGGCCTTGGCCAGCAGCCGGGCCGGGGTGCTGCGGTCGTCCTGCCAGTCGTCCAGGCATTTCTGGTAGGCAAGAGCCACGTTCATCTGGGCGGTATAGCGGATGACCGCGCTGTCCGTCCAGGATTTCGGCAGCAGCGGATGGGGCAGGCACCGGTTTTTGCCCTGACGCTCCTCCGGCTCATAGAGGCTTTGCAGCAGCAGGGCCAGAAAGGCCATGTCGTAGCGCAGGCCCAGCCGGGCCGGTTGGGAGCAATCCCTGCCAATATCCCGGCAGATGCCGCAGTAAACGCTGCCGTAGCGGTCCTTCTGCTCCTGGGTCAGCTCCCCCAGGTTTGCCGTAATGTAGCCAAACAAAGAACCGCCTTCTTTCCGGAATGATAAAGTAAAATATCAAAAAGCTGTGAACAGGCCGTAAACGAACCTCAAATTTTCTGCAAATCCCCGGTCTGTTTCTTCCGGCGGCGGGCCAAAAGCATATTGAGGGCCGCCCCGTAAAAGAGGATGCTGACGCAGAAATACAGCCACAGCATGCAGATGGCCACCGTATATACGGAGCCGTAGATATTGGAAATTCTGGAATAATGGGTCACATAAATGGAATAGGCCCAGGAATACACCGTCCACCCCACGGCGGAAAAGGCCGCCCCGGGCAGGCTCTCCCAAAAGCCGTTGCGGCTGTTGGGCAGCACCATATAAATGGCGGTAAAGAGCAGCACCTGCACCGCCAGCAGGAAGGACCTGCGCAGATTCAGCACATCCACAAAGAACATGATGATGGGGCTGTCAATGCCGTAGAGCAAATCCATCAGGGTATTGCCGAAGACATGGAGCACCAGGGTCAAAACCAGCACAATGAGAAACAGCAGGGCGTAGACCACGCTGATGCCCCGGGTGTAGGCATAGCCCCGGTCCTCCTCTACCCCGTAGACGGCGTTGAGGCCGTTGAGGAGCCCATAGACCCCCTTGCTGGAAAACCAGAGGAGGGTCAGCAGGGACAGGCCCGCCACGGTGGAGGAGGCATTGCTGTAGGTGCTGACAACCAGCTCCTGAATGCTGTCCATAATGGCGGCGGGAAGAATGTTTTCCAGCACCCCCATCAGGTCCGCCACAGACAGCCCTGTAAAGCGCAAAGAGTTTAATACCAGCAGCAAAGCCGGGAAAGCCGACACCACCAGGAAGTAGGCCCCGTAGCCTGCCCGCAGGGGGATATTCAGTTTTGATACGGCCTTATAGGCCCGCAGGCCCTTTCCGAGCAGGCCGCCCTCCGGCAGCTCCTTCATATCCTTCCCCCCCTTTCATAACCAAAGGAGGCTGTTAAGCGATTTTCAGACTTAACAGCCCCATAAAAAGCATTATTCCGCGGAGATCATGTAGTAATACACTGGCTGTCCGCCGTTGATCAGATTGACCTCGGCCTCGGGACAGATGTGGGTGAAGAGATCTGCCGCCTTCTGGGCGTGGCGCTCCTTGGTATCGGCGCCGTAGTAAATGGTCACAAACTCCCGGCCGTCATCCCGGACCTTTTCAGCCAGCGCTTTCAGCAGCACCGTAATGTCCTTGCTGGTGCCGAAGAGGCCCTTGCCGTCCATGGCCAGGTAGTCCCCCTCGTGGATGTCGTAGCCGTCAAAGTCGGAGTTCCGGGCAGCGTAGGTGATCTGCATGGTCTCCACAGAGGATAGCACCTCCGTCATGGCCTGGGTGTTCTCCTCCACGGTGCCCTCGGGATTGAAGCTCAGCATGGCCGTCACGCCCTGGGGCACGGTCTTGCTGGGGATGACCACCACGTTCTTGGGAGACAGGGCATTGACCTGCTCGGCGGCCATGATGATGTTCTTGTTGTTGGGCAGGACAAACACCGTCTCCGCCGGGACCTTGTTCACCGCCTCCAGAATGTCCTGGGTGCTGGGGTTCATGGTCTGGCCGCCGGAAATGATCTGGTCCACCCCCAGATTCATAAACACGTCCGCAAGACCCGCGCCGGCACAGACGGAAACCACGCCAATGGGCTTTTCGGGCTCCGCGATCTTGGGGGCTGCGTCCTTTTCTTCGTTCAGCACCTTTTCCGTGTGCTGCAAGCGCATATTCTCCACCTTGACGGTGATGAAGTGGCCGTATTCAATGGCCTCGTGGAGGGCCTTGCCGGGGTCGTTGGTGTGGACATGGACCTTGATGATCTCATCGTCGTCCACCATCACCAGGCTGTCGCCCAGGCTATTGAGGAAGGCACGGAGCTTTTCCGGGTCATTCTTGTTCTCCCGACCGATGATAAACTCGGTGCAGTAGGTAAAGGTAATGTCCTCGGTGTTAAAGTCCGAGAAGTTGGCAGCCTCCTTGGGGCTGTCGGCGCCGCCCTCGGGCACCACCACATCCTGGCCCCGGAGGGCTGCCAGCATGGCTTCCAGAGCCAGCACCCAGCCCTTGCCGCCGGCATCCACCACCCCGGCCTTTTTGAGAACGGGGTTCATATTCATGGTATCGGCCAGAGCCACCTTGGCCTCCTCCAGAGCGGCCTCCAGAGCGGCCTCTACAGAATTTTCCTGCTGGGCCTTCTCCTGGGCCTTGGCAGCGGCCAGACGGGAAACCGTCAGAATGGTGCCCTCGGCGGGCTTCATAACGGCCTTGTAGGCCGCGTCCACGCCCTGCTGCAAGGCATCGGCCCACAGCAGGCCGTCGCAGGTCTCGTGGCCCTTCATGGCCCGCTTGATACCCTTAAAGAGCAGGGACAGAATGACGCCGGAGTTTCCCCGGGCACCCCGCAATGTGGCGGAGGCGGCGATCTTCGCCACGGCGTACAGGTTGGGGTCATCCGCTGCCCGCAGATCCGCGGCGGCGGCATGGATGGTCATGGACATATTGGTGCCGGTGTCTCCGTCAGGCACGGGGAACACGTTCAGCTCGTTCAGATCCTGCTTGTGGATCTCAATAGAGGCGGCTGCGCTGAGGATCATCCGCCTCAGTTCCGCCCCAGAAATGGTCTGCAATTGTTTACACCTCCGAAAATTATCCGATCATCATGGAATCGATATAGACATTCACCGCACGGACCTGGGTGCCGGTACACTTGGTCACCACATAGCGGACCTCGGAAATGATCGAGGTGCCCACGGCGGACAGATTGACGCCGTTGTCCACAATGATGTGCAGATCGATGGAAATGGAGTCGTCCTCATTAAAGGTAACACGGACACCCTTATCCACGGACTCCTTCCGCAGCAGACGGTAAACGCCGTCCTTCACGCTGCGGGCCGCCATACCCTTGACACCGAAGCAATTGGACGCCGCGGTGCCCACGATGCCGGTATACACGCCGGTAGACACGTTGACGCTGCCGTTTTCATTTTCATGACGGATCATAGTGATTCCTCCTTGTTAAAAGTCGTAAGAAACCCCTGGGGGCCTCCCCTTTTACACCATGCTCTCTTCCCAGCACTGGGGGGCAGTCAGGCCCATCATCTTGACAACGGTGGGGGCCACGTTGGCAAGGCCAAAATGGCCGTCCTTGATGTGCCACTGGTGGTCCTTGTCGTAGATGATGAAGGGCACGGGGTTCAGGGAATGGGCGGTACGGACAGAGGTCTTGCCCTTCTTGGTCTCGGTCATCTGGTCGGCGTTGCCGTGGTCGGCGGTGACCAGCACGGTGTAGCCGTACTTGTCGGCGGCCTCCAGAATGGCCTTCAGGCTCTTGTCCACGCACTCCATGGCGTAAACCACCGCGTCATACACGCCGGTGTGGCCCACCATGTCGCCGTTGGGGTAGTTGCAGCGGAGGAACTGGAATTTGTGAGAAGCCATGTTCTCCACCATCTTCTCGGTGATCTCCTTGGACTTCATGGCAGGAGCCTGCTCAAAGGGCACCACGTCAGAGGGCACTTCCTCGTAAACTTCCAGGTTCTCGTCCACCTTGCCGGAGCGGTTGCCGTTCCAGAAGTAGGTCACGTGGCCGAACTTCTGGGTCTCGGACAGAGCGTACTCGTGGATACCGGCGGCGCAGAGCACCTCGGTCAGGGTGTTCTTGATGACGGGGGGCTGCACCAGGTAGTCCGTGGGGATCTTCAGGTCGCCGTCATACTGGAGCATACCGGCAAAGAGCACGCCGGTGTAATTGCCCCGGTCAAACTTGTCAAAGTCCTTCCGGTCAAAGGCCAGGGAAATCTCCTGGGCACGGTCACCCCGGAAGTTGAAGAGGATCACGCTGTCGCCGTTTTCGATCTTGGCAACGGGGGCACCGTTCCGGGCCACCACGAAGGCGGGCAGGTCCTGGTCGATGCAGCCGGTTTCGGCACGGTAGGTCTCAATGGCTTCCTTGGCAGAAGCGAACTGACGGCCCTGGCCCTCCACATGGGTGCGCCAGCCGGCCTCCACCATGGGCCAGTTGGCTTCGTAACGGTCCATGGTGATCTTCATACGGCCGCCGCCGGAGGCGATGGCGTAGTCGCAGCCTTCAGTGTTCAGCTCTTTGAGTACCTCCTCCAGCTGGGAAACATAGTCCAGAGCGGAGGTGGCGGGCACGTCACGGCCGTCCAGCAGGATGTGGCAGTAGACCCGCTTGGCACCCTCCTTGTGGGCCTCACGCAGCATGGCGATCAGGTGGGCGATATTGGAATGGACATTGCCGTCAGACAGCAGGCCCAGGAAATGCAGGGCCTTGCCGGAAACGGCGTTGGAGAGCAGCTTCTTCCAGGTCTCGGACTGATACAGCGCGCCGGACTCAATGGACTCGCTGACGAGCTTGGCACCCTGGGAGTAGATCTGGCCGCAGCCCAGAGCGTTGTGGCCCACCTCGGAGTTGCCCATGTCGTCATCGCTGGGCAGACCGACGGCGGTGCCGTGGGCCTTCAGATAGGTATGGGGGCAGGTGGCCAGCAGGGTATCCAGAGTGGGGGTCTTGGCGTTCTTCACAGCGTCGCCGCTGCCGCCGTCACCCTTGCCGACACCGTCCATGATCACAAGTACGATGGGTTTTTCCATAATAAGTAATACCTCCAATGTTTTATTGTGGTCGGGTTCTTCTACAAATAGGCATTTTACCAGTTGTATTATTTTACAACAGAACCGCAGAACTTACAACTCTTTTTTTATTTTTTCCGTTACAAACAAAAAAACCTCCGGGAATCCCCGGATTTGGGGTGATATTCCCGGAAGTATTAAGATTGTGTGAAGCGTCAGCGTTTCCCAAGCGCTTATCGGCTGTATTTGCCGCCCCGCTTTTTGCCGGTTTTCCTGCCGAAAATCAGGAATCCGAAGCCGGCAAGAGACAAGGTCAACCCGATAAGGGCCAGGCCTACCCCTGCCCCGCCGGACTTTTTAGGAGGCTGCGTCACTTCCGTGGGGAAGGTATAGGGGAAGGTGGTCTCTTCCGTGGCAGCCTCGGTAGTAGGAGCGGTGGTAGGTGCCGTGGTGGGCGCCGTAGTAGGGACGGTGGTGGGTACGGTCGTGGGCTCCGTGGTGGGTTCGGTGGTAGGTTCGGTGGCAGGTTCCGTGGTCGCCTCGGTGGCAGCCTCCGTGGTCTCTTCCTCCGGCGTATAGGGGTCTTTGCCCTCAGAATCCAGGAACTCAATGCGGCCGTGGAAGGCCTCCTCCAGCTGCTGGATGAGGCTCACGGGCCAGGGGCTCTTGGCCGGGAAATAGATTTTGGTGTTGGTATCCCACAGGCAGTTGAGCTTGAAGGAGGGGAAGGGCCCCTCGCAGTGGATGGCCGTGAGATTCTTGCAGCTGTGCAGGCTGTTTTCCCCGAAAATCCGGAAAGTGGAGGGCAGATGGATGGAGGTCAGCCCGTCGCAGTATTCAAAGCTGTGCTCCCCCAGGGTGTGCAGGGCCGTTCCAAAATCCACCTCTGTAATATTGTCACAGTCCTGGAAGGCATAGGCCCCCACCGTGGTCACATTGCCGGAAAGCACCACCTTGGTAATGGCATCCTTGCTCCCCTGCCAGGGTGCGCCCCCCTGGGCAAAATCCTCCATGGGGCCGTTGCCGGAAACCGTCAGCGTCCCCTCTTCCAAGGCCCAGCTGATCCCCTCCCCGCAGGTACCGGAGAGGGCCTCCGCCCCGCCTGCCACCGGCAGCACCAGCAGCACCAAAGCGCACACAAGCATTTTGTAGAATCGTTTCATTAAAAATCAACCTCCGTTTCAGGTCCGTATTAGAACCCCTGTGGATGAATGGTACACCAAAACCTTCCCCTTCGGGGAAGGGGGACCGCCATAGGCGGTGGATGAGGTGCGGTACCACGTTCTGCATTGTAGGAACAACAGGCGCAAAGGTATTACGCCTGTAGGGGCGGCTATTAGCCGCCCGCCACGTTGCATATACAACCCGTGCGGTTGAACGAAACCACCCCCGACATGTCATTCCGAGCGAACGAATGTGAGCCGAGGAATCTTCCCAAGTAGCCTGTTTTATCTTGTGTTGGTTCCTTTACCAACGTGGTGGATTCCTCCACTCCGCTTCGCTCCGGTCGGAATGACATAATAGAGGGACGTTTTCGGCTTAATTGGAAACAGTTCCGTCCTTTCGGGCGCGGAACGGCACGCAGGCCGTTCCCTCCGGTTTCGCTGCTGTGTGGATTCTTTCATCCACACGGGTTACATTCGTTACGTTTTATGGCGATGAATCATCGCCGCTACATTGCGTGATACCATTCATCCGCACAGGTTATATTCGGGACGTGGCGGGCGGCTAATAGCCGCCCCTACGGTTTCGCTGACGGGTGGGCGTTTTCAACCAACGCATTCCAAAAACCGGACACGTCCGTTCCTAAATAATTGTCAATTGTCCATTGTCAATTGTCAATTAATTCATCGTCCCCTCCGCTCTTGAAAACAAAGCGTTCACTCGCTGCCGCAGGGCCGTTGCCTCCGGGGTGTCGGAGGTGCCGTAGCGCTCCACCCATTCTTTGGAAGCTTCCTGGGCCTGTTTCAGGGTGGTCATGTCCAGGCTCAGGTCTGCCACCCGGAAGGTGGGGAGACCGGACTGGCGGGAGCCGAAGAAGTCCCCGGGGCCACGAAGCCGCAGGTCTTCCTCTGCAATGCGGAAGCCGTCGTTGGTTTTGCACAGGGCCTTCAGGCGCTGGACGGTGTCGGGATTGCGGTTGTGGGTGGTGAGAATGCAGTAGCTTTTTGCATTGCCCCGGCCTACCCGGCCCCGGAGCTGGTGGAGCTGGCTCAAACCGAACCGGTCCGCGTCCTCAATGACCATCAAGGTGGCGTTGGGCACATCCACCCCCACCTCAATGACCGTGGTGGCAACCAATACATCCGCCTCTCCCCGGGCGAAGGCCGCCATGACCCGCTCCTTTTCCGCCCCCTTCATCTGGCCGTGGAGCAGGGCCACCCGCAAATCCGGGAACACGGTCTTTTGCAGGGTTTCGGCCCAGACGGAGGCCGCCTTGATGCCCAGGTCCTGGTTTTCCTCCACCGCCGGACACACCACAAAGCACTGGTTTCCCTGGGAGACCTGCTTGCGGATAAAGGCGTTGATCCGGGCCCGGTAGCTCTCCCCTACTAAAAACGTATCCACCTTCTGCCGCCCGGGGGGCAGTTCATCCAGCACGGAGACCTCCAAATCCCCGTACATCAGCAGAGCCAGCGTCCTGGGAATAGGGGTGGCGGACATGACCAAAAGATGGGGGTCACGGCCCTTGGCCGACAGGCGGCTGCGCTGGTCCACGCCGAACCGATGCTGCTCGTCGGTGATGACGAGACCCAAATGGGAAAAGGCGGTGCTCTCGGAGATCAGCGCATGGGTACCCACCGCAATGGCCGCCTCCCCGGAGGAGAGCTTTTCCCGGACCAGCCGCTTGTCCTTGGGGGTCTGGGAGCCGGTGAGCAGCACCACGGAAAGGCCCAGGGGGGCGAAAAGCTTCTGAAAGGAGGCGTAGTGCTGCTCCGCCAGAATTTCCGTAGGGGCCATCAGGGCAGTCTGGAAGCCGTTTTTCGCCGCGCAGTAGGCTGCGGCAGCGGCCACCATGGTCTTGCCGCTGCCCACGTCTCCCTGAACCAGCCGGTTCATGGGCGTGCCCTTGCGGAAATCCTCCAGGATCTCCCCAATGGCCCGGTTCTGGGCACCGGTGAGCTGGAAGGGCAGGCTCTTTTTAAAGGGCTCCAGATTCAGCTCCTCATAGGGGGCCGTCTTCCGGGCCTCCCTTGCCGCCCGCATCAAGGAAAGCCCTGCGGAGAAGACGAAAAACTCCTCAAAAATCAGCCGCCGCTTGGCCTGCTCCGCCATTTCCAAGGTTTCCGGGTCATGGATGGCGGTATAGGCCCGCTCCGCCGGGAGAATATGATATTCCTTCAGCAGCTCCGGAGGCAGCACCTCCCGGGGCGGGTCGCACAGGGCCAGGGCCTGGCGGATGAGCTTGGTCATGGCAGAGTTGTTGACCCCCGCGGTCAGGGGGTAAATGGGCATGATCCGCCGGGTGGTCACCGCCGGGGCATCCGCCGCCTCAAAAATGGGATTGGTGATGCCGTAGCCGCTGTAGTCCCCGGAGACGGTGCCGTAAAAGATGTATTCCTTGCCGTATTGCAGGTTTTCCGCGGCAAACTTGGTATTAAAGAAGGTCAGCTGGATGCGGCCCGAGTGATCCGCCACCGAAACCCGCGTCAAATCCAGTCCCTTGCGGATGTGGGCGGTCCTGGGGGTGGACATGACCACGGCCCGGAAGCATGCGGGCTCATCCACCTGCATCTGGGCAATGGGCACCATGCGGGTGCGGTCCTCATAGCCCCGGGGGAAATGGCAGATGAGATCTCCCAGGGTATAGATGTTCAAGTTCTCCAGCTGCTTGGCCCGGGTGGGGCCCACACCTTTGAGGCTTACAATCGAATCCGTCAGTCTTGCCATAGGTCACCTCCGTAAAAAATGAAAAAACTCCCTCCAAGCAACGCTCGGAAGGAGATATTTTCAGAGAACTCAGGCCAGCTTGTTCAGCTTCAGGGTCATGCTGCTCTTCTTCCGGGCAGCGTTGTTCTTGTGCAGAAGACCCTTACCAACCGCCTTGTCCACGGACCGAACAGCAACAGTGTAGGCTTCCTGGGCAGCGGTCTTGTCACCACCGACCACAGCAGCCTCAAACTTCTTCAGGTTGGTCTTCAGGGCGGACTTGTCGGCCTTATTCTTCTCATAAGCGACTTTGGAAGAAATGACATCCTTCTTAGAGGACTTGATGTTGGGCATTGATTACACCTCCTCACAGCAGTATTTCATACAGTCCAGTATTATAACGGAAAACCCGCTTAAAATCAACCCTTTTTTGAAAAAAATTCTATCCGGGGCAAAAATCTCTTCCGTGCTTCCCATTACCTAGCTGTCAAGACCAAAATTTTTCACAAAATCCAAGGCCACGTCAAAATGCTCATAAACGGTAAAAGTTACGAAAGTGTATCATTTTGGAAAAGTTTTATGTAACTTCCCTGTCTTTTCTCCACAGGGGTGTGGGATTGTGGATAAGTCTTGTGGAGAAGTCTGTGGAGAATGTGGAAAACTTTGAATTCTCCACAGGTTTTTCTTTTTCCCGCCTTCGAATCCTCCTGTGAAAAAACGCCGCCCTAAAAGGGCAAACATCCGCCCTACAGCGACACGCTCCGCCGCCGTTCTTCCCGGCCTCCCCGGGCCGCAACTACCGGTTCCCGGGCAAAAGATTGGATTTTCCCCCAGGATCGCTTTGTACGCCCAAGGGGGTTTTTGGGGGAGCCCCGAAAATTTTGTGAAATCCTCCAAATTTTTCTCCGTATGCCGGAGCCCTTTCCCGGGGATACTGTCCCCAGGGGGCTTTGGGCCTCATCTTACAAACAGTTATAAACAGGAGGAGTTCCATGCAGGGGAAAGTAGAGATCTGCGGCATCTGCACCTCCCGGCTGCCGGTGCTCGGCGCCCAGGAGACCACCGACCTGCTGCGGCGCTGCCAACAGGGGGACCGGGAGGCCCGGCAGCGGCTCATCGAGGGCAATCTGCGGCTGGTGCTGTCGGTGATCCAGCGCTTTGACAAGCGGGGGGAGAGCCCCGACGATCTGTTTCAAGTGGGCTGCATTGGCCTGATGAAAGCCATTTCCAATTTTGACACCACCAAAATGGTGCGCTTTTCCACCTATGGGGTGCCCATGATCGCCGGGGAGGTCCGCCGGTATCTGCGGGACAACAGCGTGATCCGGGTCTCCCGGTCCATTCGGGACGTGGCCTACCGGGTGCTGCAATGCAAGGAGGCCATGACCGCCAGGCTGAACCGGGAGCCCAGCCTGGAGGAGATCGCCCAGGCCCTGGGGTTGAGCCGTCAGGAGGTCAGCCAGGCCCTGGACGCAGTCTGCGCCCCGGTGAGCCTTTACGACAGCGTGTATTCCGACGGCGGCGACCCCCTGACCATTATGGACCAGGTCCAGGACACCAAAAACACGGAGCCCAACTGGATGGAGCACATCACCCTTGCAAATGCCTTCCGGCGGCTGTCAGGCCGGGAGCGGGAGATCCTCAGCCTGCGGTTTTACCACGGAAAAACCCAGATGGAGGTGGCCGGGCACCTGGGCATCTCCCAGGCCCAGGTATCGAGACTTGAAAAAGGGGCCATTGCCGCCATGCGCAAGTCCGTCAGCATCCACGTGTCATAGTCTCCTCCCCGGGGGCATATGCTAAGCACAACCCCCGGAGGAGGAATGGACATGGGCATCAAATTCACACAGCTGCAATGCAAGGAAGTGATCTGCGTTTCCGACGGCGCAAGGCTGGGCTATATTGCGGACATCGTGGCGGAGGTGCCCCAGGGCGTCATTGCCGCCATCGTGGTGCCGGGAAAGCCCAGGCTCTGGGGCCTCGCGGGGCAGAAGGAGGACTATGTGATCCCCTGGGCCTGCGTCAAGAAGGTGGGGCCGGACATCGTGCTGGTGGACATCCGGCCCCAGGACTGCCGGGTGCCCCGGCCCAAGCCCAAATTTCCGCTGTAGAGCCTGCCTATATTCTATTTGTAGGGATTCCACAAAACAAAGTCCGGCCCTTTCACAATATTTCTTTCTTTTTTCGAAAAAATAGCTTGCAAATTTCCGAATCTTTGGCTATAATATTTCGGCGTGGGTATGTGCCCATAGCTTTAAAAACCACACACCCGGGGATCGGGATGCCCAGGTGCCCCATTGGGGCGGGGATCTCGGGATGATCGGGGTGGAGGAAAAACAAAAGGAGAACTGTAAAAATGGCTGTCGTATCTATGAAGCAACTGCTGGAG
>CAKTNS010000046.1 GCA_934589225.1 uncultured Oscillospiraceae bacterium
CACATCCGCAGACTGTAACCCATGTGTCTTCCCTATGTGTTACCCATGTTTCTCTTGACATAGTAGCCGCCCCTACAGGCGTGGTACCTCTGCGCCCATTGTTCCAACAATGCAGAACGCCGTACCGCGCCTCATCCACCGCCTATGGCGGTCCCCCTTCCCCAAAGGGGAAGGTCTTGGCGTCCCCCATTATGTCATTCAGGCCTTGAGCACAATCGGAGTGGAGGAATCCACCACGTGGGATGATGAACCACCACAAGATAAAATCTGCAACTTGAGCGGATTCCTCGACTCACTGCGCTCCCTCGGAATGACATGTCGGGGGACGGTTCCATTCATCCGCACAGGTTATAATTTCTACGTGGCATGGCGATGAATCATCGCCGCTACAGTGGGTGTACCGCATATTGGGTGGTTCCATTTATCCACCCGGGGTTTGGAATAAAATGAAAAATCATCCTTGACAAAACTGGTTTAACGTGTTAAACTTAAGATGTAAAGTTTAACGCGTTAAACCTGAAAGGAGTTTTGAATATGGATGCACCAAAGATTTTTGAAAGTGAATACCGTTTCTGCCTGATCCTGTGGGACAACGAGCCGGTAAGCTCCGGCAAGCTGGTGGAGCTGTGCAAGGAGCAGCTGGGTTGGAGCAAAGCCACCACTTATACGGTGATCCGGCGGCTTTCCGAGCGTGGGGTGGTGAAAAACGAAAACACCGTGGTCACGGCCCTGATTTCCAAGGAGGAGGCCCAGGCATCCCGGCTTGAGGAAATGGTGGAGGAGACCTTTGAAGGCTCTATGCCCGCCTTTATTGCCGCCTTTTCCAAGTCCAAAAAGCTCTCCCGCCAGGAGGTGGAGCAGCTTCAGGCCCTGATCGACAGCTACGGGGAGGAATAAGATGTGGAAGGTTTTGCGGAAAATCTGCTGACTGCCAGCTTCCACGGCAGCATCCTGATTCTGGCGGTGCTGGTGATCCGGCTGGTGCTGTGGAAAACGCCTAAAAAGTATATTTGCCTTTTGTGGCTTTTGGCGGGTATCCGGCTGCTGCTGCCCATTGAAATCCGCAGCGATTTGAGCTTGCAGCCCCGGTTTGCGCTGCCCAGTCTCCCGGAGGGCAGCTGGAGGGTCTGGGGGATGTGCCTCTGGGCGGTGATCGCCGGGGGCTTTGGAATCTACAGCCTGGTTTCCTATTGCCGTCTTAAAAACCAGGTTCGGGAGGCGGTGCGCATCCGGGGCGGCTGGGAGTCGGACCGGATCGATACGGCCTTTATCCTGGGCTTTGTAAAGCCCAAAATCCTGATTCCCATGGGTATGTCCAACCAGAACCGCCGGTACATTCTGGCCCACGAGCGCACCCACCTGGACAAGGGAGACCACTGGATCAAAATGATCGGCTTTCTGGCCCTGGCCCTCCATTGGTTCAATCCACTGGTGTGGGTGGCCTACATCTGTTTGTGTAAAGATATTGAAATGGCCTGCGATGAGCGGGTGGTGCGGTTTATGGAGGTGGAGGAGCGGAAGTCTTATTCCGCGGCCCTGCTGTCCTGTTCCAGCCGTCAGTTCCACTTCGCCGCAAGCCCCGTTGCGTTTGGGGAGGTTAACGTGAAAAAACGAATTTTATCAGTCCTGAATTATAAAAAGCCCAGCTTTTGGCTCAGCCTTTTGGGGGTTCTGGCCTTTTTCTTTGTGGCCATCTGCTTTTTGACCAGTCCCTCCGAGAAGTCTGTGAAGCTGACACCGGAGCAGAAAGCCCAGATGGCCCAAATATCCCAGTGCCGGGAGGATCTGGAAGAAAAGTTCCGGCAGCCGGAGTTTCATTATGAGATTCTAGGCACCGATACAGGCGGCGGCGTCCTTTTTCAAACGAACCTGGTAAAGCTGGGGGAGGACCGGCTGTGGAACTACCTGGCCTCCTCCGGGCCGGAAACCGCAAACGGCCGCATGGAGTACGGCGGGAAGCACTATGCCTGGTACCAAGAGGCTTGGGTGGAAACCAATGAAGAAGACTCCAAATTTGAAGCCTGGAAAAATCTGTTTCTGTGGGATATGGATACCGTGGTTCCCGTCCACGACACCGTAAAAGACCAGATCCGGGAAGTGGCCTTTAATGCCCGCTGGCAGGATGAAAACAAGACCGTTTATACCGAGACCGTGATTTTTGTCTACGATCTGGAAGGGGCATTGCTGCGGGTCATCATCGACCAGCCCAACTATCCCAATACCGCCAGGGCCTATTTGGAGCTGTCCTATATGGATACGGCCTATCAGGGCCATGAGGAAGAAAAACCTGAAAATATTTTCGCCCAGGCAAGCCGCTCCATGACGGCAGGGGCGATTTCCGCCCAGGACCTGGACAACCAGGCGGAAAAGGACAGCTGGGGCTTTACCTTCCGGGTAGACGATGACCGGCTTTCCAGCAACGGCGCAGATGTGAACTATTTCCAGACAGCCCTGGGACAGGGCGTTCTTTCCACCACCGATGAATACTGGCTGGAAAAGAATGTAGACGGCCATTGGCAGGCCCTGCCTACTATTGCGACCCCCAACTGGACGCTCCAGGGCATCGGCATCAACAAAGAGTACGGTGCTTTCGGCTATCTGGACTGGACACCCCTTTACGGCCAGCTGCAGCCCGGCCAGTACCGGATGGGAAAAAACGTGACCTGCCGAGACGCCCAGGGCAGCAGCAAGACCGCCGCGTTCTATGCGGAGTTTGAGCTTTGCGAAAGCGTGGACCTCAACTCCCCGGAAACCAAGGCCGCCGTGGAGCGGTGCTATGAAAAGCTGGAGGAGCTGAAAGCCCGGAAAGTGTTGCACTGGTATACCTACGCCTATGGTGATGACACGGAAACCTGGACCGATGGGGAGAACTTCATGACGATCAACAGGCATAATGGCCCGAGAGTACCCCAGGATCAGTGGACGGAGGATGATAAAAAGCTGTTCCCCAGAACGGATATGACCATCCGCTATGACGGCGTGGGCTATAATGCCGTCCGGGAAAACCCGAAGGATGCGACCAGCAAGATTCTGGGGGTCGGTGTGGGATGCCTGACCCCGAACAGCGGCGGCTACACCTGGGCAAGCTTTGAGGACGAGCTGTATCTCCTTTTCTTTGAACGGGACAACCACACCATTTCTTTCCCGGAGGGCACCGGCGTGGTCAGCCCGGAGATGGTTCGCTTTACCAAAAATTGGACCATCGGTGAAAACCTGGATTGCAGCGCGGTGCTGACCTATCGGTTTGATGACAGCGGAAACCTGGTTTTTATGGAATACAGATTGCTGGACCCTGACGGGACAGAATACGTAACCTCCATTGAAATCCGGGAGGACAGCCCGGAGGAAATCCGGCAGAAGATCGCATCCTCTGTCCAAAACCTCACCTGGAATACCTTCTCCTGGGAAGAGGCGGAGAAAAAGTACACCTCCGGCGGCTTTGACACCCGGCAGCAGGGCTTTGTCAATACCACCTCCCAGACGGTGGCAGACCCCCTGACCGCCGCAAAACTGGCCCAGAAGGAGATCCCGCAACGGGGCCGGGAACTCGGAACCCAAGTCTACCGGGACGAGACCGCCGGCATGTGGAAAGTGACCTTCCAGTGCGAGGTGGAGCTGCAGTCCAAGGACGAGTTCTGGGATGTGTACCTGACAGACGAGGGCATCACGAAGCTAGTGGTCTACGAAGGCCCCCTGGAATCCAATGCGGAGCGGAAGTAAGCTCTAAAAAAGCGGAAGCACCCCTTTTCGGAGTGCTTCCGCTGAATTTTTTGACGCAATATGGCGACAAATACGCAAATAAAATGCCACGTATCGAATACAACTTGTGCGGATGAATGGTACCACCCGATATAGGGCCTGTAGGGGCGGCAACCTGCCGCCCGCCACGTGGCATATATAACCTGTGCGGTTGAACGGTACCACCCGATATAGGGCCTGTAGGGGCGGCAACCTGCCGCCCGCCACGTGGCATATATAACCTGTGGGGTTGAATGGTATCACCCCATACACGGAACAATGTAGCGGCGTTGACCCAACGCCACTCCAGCCCCGGCGAGGGGCTGGCCCCGTTGGACGATGCGGATACGAACGTACCACGATTCCGGCCCTGCGGGCCGGTTGGCGGCAGATTGCCGCCGCTACATTGCGTGGTACCATTCACCCCCACAGGTTGTATTCGGAACGTGGCGGGCGGCAGATTGCCGCCCCTACATTTAATGTACCACGTTTTCTGCATTTTACGAACGCAAAACCGGCATCGAATGCGTAAATATACGTCCGATTCACTCCAAAATTGTCAATTGGAACATCACTTCCAGTGATGTTCCCTTATTCCAGCTCAAACGCCCCCGTATAGAGCTGATAATAGGTGCCCTTCTGGCTGATCAGGTCCTCGTGGGTGCCGCGCTCGATGATGCGGCCGTGGTCCAGGACCATGATGCAGTCGGAGTTGCGGACGGTGGAGAGGCGGTGGGCGATGACAAAGACCGTGCGGCCCTTCATCAGGGCGTCCATGCCCGCCTGGACCAGGGCTTCCGTGTGGGTGTCGATGGAGGAGGTGGCCTCGTCCAGAATCATGACCGGAGGGTCTGCCACGGCGGCACGGGCGATGGCGATGAGCTGCCGCTGGCCCTGGGAGAGGTTGCCGCCGTTGGAGGTCAGCATGGTGTTGTAGCCCTCGGGGAGCCGGGTGATGAAGTCGTCGGCGTTGGCCAGCTTGGCAGCGTGAATACATTCTTCGTCGGTGGCATCCAGCTTGCCGTAGCGGATGTTGTCCATGACCGTGCCGGTAAACAGGTTGGTCTCCTGCAGCACCACACCCAGGGACCGCCGCAGGTCGGGCTTACAGATTTTGTTGACGTTGATGCCGTCATAGCGGATTTTGCCGTCGGCAATGTCATAGAAGCGGTTAATAAGGTTCGTAATGGTGGTCTTGCCCGCGCCGGTGGCGCCTACAAAGGCGATCTTCTGGCCGGGATGGGCGTAGAGGGTCACGTCGTGGAGCACGGCCTTTTCCGGCACATAGCCAAAGTCCACATGCTCCATGGTGATGTCGCCCTTCAGCTCCGTATAGGTCACGCTGCCGTCGGCCTGATGGGGATGCCGCCAGGCCCAGTGGCCGGTGTGCTGGGGGCATTCGTGGATGGTGCCATCCTCATCTACCTGGGCGTTGACCAGGGTCACATAGCCCTGGTCTTCCTCGGGCTCCTCGTCCATCAGGGCGAAGATCCGCTCCGCACCGGCCAGAGCCATGACAATGGCGTTGATCTGGTTGGAGATCTGGGAGATGGGCATATTGAAGCTGCGGGAGAGCACCATAAAGGCCATGAGGCTGCCCAGGGTCAGCATGGAGCCGTCGGACTTGATGCAGATGATGCCGCCCACCACCGCCAGAATGGCGTACTGGACATAGCCCAAGTTGTTATTGATGGGGCCCAGCATATTGGAGAACTTACCGGCGTTGTAGGCATTGGCCCGAAGGGTCTCGTTGAGCTCGTCAAACTGCTCTTTGCAGACCTCCTCGTGGTTGAAGATCTTGACCACCTTCTGGCCGGAGATCATTTCCTCAATATAGCCGTTTACCGCGCCCAGGGACTTCTGCTGGCCGATGAAGAACTTGGCGGACTTCTTGGCCAGGACCTTGGTGGTGTAGATGATGAGGGCCACGGTGAAGAACATGACCACGGTCAGCACCAGGGAGGTGTCGATCAGGTTCCACAGCACCACCACCAGGGTCACCAGGGAAGAGACACACTGGGGAATGGACTGGGAGATCATCTGCCGCAGGGTATCAATGTCGCTGGTGTAGCGGGACATGATGTCACCGGCGGGGTGGCTGTCAAAGTATCTTAGGGGCAGCCGCTGCATTTTGGCGAACAGGTCATCCCGGATGGTTTTCTGCACCCCCTGGGTCACGCCTACCATCAGATAGTTAAACAGGAAGCTGCCCAGCGCACCAAAGAGGAAGATGCAGGCAAGCTTCAGCAAGTACGCTTTCAGCGCCCCAAAATCCGTAGAGCCGGAGGATACCATGGGGAGGATGTATTCATCCACCAGAGGCCCCAGAGCCCGGTTGCCCTGGGCCTGGGCAACGGAGGTTGCGATAATACAAAGGAAGACAAATAGCAGCAGCGGGATGTAGCTTTTCATATAGCCAAGGAGCCGCATCAGGGTCTTCTTGGGGTTGGACGCCATGCGGCCGTCGCCGCGCATTCCGGGACCGGGCATTAGTCTTCACTTCCTTTCTGCTGAGATTCATAGATGCCCCGATAGAAGGGGGAGGAGACCATCAGCTCCTCGTGGGTGCCCATACAGGCAATATGGCCGTTTTCCATGACCAGGATCAGATCGGAATCCTGGACGGAGGAGATCCGCTGGGCGATGATCAGCTTGGTGGTGTTGGGAATTTCTTCCTTAAAGGCCTTGCGGATCATGGCATCGGTGTGGGTGTCCACGGCGGAGGTGGAGTCGTCGAGAATCAGGATTTTGGGCTTTTTCAGCAGGGCCCGGGCAATGCACAGCCGCTGCTTCTGACCGCCGGAGACATTGGTGCCGCCCTGCTCAATGTGGGTGTCGTAGCCGTCGGGGAAAGAGCGGATAAAGTCATCGGCACAGGCCAAAGTGCAGGCGTGGACCAGCTCTTCGTCCGTGGCGTTGGGATCGCCCCAGCGGAGATTTTCCTTGATGGAGCCGGAGAACAGGGTGTTCTTTTGCAGCACCATGGCCACATTGTCCCGCAGGACCTCCAGATCATAGTCCCGGACATCCCGGCCCCCCACCTTCACGCTGCCCTCGCTGGCATCGTACAGCCGGGGGATCAGCTGAACCAGGGTGCTCTTGGAGGAGCCGGTGGCACCCAAGATGCCAACGGTTGCCCCGGAGGGAATGTGCAGGTTCACGTCCTGCAATGCCGGGCGCTTGGCCTTGGCGGAGTAGCGGAAGGACACGTTTTCAAAGTCGATAGAGCCGTCCTTTACTTCTTTGAGGGCCTGTTCCGGGGAAGCCAGGTCCGGGGTCTCCTCCAGCAGCTCATAGCACCGCTGCATAGGCGCCCGGGCCATAATGGTCATGACAAAGACCATGGAGAGCATCATCAGGCTGGTGAGAATCTGGGTGGTGTAGGTAAACATGGAGCTGAGCTCGCCGGTGGTGAGGCCCAGGGCGGCATTGTTGCCGGAGGCCACCACCATTTTGGCACCCACCCAGGAGATGGCCAGAATGCAGGCGTAGACGCAAATCTGCATGGCCGGGGCGTTGAGGGCCAGAATGTGCTCAGCCTTGCAGAAATCCTTGTAAATGGAATCGGACACGGCCTGGAACTTGCTGACCTCCTTGTCCTCTCTTACAAAGCTCTTGACCACCCGGATGCCGTGGACATCTTCCTGGACCACGGTGTTGAGCCGGTCATAGGTCTTAAAGACCCGGTCGAAGATTTTAAAGACCAGGGGCACGATGCCCAGCAGCACCAGGGCCAGAATGGGAATGGCCACAAAATAGACGGTGGTGAGCTTGGGGCTGATGCGCAGGGAAGAGAAGGTGGCAAGGATCAGCATCATGGGGCAGCGAATGGCCATGCGGATGCTCATCTGAAAGGCCATTTGCAGGGTGGCCACATCGGAGGTCAGCCGGGTCACAATGGAGGCGGCGGAGAACTTATCGATGTTGGAAAAGCTGTAGTCCTGGACACGGTAATACATGTCGTGCCGCAGATTCTTGGCAAAGCCTGTGGCGGCCTTGGAAGCATAGTTGGCAGACAGCACCCCAAAGAACAGGGAGACCAGGGCGCAAAGCAGCAGAAGCAGGGCCTTCTGCCACACCACGGTCATATTGCCCGCGGCAATGCCCCGGTCATACAAAGCGGCCATGACCAAAGGAATGGTCACTTCCATGGCAACCTCCCCCACCATGGCCAGGGGGCTGAGCAGGGCGGCCCACTTGTATTCCCGGACACACCTTATCAGTCGTTTCATCATTTTTGGAATTCCTCCGTTTCTGGTTCAAAATCAGGAGCGACATTGCGCAGTGCCCGCAGCAAATACTGCCGGAACCGGTCTGCCTCCTCCTGGGAAAAGCCCTCCAGGAGCTTTTTGTCGCCGTGCAGGATCACGGCGTACATGGTTTCGTTGCAGTGCTGGCCCTTGGGGAGAATGTAGATGAGCTTCCGCCGCCGGTCCTGGGGGTCAGGCCGCTGGGCGATGAACTCCTTTTTCTCCAGCCTCGCCAAAAGGCCGGACACCGTGGGATGACTCAGCTGAAACCGGTCCTCAATATCCTTGGCACAGGGCGGCGCGGCGCATTGGGCCAGAAACCCCATAATATGCCCCTGGGCAAAGGTCAAGTCCATGTCCGACAACGCCAGGTCCATGGATTGCCGCAGGGCACAGTCCAGGCTCCGAAAAAGAAGTCCAAATGTGAGCATGATCCCACCTCCTTCATTTACGTAGCATGCTACATAATATTCTAGCACGATTTTTCATAATTTCAAGAGGGGATTTTGGATTTCATATTTTGTTCAAAAAATGAAGACACCCCCGGGTAAAATGGGGGTGCCTCCGTAGAATAGCTTCACAATACGGTTTTTCTGATTCAATAAAATATGTAACCGGGAGTAAGACGGTTGACAAAAAGAAGAATTTGGGGTATAGTAGAGACAGAAAAGGGGTGCTGCCAGCAGGACGGCTCCCCCATAGAACAGCTAAGAGATAACCGTTACTTTGGTAGAGTGAGGCGGTTATCTCTTTTTGTTGTTATCCTGGCGAGCCAGGGTAATGACAGCAATTATGACCATGCAGAATCCGAATAATTCTTCCCATGTAACCATATCCGTCACCCCCTTTCTTTCGATTGGGGGCAAAAAGATGAGTACCCCCCAATAAAAAACGGGGAGAACCGCCTGCCGGGGTGCTGGTAGCACCAAGGACAGCATAGCATAGAAACCAAGAAATTGCAAGAGATAGAGCAAAAAACACGATAATTGTATGTGTTTTGGACTTTTGAATCTGTACGGATAAACGAAACCACCCCCCGACATGTCATCCCGAGGGAGCGAATGTGAGTCGAGGAATCTTCCCAAGTTGCTGGTTTTATCTTGTGGTGGTTCATTATCCTACGTGGTGGATTCCTCCACTCCGCTGACGCTCAAGGCCTGAATGACAATGAGGTTACGTTTCTACGGATTCGCCCACTGTTTCTGCAACATTTCACGCTGCCCCGCGGCCCTCATCAGGCTCGCCCAGGCGAGCCAGCTTCCCCCGAGGGAAGCTTTTGTACCGTGCTTTTGGGAGGTATCATTCAACCGCACGGGTTGTATCCGGAACGTAGCGGGCGGCTAATAGCCGATGAAATCATGGAGTGATTGCCACCGGCAATCATTTATTTCAATTTCGCTGCGCGGAGCACCACCCCTACATGAGTATACATTTCAACCGCACGGGTTATATTGGGGCCGTTCCCTACGGCTTCGCTGACATGTCTGCTTTTCGACCGACGTGGTTCAAAAACGTCCGTTTTTTGACCTGTGCAGGCAAACGGGACCACGTTCCAAAACGCAAAAATTGTCAATTGTCAATTGTCCATTGTCAATTGGCAAAAAAACTGTCAACTGTCAACTGTCAACTATTTTACGCCAGCAGCTTCCTGCAAGCCCCGGCCAGCTCTCCCAGGGTGGAGCAGGGGATCATGGGGCAGAGGGTCTGGACGGCAGCTACGCTTTTGATGTATTTCCAGTTTCGCTCCGGGATGGGATTCAGCCAGAGGATGCGGGCGGACTGGCGTTTGGCTTCCCGGAGCCAGCTCAGGGCCCGCTGGGTGTCAACGGTTTTGGTGTCCGAGAGGATGAGCAAGGTGGTGCTGTTGTTTAATACCGGGGGATGGGCGGCGCAGAGGGTTTGCAGGGCCAGCCCCAGGTCCGTGCCCCGGCCGTAGATGCCGGAGGAGCGGACGGTGTCCCGGAAGCGGTCCATATTTTGCAGCTGGAAGGCATCTGCCTCCACAATGGTCTCGGAGAAGAGATAGATCCGGGAGCTCTCCGCGGTCTGGTTCAGGGACTGGATGAACCGCAGGGCAAACTCGGAAAACTGGACCATGGAGCCGGAGACGTCACACAATATCACCAGCCGCCGCTTCCGGGCGTGCTTTTTGCGGAAATACAGCTTGTGCAGGCTGCCGCCGGCGCTGAGGCTTCCCCGGATGGTGCGCCGGAAATCCAGCTGGCCGCCGGAGGCGCTGCCCCGGCGTTTGGCGGAGAGCTCGCCGTTGATCTGCCGGGCCACGGCCTGAATGACCTGGATGGCCTTGGGAATTTCCGTATCCCGGAAGGCCCCGATGTCCCGGCACAGAATGCCCAGCTCCGGGTCAAGCTCCTCCGCGCCTAGCCCGGCGTTTTCCAGAAGCATCTGCTGCTCCAGCATGGTTTTGGCAAAGACCGAGTGGATGAATTCGCTGTAGAGCTGGGGGCTCCGGTCCACGTTTCCCTTGTAGCGGTTCAGAAAATCCTGGAGCTTCTGCCGGGATTCCTGGGGCAGCTCCTGGTAGCGGACCTGCTCCGTTTCGTCCAGGTTCACCCGCTGATTGATGTCCTCCAGCTCCTGCCGGGCCTGCTGCCGCTGGGCGTCCTGCTCCTGCTGCTGCCGGGCCCGCTGCCGGGCCTGCTCCCGGATGGCTTCTTCCGATAGAAAGAAGCCGTCAAAGGCGGCATCGAATTTCTTCTGCTCCTCCCGGGACTTGGCAAAGACGGTCTGCAGGGCGGTTTTGACGGTTTCCCGGTCATATAGCCCCAGCTCCATGAGGATGTGGGCCCCGTCCTCCGTTTCTTTCAAGGAGACGGGCAGCCCCTCCATCCGCAGAATCCTGGAAAAAGCCGAGAGCTTTTCCAAATAGACCTGGGGATCATCCATGGCAGTGCCCCTGGCAGCTGCCGCAGTGTCCCTCGGTCACGTCCAGCTCCTGTAAGGTCAATAGGTCTTCGTTGTTTTTGAGGACAAACCCCGCCGTCCGGGTCACGGCTTCGGGGGTCAGCTCCCGGATGCCCAGGGCGTCCAGAGCCGCCGCCCAGTCCAGGGTCTCCGCAATGGAGGGCTTTTTGAGAATGGCCTCGGCAGAGCGGAGCTTCTGCACCGCCAACGCCACCTGGAAGGCCAGACGGTCATCCACATGGGGCAGCTTCTTGCGCAGAATGGCCAGCTCCTTTTCCGCGTCCGGGTAGTCGATGTGCAGGTAGGCGCACCGGCGGCGCAGAGCCTCGGAAAGGGGCCGGGCCCGGTTGGAGGTCAGGATGACGAAGGGGGTGGTCTTGGCCCGGAGGGTGCCCAGCTCCGGCACCGTCACCTGCATTTCAGACAGCAGCTCCAAGAGAAAGGCTTCAAATTCCTCGTCAGCCTTGTCAATTTCGTCGATCAGCAGCACCACCGGCTCCTTGGACTGGATGGACTGGAGCAGGGGCCGGGGCAGCAAGAATTCATCGGTAAAAATGGATTCCTTCAGGGCCTGCCGGTCCTCCGCCCCCTGGTTCATCTGAATGGTCAGCAGCTGCTTCTGGTAGTTCCATTCGTACAGAGCCTTGCTCTCGTCCAGGCCCTCGTAGCACTGCAGGCGCACCAGGTCCCGGCCCAGGGCCTGGGCCATGACTTTGGCAACCTCGGTTTTGCCAACGCCCGCGGCACCTTCAATGAGCAGGGGCCGCCCCAGGGCCAGGGCAACATAAAGGGTGGTCAACAGGTTTTCATCATAAATATAGCTGCTTTCGTCCAGCTTTTGTCTCAGTTCTTCAATGGTCATGTGTGGCTGCTCCTTTAAACGGTCATTTTGTGCGTTGAATACGGTACAACAATACCGAATAGATGGGAATTATTCCGTTGCCAGGGCAACATCAATGCCCCTTTGCCGCAGTTCCCGGCGGAGCCGGGCCGCGTCCCCCCGGAAGATCAGCCCATCCATGCCGGTACACATGGCCCCTTCAATATTGGCCGGGGAGTCGTCAATAAACAGGCACCGGCCGGGTTCCAGCCGGAAGCGACTGTAGAGGGTGTGGTAGATTTCATGCTGGGGCTTTAGCAGCCGCTCCTCCGCGGAGACCATCAGGCCGTCAAAATATTCAGAGCCTGGGATGCGGTGAAAATACTTTCTTAAATCCACACTGGCGTTGCTTAAAAGGTAGATTTTATAGCCCTTTTCCTTCAGTTCCCGAATGAGCTCCGCCATGCCCTCCATAGGCACCAGGGGCCGCCGCCACCAGCCCAGGACCAGCTCCTTAACGGCGGGGTGCAGGTCCTCCGGAAGTCTCCGGCAGACCTGGGTCACGATTTGCTCCAGGGCAATGGTGCCGTGGTCCGACTGCACCCACTCCACACTCTGAAAAAGCTCCGTCAGCAGAAGCTCCTGCTGCTCCTGGGTCAGGTTCATATGGGCGATCAATGCCAGAGGCTGCCAGTGGATCAGCACCTGGCCCATATCAAAGACGATGGTATCAATTTGCTGCTGCATAAAAGCATCAGATCCTTTCTGTCGTTTTCCACAATTTTACCACAGAACGGCCGGGTAATGCAAGTGGATTTTCACAGACTTTCCTGTTTTGGCCCCAAATGGGCAAAAAAGTTCTAAAAAGGGATTGACATTTGTCCTCTTGGGGAGTAACATATCAGTACAAATTGAATCGCTTATGGTAGAGGCGCGGGATTCAAAGTCCGCAGTCGAAAAAGGGCCTTACAGCCTGACTGCGCAAGGGGATGCCGCCGAAGTGGGAACGTTGTGTAAGCTGCGTTTCTGCTGGGCCGTCAGAGAACATCTGCCGGACTGTCACATTTATGTGGAGCGCTATCGTGAGATCCGGCCCGCAATTCCTTATTGCTTCGTCGTATTTTACCTGGATCGCCTGCATAGGTGATCCAGTTTTTTGTATCCGACAATCTTCGGAAGTTTCTACAAAAAGAGGTAATAATTATGTTGAGAAGAATCACTTGCTTGGTGCTGGCCCTGATGCTGGCCCTGTCCTTGGCCGCCTGCGGCTCCTCCGCTGCTTCGAACCAGGAATCTGTACAAACCGATGCCGCCGGTGGTACCGGCGTGGAAGACGGCGTGCTGTCCATCGCCATGGAGTGCGCCTACGCCCCCTACAACTGGGTGCAGAACGACGATTCCAACGGCGCGGTGCCCATTGACAATGTGCCCGGCTCTTACGCCAACGGCTATGACGTGATGATCGCCAAGAAGATCTGCGAGGCCAACGGCTGGGAGCTGAAGGTTTCCCAGTCCGACTGGGATTCCCTGGTGCCCGGTGTCCAGTCCGGCATGTTTGACGCGGTCATCGCCGGTCAGTCCATGACCGCCGAGAGAAGCGAGCAGGTGGATTTTGCCGGCCCCTACTTCTACGCCACCATCGTCTGCGTGACCAAGAAGGACAGCCCCTTTGCCTCTGCCGCTTCCATTGCGGACCTGTCCGGCGGCAAGTGCACCGCTCAGATCGCCACCATCTGGTATGACCAGTGCCTGCCCCAGATCCAGGGTGCCAAGGTCCAGTCCGCTTCCGAAACCGCTCCTGCCATGCTCATGGCTCTGGAAACCGGTGCCGTGGACTTTATCTGCACCGATATGCCCACCGCCCAGGGCGCTGTGGCGGCCTACCCGGATATGACCATCCTGGACTTCTCCGGCACCGACGGGGACTTCCAGTTCAGTGACGAAGTCCGTGCCGAAAACGTCAACATCGGCATTTCCGTTCAGAAGGGCAACACGGAGCTGAAGGACATGATCAATTCCGCCCTCACCGGCATGACCGCCGACGATATGAACGAGCTCATGGCCCAGGCCATTGCCATCCAGCCTCTGAGCGAATAATCAAAGGAGAGTAACGCATTCATGGAAATTCTGATTCAGCTTGTCTCGGATATTGGCAAGCTTTGGGCAAAGTACGGTGCCTCTTATTTAAGCGGTATGCGCAGCACCCTGATTCTGGCGCTGGTGGCCACGGCCATTGGCTGCGTCATCGGGTTTATCTGCGGTGTGCTCAATACCATCCCCTATGCCCCCGGCGATTCCCCGGTGAAGAAGTTTTTCCTGAAGCTGCTCCGGGTCATTGTACGCATTTATGTAGAGGTTTTCCGGGGCACCCCCATGGTGCTCCAGGCGGTGTTCCTGTACTACGGTCTTCCTTACTTTACAAACGGCGCCACCCGGTTTGAGAGCGTCTGGGCCGCGGCCATCCTGGTGGTGTCCATCAACACTGGCGCTTACATGGCCGAGTCCGTCCGTGGCGGCATCATTTCCGTAGACCCGGGTCAGACCGAGGGCGCCAAGGCCATCGGCATGACCCATGTGCAGACCATGCTCCATGTGATCCTGCCCCAGGCCCTGCGGAACATCATGCCCCAGATCGGCAACAACTTTATTATCAACGTCAAGGACACCTCCGTCATGTTCATCATCGGCTTCCCGGAGTTCTTCTCCGCCCACCGGGCTGCCGTGGGTGCCAGCTATCTGTACTTCCCCTCCGCAACGGTGGAAATGATCGGGTACCTGTCCATGACCCTCATTGCCTCTTTCCTGCTGCGTTGGCTGGAAAAGAAGATGGACGGCTCCAGCGACTACGAGCTGGTCCAGGTAGACCCCCTGGTCATGACCGCGGGGACCTACAGCCACCCGGACAAGGGCACGCCCTTTGACGAGCAGAACCGGGAATACAAGGAAGAAAAGCACAGAAGAAACAGGGGGGAACACTGATATGGACCAGGCAATTTTACAGGTGAACCACCTGTCCAAAAGCTTCGGCACCCATGAGGTGCTGCGGGATATTGATTTCACCGTGAAAAAAGGCGACGTGACTTCCATCATCGGCGCTTCCGGCTCCGGCAAAAGCACCCTGCTGCGGTGCATCAACCTGCTGGAGACCCCTTCCTCGGGAGAAATCCTTTACCACGGGAAAAACGTGGCGGGCCGGGGGGTGAACCAGCCGGAATACCGCAGCCATGTGGGCATGGTGTTTCAGTCCTTTAACCTGTTCAACAACATGACCGTGCTGGAAAACTGCATGGTAGGACAGCAGCGGGTTTTGAAGCGGGACAAAGAAACCGCCCGGAGGACCGCCCTGGAATACCTGGAAAAGGTGGGCATGGCCCCCTATATCCAGGCCAAGCCCCGGCAGCTTTCCGGCGGCCAGAAGCAGCGGGTGGCCATTGCCCGGGCCCTGGCCATGAGCCCGGAGGTGCTGCTCTTTGACGAGCCCACCTCTGCCCTTGACCCGGAAATGGTGGGAGAAGTGCTCTCCGTCATGAAGCGGCTTGCCCAGGAGGGCATGACCATGCTGGTGGTGACCCACGAAATGGCCTTTGCCCGGGACGTGAGCAACCATGTGGTCTACATGGCCAACGGCGTGATCTGCGAGCAGGGAAGCCCCGAGGAGCTGTTCGGGGACCCCCAAAAGCAGGAGACCCGGGATTTTCTCGCCCGGTTTACAAAGGCATAAGAAAAGAAGGGGCCGCTGCGGTTTTGCAGCGGCCTCTTTGGCGTTTTGAAAAAAGTTTAAAGGTCCTCTCTGGGCCGAAGCTCCCAGAAGGCCACGGCACTGGCGGCGGCCACGTTCAGAGAATCCACCCCGTGGAACATGGGAATTTTCACGGTGTAGTCGCAGGCGGCAATGGTTCCGTCGGCCAGACCGTCTCCCTCGGTGCCCAGCACCACCGCCAGCCGGGGCTGGGCACGGAGCCGGGGGTCGTCAATGGAAAGGGTGTCCTCCCGCAGGGCCATGGCGGCGGTGACGAAGCCCGCCTCCTTTAAAACCGCCTGCCAGTTGTCCGGCACATAGGCCCAGGGCACCTGAAAAACCGTGCCCATGCTCACCCGGGCGCTGCGGCGGTATAGGGGATCGGTGCAGCCGGAGGTCAGCAGCACCCCATCCATGCCCAGGGCAGCGGCACTGCGGAAAATGGCCCCCACATTGGTGGGGTTCATGACGTTTTCCAGCACCGCCACCCGGCGGCAGGAGGAAAGCAGGGCTTCAAGCGGGGGCCGCTGGGGCCGGAGCATGGCGCAGAGCATCCCCCGGGTCAGCTGAAAGCCTGTCAGCTTGGTGAGAATGTCCATTTCCGCCGTATACACCGGCACATCCCCACACCGGGCAATGGCCTCCTGGGCCTCCTGATTGCAGTGGCTCCGCTCTACCAGCAGAGATACGGGCTTGCACCCGGCATCCAGAGCCCTGCAGATGACCTTGGGGCTCTCGGCAATGAACATGCCCTTCTTGGGCTCAAAGCGATTGAGCAGCTGAGCCTCCGTCAGCCGGGCGTAAACATCCAGCTCCGGGGCCTCAAAATCCGTGATTTCCGTAAAATTGATCATAAGCGTCTCCAAGATTTTTTCTTTATTATACAGCCTGTCCCATTTCCTGTCAAAGGGGTATCTTCCCCCTTGCAATGCCCGGGGTTGGGGGGTATAATGGTTTTGTTACTGATAGAACCTTGGATATTTGAATTTGTAATGACCAAACCCAAAAGCGTTTGTCATTCAGGCCTTGAGCGCAAGCGGAGTGGAGGAATCCACCACGTTGGGGAAAGAACCAACACAAGATAAAATCTGCAACTCGGGAAGATTCCTCGACTCGCTTCGCTCCCTCGGAATGACATGTCGGTGGGTGGTTCCATTCATCCGCACGGGTTCTAATCGGAACGTGGCTTGGCGATGAATCATCGCCGCTACATTGCGTTTACTGTTAGACGTAACGGGTGTAGCGGCGGCAATCTGCCGCCATTGGCCGTAAGGCCACTCGTTGTACATTTGAATTTCTAACGGCTAAACCCAGAAACGTATGTCATTCCGACCGCATTGGGTATACCATATTTGACGGTATTCCGTTTCTATTATAAAAACAAAAGGATGGACTGCTATGAACGTTGTGTTACAGCACCTGACCAAGAAATTCCCCAACCGGAACAAGAAACAGGGCGGGGAAGTTACCGCCGTTTCGGATTTTACTTATGAAATTCCCGATGGGAAGCTGGTGGGGCTTTTAGGGCCCTCCGGCTGCGGAAAGAGCACGACCCTTTATATGATCTGTGGCCTGCAAAATCCTACCTCCGGAAAAATCTTCTTCGGGGACCAGGATGTGACCCAGCTGCCTACGGAAAACCGGGGGGTGGGGCTGGTGTTTCAGAACTATGCCCTGTATCCCCATATGACGGTGCTGCAAAACATTCTTTTCCCTCTGGAAAACCTCAAGGGCAAGGACCGGCCCAGTAAGGCGGAGATGGTCCGCCGGGCAACGGAGGCTGCCAAGCTGGTGCAGATCGAGACCTTGCTTGACCGGAAGCCCAGCGAAATGTCCGGCGGCCAGCAGCAGCGGGTGGCCATTGCCCGGGCCCTCGTGAAAATGCCCGGGGTGCTGCTGCTGGACGAGCCCCTGTCCAATCTGGATGCCCGTCTGCGGCTCCAGACCCGGGAGGAAATTCGCCGCATCCAGCGGCAGACCGGCATTACCACCGTCTTTGTCACCCACGACCAGGAGGAGGCCATGAGCATTTCCGATGAGATCGTGGTGATGAAGGAGGGCATCATCCAGCAGACCGGCAAGCCCCAACGGGTCTATGATGACCCCGCCAACCTCTTTGTGGCCAAATTCCTGGGAACGCCCCCCATTAACCTTTTTGACGGAACCGTCCGCCGGGAGACGCTGTATTTAGGGGACGATGCCGTGCTGCCGGTGCCGGGGCTTCCTGACGGGGCCGTTACCGTGGGCATCCGCCCCGAGGGCTTTGTGCCGGAGGAGGAAGGGGCTCTTCATTGCGGCCTGGACCGGGTGGAGGTCATGGGCCGGGATGTGAGCTATCTGTGTACCCATCCGGCCTGTCAGACCCCCACCCTCCGGGCCATCCGCCAGTCTGACGGACGGGAGACCACCCAGGAAAGTCAAATTGCCTTCCGGTTAAAGCCCGAAAAGGTGCTGCTCTTTGACACCATTACGGGAGAGCGGCTGCGGCCCGGGGAGGAACGGCATGGAGCGTAAAAGTTACAAGGGCTTTTTATACCTGCTGCCGGCCCTTATTTTTCTGGGCCTGTTCCTCGTATACCCGCTGATCGATGTCTTCGTCTATTCCTTCCAGGAAAACTACAATTTTGCCTCCCAAACCTATACGGGGCTGGGGCTTTACAACTATTCCTATGTGCTCCACGACCCCTATTTCCTCCAGGCTCTGAAAAACACCTTCCTGCTGGTCATCATCACCGTCCCCCTTTCTACGGGGCTGGCGCTGCTGATCTCGTTGTGCCTGAGCGCCATCCGGCGGCTGCGGGACCTGTTTCAGACCCTGTTTTTCCTGCCCTATGTGACCAATACCCTGGCGGTGGGCCTGGTATTTATGATTCTGTTCCGGAAAACCGCCTATTCTGACGGCTTTGTCAATCTGCTCTTGAACGCCCTGGGCTTTGCCAGCGTGGACTTCCTCTCCGGCCCCTATTGGGCCAAAATGCTGGTGCTGTGCCTGTATACCGTGTGGATCGTCATGCCCTTTAAAATTCTCATCCTCACCAGCGCATTGGCCTCGGTAGATGAGACCTACCGCAACGCCGCCCGGGTAGACGGAGCCTCCAAGGGCCGGATTTTCTGGCGCATCACCCTGCCCATGATCTCCCCCAGCCTGTTCTACCTGGTGATCACCGGTTTTATTGGGGCATTCAAGGCCTATTCCGATGCGGTGGCCCTGTTTGGCACGGATTTGAACGCTGCGGGCATGAACACCATTGTGGGCTATGTCTATGACATGCTCTACGGCAATGCCGGCGGCTACCCCTCCTACGCCTCCGCCGCGGCCATCGCCCTGTTTGCCATTGTGCTGACCATTACCTGCATCAATCTGCTGGTAAGCAAAAAGCACGTCCATTATGTGTGAGGTGGCCCATGGACTATACATTGATCGAAAAATACGCAAAACGGCGGCAGGCGGTCTATCTGGTGCTGATTTTCCTGGTGCTCATTCTATGGGCCCTGGTGGTGCTGTTTCCCTTTTACTGGATGCTGCTGACCTCCGTCAAAAGCTACGGCAGCTACTGCGCGGAGTACATCCCCAAGCTCTTTACCCTGCACCCCACCCTGGAAAACTACACCAGCGCCTTTTCCCAGGTGCCCCTGTCCGGCTACTTCTTAAATACCGTGATTTTCACCCTCATTACCACGGCTCTGATGCTGGTGGTGACAGTGCTGGCGGCCTTCGCCTTTTCTAGGCTGCGGTTTCCCGGCCGGGATTTGATTTTCGCCCTGTTTCTGGCCCTGATGATGATCCCCTCGGAGCTGGTGGTCATTACGAATTTCGTGACCGTTACGAATGCGGACCTGGGCAATACCTTCCTAGGCCTGATTTTGCCGTCGGTAACATCCGTATTCTACATTTATCTTCTGAAAGAGAATTTCGCCCAGGTGCCGGACGAGCTGTACTACGCCGCCAAGGTGGACGGGACTTCGGATTTTAAATACCTCTTGAAAGTCCTCCTTCCCATCTGCCAGCCCACGGTGGTGACCATCACCATTTTAAAAATCATCGAGTGCTGGAACAGCTTCGTCTGGCCCCGGCTCATTACCGATGACCAGAGCTATTTCCTGGTGTCCGTGGGCATCCAGGAAATCCGGGAAAACGGCTTTGGCCGGGAGAACATTCCCGCCATGATGGCCGCCGTCACGGTGATCTCCCTGCCGCTGATCGTTTTGTTCCTGGTGTTCCGGAAAAAAATCATGTCCGGCGTGGCAAGAGGAGGGACCAAGGGATGAAAAGATTGCTTGCACTGCTGCTCCTTGCATGCCTGCTGCTGACCGGCTGCCATGGGCACCTGGTGGAGGCGGGAACCCCTGCCCAGGACCGCTACACTATGCCTGAAAGCTTTGATACCTCAAAGGATTATGAAATCACCTTCTGGGCCAAAAACGACACCAACAAGGTCCAGACGGAGATTTATCAGAAAGCCATCCGGGATTTTGAAAAGCTCTACCCCAATATCACCGTGAACATCCGGCTCTATACGGACTACAGCCGCATTTACAACGATGTGATCACCAATATTGCCACAGACACTACCCCCAACGTCTGCATCACCTACCCGGACCATATCGCAACCTACCTGACGGGGGCCCAAACCGTGGTGCCCCTGGAAGACGTGGTCACGGATGAACGCTACGGCCTGGGGGGAACGGAGCTGCGCTTTGACGGCCCCGGGCAGACGGAAGTGGTTCAAAAGTTCTTAGACGAGTGCCGCATCGGGGACACGCTCTACGGCCTGCCCTTTATGCGCTCCACGGAAAGCTGCTATGTGAACCGGGATATGGTGGAAAAGCTGGGCTTTACCCTGCCGGAGAAGCTGACCTGGGACTTTATCTGGCAGGTCAGCGAGGCCGCCATGGAGCAAGACGCCGCCGGGAATTACAAGGTCAACGGCCAGAAGGTGCTGATCCCCTTTATCTACAAATCCACGGACAATATGATGATCCAGATGCTGCGGCAGCTGAACGCCGGTTACGCCCGGCCGGACGGCACCGTGGAGCTGTGGAACGACCAAACCAAGGAAATCCTCAAAGAAGTGGCGGCCCACACCGCCACCGGGGCCTTCTCCACCTTTAAAATCTCCAGCTATCCCGCAAACTTCCTGAACGCGGGCCAGTGCATTTTTGCCATTGACTCCACCGCCGGTGCCACCTGGATGGGCAGCAATGCCCCTCTGCTTGACATCAGCGACGAGAACCTGGTGCCCTTTGAGACGGCGGTGTATCCGGTGCCCCAGTATGACCCGGAGCACCCCCAGATGATCTCCCAGGGGCCCAGCCTGTGCCTGTTTTATAAGGAAGACCCCCAGGAGGTGCTGGCGTCCTGGCTCTTTGCCCAGTATCTGCTGACCAATGAGGTGCAGATCGCCTATTCCCAGACCGAGGGCTATGTCCCCGTGACGGAAAAGGCCCGGCAAGACCCGGCCTATCAGGATTATCTCAGCCGCTGCGGGGAGGACGACGACCTCCACTATGACGTGAAAATCCAGGCCACCAAAATTCTGCTGGAAAACGGGGAACACACCTTTACCACCCCGGTCTTCAACGGCTCCGCCTCCGTCCGGCAGGCCGCCGGGCAGCTGATCGAGGAGACCGCCAAGGCCGTCCGCCGGAAGCAGCCCACGGATGACAAGGCATTGGATGAAATCTACGAAAAGGTGGCCTCCCTGAATCACCTGGACCAGATTCAAAAAACCGCCGGTTCCGAGGATTTGGGCCCTCTGCCCACGGAGGCCAAGCTCCTGATTTGGGGCCTGGGGCTGTGCTGGCTGGGCATTTTCGGAGCCCTGGTGCTGGAACGGCGGAAAAAGAGCGGCAAAAGCCATTGATTTTTCCTATGGAACAGGCTATAATGACCCTTAGAAGCCCTGCTTCAACAATCATCCGATAAGGAGAATGAAAATGAAAAAGATCATTGCACTGCTGCTGGCGATCTGTATGGTTGCCGCCTTTGCCGGCTGCGCCAAGGAGGACAAGCCCGCTGAGACCACAGCCGCTGCCGCCACCGAGGTTCCCGAGACCACGGAAGCCGCTACCGCCCCCCAGGAGGCCGAGGGCGAGGTCATGACCCACGCCGAGTACATGGCTGCTCCTGTGGACAGCCCCGTCTGCATTGAGACCTATGTTCAGGCCCATCAGTCCTGGTGGGACAACAAGGTGACCGTTTACGCCCAGAGCGAGGACGGCGCTTACTTCCTGTACAAC
>CAKTNS010000047.1 GCA_934589225.1 uncultured Oscillospiraceae bacterium
AAACTGTTACCTATGTCTCTTCTCTACCTGTTACCTATGTTACTACTCTATACAAATCTGCCGCCCGCTACGTTCCGAATATAACCCGTGCGGTTGAACGGTACTACGCAATGTAGCGGCGATGATTCATCGCCATGACAACGTAACGATTATAACCCGTGCGGATGAACGGTACCACCCACCAGTGTGCATGTAGGGGCCGGCTATTAGCCGCCCGCCACGTTCCGAATACAATCTGTATGGATGAATGGTACTGCCTAATATACGGTACACCCAATGTAGCGGCGATGATTCATCGCCAAGCAGCGTAACGAATATAACCTGTGCGGTTAAACGAAACCACCCCCCGACATGTCATCCCGACCGAAATGAAATGGAGTGGAGGGCTCTACTCAAGTGGCAATCTTTACCTTGCGCAGGTTGTTTTTGCTACTTGGGTAGATTCCTCCACTCCGCTTGCGCTCCGGTCGGAATGACAGACGTTTTTGTTTTTTGACGTTACAGACACAAATGCACCACGACCCCGGCTTACGCCGGATGGTGGTGCTCCGCGCAGCAAATCAAAACAATTGATTGCCGGGGGCAATCACACAATAATTCCATCGGCTAAAATACTACCTGGAGGTTTCCGCACGCATCCAGAAAAAGCTGGTGGACCTGTTCTGACGGGCCCGTTGGGGCCCTCAGGCCTATTTGCATAGAAACCGGCCGCGGTTCCCATCACGTCAGGGAAGCCGCGGCCGGTTCGGTTTTTGTATTCAGTTCAGGTTCAGTCTGCGGCTGGTCAGGTAGTACATGGCCCAGTAGCTGCCCAGGATCACTGCCAGGGACAGAAGGTTCACGGCGGTCATGACCGGGGCTTGCTCCTGCATGAGCAGGGGGATGGTGATGAAAAACTGGACGATGTTGATGCCGTAATACACCAGGATGGCCACCAGGATGGGGTGCTTCTTGGCGATGATGCTGCCGATGGTGACGGAGAGCATCAGGGTCAGAAGCAAACTCAGGGCTTTCAGGGCCACCAGGCCCAGGCCCTGGAATAGGGCACCGCTGATGGGCTGAAACTCTCTCCACATTTGGGATAGCCCCCGCTGTACAACTTCCCGGAAGTCTACGGAAATCTGGTCCCAGGGCAGGCCCAGGGCGAAGATGCCGCCGGCGCAGAGGATCGCCACCAGGACCGCCAGCAGCACCAGCAGCATTTCCAATACGCTTTCCAGAATGGAAGACAGCAGCAGCTGGTGGTGGGTCACCGGCAGGGTGTAGGTCAGGTAGCCTTCCTCTGTAAAATGGCTTTTATAAAACCGCCAAAGGACATAAAATAAGGAAGCACCGCAGGACAGGGGCACCGCCGCCATGGCCGTAAAAATCAAAAGCCCCAACACCACCGCCCAAAAAGTGGAGTCCATTCCGAAGCCATCCAGCCGGAACATGGTAAAGGCCAGCAGCCCCAGCAGAAGGCCGGAAATCAGAATCACGGCGCACAGGGTCAGCAGTACCCGGCGGTTGGACCGCCACTGGGCTTTTAGTAATTTTCCAAACATCTGAATTCCTCCCGAAACAGTTCATCCAGGGATTTCCCGGTTTCTTCCCGGACCTGGTCGGTGCCGCCCTGGCGGACCACCCGGCCCTTGTTTAAAAAGACGAAGCCGTCCAGCACCCGCTCCACGTCCCCAATCAGGTGGGTGGAGAGCAGCACCGTGGCGCTGGGGTCATAATTTGTGATAATGGTGTTCAAAATATAGTCCCGGGCCGCCGGATCTACCCCGCCGATGGGCTCATCGAGAAGATAGAGCTTTGCCCGCCGGGACATGACCAGCACCAGCTGGACCTTTTCCTGATTGCCCTTAGACAGCGTTTTAAGCTTTCTGTCCGGGGCAATGTCCAGGGCTTTCAGCATGCTCTCTGCCCGGGCCCGGTCAAAGTCTTCGTAAAAGTCCTGGAAGAAATCCAGCACCTGGGTGATTTTCTGGGACCGGTTCAGGTAGGTCCTGTCCGGGAGAAAAGATACCAGGGCCTTGGTGTCCGGGCCGATGGGCTGGCCGCAAATCTGAATGCTTCCCTGGGTGGGGGTGAGCAATCCTGCCGCCAGTTTCATAAAGGTGGTTTTGCCGCTGCCGTTGGGGCCCAGAAGGCCGATGATCTGACCCTGGGGCAGCTCCAGGTCCAGCCCGTCCAGGGCGTTGGTGCTGCCGTAGCGCTTTACAAGGCCATGGGCAGTGAGTACCGGGTTTTCCATGTTCATTGTTCCTCCGTTTCCAGCTTCCTTAGAAGCTCCGCTGCCTGACCGGGGGTGATGCCGAATACCATGAATTTCTCCGCGCACTCCCGGGCCAGGGCCTGTAATGCCTCCTGCCGCATGGCAGAAAGAATGTGTTCATCCTTTGTAACGGTCCGGCCGCTGGTGCCGCCGCCGACCAATAGACCCTCCCGCTCCAGCTCTGTCAATGCCCGCTGCATGGTGTTTGGGTTGACCTGGGCCTGGGTCGCCAGATCCCGAACGGAGGGGACCCGCGCGCCTGGGGGCAGTTCTCCTTTTAGAATGGCCCCGCGGATGTTTTCCATGATCTGCTGGTATACCGGACGGTCCCCTGTAAATTTCCAGTTCATAGGTACCTCCTTGTGCTACTGTATTAGTGCATTAATACAATAGCACAAGAGCCGGGGCCTGTCAATAGTTTTTTGGGGCGGTCCGTAAAAATTTTTCAGAATTCAAAAATAGTTCACAGCCCAACCCTTGACAATCTTAGCACTCTGTAGTATAGTTTGCTTAGCACTCAAGGAGAATGAGTGCTAAGGAGGAAATGAGATGGAATTGACCGAGCGGAAAAAGAAGGTCCTGCGCAGCGTAGTCGACCTTTATATCCGTACCGCCGAGCCGGTAGGCTCCAAGGCCATTACGGAGCTGCCGGACATGAATTATTCCTCCGCCACCATCCGCAACGAAATGGCGGACCTGACCGCCATGGGCTATCTGGAGCAGCCCCATACCAGCGCCGGACGGGTCCCGTCCCCCGCAGGCTACCGGCTGTATGTGGATGAGCTGATGATGGATTACCGTCTCAGCGTGGATGAAACCAAATCCATTAACAATGCCATTGAGGAAAAGGTCCAGCGTGTGGACCGGCTGGTGGAAAAAGTCGCCAAGCTGGTGTCCCAGGCCACGGACCTTCCGGCCATTACCGCCGCTTCCCGCAGCGCCTCCGTTACCGTATCCCGGTACGAGCTGATCCATGCGGGGCAGGGCAGCTTTATCCTGGTGGTGATGCTCAGCAATGACGAGGTGTTCAACAAGCTCATCAAGCTCCCCGTTCCTTTGGAAGAGGCGGATTTGAAGCTTCTGGGAGCCCTGCTGAACACCGCCATGACGGAGCTTCCCCCGGAGGGCTTCTCCCAGTCCCTGCTGGAAAAGGTCATGCGCTCTGCGGAAAATGCCGCCAGCCTGGTGCCCATCATCGTGGACTTTGCCACGGAGGTACTGAGCAAGAAGGCTTCCACCAATGTGGCGGTGGCGGGCCAGGCAAGACTTCTGGGACTTCCCGAATACCGGGATGTGGACAAAGCCCAGAAGGTTCTGGAATCCATTGACGAAGATGCCCTTTCCGGTCTGCCAGCCATGATGCAGAGCGAAAACGGCACCAAGGTTCTGGTGGGACCTGAAAACGTGTCCCAGGAATTGAAGGACTCCAGCGTGGTCATGACAAAATTTGATATTGGTGACGGGATGCAGGGGCTGATCGGTGTGGTTGGCCCCACCCGTATGGATTACGCAAAGGTCACCGCCCGGCTGAGCTATTTTGCCGAAAGCCTGAGCAAGGCCTTTGCCAAACCGGAAACCAAGCAGCTGCCCCAACCCAATGAGGGGCAAACATCGAAGGAGGTATAGAAGTGGCCAAAAAGGAAGAGAAGATGACACCTGAGACCACCGAGGAATTGATCCCCGAAGAAACCACGGAAACCGAAGCAGCGAAGACTGTGGAAGCCCCGCAGGAGGCGGAAAGCAAGAATCCCTTTGAGGAAAAGTACAACGCCGAGCACGACAGCTACCTGCGTCTGGCGGCGGAGTTCGATAACTTCCGCAAAAGGACCGTTAAGGAAAAGGAGCAGTCCTACGGAAACGGCCGGGCCGATGCCGTGGAAAAGCTGCTTCCTGTCTATGACAATCTGGAGCGGGCCCTGAACCAGCCCACCGAGGATGCCGCCTACAAAAAGGGCGTGGAGCTCACCATGAACGAGCTGGTAAAGATTTTCACCGGCCTGGGTGTGGAGATTTTCGGAACCGTAGGCGATGCCTTTGACCCCAATATCCACAACGCGGTGATGCACCTGGAAGACGAGAGCCTTGGTGAAAACACCATCGCCCAGGTATTCCAGAAGGGCTTCAAAATCGGTGATAAAATCGTCCGGTTTGCCATGGTCCAGGTGGCCAATTAACTATAAATCCAATTCAAAACAGTATAAACCTTTTCGTTATCATTAGGAGGAAAAATATTATGAGCAAGATTATCGGTATTGACCTTGGTACTACCAATTCCTGTGTTGCCGTTCTGGAAGGCGGCGAACCCGTTGTAATCGCCAACGCCGAAGGCAACCGTACCACCCCTTCCGTGGTGGCATTTTCCAAGACCGGTGAGCGGATGGTGGGCCAGGTGGCAAAGCGCCAGGCCGTGACCAACGCCGACCGCACCGTTTCTTCCATCAAGCGCCACATGGGCGAGGATTACCACGTGACCCTGAACGGCAAGAACTACACCCCCCAGGAGATCAGCGCCATGATCCTGCAGAAGCTGAAGGCTGATGCCGAGGCTTACCTGGGACAGCCCGTCACCGAGGCCGTCATCACCGTTCCCGCTTACTTCTCTGATGCCCAGCGTCAGGCCACCAAGGATGCCGGTAAGATCGCCGGTCTGGACGTGAAGAGAATCATCAACGAGCCCACCGCCGCAGCCCTGGCTTACGGCCTGGATAAGGAATCCGAGCAGAAGATCATGGTTTACGACCTGGGCGGCGGCACCTTCGACGTGTCCATCCTGGACATCGGCGACGGCGTTATTGAAGTTCTGGCCACTGCCGGTGACACCCACCTGGGCGGCGACGACTTTGACCAGCGGATCATGGATTACCTGGTTGCCGAGTTCAAGAAGGCCGAGGGCATTGATTTGTCCAACGACAAGGTCGCCATGCAGCGTCTGAGAGAGGCTGCCGAAAAGGCCAAGATCGAGCTGTCCGGCATGACCAGCACCAACGTGAACCTGCCCTATATCACCGCCGACGCCACCGGCCCCAAGCACCTGGACGTGACCCTGACCCGGGCAAAGTTCAATGAGCTCACTGCCGACTTGGTAGAGCGGACCATGAAGCCTGTCCGTCAGGCCATGTCCGACGCGGGCCTCAGCGCTTCCGACCTGCACAAGGTGCTGCTGGTTGGCGGCTCCACCCGTATCCCTGCCGTTCAGGAAGCTGTGAAGCAGATCACCGGCAAGGAAGGCTTCAAGGGCATCAACCCCGACGAGTGCGTGGCCGTTGGCGCGGCCATTCAGGGCGGCGTTCTCACCGGCGATGTGCAGGACATCCTGCTGCTGGACGTGACGCCTCTGTCCCTGGGCATTGAGACCATGGGCGGCGTGTTCACCCGTCTGATCGACCGGAACACCACCATTCCTACCCACAAGAGCCAGATCTTCTCCACCGCCGCTGACGGCCAGACCTCCGTTGAGGTCCATGTGCTCCAGGGCGAGCGTGAAATGGCTGCTTACAACAAGACTCTGGGCCGCTTCCAGCTCACCGGCATTGCCCCCGCACCCCGCGGCGTGCCTCAGATCGAGGTCACCTTCGACATCGATGCCAACGGCATCGTAAAGGTCTCCGCCAAGGACCTGGGCACCGGCAAGGAGCAGCAGATCTCCATCACCGCTTCCACCAACCTGAGCAAGGAGGATATTGACAAGGCCGTTCACGAGGCCGAGCAGTACGCCGCCGAGGATAAGGCCCGGAAGGACGAGGTGGATGCCCACAACGCCGCCGACCAGGTGGCCTACCAGACCGAAAAGACTCTGGGCGAGCTGGGCGACAAGATCGATGCTTCCGAGAAGGCTTCCATCCAGGCAGCTCTTGACAAGTTGAAGGAAGTCAACAAGGGCAACGACGTAGAGGCCATCAAGGCCGCTACCGAGGAAGTCCAGAAGGCCTTCTACGCGGTTTCCGAGAAGCTGTATAAGCAGGCCGCTCCCCAGGACGGCGCCCAGGGCGGCAGCAAGCCCGGCGACGACGGCGTGGTAGATGCGGACTACGAGACCGTAGACTAAGGAAAACTTCACAAGGGGCGGCATGTAATACGCCGCCCCTTGTTCCGGTGGAAACAGGAAAGTTGACAGTTGACAGTTGACAGCGCGAATCAAAAGCCAAACAGGCTCTGTTTTAGAGAAAGGTATCGAACAGGCGGCCTTGGCTCCCCTGAAAGGGGAGCTGGCTCGGCGCAGCCGAGACTGAGAGGTTGCTTTTCGGTACGAAAAGCCTCTGCCGCAGGCAGAATACGGACTTTCTTTTAAAAACCGCAAAAACCGGAATTTGAAAGGAAAAACCTTCAGGACCGGTCAAAAAGAGAATCGGTCTGATTTTTGTTTCCCAATCGGTTTTCCATAACTGTCAACTGTCAATTGTCAACTGTCAACTGAAATCGCTTGAGGTGAATGTGTTATGGCAGAAAATAAACGTGATTACTATGAGGTGCTTGGTGTCGAGAAGGGCGCCAGTGCCGATGATATAAAGAAAGCCTACCGGAAGCTGGCCATGAAGTACCATCCGGACCGGAATCCCGGGGATAAGACCGCGGAGGAAAAGTTCAAGGAAGTGGGGGAGGCCTACGAGGTCCTGTCCGACGCGGACAAGCGGTCCAGGTACGATTCCTACGGCTTTGCAGGGGTAGACCCCAACTTTAACCCTGCTGCCGGTGCCGGTGGCTTCGGCGGCGGTTTTGGCGGCGGCTTCGGCGGCTTTGACTTTGGGGATATTTTCGGTGATTTCTTCGGCGGCGGCAGCACCCGGGGCAATACCCAGAATGCCCCCCGCCGGGGTGAAAACGTCATGGCCCGGCTGGAGTTGACCTTTGAGGAAGCGGCCTTCGGCTGCGAGAAGGAGGTCAGCGCCCCCAGAATCGAGAACTGCCCCAACTGTAAGGGCAGCGGCAGCGCCGACGGCGTGGTGGAAACCTGTTCCCGGTGCCACGGTACCGGTCAGGAGCGGGTGACCCAGAGCTTTATGGGCATGCAGATGCAGTCCACCACCACCTGTTCCCAGTGCGGCGGCCGGGGCAAGATCATCAAGACCCCCTGCACCACCTGTAAGGGCAAGGGCAAGGTCCGGAAGAACAATCGGGTCAAGGTCAAGATCCCCGCAGGCGTGGACAACGGCCAGTCCGTCCGTGTCCGGGGCGAGGGCTGCGTGGGTACCAACGGCGCTCCCAACGGCGATCTGCTGGTGGAGATCCGTGTGCGGCCCCATGATACCTTTGTGAGAAACGGCAACGACATCCTCTGCGCCGTGCCCATCAGCTTCACCCAGGCCGCCCTGGGTGCGGAGATCCAGGTGCCCACGCTGGAAGGAAACGTGACCTACACCATCCCCGAGGGCACCCAGACCGGCAAGGAATTCATCATCCGGGATAAGGGCATCCCCGAGGTGGGCAACTCCCGCCGCCGTGGCAACCTCCGCTTCACCGTGGTGGTAGAGACCCCCACCAAGCTCACCAGGGAACAAAAAGACCTGCTCCGCAAGCTGGACGGCTCCCTGGAAAAGAACAATTCCCCCAAGGGAAGAAGCTTCTTTGACAAGCTTTTCGACTGAAAAAATGACGCAAGCCGTGTGCTTGCGTCATTTGTATTTCGGTCGGGATGACATGTCGGTAGGTGGTTTCATTCAACCGCACGGGTTGTATTTGCAACGTCCCCGGAACGGCACATAGGCCGTCCCTACGGTTTTGCTGATGTGTCCACCTTTCAACCCAGGTGTCCCAAAACGTCCGGTCCGGAGAGGAAACAATGGTTCACAAAAATTGTCAATTGTCAATTCTGGTAAAAACTGTCAACTGTCCACTGTCAACTGTCCACTGTTTCCCCCGTTTGCTTTAAAAGCTCCAGCAGCGCATCGTGTTCGTTGACTGCCCGTTCGTCCAGCACCGCTTCCAGCAGTTCTTCCAGCTTCTGTCCAACCTCCCGGCCCTGGAAGCCCAGGGCGGTCAGGTCCCGGCCGGTGAGGGCCAGGTCTTTTCGGGTCAGGCAGGCGGATTCCTGTTCTGTTTCTTTTAAAAGATGCCAAAGGGTCTCAAAGGCTTCCTGCTCCTCTTCTCCGGGAATGCCCTTGCTGCCCATGTCCGCCTGCTGCAAATACAGCAGCTGCTCCACGGTTTCCTGGCCCCAGCGGCCCAGATAGCGTTTTAAAAGCCGCTTTTCCGGCATCAGCCGGGTCATGTGCTGCTGGATCAGCAGCACCACCTGCTGGCGCAGGGCGGTGGGGGCTTTCAGGCGGCGAAGGATCACGTCTGCCATCTCCGCCCCGGTCTGGGCGTGGCCGTAGAAGTGGCCCCGGCCGGTTTCGTCCCGGGTGAAGGTGGGGACTTTTCCCACGTCGTGGAGCAGGGCCGCCCAACGCAGGGGAAGGGTCCCGGGTACCCGGTCCACCACCTGGGCGATGTGGGTATAAAGGTCGTATTTATGGTGGGGGGAGTGCTGGTCAAAGCCCAGGGTGGGTTTCAGCTCCGGAATGACCTGGGTGATGATGGGGGCGTAGTTCAGAAGCTGCTCCTTACTTGTCTGGGGCAGAAAGCCGCAGAACTCCCCAAAGACCCGTTCCCGGGCCAGATGGTCCAGCAGCCCCGTCAAACCCAGCATGGCTTTTTCCGTCTCCGGCTCCGGGGTGAGATCATAGGTCACGGAGAATCGCAGCCCCCGGAGAATCCGCAGGGCATCCTCCCGGAAGCGGGTCTCCGGGTCTCCCACACAGCGCAGAATGCCCTGCTTTAAGTCCTGTTCCCCGCCGAAGGGGTCTTGCAGCCCCCGCTTGGGGGACCAGGCCATGGCGTTCACCGTAAAATCCCGGCGGGCCAGGTCCTGCCGGATGTCCGTTACAAATTCCACCCGGTCCGGGTGCCGGTTGTCGCCATAGGCCCCTTCCTTCCGGAAGGTGGTGATCTCCACCACCCCGTCCTCCGTCACCACTCCCACGGTGCCGTGTTTTTCTCCCGCCAGCACCAGCGCCCGGTCATGGAAAAGGGCTTTCATTTCCTCCGGGGTGGCGGAGGCGCAGAGGTCAAAGTCGTGGGGCTCCTTTCCCAGAAGCCGGTCCCGGACGCAGCCGCCTACGCAGTAGGCTTCAAATCCCGCCTGCTCCAGGGCCTCCAGGCACCGGGCCACGGCGGCGGGGATCAGCATGATGCCTCCTGCCGGTAGGACAGCAGCAGGGAGGAGACACCGCAGGGAATATAATAGCTGTCAGGCCCACCGGCAGCAGCCAGACACAGATACATGGCGGCCATGGCAAAACGGTAGGTCCAGGGGGACTTTGGAAGCCCCAGGGCCTCCGCACCCCGGCGATAGGCAGCGGCGGCCAGAGAGAGCCCTGCCAGCAGGGGCAGCAGGAAATCCTGCATCTGGGGGTCCCGACTCCAGGTCTGGTAGGCCCCCACCAGCCGGATAATGAAGGTCAGGCACACCGGCAGCCACAGCCAGGAAAGGGTCTTCCCCCGAAACACCAGGGTGCCCCCAACCGCCAGAGCGATCGCTGACAGAAGGGACAGGATGCGGACCACCGCAAGAAGCCCGGCATAGCCCTGGTGCAGCTCCCGGGTGCTGAAGAGCAGCCCGAAGGCCAGAAAATACAGGCCCAGGGCGGTCATCCATTTTTCCGCCTGCTGTTCAGGTACTTTGGACAAAAAGCACAGCACCAGGGCCGCCGCCGTCAGAAGCCACAGGGCCAAATCCAACAGGCTGCCTGGGGGGATCAGCCCCCGGTCATCAAGACCCTTGGCATAGAGATACCACCGCAGGCACCCGGAAAGAATGCCCAGGCAGAAAATCACAATGTGAAACCGTTCTTTTTTCATAGGAACCTCCCGAATTTACAGTAGGGTCACGGCCCATACCGCCGCCGCCAGAATGGGCTGGTGCAGCAAATAGCAAAGAAGACTGTTCCGCCCCAGCCACCGAAGCACCGGCACCGGGGCCGGGTCCATGGGGTAAAGACTGCACTTTTTTTCGTAGACGGCCCGGCCTGCCACGGCCCCCAGGAGAAAATACCCCAGGTTGGGAAACAGGGGGAAATAATCCGAGGAGGCAAAGCCGTAGGGGGCAAAGCCCAGCACCGTGAGCCAGGGAAAGGAAAAGCTTACCGTCCGCAGCCACAGGCCCAGAATCACCATGGCCCCGGCCAGCAGCACCAGGGGAGGGCCGGGCAGCTTTTTAAACACCGGCCAGAGCATCATGCACAGGCCCAGGCACTGGAGTACGCCGATGTAAATAATGATGTCCTTCCCCGCAAAGCCCAGCCGGTACATGCCGTAGGTCACCAGGGTACACAGTCCGCCGCAGCAAAACACCTGGAGCCCCCGCTTTACCGGGTGGCGGCCCAGGGTCACGCTGATGCCGGAAATCACCAGGAAAATGGCCCCGTAGTTGTTTTTAAACACCTGATACCACACTGGGTTCCAGGACCAGACCCGGTAGAGCTCCACCAGATCGTAAACAAGATGAATGCCCATCATGCCGATGAGGGCCAGGCCCCGGAGGGCATCCAGCTCCCAGATCCGTTTGCTCATGATTGCCCCGCCTTGGCGTTGGCCTCTTCCTCCAGGACCCGATAGGCCACCTTGCCCACCAGGGTCTTGGGAAGCTCTTTCCGGAATTCGATTTCCCGGGGCAGGGCGTATTTGGCGATGCGTCCGGCGCAGTAATCCAGCAGCTCTTTTTTGAGCTCCTCCGTAGGCTCCACCCCGGGCATGGGCACCACATAGGCCTTCACCCGCTGGACCCGGTAGGGGTCCTTCACGCCGATGACGCAGCTCAGGAGCACCTTGTCATAGCCGTCAATGATGTTTTCCAGCTGAGAGGGGTAGACGTTGAAGCCGGAGGTGATGATCATCCGCTTCATGCGTTGGCGGAAGTAGACAAAGCCGTCCTGGTCCATGTGGCCCAGGTCTCCGGTGTGGAGCCAGATGCGGCCGTCGTAGTGGCGGCGCAGGGCCTGGTGGGTCTCCTCCGGGTTATCCATATAGCCCAGCATGACGGTGGGGCCGGAGACGCAGATCTCGCCTTCAATATTGGCCTCCACCTCGTCGGTGGTGCCGGGCTTGACGATTTTGTAGAAGGTATCCGGGAAGGGCACACCGGTGGAGCCGTGGCGGGCATAGTCCTTGGGGGTCAGGCAGGAGGCGGTGACGCACTCCGTGGCCCCGTAGCCCTCCCGAATCTGCTCCGAGCAGCCGTGGTCCTTGAGGAAGGCGTCCACCTTCCGCTTGAGCTCCGGGGACAGGCTGTCTCCGCCGGAGAAAATGCCCCGCAGGAAGCTCAGGTCCGCCCCCTCCAGCTTCTCCGCCCGGAGCAGGGCCTCAAACAAGGTGGGCACTCCGGGGATCAGATTGGGCTTCTGCCGGATCAGGGTCTCGGCGTAGACCTTCACATTGAACTGGGGAATCAGAATGCAGGTGCCCCCGGCAATCAGGGGGGTGTGGATGCCGATGCCCAGGCCAAAGCCGTGGAAGACCGGCATGACGGAGAGCATCTTCATATTGGAGATCTCCTCCATGGAAAAGCCGGAGGCGGCAATGGTTTGCAGGGCCAGGGCGTTAAAATTCATGTTGGAGAGCATGATGCCCTTGGTGGTGCCGGTGGTGCCGCCGGAGTAGAGAATGGCGGCGCAGCCCTCCCGGTATTCCGGCAGCTCCGGCAGCTCTGTGTTCTTTCCGGCTCTGACCATGTCATACCACAAAGTATAGCCCTTTTTGGGCAGCTTCTTCACCGCCCGGGCGGTTTTGGTCATGGGATACAGCACACTCAAAGCGGCGGGCAGCTCCTCGGCTACCTTGGCCACCAGAATGGTGGTGGGGTTTTCCAGCTGGGGCAGGATGGAGGCCACCTTGTCATAAAACTGGTCCAGGGTCAGAATGGCCTTGCTTTTGGAGAAATTCAGATAAAAGGCGATTTCCTGGGCGGCGGACAGGGGGTGGATCATATTGGGTATGGCCCCCAGCCGGTTCAGGGCGTAAAAGCAGTCCAGGGCCTGGGGGGTGTTGGCCATACAGATGGACACCTTGTCCCCCTCCCGGATGCCCAGGTTGTAGAGCCCCCGGGCGGCAGCGTCAATGCGCTTGAGGAACTGGGGATAGGAGGTCTTCTTGCCCATAAAAATATAGGCGGTGTGGTCGGGCTTTCTTCTGGCGGCGTCAGCCACCATTTCATACATGGTCTTGCGGGGGTATTCCAAAGAAGCGGGGGTGCTTCCGTAATACTTGAGCCAAGGCGCGCAGGCGGATAATCCCATAGGGTCACGGTCCTTTCGAAATAGGGTATTTAGCGTAATTATAGCAGTTCGCCCGGGGAATTTCTACCCTCGTTGTAAAAAAATAGGAGAAGAGACGGCGGTTTTGCCCTTGTAAAGCCCGGGGGAAAACGGTATAATAGGGAGAAACAAACGGGGGCACCCAGGAAAACGCGGAAGCCCTCATACGATGGAGGGAATCAACCATGCTTTTGGGCTCAATGACCGTTCTCGCCGCGCTGTTTGCGGTGCTGACCTGTATTCTGGGGGACTTCTCCGGGGCTGCCGTGGTGCTGGGCACCCTTGGGTGCTTCATCGGCTACTGGGTGGCGCTGTTTGGGGTGGCCTTTCTCTTTTTGTGGATCACCACCTCCACGGTGGATCTGTCGAAACCCCGGGAAACCGACAGCAAGTTTTTCCGCTGGGTGCTGCGGGTTTACATCCCGGCGATTTTCACCCTGCTGCGGATGGATATCGACCTTCAGGGCAAGGAAAAGCTTCCCAAGGAGGGCCGGTTCCTGCTGGTGTGCAACCACTTGAGCATTCTGGACCCGGTGGTGCTGATGGGGTGCTTTCCCAAGGCCCAGCTGGCCTTTATCTCCAAGCGGGAGAACGCGGATATGTTCATCATCGGCAAGCTCATGCACAGCATCCGCTGCCAGATGATCAACCGGGAAAATGACCGGGAGGCCCTGAAAACCATCCTCAAGTGCATCCAGATGGTCAAAGACGACCAGGTCAACGTGGCGGTCTTCCCCGAGGGCTACACCAGCCGGGATCAGAAGCTCCACCACTTCCGCTCCGGTGTCTTCAAAATCGCCACCAAGACTCAGGTGCCCATCGTCCTGTGTACCCTGCAAAACACCCAGGATATTTTCCACAACATCAAGCGCCTGAAAAAGACCTATGTTCCCCTTCATGTGGTGGACGTTTTGCGGCCCGAAACCTTCTCCGGCCGCACCGCCGTGGACATCTCCCAGGAGGCCTACGAAAAAATGCTGGAGGACCTGGGCCCCGCCTTCGCCCTGCCGGAAGCCCCGGCGGAGGAAGAAACCCAAAAATAACAGCTGCCCCCGGTTTTGCGACTGCAAAACCGGGGGCGTTCTTTTATTGGACTTCCTGCATTTCCTTGGCCTGGGCGGCCTTGGCGTTGACCTCTTCCGGGTCGTGGTAGGTTTCTACTGCCTGTTTCAGGGCCCGGCGGCAGACTTCGTCGTCGTTGGTGGCCAGGGCTTCCGACAGGATGGCCAGCTTCCGGGCGATGGTCTCCGGAGGCAGGGGCTTGTCCCGTTCCACGAAAATCTGGTCGTTTTCCGTCTTGCCCAGCTCCTCGGATTTGACCAGCAGCTCCTCGTACAGCTTTTCTCCGGGGCGCAGGCCGGTTTCAACGATGTCGATGTCCTTGTAGGGCTCGAAGCCGCTGAGGCGGATCATGTTCTCCGCCAGCTCCAGAATATGGACGGGCTTGCCCATGTCCAGTACATAGAGCTCTCCGTTGCCCGCAAAGGCCCCGGAGGTCAGCACCAGCTGGGCTGCCTCGGGGATGGTCATGAAGTAGCGGATGATCCGCTTGTCCGTCAGTGTCACAGGGCCGCCGTACTGGATCTGCCGCTTGAACAAGGGAATCACGCTGCCGTTGCTGCCCAGGACGTTGCCGAACCGGGTGGCGGAGCAGCGCATATTGCCCCGGTGGCCCAGGACCTCCAGCTCGCACATCCGCTTGGTGGCCCCCATGACGTTGGTGGGGTTCACGGCCTTGTCGGTGGAGACCATGATGAATTTGCCGCAGCCGTGGGCCTCTGCTGCCTCCAGCAGATTCCGGGTGCCGAAGACGTTGTTTTTGACCGCCTCGCAGCAGTTGGTCTCCATCAGGGGCACATGCTTGTGGGCGGCGGCGTGGATCACCAGGTCCGGCCGGTGCCGCTCAAAAATCCGGTCCAGCTCGCCCCGGTCGGTGATGGTGGCGATCTCCACCTTCAGGTCCAGCTCCGGGTGCTTGATGTGGAGCTCCTGCTGCACATCGTAGGCATTGTTTTCGTACACATCCAGGATCACCAGCCGCTTGGGGCCGATTTTGGCGATCTGGCGGCCCAGTTCTCCGCCGATGGAGCCGCCGCCTCCGGAGATCAGTACGGTCTTGCCCCGGTAATAGGCCTTGGTCTCCTCCGTGAGGATTTCCGTTGCCTGCCGGAACAGCAGCTCCTCCGGGTTAAAGTCCCGCAGGCTCCGCTTGCCGCCCACGGCCTGAGTGGTGGGGAAGTCATAGGTTTTCAGCTTGCAGCCGGTTTTCTGGTACCGGGTATACAGCTCCTTTTTCCGCTCCGCCGTGGCGCCGGGGATGGCGAAGACCACCTCCTGGATGTGGTAATCCCGGAAGACCCGGTCGTCGGCCTCCTGGGCGGAGAACACCGGCACACCGTTGATGGAGCGGCCGATTTTGTTCCGGTCGATGTCCACAAAAAACCGGGCAGTGTAGGCCGCCTGGGGATTGCTGGCCAGGTCCGTTGCCAGACCCGCTCCCACCCGGCCCGCGCCGATGATGGCGATGTTGATGCGCCGGTCCAGCTGGGCCTTGTCCAGAGGCTCCACCCGGATGCCGGTGAGCTTCTGGGTCACCACCCGCAGCACATCCGCCGCCCTGGAGCCCCGGCTGTTGGCATCATAGAGATACTGGTAGATTTGCCGCATGAGAATGTCTCCCAGCAGGTTCAGGGAGAACAGGGTCACCGCCCGGAGAAATTCCACGTCTCGCAGAGGCAGCAGCCGCTGGAGCACAAAGTAGACCCCACCGGCCAGAGCGTCCCAGCAAATGAGATTGACGTAGAGGTTGCTGCCGCCGTAGCGCCAGACGTTGTTATAGGAGTTCCCCAGGGCCCGGGCCATGAGCATGCAGGCCGCCGCCAACAGAAAATGCAGCAGGGCCTCCACCTTGGTAATGGGGTAGTAGCTGCTGGGATAAAAGAACAGCAGCAGCACCGAAACCAGGGCCAGCATCACAAGGTCATAACCCATGAGCATCAGTGCATGGGTGCCTACGGGCACCCCCGTATTCCGTTTCTTCATATGGTCCTCTCTTGTCTTGTGGGTTTACAGGCCCAGCAATATCCGCAGGTAGGGGGTAAGGCTGCTCTTTACCGCGGTGACGAGGCCAAAATGCTTTTTAAGATAATAAAACCAGGGGCCCACCGGGTCGCCCTTGACCTGCTCCTTTTTCCGGAGCCGTTCTTTCCGTGGAAGTTTTCTGTCATGCCAGGTGCCCGCAGGGGGGTTGTCGGCGCACAGGCCCACGTATTCTTCCGACACATAGAGCTTTCCACCGGCCCGGCCCAGGGCGAAGCCGTAGTCAAAGTCCCCCAGGGAGTGGTGATAATGGGGGTCCATGCCTCCGGTCTTCCGGAAGAGGGCATAGGGGATCAGAACGCAGTTGGCGTTCATGGTGTCCGCCGGGACCATTTCTCCCGGCATCTGGAAGCGGTAGTGGATGCCTTTTTCATAGACGATGCCGCTGTAGCTCAGGTTCCCCATAGAGTCCCGGGTGGCCCCTACAATGACCGCGTCCCCTTTTTCCCGGCTCTGGGCCGCCATGGACTGGATGCACCCGGGGAAAAAGGCCACGTCGTCATTCATCATCAGAAGGTAGTCATATTGGGTGTCGCTTTTTAAAAGGGCCTCCATGCCCAGGCCCATGCCCCGGGAGTAAAAGAGGCTTCCGTCGCCATGAAGCACCCGGATGTCTGCCCCAAAGTCCTCGGTTTCCAGCATCCGGTCGGTGCCGTCGGTGCTGCCGTCGTCCACCACCAGGAAGGAAAACCGCAGTGCCGGGTTTCCCGACACCAGGGTCTTGATGGCCTGACGGGTCTTTTCTTTTCGGTTAAAGCAGGTAAACAATGCCAAAACGGTTGTCATGGGGGTCCTTCTTTCTTTTACAGGCCAAACATGGCCCGGGTGTCCTCCTCTACGGATTCCCGGGGGAAGGCGTAGGGGCCCCGGTCAAAGCGCCGGTTCAGGGGTCGGCCCGCCACGGCAAAGGCCATGCGGTAGCCCGCGTAGGCCGTCAGCTTCCGGACGGTATCGTTGTACTGGCCGTGGGAATAGGCAAAGAGGTCGCAGGGCCTTCCCATCAGGTGCTCCAGAATTTCCTTGCTTTTGAAAATCTCCTCCGCCTGGTCCTCCGGGCCGCACTCCGTTAGAATGCGGTGCCGGGAGCCGTGGACGCCGATGGTCACCAGGGGGTCTTTTGCCAGCTCCCGGAGCTGCTGCCGGGTCAGATACCCGGGGGTTCCCACCATGTGGCTCAGCACAAACACCGTAAAGGGGATCTGCCGCTGCTTCAAAATGGGATAGGCCAGGGTGTAGGTGTCCTCCAGGCCGTCGTCAAAGGTGATGGCCGAAAGCCGCCCGTAGCTTTTATCCAGGGCCACCTGCTCCAGGGGCGCATAGGGGCCGTGGCTGTCCAAAAATTTTTCAAAGGCGGCAGTATCCAGCTTGCAGCAGCTCCGCTCCACCGCCGGGTGCAGGGTCACGTGGTGGAACATATAAATATCGCTGCAAGGGGGCATGTGCCAAAGAATATTCAGCAGGCCCTTGAGCCTGGCTTTCAGTTTAGGATTCATGGCTTCCTCCCTTACATGCTGCCTTCGTGCTTTAATACCACCAGCACGGTCTTGACCAATATCTTCAGGTCCAGCCCCAGGGACCACTGGTCAATGTACTGGGTATCCAGCCGGACGATCTCTTCAAAATCCGTAATGTTGCTTCTGCCGGAAACCTGCCACATGCCGGTAATGCCCGGGCGCATGGCCATTCTGGCCCGGTGGTGATCTTCATAGATGGCCCACTCGTCCTTCGTGGGGGGCCGTGTGCCCACCAGGCTCATGTCGCCTTTGAGGACATTCAGGAACTGGGGAAATTCATCCAGGCTGGTTTTGCGGATAAACTCCCCAATGCCGGTTTTCCTGGTGCCGTCGGGCAATACTTTGTTGCCGATGATCCGGGGGTCCCAGTCCAGCTTGAACATATAGCCGCCGGAAACCCGGTTTTCCTTCATATACTGCTGCTTGATGGCATCGGCGTTGGTGACCATGCTGCGGAATTTGTACATTTTAAAGATTTTGCCGTTGCGGCCGATCCGCTCCTGGGTGTAGAAAATGGGGCCGGGGGAGGAGATATAAATGGCTGGACCGATAAAGAGGGTCAGCACCGCCGTAATGACGCAGCCCACCAGGCCGCCTAAAATGTCCGTCATCCGCTTGATGGCGGCGGCGCCGAAGCCGATGCGGTTGCGGAAGGAGGTCAGCACGTCATAGCCCCCAAGCTCTTCCACGGTCTTGCTGCCGCCGAAGAGGTTTCTCAAATAGTCCAGGTTCAGGTGTACCGTGATGCCCATGGAGGACACGGCCTTGGCAAGGCTTAACACCTGCTCCTCCGGGGGCAGCAGGATCAGCACCTCGTCCACCCAGTTTTTCCGGATCCAGCTGTCGGCATCGTCGTAGGCGGCCACCACAGAAAGGGCCGTATCGGCCTGGGTGCCGTCGGTGAGGATCACGCCTGCCAGCCGGTAGGTGCTGTACTGGCCCTCCCGGACTTTTCTTTCCAGCTCCGGCAGGTCCTTTTTAGCCGCCACCACCAGCAGGGATGCCCCGTTTTTGGGGACAATGTGCTTTACATAATACCACTTGTACAGGCACCGGGTCACAAAGCTTACCACAAAGTAAATGGAGCAGGAGTACAGGAAATTCTTCCGGGAGTAAAACCCGCCCATTTTCACCACGAAGAACAGCAGGGCCTCCACGGCGAAGACCACGGCGGTGTTTTTTAGGCTCTCGCAGAACTCCGCAAAAAGCCCCCGCTTCTGTACCCCGTCCATGGTGCTGTTCAGCACGATGACCACAAAGTCCAATAGCGGCATGCCAAAGAGCAGCAGCAGATATTCCGGGCTGCCGGTGAGCTTAAAGTCCGTGGGCACATAGACATAATAGGCCGCAATAAGGGACAGGAACATGGAGGCCATATCCAACAGGATAAAGTCCCAATATTTGGTCCAGGGCAGTCCAGACTTCTGATACATAGCTTCTCCTTCCATATCGCAAAAATGCGCAAAAACCCATAATTTTGCTCATTATACCAAATACCGGGAAAGAAAGCAAGAGAGCCGCCGGGATTTTACCGCCGCCGGGCAAAAAGCCGCATACTTTCCGGGAAAAAGGCCATACTGAAGAGGAAAAGGCGGTGCTTGGATGGAAGAATTTGCGTTCAGAACCAAGATCGCGGCAGGGCCCGGGGCCGTTGCCGCCCTGAAGGAGCTGGGGGCCCATCGGCTTTTTCTGGTGACGGAAGCCCCTTTTTCAGAAAACGGCATGGCTCAAAAGGTCATTGAAGCGGCGGGCAGCCGGGAAGCGGAGATTTTTGATGCCGTCACCCTGGAGCCCACTGCCTCCCTGGCGGCGGAGGTCACGGCCCGATGCGCCGCCTTCGGCCCGGACCTTCTGGCGGCCCTGGGAAGCTCCGGTGCCATCGACTGCGCCAAGGCGGCGCTGTACTTTGGAGAACGGGACATTCCCTTTGTCACCATCCCCGTTCGCTTTGGCTCCGGCACCCAGGCCACGGATCTCCTGGAGCTGATCCACGAGCATCGCAGCTATACCCTGAAAAGCCCCCGGCTCCAACCGGCCCTCACCGTTCTGGAGGAGGACTTTCTGGGGAAGGAGCCTCCGGCCCTGGCGGGGGAAGCGGGTTTTTCGCTGCTGGCCTACGCTCTGGAGAGCTACACCGCCCGGAACGCCGGGACCCTTCCGTCCATTTTTGCCCGGGAGGCCTTCCGGACGGCCTACGCCTGTCTCCCCGCCGCTGTTGCCGGGGACGCATCCGTAAGCCCCCGGCTCCTGATGGCATCCACTCTGGCGGGCATGGCCTACGGCTCCACCGGCCTGGGGCTGTGCCATGCCCTGTCCAAGGCACTGGGAGCCCGGTTCCCCGTGGCCCAGGGGCGGCTCAGCGCCATTTTGCTTCCGGCGGTCATCGGCAGCAACGGCCAGGCCGCCGGAAGCCGGTATGCCCGGCTGGCCCGGTTCGGCGGCCTGGGGGGCAGCACGGACACATTGGCCCTGGGGAACCTGAAAAACGGCCTGGTGCGGCTGCGCCGGGAGCTGGGACTGCCCCGGACCCTATCCCAGGCGGGCATCTCCCCGGGGTCTTTGTGGCCCCAGACCGGGGACATGGTGGCAGCCGTTCTGAAAGACCCCTGCTGCAGAACCAACCCTCTGGAAGTGGAGGACTTTCAGATCCGCAGGATCTTAGAGGAGGTGACGGGGCCTGGGTAGCGCCTGTTGACCATTATTTTTGACGGAACATTTTGGAGGGAAGCTATGAAAATCGGAAAAGTAGTCACGGCTCTGGAGGCCTCCAAGCGGGCCCCCTGCCTGGGGGACCGGCCCCTGCTCCTGGTGCGGACCCCCACAGAGGAGCTGGTGGCGGCAGACCTGGTGGGGGCGGCCCCGGGAGAGGCGGTGCTGCTCCTGACCGGCCCGGCCGCCGCGAAACTTGCCATGGATGCTCCGGCAGACGCCGCGGCGGTGGCGGTGGTAGACGGAAATGAATATGATTTTCCTTGACAAAAGGGTGCTTTTGTGCATATAATAAGTGGTCAAATCGGCAATGAAGAGAAGAGTATGCCCGGATACCGGTCAGAGAGCCCCAGTTGGTGGGAAGGGGTGCGGATGGAAGGGCGGAACATGGTCTCGGAGCCGTTGGGTCGATAGGTAGGCCCTTCCGGGTGCGCCCGTTATCGCGCCAACGAGGCAGAGCATCTGCAAATCAAGGTGGTACCGCGTCAATTTTTGTCGCCCTTGGGTTTTCCTGAGGGCGGCTTTCTATATTTTAAGAGGAGGAAACAACTATGTGCGAACAATGCAAAGAAAAATTCTACATTACGACCCCCATCTACTACCCCTCCGCCAAGCTGCACATTGGCCACACCTACTGCACCGTGGCCACCGATGCCATGGCCCGCTACAAGCGGCTGAAGGGCTGCGACGTCATGTTCCTGACGGGCACCGATGAGCACGGCCAGAAGATCGAGGACAAGGCCAAGGAGGCCGGTGTCACCCCCCAGCAGTTTGTGGACGAGATCGTGGAGGGCCCCGGCGGCGTGCTGGACCTGTGGAAGCTGATGAACATCTCCTATGACCGGTTCATCCGCACCACCGATGACTACCATGTGGCGGCCATCCAGAAGATCTTCAAGAAGATGCACGACAACGGCGACATCTACAAGGGCACCTACAAGGGCAAATACTGCAAGCCCTGCGAAAGCTTCTGGACCGA
>CAKTNS010000048.1 GCA_934589225.1 uncultured Oscillospiraceae bacterium
GAATACCACACTCTTGATTGAAAGTAAAGTTTTAATAGGTTTGCGCTAGTAGGGGCGGCTATTAGCCGCCCGCCACGTTGCAAATATAACCTGTGCGGTTGAATGGTATTACGCACTGTAGCGGCGATGATTCATCGCCATGCAACGTTGCATATATAACCCGTGCGGTTGAATGGTAACACCCTCCAGCGAAACCGTAGGGAACGGCCTGCGTGCCGTTCCGGGGAACGTGGCAAAAATAACCTGTGTGGATGGATGGAACCACATATCGACATGTCATCCCGACCGAAATGAAATGGAGTGGAGGGATCTTCCCAAGTAGCAGATTTTACCTTACGCAGGTTATTATTGCAACTTGGGAAGATTCCTCGGCTCACTGCGTTCGCTCGGAATGACATGTCGTTAGTTGATACCATTAAACCGCATAGGTTATAGCGGCAACGTGGCAGGCGGCAGATTGCCGCCCCTACAGACACACTGGTGGGTGGTACCATTAACCCCACGGGTTATAATTGCAACGTACCCGGAACGGCACACAGGCCGTTCCTTACGGTTTCGCTGGAGGGTGTTACCGTTCATCTGCACAGGTTCTATTCGCTACGTTGCTTGGCGATGAATCATCGCCGCTACATTGGGTGTACCGTAGCAGTCCCTTTTTCTCCTGCGGAGCAGCCCCTACTCTGCCTGGAATTCATCGGCCATGAGCTTTACGTAAGCGGCCAGGTCGTCGGTTTGGGCCACGGGGTAATGGCAGATCACGGCGTAAATGCCTTTAAAGTCCTTTTCGTGGAAGGTGATCGCCCAAAAAAGGCTGCCGTCTGTACTCTGACCGCAAATGCCGCCGGATTTGTCCTCCATGAGGGTATCGCCGGGACCTCCCGCGGAGAGGCCCCATTGGATGGCCTCGTTAAAGCTTGTGGTATCCAGCGGCACCACCGAAAACCAGACGTCCCGGTTGTCTTTATATTCCCAGCGGACGGCGGGACGTCCACCATAGGTTCCCTCTGATTTTTCAAAGCCCTCCTTAGGGATATAGGTCGAATATCCCTCGGCCCGGTAGAGCTGAACCGGCACCGGGTATTCTTCATACCGCTGCTCGGAATCGATGTAGCGGGTCAGTGTAAAGGAGGTCTCCTTCTCCCGGCTGCCCACATCGGACGCTGCCTCCCCAGTCTCCGGGGACCAGCTGCCGACGGACTGGTACATTGCCCCAAGAATCCCCAGCCCCTCCGTTTCGAAGGTCGGTGTTTCCAGGATGCAGACGATCACGCCGCTTTCCGTGGGGAAGAAATTCACCGTTGCCGTATCCGCAAACAGGGAACCCCGGGCGTTCTGGGTCATGTCCCATTGGGGATTTACCTCCATGATCCAGTCCCGGATGGCCTGGTCGTCCGTTCCGGGCCGGAAGAAAACGGTTATGCGGGTGGGATACGCCTGATCGTAGAATTTCCGCAGGGCCTCCCGGCTTGTGGTATCGATCATTCTGTTCAGGCCGAATTCATCCAAGGTCTCCTCTCCGCAGACCCAGCGCTCCGCGGTCGTGCCGTGGTAATCCAGGACCTCGTGTACCCATCCTTCCCGGGGAACGTACAGGAAGAAGCCCTCACCAATGAATAGGTCCGCCGGAACGGAAGAGAGCGCTCCATCTTTCCAGTATGTCAAATGCAGCTCCGATGGAACTTTCTCGGTATCATCTGTTGTCTCCGACTCCGTTTCGGTGTCCTGAGGCACCCACTGTGTCCACAGCGTATCCGGCAAACTGAAATAGTCCCCCTCCAGCTCTTCCACGACCCAGTGGCCGTCGAATTTCTGAAGCCTTGCCCAGCCCCGGTTTCCAATGCCGCCGGAATAATAGAAGGTGCCATCCTCCTTGATCTGATCCATCTGGCGGTTATAATAAATAGAACCCTTCAGTTCACCGTCAAAATAGCCCAATACCAGCCTGGGTAGGTCGCCGGTTCCCCGGAACTCCACGACCAGCTCTTTCTGGCCGTCGCCGTCCAGATCAAGGGCCGTATACCGGTCCGGTTTTGGCGCTTCCTCTGTGCCCATGGCCTGGGACAGGTCCTCACAGAATTGAGAAAGGGTCACACTGTTCTCATTTTCCAGGGCGTAAAAGGGCAGTTCATCACTCAGAACCGCAAGCTGCCAGTCCGTCCCTGTGTCCATGGCTTCACTTCCGGTGGCCATGACCATGGATTCCCTGTCCGGCGCCTGTGCGGCCCGCTTCATCTGACTGCGAAGGCCCAGATACCCCGCCCCCAGGATCGCCGCGAACATGGCCGCGGTGGATAAAATTTGCAGGGCGGTGACCATGGGGTGCTTCTTTTTCACAATTCGAAGCTGGCCCTGCCGAAAGGCATCCGCCTGACGGATGTAGCCCCCATGCACATCGCTCAGCAGCTCCAAAAGCTCCAGTTCCGTCATCCCAGTCCCTCCTTTTCCAGGTATGTATCCAGTCTTCCCCGAATGCGGTGCAGCATGGAGCGCACCTTGGCCTGGGAAAAGCCGGTATGCTCCCCAATTTCCCGGGAGGATTCCAGGTACCAGTACCGGCACAGGAACACATTTCGCTCCACTGCGGTGAGCTCTCCTAAAAATCGGTTCACCGCCCCCAGAGTCTCCCGGCGGATCAGGTCATTTTCCAGCGACCCGGCCCCGGAAACACAGTCCTTCAGCTCCTCCAACGCCAACTCCATCTGACAGCCGCCCCGCTTCACGGCCCGGCTTCTGCGCCATCGGTCAATGGATAGATTCCGGGTGATCCGGCCCAAAAACGCGGAAAAAGGCGAAGGCCTTTTGGGCGGAATGGCATTCCAGGCCGCAAGCCAGGTATCGCTGACACATTCCTCCGCATCCTCCATATTTTCCAGCACATGGAAAGCAATGGAATGACAATAAGGCCCATATTTTCCGGCGGTCTCCCCAATAGCCTGCTCTGAGCGGGAAAAATACAGATTCAAAATCTGTTCATCCTCCATCTCAGGCACCTCCTTTCTTTCTCTTCAATTATCATAACGCAAAAAAGGAGAAAGTGTTGCATCTTTTTGGGAAATTTTAAAAATTTAGGAAAAGGGTAACAGGTTGAAAGCGTAAAAGATTGCATAAACAATAGGCGCAAAGGGACTACGCCCGCCACGTTTCGAATATAACCTGTGTGGATAAAAGAATCCACCTATCAGTAAAACCGTAGGGAACGGCCTGTGTGCCGTTCCGGGGAACGCCCCGAATACAACCCGTGTGGATGAAAGAATCCACCTACCAGCGTGTCCGTAGGGGCGGCAATCTGCCGCCCGCCACGTTCCGAATACAACCTGTGCAGGTGAATGGTAATCCCCTTCAGCGAAACCGTAGGGAACGGCCTATGTGCCGTTCCGGAAACGTGGCAAAAATAACCTGTGTGGGTAAACGGAACCGCCCCCTGATATGTCATTCCGACCGTAGCGCAAGCGGAGTGGAGGAATCTACCCAAGTTGCAGTAATAACCTACGCAAGGTAAAGTTTGCAACTTGGGAAGATTCCTCGACTCGCATTCGCTCCCTCGGAATGACATGTTGTTAGGTGATACCATTCAACCACACAGGTTATAGCGGCAACGTAGCGGGCGGCAGATTGCCGCCCCTACGGACACACCGGTGGGTGATACCGTTCATCCGCACGGGTTGTATTTGCAGCGCCCCCGGAACGGCACATAGGCCGTTCCCTACGGTTTCGCTGATAGGTTCTTTCTTTGAACCAACGTATTCCAAAAGCGGACACGTCCGTCCCCCAAATAATTGTCAATTGTCCATTGTCAATTGTCAATTGAAAATCAACTGTCAACTCTCCCCCGGCTTCCTAAAAAAGGAACCCACGCCCGGGGTTTCGGGCGTGGGATATGTATACTTCGGGCCGGGGCTTCAGTCCTCCGGGAACAGGCTTTGTTTGCAATACTGGATGATGGAGCGTCTGGTGACGATGCCGATGAAGGCTTCTTTGTCGTCTACCACGGGGACAAAGTTCTGGGTGGAGGCCCGGTCGATGAGGTCGTGCATGGAGGTGGTGACCCGGACGGGGACGTTGTCTTTCCGGCGGGAGATTTCGCAGATGCGGTGGGCTTCCGCCTGGCGCATGTCCAAATCGCACAGGCACCGCAACGCCCACAGCAGGTCACCCTCTGTCAGGGTGCCCCGGTACTCCCCCTGCTTGTTGAGAATGGGAATGGACGTATATCCCGCCGCTTCCATTTTCTCTATGGCTTGACGGATGGTGGCGTCATCATACAGGTATGCGCACATAGCCTTGGGCAGCAGAAAAAACAAGATATTGTTCATGACCTTCTCCTTTTCCGCGGCAGGGGGTCTTTACCTACCGCTTTTATATTATAGCACAGCGGGGCCAAAAAAGCATGAACAATTATTGACGAACCAAACATGAAATAACGAATTTTCCGCAACCGTTTTTATGGAAACTGCACAAACGTCGCCTAGTGACCTACCCCAGGGGCAGAACGGGGGCGGCAGGAGCCCTCCGGATAAATAAAGGACAGTTCTTCGCTCACTTTTGCGTTTCTACCACTCTACTCCCGGGAGAAGGACTTCTCTCCCGGGGGTAGAGGGGAGAATCGGCCTTTGTAGGTACTTTTTTCCCGGGGGCAGTGGTATACTGGTAAAAAAAGAAAGGACGGAAGCCCCGGCTTCCCAAGGGATAAACATGATGAAACGAACAAAGCTTGCCGACCGTGCCCTGCCCAATTACTCCGTGGGAGAGGAGATCATGAACACGGTCACACACATCATCGGCGGTGCCATGGGTGTATCGGCCCTGAGCCTGTGCGTGGCCTTCTCAGCCCTGCACCACAATATTTACGGCATCGTCTGCTCCGCCATTTACGGCTTCTGCATGGTGGCGCTCTACAGCGTCTCCAGCGTGTACCACGGGCTGAAGCCCGGCATGGGGAAGAAGGTCATGCAGGTCATTGACCACTGCACCATCTACTTCCTCATCTGCGGCACCTACACCGTCATTGCCCTGTCTGCCATCCGGCCGGTGTACCCCAAACTAGGCTGGTGGCTCTTTGGCTTTGAATGGGCAATGGCCCTCATCGCCACCGTTCTGACGGCCATTGACCTGCGGGCCTACCGAGTGTTTTCCATGATCTGCTACATCGGCATGGGCTGGGCCATCATCCCCTTTGCCAAGGTGGTGTGGCAGATATTGAGCCCCGCCGGGTTCTGGCTGCTGCTCTCCGGCGGCATTGCCTATACCATCGGGGCAGTGCTCTACGGCATCGGCAGCAAGAAAAAGTGGATGCACTCCGTGTTCCACATTTTCGTGGACCTGGGAAGCCTTCTGCACTTTCTGTGCGTGGTGCTCTATGCCGTGTAAGGAGGCAAAAATTACAAAAAACCGGCTGCCATTGGGGTTCTCCCAGGGCAGCCGGGTGGTTTTTTATAAATCCAGGGCCTTTTTCCAGGTGTGCAGATACTCCAGGGCCTGACCCCGGCTGGTGGCCTCCGCGGCCATCCGCAGCAGGGGCTCCGTGCCGGAGAAGCGGCAGATGATCCAGCTGCCGTCGGCAAAATAGACCTTGCAGCCGTCCTCCCGGCTGATGTGGTCCACAGGCTTGCTGAAGTCCGGCACTTCCAGGTCTTCAAACAGCAGCTTTTGCAGCTCCAGCTTCCGGGCGGGCTTCATGGTAAAGGCCGCGTCCTCATAGAAAAACTGACCGTATCGGTCGGTGATCTCCCGGTAGAGCTCGGAAACGCTCTTCCCCGTCACCGCCAGCATCTCTACCAGCAGGGCCGCGGCGTAAATGCCGTCCTTGCCCGCAATGTGGCCCCGGACCGCCAGGCCGCCGGAGGATTCGCCGCCGATGATGGCATCAGTCTGGGCCATTTTGGCGGAGATGTGCTTGAAGCCCACAGGGACCTCGTAGCACTCCTGGCCGAAGTCCGCCGCCACCCGGTCCAGCAAATGGGTGGTGGAATTATTCCGGACACAGGGGCCGGTCCAGCCCCGGTATTTGACCAGGTAGTAGTACAGCAGCACCAGCAGGGTATTGGGGTGGAGGAAGTTCCCCTGCTCGTCAATGACCCCCAGCCGGTCCGCGTCGCCGTCGGTAGCCAAGCCCAAACTGCACCGGTTTTCAATCACATAGTTGCTCAGCAGCCGCAGGGCCTCGGCACTGGGGGCGGGCATCCGGCCTCCAAAAAGGGTGTCGTGCTGCTCGTGGATCACGTCCACGTCACAGCGGCAGGTGAGCAGAATGGTCCGCAGGCTGCTCTGGCTCACGCCGTACATGGGGTCAATGGCGATGCGCAGCCGGGCCTCTTTGATCTTCTTCACGTCCAGCACTTTTAAAATGCTGTCAATGTACTCGTTGAAGGGGTAGATTTCCTGAATGAGCCCCTGCTCCAGGGCTGCGTCATAGTCCACGGAGGGGATGTTTTGGCCCTCTATCTTTTTAATCTGCTCCTCGATTTTCCCGGTGACCGTCTGGTCCGCGTCCCGGCCCCCGGCGGTAAAGACCTTGATGCCGTTGTAAATGGCCGGGTTGTGGCTGGCCGTCACCGCCATGCCGTAGTGAAGCCCCAGCTGCTTCACCGTGAACATAATGAGCGGCGTGGGGGAAGACCGGTTTACCACCATGGTCTTGTGGCCGTATCCCGCCAGCACCTCTGCCAGCCAATGGCAGGCCTCTTTGGAAAGAAACCGCCGGTCATAGCCCACGCAGACCGGGCAGTCTTCCAGGCCCTCGTCTTTCATGAGACCGCAGAGCCCCGCCGCCACCAGGCGAATGTTTTCCTTTGTAAATCCGTCGGCAATGATGGCCCGCCATCCGCCGGTTCCAAACTGGATCATGTTACCGCCCATCCTTTTCTGACCCTCCCGGGAGGATCGTATTTGCACTATTTTAACACCCTTCCCCGGGAAAAACAAGTATTTTTGACGGTTTTTGTTCTTGGAATCAGAGTCGCAGCCGGCCCGCTCCGCTTACTTGCCCGATGCGGGACGTTTCGCCCCTGCCGGGCGCAGAACAAAAGCCCCGCGGAGAGATTCTCGCAGGGCTTTGATTCCTATAAGGGGGTTAGTGGCAGCCGTGATTGCCGCAGCCGTGGCTGCCGCAGGTGTGGCCGCCCTCGCCGTGGGCATGGTCGTGATGGCTGCAGCGGACGTCGGGGTCATACCCCAGGTTCCCCGCCAGCAGGGCCGCCACCGCATCATCGGCATTGCCGCTGACACCGCCGTAGAGCCGGATGCCCGCCTCTGCCAGAGCCATCTGGGCACCGCCGCCGATACCGCCGCAAATCAGGGTATCCACGCCTTCGCCCATGAGGAAGCCCGCCAGAGCGCCGTGGCCGCTGCCGTTGGTATCCAGGATTTTCACACGAAGGACCTTGCCGTCCTCAATTTCGTAGATTTTAAACTGCTCCGTATGGCCGAAATGCTGAAAAATCTCCCCGTGGTCATAGGTAACTGCTACTTTCATAACCCATACTCCTTTGTGATCATTCTGATTTTTTCCCGTCATGCCGGGCTCACACCGGCCGCAGGAGGTCCGATCCAGGCCTTCGCAGACCCGATAGTTCCCGCCGGAGATACGAAGGGCTCTGCCGTATACCAGGCAGGCGGCGATTTTCCGCCGGGCGCTTTCGTAAACCTCCTGCACCGTGGAGCGGGAAATATCCATCTGCCTTGCGCAGTCCTCCTGGGTGCAGGCCTCCAGGTCCAGCAGCCGGATCACCTCGTATTCATCCAGGGTCAGCTGAATGGGGGCATCCTCCTGTTTTCCCTGGGGAGAAAAGGTCTCCACCCGGGGCATCACACATATGCGGCGGCATCGCTGGGGTCTTGGCACCTGTAGGTCCTCCTTTATTTCCGGCATATGCCGATTATAATTCTTTTCCGCTCAAAAATCAAGGGGTTATTCAAAAGATTTCTTTTTATCCATTTTTTCGCTTCTTTTCAAACCACAAATCCTTCACAAACCGGACCATGGGGTCACGGAACAGCAGCAGCTCCGCCAGATACATGAGACCGCACACCGCCATCACCAGGGCCAGGCGAGTCAGTCTGCCGGGGACCAGCAGATTCAGCACGCAACCCGCCGCCGCCATGGGAAGGCTCAAAAGGAAATACCGCAGGACGTTTCCGAAGACCTTTTTGATGTCCATATCCTGCCGGACAAAATACATCTGCACCACCGTCACCGTGACCTCTGCCGCCACGGAGGCAATGGCCGCTCCGGTGGAGGCCATGCGGCGGATCAGAAACAGATTGAGATACACATTCACCAGGGCACCGGCGGTCACCGAGGCGGTGAGCTTGTTCTCCCGGCCCACGGGCACCAGGAACTGAATGCCGATGACGTTGCTCAGGCCGATGACCAGGGGCAGAATGGACAGCACCCGCAGCAAAGGCACCACGGGCTCATAGCCCACCCCATAGTAAACCGGCACAAAGTCCCGGGCGATCAATTGAAGTCCCACCACAATGGGCACGCCGATGCAGCAAACGAACCGGAAGGACATATCCAGAATGTCCGCCGCCTCTTTTTTCCGCCCTTGGCTCCACAGCACCGCCACCCGGCTGGCGATCACCGGGGAGATCACGGTACACACCGCCTCCACCAGGCGGATGAGCTTCTGGGCCTGGTCATAATAGCCGTTCTCCGCCTCGGAATGGGTGATGAGGCCGATCATGGTCTTATCCAGCACCGTATAGATCTGCATGGCCAGCTGGGCTACAAACAGCCGGAAGGCGCAGAAAATATGGCCCTTTTCCCGGTCCAGGAGGGTCATGCCCCCGTTGTCCAGCCGGTTATACTTGGGAATAAACAGCCACTGGGCACCGCCCCCCAGCAGGGTCATGGCGGTATACACGCAGGCATAGGCCGCCACGTCCGCCGGGGTCTTTACAAAGAGGAACAGCAGCGCCACCATCAGGAATTTGGCCGCCCCGTTGCACAGGGCCACCACCGGGAACTGCTCTCGGCCCTGGAAATACCAGGTGATGTCCGCCGCCACGCTGAAGATCTCCAGCCCCACGAACACATACATCCGGGGGTCAACGCTGCCCGGCACCACGGTCAGGCCAAAAAGGACGCAGCCCACCACCGCCGCAAAGCACCGCAGCACCGCCAGATCCCGGAAGGCCTGCCGCTGCTTTGCCTCGTCAGCCTGCAGGGAGGCGATCAGCCGCTGGCCATAGGTGGCGGTGCCGAATCCGGCGGCCAGAATAAAATAAGAGGCGATGGACCGGGCATAGGAATACCGGCCGATCATCTCGCTGCCCAGAACCCGGGACAGATAGGGCGTGGTTATAAAAGGTACCAGGTACAGCGACATCTGATAAATCAGCTGGGCCGCCAGGTTTTGAGAAAGGGAACGGCTTGCCTTATTTTTCATAATTCCACGAAGTCCTTTATTTTTTCACTAAACGCCGCATATCCGGGAAAGGGCCGGGATTTCCCCTCTTTTTCCCCAGAAATATCCACTATACAGCGTTCCCGCTATTTTATCATACCCGGCAACCCATGTCAATCTTCCGCCGCTCTCCCGCTGCAAATTCACGAAGCCCCGGGGAGCGCCCATACATTTCGGTACAGAAAAATGACATTTGGGGACACTCTTTTTCCATTATCCAACAGCTGTGTTAGATTATTGTCATAGTCAACCGGATACTCCAGCCCTCCGGGGCAGAAAAGAGGAACACCCTTATGAAAAATACACACAGAACATACCGCCCCCTGCTCTCCATCCTGCTGTGCCTGGCCCTCGCCCTGTGCCTGGTGCCGCTGATGACCCTGCCCGGGTCTGCCCTGTCGAACCTTCCCATAACCGCAACTATGGCAAATATTCAGTATTACCCCTCCGGCTGCCTTCAGTCCGTAGACATCACCGCCCAGCTGACCAGTGGTGGGTTCCGCGACGCTCACGGCCGGTTCGCTGTCCATGAGGGCGACACCACCCATGATTACCTTGATCCTGTCTCCTATGATTCCAGCGCCTGGCCCACCAACGTTACCGACTCCACCTTTGTGGCCTTCGGCTCCGGCAGCGAATTTTTGTGGACCGACATGCAGCCCCACAGCACAACCATCAGTTTTGCTGACGGCGAGGTCCCCATGAACGCAAACAAGGACTATACCATTGTGATGTGGAGCAGATGCGACGGCTATGGCGTATACCCTGACTTTCTCGTAGGCAATCTCAAGGTCGCCAACAATCAGCTGTCCTTCCAGGACAGCACCGGCCGGACGGAGGCCGCCCCTGCTGGCCCCGCTGGCTCTGCTGCTCCCGCCGCCCCTGTCCATGTCCATCACTGGGTCGTTACCGGGCACAATACCGATACCCTCACCGCCAAGTGCACCGGTGCCGGGACCTGTGACAAATCCGCCGTCTCCGTCAGCATTGCCGCCAAGAGCGTCACCCTGCCGGATACTCCCTACAACGCCCAGATCACCGGGGCCGATGCCTTCCAGAGCGTCACCGGCCTGAAGGTCCAGCCCCTGGCGGACAAGGGCCGGGCTGCCTACAAGTACAAGGCCATGGGCGCCGACAGCTTTACAGACCCCGACCTGAACGCCCCCAAGGCCGGCACCTACCAGGCCATCCTCTATGTAACGGATGACGACGGCGTCACCAGCTCCGCTTTTGCAGAGTACACCGCCATTGACCCTGTTAAGACCGCCGCCACCGGTGACACCCGGCCCGTGGAGATCATCGCCCTGGGCCTGGGCATGTTCTGCGCCATGGCCGCCGTCTCCTTCACCCTGGACCGGAAAATGCGTGGCTAACCAAACACAGACCAGGCGTTTCCCGCCGGATCGGAAGTGCTCCACCATGAAACATTATCACGGCAAATACCAATCCTCCACCCGAGCCCGACCCTTTTTCTGGGTCGGGCTTGGGTGCTGTCTTGCGGCGGCAGGGTTTTTCGTGTACCTGGGGCTGTTTTTCCTGGGTGCCGCCCGGCAGCGGCAGGAAAACGCCAGGGCCGCAAAGAACTATGTGCAGGAAGCCCCGGCCCATACCGCCCCGGTGGCTGCTGCGGAGTCCACCACGGAAGCTGCTGCAGAACAAGCCACGCAAGAGGTTCCGGAGCCTGCCCGGGCCGAGCAACCGGAAGCGCCCTCCACCGAGGCCCCTACCGAGCCCCGGTTTCCCACCGTCGATTTTCAGGGGCTTTGGGAGAAGAATCCCCAGGTGGTGGCCTGGCTGCAAATCCCCGCCATGGAATCTATCAACTATCCCGTGGTCCAAGGCCAGGACAACGCCTACTATGCCCACCACAGCTGGGAGGGAACGGAAAGCGACCACGGGGCCATCTTCCTGGACTATGAAAACACCGCCGATTTTTCCCAGGTCCACAGCATCCTCTACGGCCACTGCATGAAAGACGGCACCATGTTTCAGCCCCTGGGCAAATGGGAAGGCCCGGAGTATTTCGCAAATACGGACCGGACGCTGCTGCTCTTCCTCCCGGAGGAGACCCGGGTCTATGAGATTTTCGCCGTAGAGCGGGTCAACGCCCTGGACAGCCGGGTGTATAAAACGGACTATGTTTCCGACAGCGCCTGGAGCGCCGCCCTGGCAAAAACCCTGCAATCAGCCTCCGTCAAAAGGGAGCAAGTGCTGACCCAGGACAGTCGGGTGCTGACCCTCTCCACCTGCATGGGGGACATGGAGCGGCTGGTGGTCCACGCCCTGTGCATCGAGCAGATTCTCCTTCCCTGACGGCTTGCGAAGGGGCAAAAACCGTGTTATACTGAAAAAACAAAACAACGGAAGGAGGTCTGGCTATGCTGAAAATCGCCCTTTGTGACGATGATGCCGCCGCCCGGGAGCATATCGGAACACTCTTGGAAGAATACCTGACGGAAAAGGGCCTTCCCTATCGGCTCTATCCCTTTTCCGGGGCCATGGCCCTGCTGGATGCCCTGGAGCGGGAGCGGTTTTCTGCCCTGGTGCTGGACATCCTCATGCCCGGCCTCACAGGCATCCAGGCCGCCCGGGAGTTGCGGCGGTTTGACCGGAACATGCCCATCCTCTTTTTGACCTCCTCCCCGGAATTCGGGGTGGAAAGCTACCAGGTGGAGGCCTTTTCCTATCTTTTAAAGCCCGTCCACCGGCAGGACCTGGCCCCGGTTTTGGACCGCCTTCTGGTCCGGCTGCGGCATGAGGCGGAAACCCTGCTGCTGCCCACCTCCTCCGGGCTTCTGCGGCTGCCCTGCGGCTCCATTGAGGTTCTGGAAATCAACAGCCGGAAGCTCCTGTTTTACCTGGAGGACGGCAGCCAGACCCAGATTTCCGGCACCCTGGCAGAATACGAGCCCCAGCTGATGAAAACCGGCAGCTTTCTGAAGGTCCACAGGTCTTACCTGGTGAATATGGCCGCCATCCAGCGCCTGGGGAACCTGGAGCTCACCACCTACTCCGGCCGCACCGTGCCCATTTCCCGGCTGCTCTCCGGCACCGTGCGGCAGCAGTATATGGATTTTCTCTTCCAAAAGGAGGGGGTTTTGTGAGCTTTCTGGACCTTCTGGGGGGGGTTAACTATGGGCTGGTGCTGATTTACGGCCTGTTTCTCAGTGTGTCCATTTCCGGGGGCTGGGAAAATGACCAGCAGCGGCGTTTTGTATTCTGGCTGTGCCCGGTGTTTTTGCTGATCCAGTCCCCCTGCTGGCTGTTTCTCGGGGCGGATGTGGTGAAAAAGCTCTATCCCCTTATCGTCCACCTGCCTTTGGTGCTGATTCTGGTACTGGCCCTCCGAAAGCCCCTGGGGGTGGCGGCGGTCAGCGTGTTTACGGGGTATCTGTGCTGCCAGCTGCCCCGGTGGGTGGATATTGCGGTAAGCTGGCTGTTCCGCTCTCCCCTGCTGGGAGAGATCGCCTATACCGTCGCCATCTTCCCCCTGTTTTTCCTGCTGCTCTCCCGGTTCGCCGGGCCTGCCCACCAGGCCATGACCCGGTCCCGGCAGTCCCTGCTGCTCTTCGGGGGGCTGCCTGCGGGGTATTATCTTTTTGACTACGCCACCACCATTTATTCAAGCCTTCTCTATTCCGGCATCCCGGCCCTCAACGAGCTGACCCCCACGGTGGTGATCCTCTTTTATGTGCTCTTTCTCACGGCCTACAACCAGGAGACCCAAAAGCTTGCCCAGGCGGAGCTGGAGCTGACGGCCCACACGACCCTTCTGAACCAGGCCCAGCGGGAGATGGAAGCCCTGCGGCAGGCCCAGACCCAAACCGCCATTTTCCGCCACGACCTGCGGCACCACCTGAACATCATCGAGGGGTTTCTCTCCGCCGACAAGCCCCAGCAGGCCCTGGCCTACATTCAAAAGGCCCAGACAAGGGTCTCTGCCACGGCGGTCCAGCGGTTTTGCGACAATGAGACCGTGAACCTCCTTTGCTCCTCCTTTGCCCAGAAGGCCCAGGAACAGGACACCCGGCTGCAAGTGGGAGCCCGGCTTCCCAAGGAGCTGCCCATTTCCGACACGGAGCTCTGCGCCCTGCTGTCCAACGGCCTGGAAAACGCCCTGAATGCCGCCGTTGCCCTGCCCCCTGAACATCGGTGGGTGCGGTGCTTTTTTGGCATCCGGCGGGACAAGCTGCTGCTGGAAATCCAGAATCCCTATTTAGGCACCGTGACCATGGCCGACGGCCTGCCGGAAAACACTGCCCCGGGCCACGGCTTCGGCTGCCGCAGCATCCGCTATATTGCCCAGCACCACGGAGGCCTTTACACCTTCCGGCCGGAAAACGGCATTTTCACCCTGCAAGTGGTGCTGCCCATGAGCACTGACCAAACATAAAAACCCGGACTGCACATTTTCCGCAGTCCGGGCTTTTCCGTTATTTACTTCTCTTGGAACCGGGCCGCCATTTTGGCCGCCACCGCCGGGGCCACCACCCGGTAGAAGGCATCGTTTCCAAAGTGGGCCGGGCGGATGTCGGTGGTCACGCCGGTGCCGTTGACGGCGTTGGTATCCGTGTCCCGGGGAATTTTCACATAGGTTGTGGGATTCCAGGCTTTGTAGTGCGCCCAGATTTTGGGGCAGTCCCCCTGGGTGTACCAGTAGCAGGTGGTCTCCACGTTGTACCAGATGTCCCGGTTCCAGTCCCCCCGGTAAACCCGGCCGGGGTACTCCCGGGCGAAGGTCTCCAGGAAGTCCCGGGACATTTCCGTAAAGCCCCGGATGTTGCCGTCGCCGTCTTCAAAGTCAAATTCGCCCTGGAGCCACACCAGCCCCAAAAACCGGTTCTCCGGGTTCCGGTCCAGCACCAGCCGCAGCCGGTCCTTGAGGGCCAGATAGTAAGGGGACTGCACGCCCCAGCGAAGCCGCCCCTCCGAGGGCCGCAGGGTCTGGGGGTCATAGGTGCCGGGCTCGCCCACGGTAAAGCCTACCCCGCCATAGGCGCAGGGCAGCACCAGGATGTCATAGTCCTCGGGAATCCGGTCCAGGAGCAAATCTGCCAGCGGCAGCTGCATGCCCTTGGTTCCCGGCTGGTCGGGGACGCTGTCGGGATTTCCGTAGGGCCGCATGTCCTGGAAATTCTGGGCACAGGCCTGCAAAGGGACGATTTGAAGGTTATCTTCCCCCCAGAGGCCCAGCTGCCACAGCCGCCGGGTGCGAAAGCGCCCCATATAGTCCTTCGTAACCGGGGATTCGTCAAAGCCCACGGCGTTGGACTGGCCCGCCACACACAGGATCATGTATTTCCGTTCCATTTTATTCCGTCCTTTTCTCCCCTCAAGGCCTGGGGGTTATTGTTCCTCGTTTTTGGAGGCCGTGGTCTGGCCCTGGCTGACGCCCTCGGTGGATTCCGGCATGAAGAGGATCTTCACCGTGGCAAACATCAGCTTCACATCGGTAACAATGCCCATGGAGCCGATGTATTGCAAATCCATTTGCAGCTTGTTGTAAGGGGTGGTATTGTACTTGCCGTAGACCTGGGCCAGACCCGTGAGCCCCGCCTTGGCCTGGAGCCGCAGGGCAAACTCCGGCATTTCCTGTTCGTATTCCCGGGCGATCTCCGGCCGCTCCGGCCGGGGGCCGACGATGGACATATCCCCGGAGAGAATGCAGAACAGCTGGGGCATTTCGTCAATGCGGAGCATCCGGATGATTTTCCCCACAGGGGTGATCCGGTCGTCATTGGTCTGGGCCAGCCGTGCCACCCCGTCCTTTTCCGCGTCCACCCGCATGCTGCGGAATTTGTAAACGTCAAATTCCTTCCGGTCCTTGGTCAGCCGCCGCTGCTTGTAGAGGATGGGGCCGCCGTCGTAGCACTTGATGGCAATGGCCGTCACCAGCATAAAGGGGCTGAAGACCACCAGGGCCAGAAGGCTTAGCACAATGTCCATGACCCGCTTCACCGCCAGATACCAGATGGCAGGGCTGCTGCGCTGGCACAGCAGCACCGGTAGGTTGTCCAGCTGCAGCGACTGTGCGCCTTTGATCAGGAAGTCCCCGATATTGGGCCGGACATAGGCCTCAATGCCATGGTCGATGCAGTATTTTACCAGGTCGTTGCGCAGACTGGAGGGAATGCCGCAGAGCATCACTGCCCGGGCCCGGTGCCCCTCCACGGTTTTAAAAATCTCCTCGGTGCCCACCTCGGCGCTGACGCATTGCAGCAGCCGGAAGCCGTTGGGAAGGCTTTTAAGAATGGCCTCCCCGTCGTCCAATGCCTCTTTGTTGTCATAAATCAGCACCGTGGGCCGGGGGGACAGCAGCCGCACCGTCAGATGCTTTGTACACATCGCCCACACCCCGGACACCGCCCCGGCGGTCAGCAGCAGCCCCGCCATGGGAAAGATATTGGGAAGGCTCCGGGCAAGCAGCGCCGTTACAATATACATAATGCCGCAGCTTAAGACAATGGACACCACATGGGAATACATCAACTCCCCCGCAGGCCTGAAAATCACGTCAAAGCCCCCGTAGAGCCGGGCGAAAATATAATAAATAACGGCAAACAGACCGATGACCGCAATATCGCCCTTGGCAAAGAACGTATAAATATACATCTGTTTCCGATAATACCCAAACCAGGCCAGTCCAAACAGGGCCGTATTCAGCACCAGCAGCACCACGCTGAAACAAAACAGCATGGCCTCCCGCTTTTGTTGGCTGTTATATTTCATTGGAATCTCTCCTCAGTACACATTATTGACCTATGTTATTATAACAAGCTTTCCATAAAATGCAAGAAGCAGTTCCTTTTCTTATTCTTTTCCTAAGATTTCCCCGGTTCTCTTGCGAAAACCCCAGGACTATGGTATCCTCTACCAAAAAAGGAGGTATTCCTGATGATCTTTCTGCTTTCCTTTGAACCCCTGGTGGATGTTCTTCTGGCGGCTTTGGCCTATTTGCTCTATAAGCTCCTGGGCAAACGCCCCTGGTCCTTCTGGGGGGCGGTGCTGGCCCTTTACTTAAGCATGGTGTTTTCCGTCACCGGCCTGCCCTCTTTGCAGCACCTGTCCCTGGACTTTACCCTGAACCTCATCCCCTTTTCCGACTTCCGGGACAGCCGGTTCCTCTACCTCTCGGCCTTGAACATGATCATGACCGTCCCCCTGGGGGTGCTGCTGCCCCTGGCCTTCCGGAAATACCGGCGCTTCACCCCCACGCTTCTGGCAGGCTTCTTTACCAGCCTGACCATTGAAGTTTTGCAGCTGTTCTGCTACCGGGCCACGGACATTGACGACCTGATCCTGAACACCCTGGGCACCGTCCTGGGCTTCTTCCTGGGCAAACTCCTCTTCTACCGCCTCTGGCCCCGCTGCGGCGACACAAAAAACGGCTACCCCCTCCTGATCGCCATCCTCATCCTCCTGTGCTTCTTCCTCCGCCAGCCTCTTTATGACCTGCCCTATTGCATATAAGGCAGCAACCCCCCAGCGAAACCGTAGGGAACAGCTTGTGTGCCGTTCCGGGGGCGTTGCGATTATAACTCGTGGGGTTGAATGGAACCACGCCATGTAGCGGCGATGATCCATCGCCATGAAACGTAACGAATGTAACCCGTGTGGCTGAATGGAACCACCCCTACGTTCATGTACATTGTTTTTGCATTTTACAGGCACAAATCAGCAATAGATACGGCAAAAATACGGCAATACGGAACAAATGTATTGTAGGGGCGGCAATTTGCCGCCCGCCACGTTGCAATGATAACCTGTGTGGGTAAACAAAATCACCTCTCAGATATGTCATTCCGACCGGAGCGAAGCGGAGTGGAGAAATCCACCACGTAGCAGAAAGAACCGACACAAGATAAAATCTGCAACTTGGGAAGATTCCTCGGCTCACATTTGTTCGCTCGGAATGACATGTCGGTGGGTGGTTTCATTCGTCCGCACAGGTTATATTCGGGACGTTGCTTGGCGATGAATCATCGCCGCTACATTGCGTGGTACCATTCAACCACACAGGTTGTATTCGGGACGTAGCGGGCGGCAGATTGCCGCCCCTACGTTCATGTACATTGTTTTTGCATTTTACAGGCACAAATCAGCAATAGATACGTCAAAAAATACGGCAATACGGAACAAATGTATTGTAGGGGCGGCAATTTTGTCAAGAGAAACATGGGTAACACATAGGGAAGACACATGGGTTACAGTCTGCGGATGTGGCGATTCAGTAGTTT
>CAKTNS010000049.1 GCA_934589225.1 uncultured Oscillospiraceae bacterium
ACCATTGAGGACCGGGACTATGTGGTCAAGCAGGACAAGCGCCTGGCCCCCACGGCCCTGGGCGAGGTGGTCACGGGGCTGATGAAAGAGCGGTTCCGGGACATTGTGGATGTGGGCTTTACCGCCAGCATGGAAAACAAGCTGGATGCCGTAGAGGCGGGCCAGCAGAACTGGAAGGTGCTGTTGGCGGATTTCTACAAGGACTTTGAAAAGGAAATGCAGGATGCGGAGCAGGCTCTGGAGGGGGTTCGCCTGAAGGTGCCGGAGGAGGAGACCGACGAGGTCTGCGAGCTCTGCGGCAGAAAAATGGTCATTAAAATGGGCCGTTTCGGCAAATTCCTGGCCTGCCCCGGCTTCCCGGAGTGCAAAAACGCCAAGCCATTGGTGGAGCGGATGCCCGGCCGGTGCCCCAAGTGCGGCAGCGGCATGCTCAAGCGGAAGTCCAAGCGGGGCTACGCCTACTATGCCTGCGAGCGTGGGGCGGAGTGCGGCTTTATGACCTGGGACGTGCCCACGGCGGAGGACTGCCCCGAGTGCGGCCAGACCATGTTCAAAAAATCCGGCAAGGGCCGGATGAAGCCCTTCTGCGTCAATGAAAAGTGCCCCCGGTTCCTACCGGAGGACCAGCGGGGCTACTATAAAAAGAAGCCCACCGGCGACCCGGAGAACACGGAAGCACCTCAAGAGGCAGAGGAACCGGCGGAAAAGCCCGCGGCCAAGAAGACCGCGGCGAAGAAGACCGCCGCCAAAAAGGCCGCCCCCAAGAAGACCGCGGCCAAAAAGACGGCGGCAGAGAAGACCAAGGCCTCGGCCAAAAAGACGGCCGCCAAGACGAAGAAGGAGAGCACCTGATGGAAGTAAAGGTCATCGGAGCGGGCCTGGCAGGCTGTGAAGCGGCCTGGCAGCTGGCCAAGCGGGGCATTCCCGTGAAGCTTTATGAAATGAAGCCCCAGAAAATGAGCCCGGCCCATCACAGTTCCGATTTTGCGGAGCTGGTGTGCTCCAACTCCCTTCGGGGGGACCGGCTGGAAAATGCCGTGGGGCTTTTAAAAGAAGAATTGCGGCGCTGCGGCAGCCTGATCATGGCCTGCGCCGAGGCCACCCGGGTAGAAGCCGGTGGATGTCTGGCGGTGGACCGGAAGGGCTTTTCCCAGCTGGTCACGGAAAGAATACGGCAGGAGCCTCTGATCACGGTGGTGTCCCAGGAAGTGACCCAGGTGCCGGAGGGACCGGTGATCATCGCCACGGGGCCTCTGACCTCGGATGATCTTTCCAAGGCCATCGGGGCGTATTTTGGCACGGAGTATCTTCATTTCTTCGATGCCGCCGCCCCTTTGGTTACGGCGGAGTCTGTGGATATGGACCTTGCCTGGTGGCAGTCCCGGTATGACCGGGGCACTCCGGACTATATCAACTGCGCCATGGACCGGCAGCAGTACGAGGCCTTTATCCGGGAGCTCACCACCGCCCAGGAGGCGGAGGTCCACGGCTTTGAAGACAAGCGGGTCTTTGAAGGCTGCATGCCCGTGGAGGTCATGGCCCGCCGTGGGCTGGATACCCTGCGCTACGGCCCCATGAAGCCCGTGGGGCTCACAGACCCCAAAACCGGTCAGGAGCCCTATGCGGTTTTGCAGCTGCGGCAGGACAATGCGGCCAAGAGCATTTACAACCTGGTGGGCTTCCAGACCCACCTGAAATTCGGGGAGCAGAAGCGGGTGTTCTCCATGATCCCCGCCCTGCGGGATGCGGAATTCGTCCGCTACGGGGTCATGCACCAGAATACCTTCCTGCAAAGCCCCAAGCTGCTGGACAGGTTCTATGCCGACAGAAGAAATCCCCTGGTGGCCTTTGCCGGGCAGATGACCGGGGTAGAGGGGTATGTGGAGTCCACGGCCTCCGGCTTCCTGGCAGCGGTGGCTATGGCCGCCAAGGTCCGGGGGCAAGAGCCGGTGGAGTTCCCCAGAACCACCGCCATTGGCGCCCTGGGCCTGTACATCAGCGACAGTTGCGTTGAATCCTTCCAGCCCATGAATGTGAATTTCAGCATCATTGCCCCTCTGGAGCAGCGGGTGCGGAAGAAGAGCGAAAAGAATCTGGCCATTTCCCAGCGGTCGCTGGAGGTCCTTCAAGGACTTCTGGACGTTGGATTCTAAAAAAGATAGAGAGAGTGAGGGAACGACATGAAGGTTATTCTTGATGCCATGGGCGGCGACCTGGCCCCGGAAGCGGCGGTGCTGGGTGCCCTGGATGCCAACCGGGATTTTGGTGCCCAGGTGACGCTGGTAGGCAAAAGTGAGGAAATTCTGGAAATTCTCCGGAAGTCCGGCTGCAACAATCTGCCCGAGGGCATGGAGATCGCCGGGGCGGAGGACGTGGTGGACATGCACGACGACCCCAGCAAGGTGATCCACCAGCGGAAGAACTCTTCCATGGTGATCGGTCTGCGGATGCTGGCCCAGGGGCAGGGGGATGCCTTTGTGTCCGCCGGTTCCACCGGCGCTTTGCTTACCGGGGCCACCCTGCTTGTAAAGCGCATCAAGGGCATTCGCCGGGCCTCCATGGGGCCTTCCATGCCCAATAAAAAGGGCGGCAGCACCGTTATTGTAGACTGCGGTGCCAACGCCGAGTGTACCCCGGAATTTCTGCTGCAATTCGGCCTGGTGGGCTCGGCCTACGCCAAGAAGCGCCTGGGGGTGGAAAATCCCAAGGTGGGCCTCCTGAACATCGGCACCGAGGACTCCAAGGGCACCCAGCTTCAGAAGGATGCCTACGCATTGCTTACCGAGGCTTCCCAAAAGGGCCTTGTGAACTTTGTTGGAAACGTGGAGGCCAGAGACGTGCCCTTAGGGGCTGTGGACGTGGTGGTCTGCGACGGATTTTCCGGCAATGTGCTTCTTAAATCCATTGAAGGCACCGCCATGTTCGTCGGCAGCCTTATGAAGAAAATGTTCAAGAAAAACGCCCTTTCAAAGCTTGGGTACCTCCTTTGCTCCTCCGGAGTGAAGGACATGATGAAGCTGCTGGATTATCACGAAATCGGCGGCACCCAGCTTCTGGGCATTCAGAAGCCGGTCATCAAGGCCCACGGCGCTTCCGACCGACTGGCCTTCCGCAATGCCATCCGGCAGGCCCTGGAGGCGGCGGAAAACGACATTACCCCGGAGCTGGAAGAGGCCCTGGCCCTTCTGGCAAAATCAAAGGAGCAAACGGATGATTAAGGATCTGGAAGAAGAAATCGGCTATCATTTTAAAAATATTTCCCTGCTGCAAAACGCCCTGACCCACTCCTCCTACGCCAACGAGCGCTGGCACAACAGCCTGCTGAGCAACGAGCGGCTGGAGTTTCTGGGCGACAGCATCTTAGGCATGCTGGTGGCGGAGTACCTGTTCCGCAATTTCCCGGACCGTCCCGAAGGGGAGCTGACCCGGATGCGGGCGGACATGGTCTGTGAGAAGACCCTGGCCGGGGTGGCGGAAAAAATCCACCTGGGGGAGCATCTGCTCCTGGGCCACGGCGAGGAACAGGGCGGCGGACGGAGCCGGGAGTCCATTCTGGCCGACGCTGTAGAGTCCGTCATTGCCGCCAGCTTCTTGGACGGCGGCATGGAGGCGGCCCTGCACTTTATCAAAACCTTCATTCTGGTGGAGGTCCCCGTGAGCCAGCTGCACAACATGGATTACAAAACCAAGCTCCAGGAGCTGGTCCAGCAGAAAAAGAACCAGGTGCTCTCCTACAGCCTGCTCTCCGAAACCGGCCCGGACCACGACAAGCACTTTGAGGTCTGCGTGGCCCTCAACGGCAAAGAAGTAGGCCGCGGCGAAGGCCGCAGCAAAAAGCGGGCGGAACAGGAAGCCGCCCGCCTGGCCATCACCAAGCTTTTCCCCAAGGCATAAACCGAAGCCCCGCCGCATTTTTGCGGCGGGGCTTTGCGCCTTGGATGGTGGTTCCGGGAAACCACACACCTAAAAGCACGGTACAAGAGCTTCCCTTGGGGGAAGCTGGCTCGCCCGCAGGCGAGACTGATGAGGGCCGCGGGACAGCGTAAAACACTCTAGAAACTGTAGGCGAATCCGTAGAAACGTACCCGGTTTTTGTCATTCCGACCGGAGCGAAGCGGAGTGGAGGAATCTACCACGTTGGTGAAAGAACCAACACAAGGTAAAGCTTCCAACTTGGGAAGATTCCTCGACTCGCATTCGCTCGCTCGGAATGACATGTCGTTAGGTGATACCATTCATCCACACAGGTTATATATGCAACGTAGCGGGCGGCAGATTGCCGCCCCTACGGACACGCTGGTGGGTGGTACCGTTCAACCACACGGGTTGTATTCGAAACATTGCTTGCCGATGAATCATCGCCGCTACATTACTTTCCAATCAGGTCGATCACGTCTGTCAGGCTGTCGCATAGGGCGGTGGCGCGGGTCAGGTCTTCGGGGTCTGGGCGGTCCTGGTCTGGGATCATGACGGCCATGGTACCGGCTCGGAAGGCCGAGAGGAGGCCGGCTTTGGAGTCTTCCAGGGCGATGCAGTCTTTTGGGTTCTTTTGCAGCACCTGGGCGGCCTTCAGGTAGATGTCCGGCTCCGGCTTGCCCCGGGGGACATCGTAGCCGGTGACGATGGCGTCAAACCTTTTAAAAAGGCCCAGGGGCTCTAAGTACTCCCGCACCCGGGCCAGGGGGGAGGAGGTGGCGATGCAGGTGGGGATGGCCTGTTGGTTCAGATAGTCCAGCAGCTCCCGGATGCCGGGCTTGGGGGCGATGCCTTTTCCGGCTACAAAGGCATCCATGAGCTCAATGCGCTTATCCCGGACTGCCAGATAGTCCACCCCCTTGCCAAAATAGCTTTCCAGCTTGGCGGTGGCCTCCTGCCGGTTGAGGGCCCGCATGCCCATGGCCTGGGTGCGAGTCATGGGGTAGCCCAGGGCCTGGGCGGCCTCCTGCCAGAATCTGGTGTACAGGCCCTCGGAATCCAGAATCACCCCGTCCATGTCAAACAGGACACCCTGAACGGTGGTCATGGGACGAAACAGTTGATATGCCATAGAAACCTCCTGAATGACCGCTCTGTGGGGCGGCTTTTTTCTGCCTTTATTATGCAGCAAACCCAAGAAAATTTCCAGAGGGAAATTGAAAATATTTAATCTGTTCTTAATGTGCCGCCCCCTTTCTTATTAAGAAACGGGATGATATAATAGTCCCAGAAGATATGGATATGGAGGAATGGAACATGTATCGTATTTTGATTTGTGACGACCAGACGGATATTGTAAACGCACTGAAAATTTATTTGCAGCCCGAGGGCTATGAGCTCTTTGAAGCCTATAATGGGGAACAGGCGGTGGAGCTGTGCCGGGAAAACCAGATGGATCTGATTTTGCTGGATGTGATGATGCCGGTGATGGATGGCATTGCCGCCACGGCGGAGATCCGGAAGTTCTCCAACGCCCCCATTATTCTTTTGACCGCCAAGTCCGAAACCGAGGACAAGGTGCTGGGGCTCAACGTAGGGGCCGACGACTACATCACCAAGCCCTTTGTGCCGGTGGAGGTGCTGGCCCGTATCCGCTCCCAGCTCCGGCGGTATGCCAGAATGGACGTGCGGACGGAGGACACCGAGAGCATGACCATCGGCGGCATTACCATGAATGACCGAACCAAAACCGTCACCGTAGAGGGGGAGCCGGTGAATCTGACCCCCACGGAGTATTCCATTCTCCATCTGCTGATGTCCAACCCCGGCAAGGTCTACTCCACGAAGACCCTCTATGAAGCGGTGTGGCAGGAGGCGGCCCTGGGCAGCGAAGGCAGCGTGGCGGTCCACATCCGGCACCTGCGGGAAAAAATCGAAATCAACCCCTCGGAGCCCCGCTATCTGAAGGTCATGTGGGGTCAGGGCTATAAGCTGGAGGGAGAAAAGAAATGAGAAACCACGGTGTTTTGAAATTCTTAGCCATTGCCCTGTGCGCCCTGTGTCTGCTGGGGGCCCTGGCCTCCGGCGGCGGGCTGTTATCGATGGCGGGGATGTACCTGACGGGAGAATCCCCGGCGGACCAGCAGGAGCGGCACCTGGAGGCCCAGATGGAGCGCTATGGGGCGGATATTGTCTCCCGGTATGTGGCCGGTCTTCAAAAGGATGCGGACGAGGAGTTTTTAGCCCATTACTACGGCATAAACCAGAACTACGACTGGGACGTAAATTATGAAATCCGGGATGCCAAGGGCAGGCTCCTTCAAAAGCAGGAGGACGCGGAGAACACCACCACCGAAAAGACCTTCCAGATCGCCAAGAGAAGCTGCACCTACCCCAAGATCCTGGCAGGCCCTTTGACAGCGGAGGTGGGGGCGAAGTCCGATGAGATCCTGGCCCTCTGGGGGGAGGAGACCCCCAAGGAAGGCTTCTTTGACATGATGCACGTCATCCAGTACTATTATGCCACCCAGCTGGAAAACGGCGACCAGATTCTGGGTATTCGTCTGGAGGACCAGGAGTATATCTACAAAATCCGGGAAGTTCCTGTGGAGGAAACCTATACCGTGACCCTGCGGCTGAATGACCGCTCGGGAGAACTGTACCGGCAGCAAAAGGCGACGGACATTCTCCAGTTCATCTGGGAGCGGCAGACCCTTTGCGCCGGGGTGCTGGGAGGCAGTTTGCTGCTCTTTGCGGTGCTGGCGGTGTACCTGTGCATGGCTGCGGGCCACAAGCCGGGCCGGGAAGAGATCCGGCCCGGGGGACTCAACTGTTTGCCTCTGGAACTGTATCTGGCGACCTTTATCGGCGTGACGGCCATTTACATTTTCGGGGCTGCGAAGGGGTTCTGGTATCTGCTGGGTATGAGCAACGCCGTGCTGTTTGCCTATTATGGCTACGGCGGCTATCTTTGCTGTCTGCTGTTTGTGGGCTTCTGCTTTGCCTGTGCCGCCCAGTTCAAGACCCCCGGGTTCTACTGGTGGCATCACAGCCTTACGGGCCTGTGCTGGCGTGCGGCGGTATGGTGCTGGAAACTGTTCTGGAAAATTGCGGGGGCTCTTTACTGCGCCCTGTGGAAAGTGGGCCTGACCCTGCTGCTGTGGGCCGGGAAACAGGGGCAGAAGCTGTGGAAGGTTGTTAAGAATGGGCTGTCCAAATGCGGCAGATTCGTGGTGCGGGCCTATTCGCTGCTGCCCCTGACCTGGCAGTGGCTGCTGGGAGGGCTGATCGTTGGGGGCTGCACCTTCCCGGGGCTCATGGGGGACAACGGCTGGCTGCTGGTGCTGAGCTTCGCCGCGGCCCTGGCCCTGGTGATCTATGGGGCCAACGTCTTTGGAACATTGCTGGAAGCCGCCAAGCGGATGCGAGCGGGGGACCTGGACATCAAGGTGGACGAAAAGCTGATGGTGGGGTGCTACAAGGACTTTGCCGGAGAGCTTAACGGCCTGTCGGAAGTGGTGTTGGTGGCGGCCCAGAAGCAGATGCGCTCGGAGCGGATGCGGGCGGAGCTGATCACCAATGTGAGCCACGATATTAAAACGCCCCTGACCTCTATCATCAACTATGTGGACCTCTTGCAAAAGCCCCATACCGGGGAAGAGGAAGAAAAATACCTGGAGGTCCTCTCCCGGCAGTCCGGCCGGATGAAGCGGCTCATTGACGACCTCATTGAGCTCAGCAAGGCCTCCACCGGCAATATCGCCGTGGAGCTCACCACCATGGACGCGGTGGAAACCGTGAACCAGGCTCTGGGCGAGTTTACGGACAAATTGGAGGCGGCCCAGCTGACCCCCATTTTCCGGGCACCCCAGGAGCCGGTGTATATCCACGCCGACGGGCGGCTGGCCTGGCGGGCCATGAGCAACCTGTTGAGCAACGCCGTCAAATACGCCCAGCCCGGCACCCGGCTTTATGTGGACATGGTGGCGGTGGACGGGAAGGTCTGCATCTCCTTCAAGAACATCTCCCGGGAGCCCCTGAACGTCAGCGCCGACGAGCTCATGGAGCGCTTCGTCCGGGGAGAGGCCTCCCGGAACCAGGAGGGCAGCGGCTTGGGCCTGAACATCGCCCAGAGCATGATGGAGCTGCAGCACGGCGCTCTGGAGCTGCTGGTGGACGGAGACCTGTTCAAGGCCACCCTGATCTTCCCCCAGGAAACACAAGAAGCACAATAAAAAGAAACCCAATTCCTCAAACGGGGAGTTGGGCTTTTTTAGGGCTTCTTAGGGCTTTTTCCGGATGCAGGTGAGAACGCAGCCAAAATAGCGACGGTCGTGGAGGTATTCTTTCAGGCTCTCCCCGTAGTAATCCGGGCCTTGGGAGCTAGAATAAGTATTATATCCCCAGAAGCCGTCGGGCCGGGCCTCCAGGGCCACAAAGTGGGCACCGAAGCGGTGCTTCCGCCGCCAGTAGTAAAAGAGAATGGCGGCATCCGAGGCCCGACACATGGCGTCAAATTTTTGAGGGTCGGAGCACAGGGCCACGGGATAGCCCCATTTTTTCAGCAGCATGGCAGGGCCCAGGACGCTGGTGCCGAAGGTGCCGTGAACCAGAGGAAACTGCCGCTCCAAGGCCCCGATGATGGTCTCCGGCAGGGGAGATTCCCCCAGGGTGATCAGGGCGTTGTAAACGGCAATCCAGCCGCAGCCCACCTTGGAAGAAGCCCGGAGGCCGTAGCGCCATTGCGTTTTTGGAATCTGGGTCTGGTTGTCAATGGGTGTCCGCATGGCAACCCTCCCGCTGCAAGATGTATTCCTCCAGAATTTCCGCCGCCAGTGCCACCATCCGGGCGCAGGGTCGGGTCTTGTAAAATTCCGGTGTCCGGGGAGTGGGGATGGGGTCAGAGGGCGGATTGCCCAGAATTTCCCGGCAGATGATGCTCCCGGCCCGGTCCCGGAAGGCCCCACACAGGGCCTGGACGGTTTTATAGTGGTCGGCCTTGAGCTGGTCGTTTCCGGGCTCTGAGTACCCGTAGAGCAGGTCCAGCACCAGCACCATGCCGCTGACGGCCCCGCAGACCTCCCGCTGCCGCCCCAGCCCGCCGCCGAAGCCGCTGCTGAGCTTAGCCGCCTCATCACGTGTCAGCCCCGTCACGTCACAAAAGGCCACGGTGACGGCCTGGGCACAGTTGTAGCCGCCGCAAAAGAGCTCCGCGGCTTCCTTGCCATGGTTCATGGAAAAATCCCTCTTTCTCTGTTACAAGTCAATTTCCAGGGTCACGGGACAGTGGTCGGAGCCCTGAATCTCCGTGAGAATGTCCGCCTGGGTGATGTGTTCTTTGATGCTGTCGGAGACTAAAAAATAGTCAATGCGCCAGCCCGCGTTCTTGGCCCGGGCCTGGAAGCGGTAGGACCACCAGGAGTAGAGGATTTTCTCCGGATATAAGTGCCGGAAGGAGTCCGTAAACCCGGCGTTCAGCAGCTTGGCGAAGGATTCCCGCTCCGGCAGGGAATAACCGGCGTTGTTTTCGTTGCTTTTGGGGTTTTTAAGGTCCATGGCCGTGGCGGCCACGTTTAAGTCCCCACAGGCGATGACGGGCTTGCTTTTGTCCAGGGCGGACAGATAATTCCGGAAGGCTTCGTCCCAGGTGAGCCGGTGGGGGAGCCTTGCCAGCTCCTGCTGGGAATTGGGGGTGTAGCAGGTCACAAGATAGAAGTTCTCATATTCCAGGGTGATGAGCCGCCCCTCGGTGTCCAGCTCCGGAATGCCGATGCCGTAGGTCACGGAAAGGGGCTCCTGCCGGGCAAAAATGGCGGTGCCGGAGTAGCCCTTTTTCTCCGCGGAGCACCAGTACTGGTGATACCCCGGGGTGTCCAGGGTGATTTGGTGGGGCTGGAGCTTGGTCTCCTGCAGGCAGAAAAAGTCCGCGTCCAGGGATTTAAAAATCTCTTCAAAGCCCTTTCCCACACAGGCCCGGAGGCCGTTGACGTTCCAGGAAACAAATTTCATTGGCTGTCCTCGCTTTCAGCTGTATTCCCATCCAGGGTGGCGCTTTCGTCCTCCAATACCAGAGAGCCCGGGCGGAAGGTCACGTCCCGGTCGCCGCTGCGGATGGTGATGGCGGTGTAGTCCCCGAAAAAGGTCTGGGCAAGGCAGGCCCCCGCCAGGGTAAAGGCGGCGGAGGTCATGCGGTTGCCGGTGTCTGACAGGGTGATGATCAGGGTGGTGCCGGAGGGCTTGACCTCCAGCAGCCGGGTGTTCTGGGGGTAGAGGGTGATGAGCCCTTCATCCAGAGGCCCCAGAAGATACAGCCGCAGCAGATATTCCAGGTCTTCCTCCGCCGCGTCCCGGAGCTCCTGCCCCATGACCCCCTCGTTGACGCTCACGATGTAGTTTTTCCGGGGGTAGTAAAAGGTCATGCCGTGGCCCTCCGGAGGCCGGGAGGCGCAGCCCGCCAGCAGCAGCGCCGCAAGACACAGGGCTGTCAGTCGTTTCATGTGGCATCCACCTCCGTATCGAAAATGGGGAAGGTCACCAAAAAGCTGGTGCCCTGGCCCAGGTGGCTGTCCACCTGAATTTCGCCCCGGTTGCGCTGGACAATGGCCCGGACGATGGCAAGACCCAATCCGCTGCCGCCGGTCTGCCGGGAGCGGTCCTTATCCACCCGGTAGAACCGCTCGAAAATATGATCCAACGCCTCCGGGGGAATGCCCATGCCGGTATCCGTGACGGTGAGCTTGGCAAGGTCCGTGGTCTTGCGCAGGCTCACGGTGACACGGCCCTGGGGCCGGTTGTATTTGATGCCGTTTTCAATCAGGTTGAAGACGATCTGGTACAGGTCGTCCCGGGTGATGAGCACCGTGGAATCCTCCTCCAGCCGGAGCTCCAGCTCCACGCCGGATTTTTCCGCCACCGGCCCCAGCATTTTGGCCACCTGCCGGATGGTAGGGGCCATGCGGATAAGCTCCGACTCCGACACCATCTGGCCGTCCACCCGGGTCAGGGACAGAAGCTTTGCGGTCATGCGGTTTAACCGCTCCGCTTCGCTTCCGATGTCCTCCACAAATTCCCGCATGGTTTCTGCGTCCATGTCGTTCTGCAAAATGGAGTCCGTCAGCAGTTTGATGGAGGCCAGAGGGGTCTTCAGCTCGTGGGAAGCATCGGAGACGAACCGGCGGCGCTTTTCCTCGGAGGTTTGCAGCCGCTCCGTCAGATCGTTGAATTCATTGGCAAGAAGGGTCAGCTCGTCGTTGCCGCCGACGCTGACCTTCTGGTCGTAGTTGCCCTTCTGGATGGTGTGCATGGAGTCCATAATGGCCCGCATCCGCCGGGAGAAGTGCCGGGTGTAGAAAAGGGAGAAGAGCACCACCGCCAGCTCCAATATCAGGGTGACCCGGAGAATGGTTTGCAGCAGCAGGTCAATGACCGCCCCCTGGGCGGTATCAAACTCTGTAATATACACGCACCCGGCCACGGTGCCGAAGTCCACAATGGGGGTGGCGGCCCGGGAGACCATGGCCCCGCCGTGGTAGCGCCAGGTGAACACATCGTTGCCCTGACAGGCCCCCATAATCTCCGGCAGCAGCATGTAGCTGCCAAGAGCCGTGTCCAGGCTGTCATAGATGCACAGCCCCGTGCTGTCCGTCACCACCAGCCGGGAGGCCCGCAGGCTTTCCAGCTGCCCCAGCACCCCGGAGACCGTGGCATGGTTCCAGACCTCCAGGGTGGAGAGCTCGTCGGAAGCCAGCTGGCATTTTTCAATCATGGCGCTTTCCTTGTTCTCATAGAACAGCCGCTGGCTGAGCCGGGTGCAGAAAATGTTCAGGAAAATCAGCACCGCCGCCGTCATGGCAATATAGGTCAGGGCATAGTGAAACTGGGCGGTGGAGTAGCCCCGCAAGGGCTTGGAATTACTTTCGGAAATAGTAACCGACCCCCCATTTGGTTAAAATATGCTGGGGCTCCGCGGGATTTTCTTCTAATTTTTCCCGGAGCCGGCGGATGTGGACATCCACGGTCCGGATGTCGCTGCGGTATTCATAGGCCCAGATGGTATCAAGCAGGGCCTCCCGGGAGTAGACCTTTCCGGCGTTGCGCATCAGAAATTCCACCACGTCAAATTCCTTGGCGGTGAGGACCACCGGCTCTGTGCCCTTGTAGGCGTTCCGGGCGTCCAAATCCAGGGTGATGCTGCCGCCTACCAGCTTGTTCTCCCGGGGCTTTTCCCCGGCACCGGTCCGGCGCAGCAGGGCGCGGATGCGGGCTTTCAGCTCTAAGATGTTAAAGGGCTTGGTCAGATAGTCGTCGGCCCCGTGGTCAAAGCCCATGAGCTTGTCCATGTCGTCGGTTTTGGCGGTGAGCAGAATAATGGGCACATCGGAAAATTCCCGGATGCGGGCGCAGGCGGTGAGGCCGTCCATTACCGGCATCATCACGTCCAGAACGATCAGGTCCGGCTGCTCCGCCTTGGCCAGGTCCACCGCCTCCTGGCCGTTGGAGCCGGTGATGACCTCATAGCCGTCACTTTTTAAATTAAAACGGATGCCCTTGACCAGCAGGGCCTCGTCGTCTACTACCAGAATCGTCATAGCGTTCCTCCTATTAAGAAAACATTACCATTTTGCAAATACCGACCGGGACCGATTGACGGGAATTTGAAAAACTGTTATAATATCTCTAATTATACACGACTTTTCGCTGCCGGACAAGTCCGGCTGTAAAATTTAGGGGGAAACCATGAAAAAATCCTTATCTGCCCTGCTGCTGGCCCTGCTGCTCCTTGTCAACTGTCTGCCGGTTCAGGGCTTTGCGGAAACTGCTGCCACCGAGACCACCCAGGAAACGGAAGATCCGAACTTTACCGAGACCCTGCCGGACCTGGCGGAGGATGCCCAGGCCCCGAAGACGGACTATGCCTTCGGCAGCGTCAGCATTTTAAACGGCTGCCGCAGCCTGGACGGCCAGATGCCCCTGGCCGGTTCCAACCGGAAGCTGGATACGGCCCAGTCCGCCATTATTTATGAGCGCAATACCGGCACCCTGGTCTATGCCTACAACCCGGATATGAAGCTGGCCCCCGCTGCCCTTTCCAAGATTGTCAACGCCCTGATCGTCATGGAGCGGGTGGAGGACCTGGATACGGTGGTCACCGTCCAGGCGGGCATTGCCTCCCGAATCCCCGGCGGCGCCAACAGCATCAAGCTGAAAAGTGAAGAGCAGCTGACGGTCCGGGATCTGCTGCACTGCATGATTCTGCAGAACGCCGCCGATGCGGCGGTGGCATTGGCTGAATACGTGGCGGGCACCCGGGCCACCTTTGTGGAGATGATGAACCAGCGGGTCAAGCAGATGGGCTGCACCTCCACGAGCTTTACGGATGTCCACGGCGTTGGCTCCGGCGCCCAGTATACCACCGCCCGGGATATGATCCGCATTATGATGGCCGCCACGGACAATGCCCGGCTCAATGAGTTGCTGGCCACCCAGAGCTATGAGGTTCCGGCCACCAATCTTTCCGAGGCCCGGAAGTTTAAATCCCAGAACTACCTGATGGAAACCACCATTGTGCCCAAGTATAACTATAATAAGGTCACTGCGGGCTTTGCCAGCTATTCCGATACCGCCGGTGCCAGCGTGGTTTGTACTGCGGACAATACCAAGGACTCCAAGGGCAACCGGAATCCTACGGGATTGAACCTGGTTTGTGTGGTCATGGGTGCCGTCCGTCAGTTCGATGCCGACAAAAGCTGGGTCGTTCTGAATTACGGCAACTTTGACGAAATGGTGGCCCTTCTGGAGTATGCCTATAATAATTTTAAGACCTATCGGGTGATTTACAAGGGCATGAGCATGGAGCAGCTGCCGGTGACCGGGGCCAATAACGACGTGGTGGGCGTTGCCAATGTGGACATCGACACGGTGCTCCCCTCCAAGGCGAAGATGAAAAACCTGATCACCAACGTCTCCGTCCGGGACGGCGGCCTGACCGCCCCTATTGAAAAGGACGAGGTCATCGCCACGGTGGAGCTGTGGTACCAGTCCTCCTGCCTGACCGAGGCCCAGCTTCTGGCCCAGGAGTCCGTCCGGACCGCGGAAAACTCCGGCCTGACGGTCCACAGCGCCCTGGCACCCCAGACAGAAGGGACCAGAAGCGGCTTTTCCAAGGCGGTGCTGGTGATCTGCGCGGTGTTTCTGGTGCCGGTGATCAGCTATCTCATCATCAATTCCCTCCTGCGCCGCCGTGCCAAGGCCCGGAGAAAAAAGAGAAGACAGGAACGAAAGAGGAGCAAATAATGGACGATTCTTCCGAAATTTCCCTGGACAGTTCCTCCTGGAAGGAACTGAAAGCCCGGTGTGAAGCCTGCCGGGACTGCCCGCTGTGTCAGAACCGGCACCATGTGGTCTTCGGCGTGGGCAATGAGCATAGCCCCCTGCTCTTCGTAGGCGAAGGTCCCGGGGAGCAGGAGGACCTGCAGGGCATCCCCTTCGTCGGCCCCGCGGGAAAGCTTTTAGACGACATGCTCTCCATCATCGACCTGGACAGAACCGGCTGCTACATCGCCAACATCGTCAAATGCCGTCCCCCCAGAAACCGTGACCCCCAGCCGGAGGAGCAGAACGCCTGCTGGAAATACCTGGAAAACCAGATGGCCCTTCTAAACCCCAAAGTGATCGTCTGCCTGGGCCGCATCGCCGCCCAGCGCCTCATCGACCAAAATTTCCGCATCACCGTGGACCACGGCACCTGGAGCTATAAAAACGGCATCAGCTACACCGCCCTCTACCACCCCTCCGCCCTCCTGCGCGACCCCAGCAAACGCCCGGAAACCTTCGATGACCTGCTATCTATCCGTGAAAAACTCCGGGAACTGGGAATAGAGGGAACGGACTAAGAATTTTCCTTGACTTTCCGCCCAAAAGCGAGTATAATAACCTCGCTTTTGATGCTAGTGTAGCACAGTCGGTAGTGCATCTCACTCGTAATGAGAAGGTCGCCTGTTCGAGTCAGGTCACTAGCTCCACAAAAACCGCCGTTTTCACCACGAAAACGGCGGTTTTTCTAACTTTTTAGAGTGGTTTAGAAGGGCCTAAAATTGGCTTGGCGTTAATTTGACGTTATTTTTTGAAGCCGTGATTTTTCGAGAAAAAAGGAAAATTGAAAAACCGGATTTTCCGAACTTTTCTGAGGTGATTTGTTTTTGGCGAAAAATAGACGCAACAGGACAGGGGAAAATGATTATTCCGAAAACTCGGAGAATACAGAACTTTTTGTATCGTTTTTGCATCGATGATAACGTGACAGTTTTTGGTGAAACCAAAACTTTTCAGAAAATACCAAAAGTTGCTGGGCACGCCATTATTTGGCGTTATTTTCTATGATGGGAAGCTGGTTTCGGTGCCTCAACCATAAAACAAAGCAGGTAGGACATGGAATCCGACCTGCTTTGTTTTATACCTGAGTCATTATGCTCCGGTTTTGCAGAGCATATTTTCAAGAGCGTTGGATGCTGTGCGATCATTCTCTTTCAGGGCGTGGGCGTAGATGTTCATGGTCGTGGAAGCCTGTGCATGACCCAAACGGTTGGACACGGTACGGACATCCTGATGCGCGGCAATCAGCAAGGTTGCTGATGTATGACGCAATCCGTGGAAGGGAATGTGCGGAAGCTTTTCGGCTGGCTCCTTGCCCGCATTGTAGCGCTCAATAGCATCCTGGAAGGTGGCATATGGTGTAGAGTAACTCATCATGGTGCCGTCAGACTGGGTAAAGAGCCAGTTATTGCCTTTCCAGTAGGCACCCAGCGATTCCTTTGTTTTGGTCTGCTCGACCATCAAATTGCAGAGCCGGTCTGTCAGGAATCTGGGGATGCTGACCTCTCGACGGGAGTTTTTCGTTTTCGGTGCTTTGCAGACCTGCTTGCCGTCCACCACTGCAGCGGCTTTGGTGACGCTGACGGTGCTGTTCTCAAAGTCAATATCAGACCATTGCAGCGCCAGCATTTCTCCTTTCCGCAGCCCGGAGAAGACCGCCAGATTAAAAAGAACTCTGAGCTGTTCCGGCATGGTTCTGGTCAGCGTGTAATCACCAACCTGATACTGGATGCCGGTATCATCCACCCGGTGATGGCCCCGTGTGTAGATTTCATAGGGCTTTTCAATGAAATCAAGGAAGCAGCCTACCTGTGCCGGTGTGAAGAACTTCAGCTTATCTGCAACATCCTCACCGTGGGTGCGAACCTTGTCACAGGGATTCCGGTTCAGGACTTCCCAGTCCACAGCGGTTTTGAGAATGGAGGACAGAACATTGGCTGTTTTGGCAATGGTTCCCTTGCTGTAGCCTCCGGGCTTGCCGTCCCGCCGCACACCGTCTTTTGTCATGGACACATAGAAGGCGTTGACATTGTGGGGTTTGATTTCCGTCAGGATCATGTTACCGAGCATGGGAAGAATTTTGTCATCAATTTCTGCGTTGTACTTTTCCAGCGTACCCGGCTCAAGATTTTGAGAAGCGTATTCTTCTCTCCACCGGTCAACGAACTCTCGCAGGGTGGTTTTTTCTCCCGCCAGAATCAGCCCATTCTTTACACGGTTCTCAAAGTCGATGGCAAATGCCTGTACCGCCTTTTCCTTTTTCTTAGGAGAGAGGTCTTGCGGGGGTGTGAAAGTGGTTGTTTCTCTTTTGCGCCGTCCGTTCAGGTCGAAGCCAGAATACACGGAAATCTGGTATGTACCATTGCGTTCTCTGATTGTTGCCATTGTGTTGGCTCCTCCGTTTCTTTTAGTTTATGCAATTACTATACCGAGAAAAATGGGATTGTACCACGTTGTCAAGAATCGAACTTTTTTGCTGTAAAAGATTCGATTATTCGGAAAACTATTAGAGTTTTTCTACTCTACGGCGGCAACGCAAACAGGCTCAAACAGGGACAGCACCTGATCAAGATTTACAAGGTGTTTGTTTCCGGTCTTGATGGATGGAATTATACCATCTGCAATCAGCTTGCGAAGGGTATATTCGGTAATTTGGGTTTCGGGATCGAGCTGCTTAAAGTAGTCAGCTGCTTGCTTGATACTTCGGATTTTGCACATAATATTACCTCCGGTGTAATGGATATAGATCATCAAAGTCACATGAATGCGCTGGAAGAAAAGCTCCTCCAGCGCACGGCATCTGACTTTGAGGTAGCAGCGCCGGTTGTTTGTCCGCATATAAACATACGAATTCCGGCGTTGCGTTTTTAAGATACCTTAATGTTATGTCCACCATTTTTGCCACGCACCCCTGGTGGAAGGAATGATACAAGCCGCCGTTGGCATGGCTGTCATAACTCCACAATACCGCTACCTGATAAGCTGGCGAATATTGCAGGGCTTCCCCCTAGTCCTTGGGAGAGCGTGAGCAAGTTTCATTGTCCCCTATGGATGTGTGATATGCCCAGAGTGCCGTTCTGGGCTTGGAGGCCGCGTAGATCGCTCGGATGGCTTTTTGAAAGGCATCTGTCATGGCGGCGCTGCCCCTGAGAACATCCATAGGTGTTTGTGCTTGTACCATTGTCTGTTCAGTTTTCAAGGTTCAGGAAGGTCAGTGAAAACGCCCTTCACCTATCGTCATTCTCTAACCCCTTTTGGTAGCGTGTTTCT
>CAKTNS010000050.1 GCA_934589225.1 uncultured Oscillospiraceae bacterium
CGAATTACGGTGGAGGAAGAACGAATGTGTTCCCGAGTGACAGATTTCGATGGCTGACTTTGCGAAGCAAAGTCATATGGTTGCAACCAGTTTTTGAACTAGTTGCCGCCAAATGCCACTGGCATTTGGCATTTAGATGGGTTCGAATCCTGACACTCGGCAACAAAAAGGCCGCCTTTTTGTCGTGTGCCGATAAGACAGCAATTTGAGAAAACTACAAAATCGGCATATGGGTTTGGGAAAGGAGTGTGCGAAACATGAAGGAACTTTTTAAGTTTCTAATGAAGCCTCGCAGTGTTTTGCCTTTTCGGGATTTGGCTGTACCAAATTAAAGACACTTACAGCATATGGAGGCATTGTGCCTCCTTTCTTTTCCCTTTCACAAATTTATTTCGTACACTTCAAAGGCATCCGTAGGCTTTACCTTGGGATGCCTTTTCATGTACCGCTCCATATCAAAGAGATTCTTCGGGTCGGCGTCGGCGGTGTATTTATAGTTCGGGTGTTTCGTCAGATCGTATTTCTCCGAGAGAAACGGACGGACACCCCGCAGCATATAGATACACTTACCGCCGTCCATGACCGCCAATTCGTCCTGGGACATCAGCTCCTTTCCTAATTTCTGATAACTGAGGCCATAGGATACGCTGATCCTGACAAGAACACTCCCGAAAAGTCAATGGGAATGCACAAATGATTGTGCCTAATTCTCAAGGAAACCACGCGATGAACCGAAACGAATTGCTGATTGGAAATATTGACCGGCTTCATACTACCCCGATGGGAGTTGACCGGATAAAAAGGAATCTAAAATTAGATACAGATGATGCGGTCAGTTACTGTAAGAATTTGATTTTGAATCCCCAATGCCGTATAGCTCGGCAGAGAAAGAATTGGTACTGCGAAATTGAAAACATAAGGATCACGGTCAATGCTTATAGCTGTACGATTATTACCGCACATACCATGGAGGTAAGATTATGAAAAACACAAACCAACTGATCGGCTGCTGTGGTCTGGACTGCGAAACCTGCGACGCCAGAATCGCAACGCTCACGAACGACAACGCCCTGCGTGAAAAAACTGCCGCCCTGTGGACAAAGCTCAACGAGGTAACGATTCTGCCTGAAATGATCAACTGCACCGGCTGTCGTGTGGATGGCGCAAAAACGCTGTTTTGTGACAAGCTCTGCCCCGTACATCACTGCGTCCGGGAGAAAAAACTGGCTACCTGCGCCGACTGCGGACAGATGGATGGATGTCCGACGCTGGGACAAATCGCCGGAAACAGCCCGTCCGTTTTGGACAACCTGAAGCTGCTGCGCAAGGCGAAATAATTCCGGAGGGCGATGGATCGATTTTGTGGCAGTCCCCGTTGCAGCCTCCTGGAGGCTGCCGCCGTCTCGGTAGCCGCATGCCTCGCAGCCACAGCCATCCCATTGCGTGCCATTTCCAGAATGAACATTGTGGACTCCATTGAAACAGGCGAGTAACCTCGGAGAAAAATTATTTTTGCCTCTTGACAAGTAACCACTCGGTAACTACAATAGGAGTTACCGAGTGGTTACCTGCAAGGAGGAATATTATGGCCGGAGATACGAAAGAACGAATTTTGGAAACAGCGCTGGAATTGTTTGCGCAGAACGGCTACCTTGGGACATCTATGAATGATATTGCGGCGCAGTTGGGGTTCACAAAAGCCGCCTTGTATAAGCACTATACCAGCAAACAGGAGATTTTGGACAGGATTGTAGAACGCATGAATGAGATGGACTATGAACGCGCGGAAAGCTATGAAATGCCGGAGACGGAGCCGGACGGCTTTGCGGAGGCTTACCTGCACACGCCGATTCCAAAAATCCGCGCATACAGTATGGCGCAGTTTGACCATTGGACAAAGGAGCCGTTTTCCTCTAATTTCCGTAAAATGCTGACACTGGAGCAATACCGTGATCAGAAGCTTGCCCAGCTCCATCACGACTACCTGGCGGGCGGGCCTCTGGAGTACATGGCCGCAATTTTTCGTAAGCTGACAGATACTGACGAAGCCGCCATGCAGCTGGCGCTGGAATTCTATGGGCCAATGTACCTACTCTACAGCGTCTACGACGGTGCGCAGGATAAAGATTCCGTTGCCCCCTTGCTGGATGCGCATATTGAGCGGTTCATTGCCAAGGTTGAATCCTGTTACAGAAAGGACAGGGAGACGATATGAAGGAACTTGAAGGGAAAAAACAATGGGTTTTATGCCCTTGGTGCGGCTCGAAAACGCGGCTGCAAATATTTCAGGAAACTGAGTTGAAAAGATAAAATGAAGAATTTAGTTGTATATGTTCACGGAAAGGGCGGCTCGACACAGGAAGCCGAGCACTATAAACCACTATTTCCGAAGGACGAAGTAATTGGCTTTGATTACCGTTCCCAAACACCTTGGGAAGCAAAGAAAGAGTTTCTTGCGTTTTTTACCGAGCAGAGAGGCCGCTGTGAGCACCTCACCTTGGTTGCGAACAGCATCGGGGCTTTCTTTGCGCTGTCCTCGCTGGATGAAACACTGGTTGACCGGGCTTATTTCATCTCTCCGATCGTGGATATGGAAAACCTGATCTGCAATATGATGCAGTGGTCGAATGTGACGGAACAGGAGCTTGCCGAGAAACGGGAAATCGCCACAAATTTCGGAGAAACGCTGTCCTGGGATTACCTTTGCTATGTGCGGCAGCATCCGATCATCTGGAATGTCCCCACCTGTATTCTCTACGGTGAGCATGACAATCAGACATCGATTGAAACAGCATCGGCATTTGTCAAGCGGTACCATGCTGATCTGACCGTCATGCCCGGTGGCGAGCATTGGTTCCATACCGAGGAACAGATGCAGTTTCTGGATCATTGGATCAGAGAACGCAGCTTGAAAGATGTCTGTGGATGATGATACTTCACACCGCAGACTGCAAAACGAGAATCAAAAATAGAACTGTGGGAGGCAGCGAGAATGGAACTTCAGGAACTGCGTTCATACATACAGGAACATCAGCCGAACATCTGTCAGATCAGCTATCCGATTTGGACGATGTTTCTTACCGTCCCATGATGGGGGAATTTATCCTCTATTACCGCGGCAAGATCGTCGGCGGGATCTATGATGATCGGTTGCTTGTCAAGAAAACAAGATTCGCTTTGGAACTTATGCCCGCGGCAATTTGTGAGTTCCCGCATGAGGGAGCGAAAGAAATGCTGCTGGTGGATGAGATTGACAGCAAAGAGTTTCTTACAAGACTGTTTGAGGCAATGTACGATGCGTTGCCGTCGCCAAAACGAAAGAACAACGGCATTGGAGGAATAACCCATGAACTATATTCGGATCACAAAAGAAAATATTGACAAGGAACATATCTGCTGTGCCATGTCCGGCCAGCAGAGCGTCGCAAAAAAGGAATGGCTGCGGCTGCGCTTTGATGATGGACTTGTTTTCTATCGCAGTGAAGAACGCGGTAAATGCTTTATCGAATACATTCCGGCTGAAAACGCTTGGGTGCCTATTGCGGCAGAGGGCTATCTCTACATTAACTGCCTCTGGGTATCCGGTTCCATGAAGGGACACGGATACTCAAACGATTTGCTGGAGGAATGTATCCGGGACGCTAAGACGCAGGGGAAGGAAGGCATTTGTATTCTGTGCGCGGAGGGCCGGAAGCGGGAATTTCTCGCTGACATGAAATTCCTTAGTCATAAGGGTTTCCGTGTGGCAGACATCTCCGACTGCGGGGTCAATCTCATGTACCTTCCCATGGAACCGTCCGCACAGATGCCAAAGTTCCGGGAATGCGCGAAGCATCCGGCGATTGAGGATAACGGTTTTGTCCTGTATTACACCGATCAGTGTCCTTACACCTATTATTGGGTACCAAGGGTGCAGAAGGTGGCGAAGGAACACGGTATTCCGTTCAAGGCCATCCATATCACTGACAAAGCATCTGCGCAGAATGTACCCGCACCGGTCACGACCTATGCCCTGTTCCGGGACGGTCAATTCCTGACACAGAGTATTCAGTCGGATAAAAAATTCCTGGCGTTGGCGGGCTTGTAAAACGGATTGTAGCGAGATGCAACCATGCGGTGCTGCCAAAAAGATAGCAGGAGGCAATAACCATTGCAATACGAAAAAGAAATGATCTTAAAGGACGGCGCGAAATGCTTTCTTCGCGGAGCGGGTGAAGCTGATGCCGCCGAAGTGCTCCGCACTTTTGATCTCACGCATGCAGAAACGGACGATCTTCTGACCTATCCGGAGGAAAATTCGTTCACCGTCCAAGAGGAAGCAAAATTTTTGAAGGCGCGCAGCGAAAGCAAAAATGCCATCGAAATTGCGGCATTCGTTGACGGCAGAATCGCCGGAACAGCGGGCATTGATCCGATCGGTGACAAGGCAAAGATTCGCCACCGTGCAGACTTCGGCATCGCTGTTGAAAAAGCCTACTGGGGGCGCGGCATCGGGAAAGCCCTGACACTTGCGTGCATCGAATGCGCGAAGCAAGCGGGATACCTGCAAATAGAGCTGGAGGTCGTAGCGGAGAACGCATCTGCTGTCCGATTGTATGAATCGGTCGGATTTCGGGAGTATGGTCGCAATCCCAAAGGTTTCCGTGCAAGAAGCGGCTGGCAGACGCTTGTTCTTATGAGGCTTGAACTCGATTCTTAACCAAGGCTTTAATCAACCAATAAAGCTATTGGCTGTGTGCTGCTGAGTGTGAGCTTGTTATGTTCTATGCGTTCGCTGTGAAAAGGCAAGGAAAGTCGAGAGATCATTCTCCCAACACAGTATAATGTCTCTGTAAGGAGTTGAGAAGGATGACGGAACAAGTATTGGCTGTCCAGCGGATGCAGGACTACATTGAAAAGAACAAAACAGAGGAAATCAGCTTGTCCGATCTTGCGCGGGCATCGCTGTTTTCTCCGTGGTATTCTTATCGGCTGTTCCGGGACTGCCTTGGGCTCACACCGACCGAGTATATCCGCAAATACCGGCTCACACAGGCGGCAAAGCAGCTTCGTGGCGGTGAGGTCAAGGTCATCGACGCGGCCTATGATGCCGGGTTTACCAATGTGGATACCTTCACGCGGGCATTTTACCGGGAGTTCGGGCTGAATCCCAGCGACTATATGAAAAATCCCGTTCCCGTCCCGTTCTTCATTCCTTACGGCGCAAAATATCGTGAACTGAGAAAGGAGAACATCGACGTGTCCAACATTCAACCGATTTTCATTCAGGTCGTCCGCAAGCCGGAGCGCCTGTGTATTATCAAGCGCGGAAAACAGGCAGAAGACTACTTTCCTTACTGCGAGGAAGTCAGCTGTGATGTGTGGGGCATTCTCGTGAGCATGGAGTCGCTCTGTGGAGAGCCGGTTTCCATGTGGCTGCCCGAAAAGTACAAAAAGCCGAACACCTCCACCTATGTGCAGGGCGTGGAGGTCGAAACCGATTATATGGGGATGATCCCGGAAGGCTTTGACACCATTCATCTGCCGGAGGCGGAATATCTGATGTTTCAAGGCCAGCCCTTCCGCGAGGAGGACTACTGCGAAGCCATCCGCACCGTGCAGGCGGCGATGGACAGTTATGACCCGTCTGTCATCGGCTACCGCTGGGACGACGAGAACCCGCGCATCCAGCTTGAACCCCGTGGCGGGCGCGGCTATATCGAGCTGCGGGCAGTCAGGAGGATTCAAAAATGAGCGAAGCGATTTTTGTTGAAGGACTGACCAAAAGCCTGCCTATGACGGTGCAGAGTATATGTTCTTGGAGCAGTCTTTCGGAGCGTCAGCGCAGTTGCCATTTGTGCAAGCGGACTGATGGGTCTGCCGCTGGCTGTTTCGGGATTGCGTGAGCTGAAAATTCTCAAGCGACTGCGTGTTACGCCGGTCAGCCCGGTATTCATTACACTGTCGCTAAAATCTGTGCGTTCCTGCCATTAAAACCGAATCCGTTATGAACACCCGCACCAACAAAAAGGGGGTCGCCCAAAGGCGGCCCCTGTGTTGGTTCTTTTATTGATGGAAACGTCCGGTTCCCGTCGGCTATGGAACGCCGAAGGTGTGGGGACGGCTAGGGGGTGGGCTTTCTACCGGCTTCTTCTTCCAGCTGCTCCTTGCGGAATTGCAGGGTGTAGAGCTGGTAGTAGGCGCCTTTCCGGTGGAGGAGCTGCTGGTGGGTGCCTTGCTCCAGGATCTGGCCGTGGGAGAGGAGGATGATGTTGTCGGCGTGCTGGATGGTGCTCAGGCGGTGGGCCACGATCAGCATGGTGCCGATGTTTTTCATTTTCTCCAGGGAGTCCTGGATCAGGACCTCGGTTTCGGTGTCGATATTGGCGGTGGCCTCGTCCAGGATCATGACGGAGGGCTTGTGGAGGATGGTGCGGGCGAAGCTTAATAGCTGGCGCTGACCGGCGGAGAAGTTGTTGCCCTGTTCCCGGACCACCTCGTCCAGGCCCTGGTCCAGCTTCCGGATGAAGCCGTCGGCATTGACATAGCGGCAGGCCTGCCAAACTTCCTCATCGGAAATGCCCTGCTCCCGCAGCAAGATGTTCCCCCGGATGTCTCCGGAGAAGAGGAATACGTCCTGGAGCATCTGGCCGAAGTGGCGGCGGAGGGAGGAGATTTTGATTTTCCGGATGTCCATGCCGTCAATGAGAATCTGGCCCTTCTGAATGTCGTAATTCCGGCAAATCAGGCTCAAAATGGTGGATTTTCCCGAGCCCGTGGAGCCCACAAAGGCCACGGTCTGCTTGGGGGACACATGGAAGGAAACACCCTTCAGCACCCATTGGCCGGGCTCATAGGCAAACCACACGTCCTTAAATTCGATTTCGCCCTTGATTTCTTCCAGTTCCACCGCATCCGGCTCGTCCACCACCTGGGGCACCATGTCCAGAACGGTGAAAATCTTTTCCGCCGCGGCGAAGGACTGCTCCAGCATGTCAAACTGCTCCGCCAAAGCCTGGATGGGGTTAAAGAACCGGGAAATATACATGTAGAAGGCTACCAGAATCTCGCTGGTAATGGTCTGGCCCAGAAAGGTGGTGTCCTGAATATAGCCCTTGCAGCCGATGTAGAACAGGAACAGATTGGAGCTGACAAAGAGCATATAGACCATGGGCCGGAAGATGCCGAAGACATACATCCGCTGGAACTTGGCCTTTTCCAGCTTCCGGCTGCGGACCAGAAATTCCTCCATTTTCCGGTCCTCCTGGTTGAAAATCTGGGTGACTTTCATACCGGAGAGGTTTTCGGAAAGGTAGGTGTTCACGTCCGTCCGGGCGTTGTTGACGCTGCGGTGGACCGCCCGGGCGAATTTCTGAAACACCAGGGTGAAAAACACCAGGAAGGGCACGAAGCACAAAACCATTAAGGTCAGGGCGTAGTTCAGCATCAGCATGCCCCCCAGAACGCCTAAAATCACCAGGGAGTTTTTGGCCAGGGTCACCAGGATATTGGTAAAGAGATAGCTGATGGAATTGGGGTCGTTGGTCACTCTGGTCACTAATTTTCCCACGGGGATCTGATTCAGCTGGGCGTGGGAGAGCTGCTCAATGTGGGTGAAGGTGTCTAAGCGCAGCTGGGAGAGGATTTTCTGGCCGGTTTTCTGCAAAATCATGGCCTGGAAATAGGTGCAGACCATGCTCACCGCCAATATCCCGGCGTAAACCCCCACCAGCCGGTAAAGCTCCGGCAGGGCGAAGCGGCCCTTGATGGTGCCCTGGATCTGGGCCACCAGCAGGGGAGACACCACATCGTAGGCAATGGAGACGAGCATGATGACAAAGACCAATAAAAAGTCCTTTTTATAGGGGGCAGCATACCGGGTAAGCCTTGCGATGATCTCCCGGTCGGTCATGTGCCGCTCGCTGGTCTGGGCCTGGGTCTTCTTTTTAAGGATCAGGTAGGCAACCAGGAAAATCAGGGTAAAGAGGCCAATAACGGCACCCACGATCAATAGAGGCAGGTATTCACCCATTGGTCTCCCCTCCTTCCTGTTCCAGACGCTGCAGGTCTACCATTTTCCGGTATTCTAAGTTGGTTTCATAGAGTTTTTCGTGGGTATCGAAGCCCTGGACTTTTCCGCCGTCAATGAAGAGGACCTTGTCCATCTGCTCGATGGTGGAAATTCTGTGGGCAATCAGCAAGGTGGTCTTTCCCTGGCGGGTGGTGCGAAGGTTCTCCAGAATGATTTTTTCTGTCTTGGTATCCACGGCGGAAACGGAGTCATCCAGAATCAGAATGGGGGCATCCTTCATCAGCGCCCGGGCAATGGACAGCCGCTGCTTCTGGCCGCCGGAGATGGTCACGCCCCGTTCGCCCAGAATGGTCTGGTAGCCCAGCTGGAAGTCCCGGATGTTGCCGTCAATATCCGCCAGCACCGCCGCCTGCCGGATTTTCTGGGAGCCGGAGGGGGTAGAACCGAAGGCAATGTTATTTTCGATGGTGTCCGAGAACAGGAAATTGTCCTGGGGCACATAGGCGCAGGTCTCCCGGACGCTGCGGATGCTTAAATCATTGACATCCTGCCCGTCCAAAAACACCGTGCCGTCGGGGACGTTGTAGGTCCGCAAAATCAAATCCACCAGGGTGGTTTTTCCGGAGCCGGTCCTGCCCACCAGGCCGATGCGCTCTCCGGGCTCTACGGTGAAAGAGATGTGCTCCAAAGCGGGGAACTCCCCGTCAGGGTAGGTAAAGGTCAGGTCCCGGAACTCGATGCGGCCCTGGGGGTGCTCCAGGGCGTGGACACCGGGCCGGTCCGCCACATTCTGGGGGGCATCCAGCAGGGCACTGATGCGCTTTAAAGAGGCCTTCCCCCGGGAGGTCATGTCGATGAGCTCCGCCACCGCCATAATGGGCCAGATGATGGCCCCAAAGTAGCCGATAAATTCCATCAGCTGCCCGGCATTGAACCGGCCCTGGTACACCAGATACCCACCGTAGCCCAGAATGACGCAGATGACACTCTCTACAAAGGTGGTGACCAGAATCCGCAGCAGCACGGCGATTTTGGTGTAATCAATATTGGAGACCTCGCTCTCCCGGTTCAGCTTTTCAAAGGCCAGCAGCTCCTTGGTCTCCTTGACGAAGGCCTTCACAACGGCAATGCCGGAAAAGCTCTCCTGGGCAAAGTCGGACATTTTAGAGAAGCATTCCTGACGGTAGTCCCACTTTTTCGTCATATTCTTCCCCACAACGCTGGCGCTGGCAAAGAGCAGCCCCATGGGGATGAGGGAGAGGACGGTGAGCACATGGTCCATGCCCCACATTCTCCAGATGGCCAGAGACCCCTGAATAATGGGGTCAAAAAACTGCATAAAGCCCCAGCCGTAGCACTCCTGCACCGTGTCCAAGTCATTGGTAAACAGGCTCATGAGGGTGCCAACCTTGTTTACCTGGTAGTATTCCCGGCTCAATGTCTCGGCGTGGCGGAACATCTTGTCCCGCAGGTCCGTCTCCACCTTGGTGGCGGCACCGAAAATGGTGGTCCGCCAGGTAAACCGGCCCAGGACAATGGCCAGCACGATGTACACCATGGGCATACAGATTTTGTCCAGCAGATAGTCCATGTCAAAGGCGACTTTCACGCCGTCCTCCAGGATATACCCCTGGTTCATGCCGTTGATCACCGTCCGGTAAATGCCCGGGATCAGCAGCTGCAAGTAGTCCACCGCAAACAGGGCCAACAGGCCCGTTAAGAGATAGAGCGCGTACTTGCGGTAATAGGCATTGATGTGCTTTCCGAAAATCAAAAAATCCCCTCCTTATCCAAACACAATTGTCATTGTAGCATACACAAGGGGAAACTGCAATGAGAAAAGTATTTTTATAAGGAAGGGGATTTGAAAAGAAAAAACAAAGGAAAATCAGCGCTTTTTTACTTGCTTTCGTCCAGAATCAGCTTGAAGGCACCGTAGGCTCCCGCGTCATTTCCCAGGGAGGCCAGGGCGAATTTCACGCCGTAGGCCGCATGGAAGACATACTTCTTAAAGTAGGGGGCGATGCCGTCCAGCAGCACCTGACCGGCCTTGCTGACGCCGCCGCCGATGACCACCGCGTCCGGGTCAATGGCGGAGCACACAGAGCCCAGGAACTGGCCCATATAGTCAAAGTAGGTTTCAAGGATTTCACCGGCCACCTTGTCTCCTGCTTTGGCGGTGTCAAAAATATCCCGGCAGGAGATTTGGGACAGCTCCCGCAGACGGGAGGGCTCCTGGTCCTTACCCAGCCGCAGCCCCGCCAGACGCACAATGCCCGTGGCGGAGCAGTACTGCTCTACGCAGCCCCGCTTGCCGCAGCCGCAGACGGCGGTTTCCTTGGGGTCAAGGACCATGTGGCCCAGCTCGCCGCCGGAGCCGTGGGCACCGTTCATGAGCTTGCCGTCTACAATAATGCCGCCGCCAACGCCGGTACCCAGGGTGACGAAGACCACATTGTCGCAGCCCAGGCCGCCGCCCTTCCAGTATTCGCCCAGAGCCGCCACGTTGGCATCGTTGCTGGCCTTGACGGGCAGCCCCGTGAGCTTCATAAGCTCCTCCTCAATGGCCACCACGCCCCAGCCCAGATTCACGCAGCAGTTTACAACGCCCTTGCTGACGGCCCCGGGCACGCCAATGCCAATGCCCAGCAAATCTTCCCGGGGGATGTTCCAGGACTTGCAGAAGTCCCCGATGGATGCCGCAATATCCGGCAGAATCTGGCTGCCGCTGTTTTCCCGGTTGGTGGGGATCTCCCACTTGGAGCGCATTTCTCCTGTTTCCTCAAAATAGGCGATTTTGACGGTGGTGCCGCCCAAATCCACGCCGAAGCCGTATTTCATAAGGGATTCCTCCTAATGTTTTCTTAGTTGGTTTTATTATACTAGATTGAATCTCAAAAGAAAAGAGCCTGGAAAAAGAATTTGGAAGATTTTATTAAGAAGCTACAAATGTAGTCTTTGTGGGTTGACAACTGTAGTCTTCTGTGGTATATAGAGAATAGAAGAACGAAGGAGGGATATATGTGGCACAACATCCAAAAATCACCGACTCGGAATACGAGATCATGAACCTTCTCTGGGAGGCCGGGCGGCCCTTAAGTGTGGCGGAAATCCGCCAGGGCCTGCAGGGTACCGGCTGGGAGGCCACCACCATTAAAACCCTGATTGCCCGACTGACGGAAAAGGGGGCCCTTACCAGGTCTAAGGCGGGGGTCTACCTCTATAGTCCCACCCTTGGGCGGGAAGAATACACGGCCTCCGCGGCGGACAGCCTGGTAAACCGGCTGTTCCGGGGCAGTGCCAAAGCTTTGGTTGCCTCCCTCATCGGCTCCAAGGACCTGACGGAGCAGGACATGGAGGAGCTGCGGGACCTGTTTCATGTGGAGGACGACCGATGAATATCTGGAATGTTTTTCTGTCCCTGACCCTGGGAGGCTCGGTGCTGGCCCTGCTGCTGCTTCTTGGGAAAAGATTGGTGTTTAAAAAGCTGTCCAATACCTTTTATTATTATGCCTGGCTGGTGGTGCTGCTGCGGTTCCTGGTGCCCCTGCCCGGGGCCATGCCCACGGCCCCCCGGCAGATGCCTGCCCGGGAAACCGCCGCCGTTACGGAGCCCACGGCCCCCCGGGAAACCTATCCCCTGGAAACGACTGCTGCCCAGGAAGCCCCCACACAAGTGGATGCGGCCCCGACAGTCTCTTCCGGAAAGACGGAGCGGCAGATCTCCCTTCAAAAGCTGCTGCCCATGCTCTGGGCGGCGGGGGCCCTGGCTTCCTTCGGCTGGTATGTGCTGAGCTACTGGAAGTTTGTAGTCCGGGCACGGCGCAGCGTGACAAGGGAACTGCTGTGGGAGAACGCCGGGCAGTTTCAGGGCCTGTGGCAAAAGCCCCGGCTGCTGCTGGCCAAAAATCTGGAATCCCCCATGCTGGTGGGGCTCGTGCAACCCAAAATATTGCTGCCGGAGGGCAGCTACAGTGAAGAAATGCTTCAGAACATCCTCCTTCACGAGCTGGTGCATTTCCGCCGGAACGACATTATTTACAAGTGGTTTTCCGTGGCGGTATTCTCCATTCAGTGGTTTAACCCCCTGACCTATGTGATCCGCCGGGAGCTGGGCAGGGCTTGTGAGCTCAGCTGTGACGAATGGGTCATCCGGCACATGAGTGCCCCGGAGAAGCAGACCTACGGAGAGACCCTCATTGCCATGGCGTCCGCCAAGCCCCTGCCCGCTGCCGCCGGGGCCACCACCTTCTCCACGGAGAAGCGGGACCTGAAGCGGCGGCTGCTGGCCATTATGGGCTACCGGAATACCAAGCTGGGTGTGCTTCTGGGCCTGGTCGCGGCGGTGGTGTTGACGGCCCTGGGGCTGCTGCTGGGGCCGGAGCAGCTGCACTTCCCCCGGGCCAATTACTTAGGACAGCCGAATATGGACCTGGTAAAGACGGTGACGGTTTCCAATGTGGAGGACTTTCTGGGGGCCATCGGCCCCAACCGGGATGTGCGGCTCCGGTCCGGGGAGTATGACCTTTTGAAAGCCCCGGACTACGGCCAGCCCACCAAAAGCCCCTATTACAGCTGGGAGCCGGTGTTTGACGGCTATCAGCTGGTGATCCACAATGTGCAGAATCTCTCCATCCGGGGAGAAATCGGGAAGGAAACCTTAGTTTTGGCCGCTCCCAGATATGCAAACGTCCTGTATTTCCGCAACAGCTCCAATCTGTGGCTGCAGGACCTGACCGTAGGCCACAGCCCCCAGGAAGGGTACTGCAGCGGGGGCGTGCTGCATTTTGAAAACTGCCGACAGGTAGACGGCGGCAGCCTCTATCTTTTCGGCTGCGGCTCCGTGGCCGTCACCGCCCAGGGCAGCAAAAACCTGACCGTGCACAGTAGCGATTTATACGACTGCACCTACAATGCCCTGACCATGTACAATTCTACGGATGTGCTGGTGGACAGCTGCCATATTTACGATATGAACTGCCTGGGGCCTTTGGTGGAACTGAAAGGCTGCACCGGGGCCACGGTGCAGAGCTGCCTGATTGAAAACAGTGTAGCCTCCCGGCTGCTGGAAACCGGTGATGGGGAGGGGAAGCTGGTTTTTGCCTATAACACCGTGCAGAATTGCAGCTTCGAGCAGGAGATGCTGCAAACCAAGCAGGAAACCCAAATCGAGGGCTGCAATTTCCGGGACATTTCCACCTCCCGGTGGGAAACTACGGACAGCGCCGCAAGCCTTCCGATGGAAACCACCCCGGAGCCGGAACCGGAACAGTCCCAAGAGCCGGTAGAGCCCCGGGAGGTGACGGTCTCCACCGTAGATGACCTTCTGGCGGCCATTGCCCCCAATACCACCATTACCTTAGAGCCGGGTACCTACGATCTGACCTGTGCAAAAGACTATGGCGAGCCGAACCTGGGGGGCTCCTACCAGTGGACGGAAGCCTTTGACGGCTGGGAACTGACCATTCAGGCGGATGGGGTGCGGCTGATTGGAAAGGGAGATGTGGAGGTCGTGACCCAGCCCAGATATGCAAACGTCTTGCATTTTGAAAACTGCCGGGACTTCCAGGTCCAGGGCCTGACCCTGGGGCATACTCCGGAGCAGGGCAGCTGTGCGGGCCACGTCATCCGAATGGATGGGTGCAGCAACGGAAGCGTGGACAGCTGTGACCTCTATGGCTGCGGCACCATCGGCATCCTTGCCTTCGAGACCCGGGACGTGACGGTTCAGAACAGCACCATCCACGACTGCGCCGAGGGCGGGCTGTATCTGCGGATGTGCGCCCGGTTTACCGTGAAGGACAGCCGCTTCCGGAACATCGGCAATGCGGAAGGCTCTCTGTATTCCCCGCTGTTTGACATAGTGGGCTGCCAGGAGATCCGTCTGACCGATCTGCAAGTAGAGGACAGCACCGCACTGTTCCTGCTGAAAGCCGAAACCTGCCGGGCGCTGACCCTTCAGAACACGGCCTTCTCCGGAAACACCTTTACCCACCTGGCCTCCATCCAGGGCGAAAGCCCTGTGCTGACGGGCTGCACCTTCCGGGACACCGTGGAGCTGGGCTATTACGAAACGGACCAGTTCTTCCTGGACGGCAACGGCCAGCCGATCACGGAGCAACAGCTGAAAGCTATGAACAATTCTTAAAAACACCATAAGTTTTCCCGGAAATCCTTAATAAACGGTTAAGAGAAGTGACAAACCGGAAACGGTTTGGTATAATGAAGCCATGGAAATAAAAGGAAGCTCTGATTAAATTGGCAAGAGCTGACGGCGAAAGATTTTGGCTCCAGGCAAGATTCTAAAAGTGGAGGAATACTTTGTGTATTTCCCACTTTTAGAAACGCAGACTGGGGGCAAAAGATTCGCCGCTCAGCCGCAGACGATTTATTCAGAGTTTCCGTAAGGGAAAGGGGAACTAGAAATGAAGCAATTCTTACAAAAATTGGTTGTGGGCGGCAGCATTCTGTCTTTGCTGCTTGCGTTCTGCGCAGTACCCCTCCAACGCACGGATGCCCGGGAGTTACCTGTTTTTACAAGAGAACAAATCTGCGAAAGTAATCAATGGGAGGCGTAAACATCATGAAAAAAAGATTCTTTTACACCCTGGCCGGTGCCTGCCTGACGGCGGCGCTGCTGGCAGGCTGTGCCGGGCCCAACACCCCGGAGACCATTCCGGATGAACACCCTGTGGCCAGTCTTACGGAGGGCACCGAAGGCATCACCTCTGCCAATGCCTTTGCCCGGGCCATCGTTCCCGGTGCCACGGTGGAGCTGGGGGAGGGGACCATCCTCTTGGAGCCGGACAACGGCGATTTGCAGACCGGCAACTCCTTCTGCCGCTGGGAAAGCGTGTATGAGGGCTACGAATTGGTAATTTCCAACGTCAGCAACGTGACCATCCGTGGCGCGGGCCAGGGAAAAACCACCCTGGAGAGTAACCCCAGAGCCGCCACGGTGCTGACCTTTGAAAACTGCGAAAACGTGACCCTGGAGGGCTTTACCGCCGGTCACGTCCCCGGAGCGGAGCCCTGCGAGGGAAACGTCATCAATCTGAGAAACAGCAGCAACGTCACCATGAAAGACCTGGGCCTCTTTGGCTGCGGTGCCACCGGCGTGTGGGCCGACAGCAGCACCAACCTGACCCTGGAGGGCTGCGACATCTATGAATGTTCTGCTTTCGCCATGTCCTTGAACGTTGTGCAGGGTTGCCAGATCAAGGGCTGCACCTTCCGGAACATCGGCTCGAAGATGATGGGCAGCGCCGTTGTGGTGGCCTGGACCGGCTCCGATCTGACGCTCACCGATACAACCATTAAAGACAACAATACTTACGACCTGTTCACACTGGGCCAGAGTGCCACCTTTACCCGGTGCAGCTTTGAAAACAACCAAATGGATCATGTGGGATTCCAGCTCATATCGAACTATGAAAGCAGCCAGGTGGTTCTGGACGGCTGCACCGGCCAGGGAAACCGGGGCTGGAACTGGCTCCAGAAGGATGAGTTCTCCATCATCTCCGATGCCGCCACCGGAAAAGAGCTTACCGAGGAAGATATGGTAAAGGCCTTCGGCCAGCTGCGGCAGGAGACCGCCGTTTCCACCGCGGAGCAGGAAACCGTCACCGTGACCACCGTGGATGAATTTCTGGCGGCCCTGGGCTCCAACCGGGAGATCATCATTGATGCCCCCATGCTGGACCTGAGCACCGCCACCGGCTATAAAAACTTGACCGGCGGCGAAAACTACGACTGGTCTGACCCCTATGACGGCCCCCAGCTGAACATCCGGAACCTGGACAACCTGACCATCCGTGGCAAGGACGGCAAGGGTGCCAACGTCATCAGTGCCGTGCCCCGATACGCCCAGGTGCTGTGCTTCGAGGGCTGCACCAACCTCACCCTGAAGGACCTGACCCTGGGCCACACCAAGGAGCCGGGGTACTGCATCGGCGGCGTGCTGGACCTGCAGCGCTGCACCAACGTAACGGTTGAAAACACCGGCCTCTTCGGCTGCGGCACCATCGGCATCCAGGGCTACCAGTGCGTGAATATGGACATCACCGGCAATGAGATCTACGAATGCTCCTACGGCGGCATCTCCCTGAACCAGTGCCAGAAGGTGGACATGACGAACAACACCTTCCGGGACCTGGGGGAGGAATACGGCGGCTACATCTACAGCGTTTCCGGCTGCACCGACCTGACCTTCGACGGCAATCACATTTCCGGGGAAGATTATCTGGAATATACCAAGTAAATACATAAAAGGGGCTGCCGCAAAAAGCAAAATTGCGGCAGCCAAACTTTTTAAAAAAATTGACAATTGACAATTGAAGGAAGTTGACAGTTGACAGTGGACAGTTGACAGTTATAGGGGCAACGAACGTGTCCGCTTTTGAAACACGTTGGTTTAAAAATACACCAATCAGCGAAACCGTAGGGAACGGCCTATGTGCCGTTCCGGAAGCGTTGCGAATACAACCCGTGCGGATGAATGGTATCACGCGCCGACGAGTCCGTAGGGGCGGCAATCTGCCGCCCGCCACGTTCCAAATACAACCTGTGTGGTTGAATGGTACCACGCCATGTAGCGGCGATGATTCATCGCCATGCCACGTCCCGAATATAACCTGTGCGGACGAATGGAACCACCCACCGACATGTCATTCCGAGCGAACGAATGTGAGTCGAGGAATCTTCCCAAGTTGCAGATTTTATCTTGTGTCGGTTCTATCTGCTACGTGGTGGATTCCTCCACTTCGCTTCGCTTCGGTCGGAATGACATATCTGAGAGGTGATTTTGTTTATCCACACAGGTTATCATTGCAACGTGGCGGGCGGCAAATTTGTATAGAGTAGTAACATAGGTAACAGGTAGAGAAGAGACATAGGTAACAGTTTTTGCTAGAATAAAGGCATCC
>CAKTNS010000051.1 GCA_934589225.1 uncultured Oscillospiraceae bacterium
CTGTTTGTCAAGTGTTTTTTACCAAATTTCGACATTCTTTTTTGGGCAAGATGGATAAAGACAAACGTGCGCCGGAGACGGAGCGGTATGCAATGTAGGGGCGGCAATCTGCCGCCCGCCACGTTCCGAATACAACCTGTGCGGGTGAATGGTATCACCCCCATTATGTCATTCCGACGGTCGCGCAAGCGGAGTGGAGGAATCCACCACGTTTGAAGATGAACCAACGCAAGGTAAAATCTGCCACTTGGGAAGATTCCTCGACTCACTGCGTTCGCTTGGAATGACATGTCGATAGGTGATACCGTTCAACCGCACGGGTTATATTCGAAACGTGGCATGGCGATGGGTCATCGCCGCTACATCTGTTCCGTATATTGGATAGCAGCATTCATCCGCACAGGTTATAGTTGCAACGTGGCGGGCGGCTAGTAGCCGCCCCTACGGACACGCTGGTGGGTGGTCGTTTTCAACCGGGGTATTCGAAGGACGGGCGGTATTGCGTTGCAGATTGCCGAAACATCGGGCACAAAGGTAAAACTTCCGTCCCCCAAAAATTGTCAATTGTCCATTGTCAATTGTCAATTCTGACATAACTGTCAACTGTCCACTGTCAACTGTCAACTGAAATCTCCCCCGCTGGCCAGGTTATTGCTGATATCCGCCAGGGCGTCCGTGGCGTCGGGGGCGGTGGTGTCTTGGCTTGCCAGGTCGCTGAGGCTGAGGATGCCGCAGAGTTTGCCGTTTTCCAGGATGGGCAGGCGGCGGATTTGTTGGCGGCCCATGAGGTGGGCGGCCACGCCGGCGTCCATGTCCGGGCGGGCGTAGATGACCCGGTTGGTCATGACCTGCTCCACGGTGGTGGTTTTGGGGTCCCGGTTTGATGCCAGGCAGCGGGTCACGATGTCCCGGTCGGTCACAAGGCCCCGGAGGGCGCCGTCCTGGCCGCAGACCGGCAGGGCACCGATATTGTATTGTGTCAGAATTCTTGCCGCCACCGCCACCGGTTCTTCCGGGCGGATGCGGATGACGGGGCTGGTCATCAGTTCCCGCAGTTTCATGGGCATGCACCTCCTGAAATCCAGCATACCCAATTTTTTCCAAGGTTATACAAAAACAGGGCCGCAAAAGCGGCCCCGTAGGATATTATTCTTGAATGAGCAGCTCCGCGATCTGGATGGTGTTGGTAGCTGCGCCCTTGCGGACCTGGTCGCCGCTGCACCAGAGGCACAGACCAAAATCATCGGTCAGATCCTGACGGATGCGGCCTACGAAGACGATGTCCTGGTCGCTGGTTTCCAGGGGCATGGGGTAGCGCTTGTTCGGCAGGTCGTCCACCAGCTTGCAGCCGGGGGCCTGGGCGATGGCCCGGCGGGCCTCCTCTACGGAAACATGCCGGTCAAAGTGCAGGCTCACGGAAATGGAGTGGCTGCGGACCACCGGCACCCGGACGCAGGTGCAGCTGACCCGGAGCTCCGGCAGATGCAAAATCTTCCGGCCCTCGTTCTGCATTTTCATTTCCTCGCTGGTGTAGCCCTCATACTGCTCCCCGCCGATCTGGGGGATCACGTTGTAGGCGATGGGATAGGGGAAGACCTTGGGGGTATAGTCCTCCCCCCGAAGCTTGGCCTGGACCTCCTGCTCTAGCTCCACGGGGCCGCCGGCACCGGCACCGGAAACCGCCTGGAAGGTGGTGGCCGTTATGGTGCGGATGGGGGACAGGCCGTTCAGGGCATTCACCGCCACCATGGTGATGATGGTGGAGCAATTGGGGTTGGAGAGGATGCCATGGTGATTTTTTGCATCCTGGGGGTTGATTTCCGGCACGATCAGGGGCACCTGGGAATCCAACCGGAACGCGGAGGAATTATCCACAAACACCGCCCCCGCGGCCCGGATGGCCGGGGCAAATTTCCGGGCGATGTCCGCTTCCGCGGCACCCAGGACAATGTCCACCCCCCGGAAAGCCTCCTCCGTGGCTTCCCGGACGGTCACGTCTTCACCCCGGAAACGGACGGTCTTTCCCGCGCTTCTGGCACTGGACAGGGGCAGCAGGGTTCCCACAGGGAAATTCCGCTCCTGCAAAATACGAATCATTTCCTGTCCCACGGCACCGGTGGCACCCAGGACGGCAACGGTATACTCTTTCATAATGATTGCCTCCTACTCTGTTTACTTTACGAAGCTGTTGTACAGCACCCGGATGGCCTGGGAGAAATCCCGGTTGTCAACGCCGAAGATGATGTTCAGCTCATCCGGGCCCTGGTTGATCATACGGATGTTGATGCCCGCCTGGCCCAGGGCGGCGAAAATCTGGCCGGAAATGCCGGGACGGTAGGCCATTTTCCGGCCTACGGCGGCCACCACGGCGATCTGGTCGTGGACCGTCAGGCTGTCCGGCTCCACTTCCTTTTGGATTTCCCCCAGCACGGCGTAGAGGCAGGGGGCCACGTCCTCGGTGGAGAGCACCACGGAGACATTGTCAATGCCGTTGGGCACATAGTCTACGGACAGGTTGTGCCGCTCCAATACGGACAGCACCTTCCGCAGCACCCCCACCTGGTTGCTCATGCCCCGCTTGGTCAGGGCGATGATGGAAAAGTCCTTTTTGCCGGTGATGCCGGTGATGAACCGATGGGGGTCCGAATCCCCCTCGAACCGTTCCCGGATCATGGTGCCCGGGTCCTGGGGGGCGTTGGTATTGCGGATGTTTAAGGGGATGTTCTTTTCCCGCACCGGGAAAATGGTGCCCTCGTGAAGCACCTGGGCGCCGGAATAGCTCAGCTCCCGGAGCTCGTCATAGGTGACCTCGGGAATGGTCTGGGGGTTTTCCACGATCCGGGGGTCGGCCATGAGGATGCCGGAAACGTCGGTCCAGTTTTCGTAGACATCCGCGTCCAAGGCCGCCGCCGCCAAGGCGCCGGTGATGTCGCTGCCGCCCCGGGTGAAGGTTTTGATCTTGCCGTCGGGCAGCTGGCCGTAGAATCCCGGGATCACCACCCCGGGGCCGTCCACAAGGCTCCGCAGGGCCTCGTAGGTGTTCTCCTGGTCCACGGAGCCGTCAAAGCGGAACCGAACCCAGTCCGCTGCGTCCACGAACTTGAAGCCCAGGAAATCCGCCATGAGCCGGGCGGAAAAATATTCGCCCCGGCTGGCCACCTCGTCCTGGGTCACGGTCTTGCTGTCCAGCCGGGCTTTCAAATCCGCAAACTCCGGCTCCAGATCCAGCTGTAAACCCAGCTCCCGGGCAATGTCCCGGTAGCGGGAGGTGATCATTTCAAAAACCCCGGAGCAGTCCACCCCGTACTGGGTGTGGGCGTAGCACAGGTACAATAGGTCCGTGACCTTGTGGTCCTGCTTGTTCCGCTTTCCCGCGGCGGAGACCACCACCACCCGGCGCTCCGGATCTGCCAGAAGAATGTCCCGTATTTTTCGGTATTGCCCGGCGTCCGCCATGGAGGAGCCGCCGAATTTCACTACTTTCATATGCTTCCCTTCCTTTTCGGATTCTCAGGCGAAGGCCGCCATAAAGGCCTCCGGGTGGGCTTTCAGCCACTGGTGCATGACGGAGACCTCTACCGGCACCGTCACCACCGCCCCGGCCCAATGCTTTTCCGTATTCTGCCGCAGCCAGACATCCTCCTGGGCGACGCGGACATAGTAGCGGAGCTTCAGGCTGTTGTCGGCCTCCACCTTGGGGCCCGGCTCCGTGTAGAAGCCCCGGCCCTTTTGGAAATCCACGCAGTCCTGTACCACATTGTATGCCGTGGGGTACCGTCCGGCCCCTTGGCCGAAGAAGCTCTGGCGGCCGGAGACCTGGCCCTCCAGAGTGATGAGGTTGTAATTTTCCGGCACCGCCGCCTCGGGGCTGCCCAGGCTATAGAGGGTGGGCTGGACATAGGCGCTGTAAATGCCGGAATCGCACCGGGCCGTAGCTGCCAGCTTGCACACCAGACCGTTGGCGCTGAAATTGGCCACGTCCTCCGCCCCGATCCGGGAAATGCCCGCCACGGGCACCCCGGATACATCCAGGCTGACCCCAAAGCCCACATTGGCGGAGACGATCAGCTTGTGCCAGGTGTCCAGTCCCTCCACGTCCGTGGTGGGGTCCGCCTCGGCGTAGCCCAGGGCCTGGGCCTGCCGGAGGGCCTGGCTGTAGCCCAGACCCAGACGGGTCATGGAGTCGAGAATATAGTTGCAGGTGCCGTTCATAATGCCCCCTACATAGAAGATGGGCTCAATGCGCCGGGCCCGTTCCAGCTCGCTGAGCCAGCCGATGCCCCCGCCTACAGAGGCGGTGCAGCGCAGGCACACCTTTTTTTCTCTGGCCAGAGGGATCAGCTCGTCATAGCAGGTGGCGATCAGGGCCTTGTTGGCGGTGGCCACATTTTTCCCCGCCAGAATGGCCCTGCGGACATAGTCATAGGCCGGATGCACGCCGCCTATGGCCTCCACCACCGTATCAATGGTGGGATCGTTCAGAATGTCCTCAAATCGATGGGTGACCCCGGCATCCGCCAGCTCCAGGTCCCGGCGGCACAGCACCTTGGCCACGCACATATCCTCCCGGCCCGCCACAATGTCGTATACACCCTTTCCAACGGTGCCGAAGCCCAATAGTCCGATCCGCATGTTCTCACTCCGTTCTGTCTTTCTGGTTCCTTTGTTTCTGTGGGAAAAAAACTTGCTTTTTTGTATTAGTCAGTATATCATATGCTTACCGAAAATGCAATTGAAACAAACCGCAATTGCATCCCGTCAAGCCCCAGGTTCTTTGTGCATTTCACCCTTGCAGGAGGTATCAATATGGATTATATTTCTACCAGAGGCGGTTGTCCCGCCGTTGACAGCGCCCAGGCGGTGCTCTCCGGCCTGGCCCCGGACGGAGGGCTGTATATGCCTAGGGTCTTCCCGGCCTTTGACTGGAAGGCCTGTCTCGTGGGCACCAGCCAGCAGATGTCCACCGCCATTCTCTCGGCCCTGCTGCCGGACATTCCCCGGATGGAGACTTTGGTGCGGCGGGCCTACACCGGGAAGTTTGAAACCGAGGACCTGACCCCCACGGTGGCCGTAGGCCCCTTCCAGGTGCTGGAGCTGTTCCGGGGCCCCACCTCCGCTTTTAAGGATGTGGCCCTGTCCATGCTGCCCCAGCTACTCACCGCCGCCAAGGAGGAAAAGGGCATTACCAAGGAGATCCGCATCCTCACCGCCACCTCCGGAGATACGGGCAAGGCGGCGCTGGTGGGCTTCCAGGACGTGCCCGGGGTCAGCATTCAGGTGTTCTATCCCCAGGGGGGCGTTTCCCAGGTCCAGCGGGCCCAGATGGTGACCCAGGAAGGGGGCAACGTCTCCGTCTGCGCCGTGGAGGGGAACTTTGACGATGCCCAGACCGGGGTGAAGCAGATCTTCACCGCCTTCCAGGGAAAGGAGCTGCCCTTCCTGCTGTCCTCCGCCAACTCCATCAATATTGGCAGACTGGCCCCTCAGATCATGTATTATTTCCGCTGCTATGCAGACCTTTTGAATCGGAAGGTCATCGCCCTGGGGGACCCGGTGGATTTCTGCGTCCCCACCGGAAACTTTGGGGACATTCTGGCAGGCTACTTCGCCAAAAAGCTGGGGCTGCCCGTAGGGCGGCTGATCTGCGCCTCCAACGCCAACAACGTCCTGACGGAATTCCTGACCACCGGCCGATACGACCGGCGGCGGCCCCTGCACAAAACCACCTCTCCCTCCATGGACATTCTGGTGTCCTCCAATTTAGAGCGGCTTTTGTACCTGCTCTCGGGCGATCAGGCCCTGGTTGCCTCCCTTATGGAGGACCTGTCCCAAAAGGGGTATTACCAGGTGCCGGAAGAGCTGCTCGGGGCCATTCAGAAGGAATTCGGCGCCGGGTGCTGTGACGATGAAACCGCCAAGGCCACCATCGGAAAGGTTTATAAAGAACAGGGCTACCTCATGGACCCCCACACCGCCTGCGCCTGGGCCGTGGCAGAAACCCACCGGGGGAACGCCCCCATGGTGGTGCTCTCCACCGCCTCCCCCTATAAGTTCTCCTCCGCCGTCCTGTCCGCCATCGGCGGGGATGTAAGCGGCAGCGAGTTTGAGCGGATGGACCGGCTCCAGGCCCTGACCGGGGTGCCCATCCCCGCGAACCTCCGGTCCCTCCGGGGCAAGCCGGAGCTCCACACCGACGTGATCCCCAAGGAGCAAATGCCGGAGTATGTACTGGGCCGGTAATAAAAACAACAGGAGAGAAGAAATGAATCGAGTAACCATCCGTGTCCCCGCCACCACCGCCAATTTGGGCCCGGGGTTTGATGCCTTCGGCTGCGCCCTGAGCCTGTATACCGATGTGACCTTTGAGGAAACCGAATCCGGTCTGGAGATCACCGGCTGTGATGAAAGCTTTCAGGGGCCGGACAATCTGGCCTATACCGCCTATTGCGCGGTGCTGGCCTCCCTCAGCGAGGAGATTCGGGGGGTCAAAATTCACATCGATGCCCATATCCCCATCTGCCGGGGTCTGGGCTCCTCCGCGGCCCTGCTGGTGGCCGGTGCCATGGGGGCCAACGTGCTCCGGGGCAGCAAGCTCAGCACCCAGGGTCTGCTGAACATCACCAACGCCATGGAGGGCCACCCGGACAACCTGGCCCCGGCGTTCTACGGCGGCCTCACCGCCTCCATGGTGGATAACGGCCTGCCCGTCACCGTCAGCTTCCCCCTGCACCCGGGCTGGGAGTTTCTGGCCCTGATCCCGGACTTTAACCTGTCCACCAGCCTGGCCCGTTCCGTGCTGCCGGAGCAGGTCTCCCGGGCCGATGCCATTTACAACATTTCCCACGGCGCCATGGTGCTCAAAGCCCTGGAGCTGGGAGACGAAAAGCTGCTGCGCACCGCCATGCAGGACAAGCTTCACCAGAACTACCGGAAAAAGCTCATCCCGGACTATGAGGCCATCGAGGCCCTGATCCGCACCACCGGTGCCGCCTTCTGCCTCTCCGGCGCAGGCCCCACCCTGCTGTGCATGACCCGTGACCCGGAGCTGTCCCAGAAGCTTGACCGAAAGCTCCACCAAAACACCCAGCACAACTGGGAGATCCTCCCCTTGCACGTGGAGTTCCAGGGAGCGAGGGTCGTGGAAGTTGACAGTTAACAGTTGACAGTTGACAGTTATTTTCCAATTGACAATGGACAATGGACAATTGACAATTATTTGGCAACGGACGTGCCTGCTTTTAGAATACATTGGTTCAAGAATACACCTCCAGCGAAACCGTAGGGAACGGCCTATGTGCCGTTCCGGGAACGTTACGAATACAACCCGTGCGGATAAATGGAATCATTCACCGACGTGCATGTAGGGGTGGTGCTCCGCGCAGCGAATCAAAATAAAATGATTGCCGGTGGCAATCACACCGTTATTTTCTCGGCTACTAGCCGCCCGCCACGCTGCGATTACAACCTGTTTGGTTGAACGGTACCACCTACCGGTGCGTCCGTAGGGGCGGCTATTAGCCGCCCGCCACGTTGTGAATACAACCTGTGTGGTTGAATGGTACCACCCGAAAGCACGGTACAAGAGCTTCCCTCGGGGGAAGCTGGCTCGCCTGGGCGAGCCTGATGAGGGCCGCGGGGCGGCGTGAGATGTTCTAGAAACAGTAGGCGAATCCGTAGAAACGTTCCCCCGTTATGTCATTCCGACCGCAGCGCAAGCGGAGTGGAGGAATCCACCACATTGGTAAAAGAACCAACGCAAGATAAAACCTGCAACTTGGGAAGATTCCTCGACTCCGTTTCACTCCGCACGGAATGACATGTCGGGGGGTGGTGCTCGTTTTGTCCACACGGGTTGTATTCGGGGCGTTCCCGGAACAGCACGCAGGCCGTTCCCTACGGTTTTGCTGATACGTTCTACCTTTGCGCCCGTTGTTCCTACAATGTTAAACGCCGTACCGCGCCTCATCCACCGCCTATGGCGGTCCCCCTTCCCCGAAGGGGAAGGTCTTGGTGCTTTCCTTCACGCCGTACCGGAAAACCAGAGCCCCGAAAGCACGGTACAAAAGCTTCCCTTGGGGGAAGCTGGCTCGCCTGGGCGAGCCTGATGAGGGCCGCGGGACGGCGTGAAACATTGTAGAAACAGTAGGCGAATTCGTAGAACATGCCCCCATTTTGTCATTCCGACCGGAGCGTCAGCGGAGTGGAGGAATCCACCACGTTGGTAAAGGAACCAACACAAGATAAAACTTGCTGCTTGGGAAGATTCCTCGACTCACATTCGTTCGCTCGGAATGACATGCCGGGGGGTGGTTCCGTTTTGTCCACACGGGTTATATTCGGGGCGTTGCTTGGCGATGAATCATCGCCGCTACATTGCGTGGTTCCATTCAACCGCACAGGTTGTATTCGGGACGTGGCGGGCGGCAGATTGCCGCCCCTACATGCACTTCGGTAGGTGGTTCCGTTCAACCGCATGGGTGCTATTCGAAACGCTGCCAGCCCCTGGGCGGGGCGGGGACTTTTGAATTTGATTCCGGGAAAACGAAAACCGGGGCAGCCTCCGTTTTTTGGAGGGTGCCCCGGTTTTTAGGGTTGACCGGTTCCAGACCCGGATGATCCCCAATGATTGCTGCAATTTTCGTGGTTATTATTACACCAATACGTAATTTCATAGCCTAATCCGTCAAAAAACTGGACTGCATATCCGCCTGCCTGCAACTTCACCTTTGTACCATCCAGAAAAGTAATTGTAGTAAAATCAGTTAAATTGGGTTTACCGTTTTCATCTAGCGTTCCTTTGATAGGAATACTCTTCCCCGTCAGCATATAATCCGCCTGAAGCTGTGCGTAATAGGCCCGGACGTTGGCCCAATCCGCTGCCACTCTTACCTTATGCATCTGGCTGGTATACACCGGGATGGCAACAGCCACCAATACGGCAATAATGGCCACCACGATGAGCATTTCCATAAGGGTAAAGCCTTTTTGGTTTCGTTTCATAGGTTTTTCTCCCTTTCTTTTGTTTCTGGGTTTATTATACAGAAAAATCCCGGCTTGTCCAGAGCAATTTAACGGATATAGAAGAAAATTTCCGTGATGTATTCGTTCTCGTCTCCGGAGCGAAGCGGAGTGGAGGAATCTACTCAAGTTGCATTTATAACCTATGTAAGGTAAAACTTGCCACTTGAGTAGATCCCTCCACTCCATTTCATGACCGTCGGGATGACATGTCGGTAGGTGATACCATTCATCCACACGGGTTGTATTCGGAACGTGGCATGGCGATGAATCATCGCCGCTACATTGGGTGTACCGTGTATTGGGCAATACCGTTCAACCATACAGGTTATATTCGCAGCGTGGCGGGCGGCTAATAGCCGCCCCTACGTCAAATTTGTTCCGTAATACCGAATCTTGAACGTTTCTTTCATTGATTTGCGTTCGTAAAATATGAAAACGTCGCCGTAGGGGCGGCAATCTGCCGCCCGGGACGTTGCAATTATCGAGCCGTATCGACCAAAGGGTGATCAATGCCACAAGGAATGAACAGAACTGGGGGGCCGGAATCGTTGGACATTTGAATTTGTAACAGCCAAACAGGAAACGTCTGTCATTCCGACCGCAGCGTCAGCGGAGTGGAGGAATCCACCCAAGTAGCAAAAATAACTTGCGCAAGGTAAGGCTTGCAACTTGAGTAGATCCCTCCACTCCATTTCATGACCGTCGGGATGACATATCGATGGGTGGTTTCATTCAACCGCACAGGTTGTATTCGAAACGTGGCGGGCGGCTAATATTGCCGCCCCTACATACGCAACACCTCTGCGCCAATTGTTCCTGTAATGTTTCACGCTGTACCGCATTCCCCTCATCAGTCTCGCCCACAGGGCGAGCCAGCTTCCCCCAAGGGAAGCTTTTGTACCGTGCTTTTGGGTGGTACCATTCATCTACACGGGAGATCATTGCAACGCCCCCGGAACGGCACATAGGCCGTTCCCTACGGTTTCGCTGACAGGTCTGTTTTTTCAACCGTCGTGGTTCAAAAACGTCCGTTTTTAGGCCTGTAAGAACACCCGGGGCCACGTTCCAAACCGCAGAATTGTCAATTGTCAATTGGAAAATAACTGTCCACTGTCAACTCTTCCCCCCTCCGCGCATAAAAATCGCCCCCCGGCTTCACTTCCGGGGGGCGTTCTGTTTTTACTTGCCTTCCATTTCCTTCAGGGCATCCTTGCGGCTGAAGTTGGCGCGGCCCTTTTCGTCGAAGCCCATGAACTTGACCCAGGTCATGTCGCCCAGGTTCAGGACGTCCTCGACCTTTTCCACCCGGCGGTTTTCCAGCTTGGAAATGTGGACCATGCCGTCGTGGCCCGGGGCGATCTCTACGAAAGCGCCGATGGGCAGGATGCGGACCACCTTGCCGTAGTAGAGCTTGCCCACCTCGGGAACGAAGCAGATGTCGTCCACCATCTTCTTGGCGGCGTAGGCAGCGGCAGCATCCACGGCGGAGATGAAGACGGAGCCGTCGTCATCGATGTCCACCTTGGCGCCGGTGTCGGCGCAGATCTTCTGGATGGTCTTTCCGCCGGAGCCGATGACTTCCCGGATCTTCTCAACGGGGATCTTCAGGCTGAGCATCTTGGGGGCGTACTCGCTGACCTCGGCCCGGGGCTCGGGGATGCAGGGGAGCATGATCTCATTGAGGATCTCCAGACGGGCCTTCCGGCAGCGCTCCAGAGCGTCGGCAATGATTTCCATGGTGAGCCCACGGTTCTTCAAATCCATCTGAATGGCGGTGATGCCTTCGGTGGTACCGGCCACCTTAAAGTCCATTTCGCCGTGGAAGTCTTCCACGCCCTGGATGTCGGTGAAGGTTCTCCATTCACCGGTCTCCTGGTCGGAGATCAGGCCGCAGGAAATACCGGCAACAGGCCGCTTGATGGGCACGCCGGCATCCATCAGGGCCAGGGTAGAGCCGCAGATGGAGCCCTGGGAGGTGGAGCCGTTGGAGGACAGGACCTCGGAAACCACCCGGATGGCGTAGGGGAACTCCTCCACGCTGGGGATCACGGGCAGCAGGGCCTTTTCAGCCAGAGCGCCGTGGCCGATCTCCCGGCGGGAGGTGGAACGGGCGGCACGGGCTTCGCCGGTGGAGTAGGCGGGGAAGTTATAGTGATGGATATAACGCTTGGTCTCTTCGGGGTAGATGGTGTCCAGCTTCTGGGCGGCGGACAGGGTATTCAGGGTGCAGATGGACAGCACCTGGGTCTGGCCGCGGGTGAACAGGCCACTGCCGTGAACTCTGGGCAGCACACCAACCTCGGCATCCAGGGGACGAATCTCGTCCATGCCACGGCCGTCTACACGCTTGCCCTGAAGCAGCCACTTCTTGACGACCTTCTTCTGCATCTTGTAGAGGCAGACCTCGATGTGGGTCTCAAAGTCCTCGTACTTGTCGGCAAACTTCTCGGCGAAGTCCAGCCGGGCGGCAGTCAGCCGCTCCTCCCGGACGTTCTTGTCATCGGTGTCCAGAGCGTACTCGATCTGGTTCAGGCCGTAGTTCATCAGGTCGTCCAGCAGCTCGTGGTTCACGGCGGCCTTCTCGAAGGTGAACTTGGGCTTGCCGATCTCGGCCACGATGCCGTTGATGAACTTCACGATCTCCATGTTGGTCTCGTGGGCAATGCGGATGGCCTCCAGCACCACGGACTCGGGGGCCTCGTTGGCCTCGGTCTCGATCATAACCACCTTCTCGAAGGTGGAGGAAATGCACACGAAGCAGTCACCGGCGGCCCGCTGCTCGGCGGAGGGGTTCACGATATACTCGCCGTTCAGATGGGTCACGTTGGTGGTGGCCACGGGTCCGTTCCAGGGCACATCGGAAGAGGCGATGGCAATGGAAGCGCCCAGGGAGGCCACGATCTCCACAGGGTTGTCATAGTCGTTGGCCAGCACGGTGCAGGTCACAACGGTGTCGTTGCGCAGCTCCTCGTCAAAGAGGGGACGCATGGGCCGGTCAATGATCCGGCTGTTGAGGATGCCCCGCTCGGAGGGCTTGCCCTCCCGGCGGTTGAAGGAGCCGGGAATGCGGCCGACGGAGTACATCCGCTCTTCAAACTCGATGGTCAGGGGGAAGTAGTCAATACCGGCCTTGGGGATGGGGTTGGCGGTGCAGGTGGTGAGGACCACGGTGTCGCCGTAACGGCAGATGCACTCGGCGTTGGCCAGCTCTGCCACCTTACCGGTCTCTACGGTAAAGGGACGGCCGCCGATCTCCATTTCGTACACCTTATGATTGGGGAACTGCTTGTGGGTGATCATGGGAATACCTCCTGAAAATTTTTATTTTTTCCGGGAGGTTTAGCACTTGAAACTGATCTCTCTTGCAAGACATCACTTTCAAACGCTAAAGGGACTCCCGGGGTTTTGGAATGCGAAAACGGGGCGACGGAAGCCGTCGCCCCAAGAATATTACTTACGGATACCCAGCTTGGCGATCAGAGCACGGTAACGGTTGATATCCTTCTTTGCCAGATAGTCCAGCATGTTGCGGCGCTTACCAACCATCATCAGCAGACCACGGCGGGAGTGGTTGTCATGCTTGTGTACACGCAGGTGATCGGTCAGCTCGTTGATGCGGGCGGTCAGAATGGCAACCTGAACCTCGGGGGAGCCGGTGTCGCCTTCGTGAGTAGCGTTCTCCAGGATGACCTGGGTCTTCTTTTCCTTCTGGATCATTGTTATTTCCACCTTTTTTAAAATTTACCCGTTGGGCTAAGTATGGGGCCGGTGAAAACACCCGTTGGGTTTTCTCCCGCAACTGAGCCGAGGGCAGCAAAAATCATCTCTGGCCATAGCCAGCGGTGGTATTGTAGCATAAGTTTTCCCAAAAGTAAAGGGTTTCTTTCAGGATTTCCGGGATTTTCTCCCCGGGATGGCCGCCGGGTTTTTTCCGGGACAAGGGAAAAACCAGCCCCGGGGCAGGGGCTGGTTTAGGGTCAGCAGGCTTTCAGCAGCGCCCAGGCTCCGGCCAGAAGCAGGCAGGGCAGCAGCAGCATGAAGCCTCCGGCAAAGAGGAAGCACAGGACCAGCACCGGCAGGGCCAGGAACACCAGGCACCCGGCCATCAGCTTGGCGGCGCTCCAGGTCAGCCGGAAGGCCAGGCCCAGGCATTTTACAAACAGCCAGACAAATAAAACAAACGACAGAAGTTCAAACATCTTGGGTCTCCTTTCCCTTTTCTTCATGGCCTTACTTTATCACAGATGGGCCCCTCCGGAAAGGGAAACATGGGCAAAATAGGGGGCCTATTTCCCATTATTTGAGAAAAATAGGGGATTATTTCCGTTCTGCCCTCTTTTTCTGATAGGCCTCCAGATCAATGGCACCGCTGAGGAGCATTTTTTCGGACCACAGCTGCAAGGTCTCCACGGTGACGGAGATGCGCTCCAGCTGGTCCTGGATGGCGATGAAATCCTCCAGCTCCCCGTTGTCGATTTTCCCGTCGGCGGTGATCTCGATCAGCCGCTCCTGCTTCTTGTTGACGGCATTCAAGGAGGCCAGCATTTCCAGCACGATGGCGGAGAGCTCCTTGATCTGGATCTCCGGCACGTATTCCCGGCCGATGGGGCAGAGGTTGGAGCAATAGTAGTTGCACAGCCCGGGCTTTTTGTATTTCTGGGCCATGGTCAGCACCTCTTCCGGGTAGGGGGCGCATTTTTCGCTTTCGATTTTCTCAATGCGCTCCGGGCTCAGGGTTTCCAGCAGCTCGGAGGCCCGTTCCCGGGACAGACCAAATTCCTCCCGGATCAGCTGAAATCGGTTTTTGTGCTCCTTTTTAGAGGCTCTTCCCATGGAGCTCCCCCCTTTCTTTTGGAGCATTATACCACAGCCCCGGAAAAAAGTACAGATTTCCGGGATTTTATTTGACGTAGGCCCCAGGGTTTGGTAGAATAGAATGAGTTGTGAGGTGAGCGTATGGAGAAGCCTTTTTCTCTGGGCATTTTGGTAGGCCGGTTTCAGACCCTCCATTCCGGCCATGAGCAGATGATCGAGACCGCCCTGGCCCTGTGCCACAAGGTGGGCATTTTCGTGGGCTCCTCCCAGGAGTCCGGCACCCGGAAAAACCCCTTTCCCTTTGAGCTCCGCCGGGAAATGCTCCGGGCCCTTTTTGGGGACCGGGTGGAAATTTACCCCCTGCCGGACATCGGCGTGGGCAACGTGGGGGCCTGGGGGGACTATGTGCTGGAAAACGTACAAAAGCAGTTCGGCCAGATGCCGGAGCTGCTGATTTCCGGCAAGGAGGCCCGGCGGCTGGACTGGTTTGACAGCGTCCAGGGGGTCCGGGTGGCGGAGCTGTACATCCCCAAGACCATTGAGATCTCCGCCTCTCAAATGCGTGCATTTCTGCTGACCGACGACCGGCAGCAATGGAACTGTTATGTAAACCCTAAAATCCATCCCTTCTACCCACGGCTCCGGGCCCTGGTGCTGGAATCCGAGGATCGATTGGAAACCCAAAGTATATAAAGGAAGTGGCCACATGAAGCTGGAACCCATCGTAACTTCTCTATTGGATACGGACCTGTACAAATTCAACATGGACCAGGTGATTTTCCACAAGCACACGGACTTAAACGGAGAATACTATTTTAAGTGCCGGAATGAACACACGGTCTTTACCCCGGAAATGCTGGAGGAGATCAATGCCCAAATTGACTACCTCTGCGGTCTGCGCTTTACCCGGGAGGAGCTTCAATACCTCCGCTCCATCCGCTTTATCAAGGACGACTATGTGGAGTTCCTCCGGCTGTGGCACCCCATCCGGGAGTATGTCCACACGGGGCTGAGCCCCGAGGGCGAGCTGATCCTCACGGTGAAGGGCCCCATGTTCAGCGCCATGCAATTTGAGATCTACCTGCTGGAGATCGTCAACGAGGTTTATTTCAGAATGCACTATGACTATGCCCAGCTGGAAGAGTCCGCCCGGCAGCGGCTGGAGCAGAAGATCCGGGACTTTAACTCCGGAAAATACACCTTCCGCTTTGCGGAGTTCGGCTGCCGTCGGCGGCTCTCCCGGAAGTGGCAGGACGAGGTGGTAAGGCGGCTGTCCCGGGAGACCACCAACTGCGCCGGTACCTCCAATGTGTACCTGGCCATGAAGTACGACCTGACCCCCATCGGCACCTATGCCCATGAGTTCGTCCAGATGTACCAGGGCATTGACTCCATCCCCCTGGCCTACACCAACCACTACGCCATGGCCGACTGGTACGACGAATACCGGGGCGACAACGGCACCGCCCTGACGGACACCATCACAACGGACCTGTTCCTGTACGATTTTGACCGCTCCATGGTCAATAACTACACCGGCGTCCGCCACGACAGCGGCGACCCCTACGAGTGGGGGGAAAAGATGATCCGCCACTTCCAGAAATACGGCGCCGACCCCAAGGGCAAGGTGCTGCTCTTCAGCGACAGCCTGGACTTTGACCACGCCCAGAAGCTCTATGATTACTTTAAAGACCGCACCAAGGTCTCCTTCGGCATCGGCACCTTCGTCACCAACGACACCTGCGAGGAGGCCCTGAACATCGTCATCAAGCTCCAATACGTCAACGGCCGCCCGGTGGCCAAGCTCTCCGACGCCCCGGGGAAAGAAATGTGCCAGGATGACGATTACCTGTCCTACCTGAAACGCTCCGTGGATTTCCGCCTGGACCGGGAGAAAAACGAACAGGGTCAATGCCGGTAACGAGGCAACGGAGCCGTATCAGTGAAACGGTACCACAATGGACGAATCCAGTGTAGGGGCGGCAATCTTGCCGCCATTGGCCGTAAGGCCACTCGTTGGACGTTCGTATCCGTAACATCCCACGGAGCCAGCCCCTCGCCGGGGCTGGATGGCGTTGGGTCAACGCCGCTACATTGTTCCGTATATTGGGTGGTACCCCACTGTAGCGGCGGCAATCTGCCGCCATTGGCCGTAAGGCCACTCGTTGGACGTTCGTATCCGTAGCATCCCAC
>CAKTNS010000052.1 GCA_934589225.1 uncultured Oscillospiraceae bacterium
CGCACACTGCCGTGTGCGGCAGTACCTTAGACTGCTTTGCACAGCGCCCTATCTGGGCGCACCTTCACATTCTGCGTAATGGCTACGGGGCTTGCATTCCGTTTGCGGAACTGCCGCCATGCGGAGGTGAAGAAGTTACCGCTATACTCATTTTCATAGGCGATGTGAAACTCATCCACAATCACATGGGTTTTCTTGCCCTGGACCCAGTTTGCATTGACCCGGTTAATCATTGCGTCCGTAATGGTCACAAATCCGGGCTGCTTCAAGTCCTCGCTCAAATCGTGAATATCGTAGGAAATGATCCGGTTCTTGGTGTCCACATTGGTTTCATGAGCGAAGATGTCCAAAGAACCGGAGGTGTACAGTTCCATGGTCAGCGCAATATCCCGAGCCTCCGGCTCCGGCTGCTGTAACAGCTTTTCCCGAACGGTGCAGAGGGTAGGAACGATGCCGGAGAGCTTCTTTTCCTTGCAGACCTGTGCTACACAGCGGTCAATAATGGATTTCTGGTGGGGGCCAATGCCCTCCGAATCCACCTGCTTCAAAAGAGACATGATAAACTGGGACTTAAAGGCCACGGGGCTGCCTTCACCGTAGCCACTTTCCATGTCCATGGCGTTGAGCCAATCTCTGCCGCCTACGGCAAAGCGAATCACAGAGCCACCCAACGCCTTTACCAACGGCGAATATTCCCCCTCCGGGTCCAGAATAATAATATCATCCTGACTGGACAGAGCTGTAGCAATAATCAGGAGCTTTGCAAAAAAGGATTTACCGGAACCGGGAATGCCCAGCAGCATCATGGACTGGTTCAGCAGATTATTCATGTTGCAGAGAATCAGATTATGGGATACGGCGTTTTCCCCGATATAGATACCCCCCGGCTCCTGTATTTCCTGCACCTTAAAAGGAATAAACGCCGCTAGGCTTTCTGTGGTCAGGGTACGGAAGCTATCGATTTTCCGGGTGCCAATGGGCAAGGCCGTGTTCATGCCGTCTAGCTGCTGATACCGCAGAACCGCCATCTGGCACATATAGTCGGCCCCGACCTTCAGCAGAGCATCCGTGTCCGCATCCAGCTGTTCCTTGGTGTCTGCCAGGTGGATGAGGGTCAGAACTGCCAGCATCATCCGCTGGTCCCGTCCGGTCAGATCATCCATATATTCCTTGGTTTCCTTCCGCTGAACCTCCATATCGTAAGGAACCGTAGCGGAAAAATTGTTATTGGCGTTCTGCCGTCGCTGCCAATTGGTAATATTCGTTTCTACGCCCAGCATTTTCCGTTCTACCTCCCGTACCGCTTCATCGGTGGCTACAGGCACAACGTCAATCGACAACATCATGCTTCTGCTCTGGTCGGTCAGACTGTTCACGAACTTGTCCGACATAAAGGAAGCGTAGTCCTTTAGATAAATCACACGGGCATACTTGCCGCCCAGCATCAGATAATCACTATGCTTCTCCATAGAGTCCGGACAGATATAGTCCCGGAAATCATGTCCCTTTTTCACCATATCCTGCATATCAAAATGGAAGTTCACTTCTTCGCCGCTGCGGTAGAAGTCGTGGAGAATGCGCAGTCGCTCCCCCGCATCCAGCTCTACGGCTTTTGCCCCCAAGGCAGCGAATCTTGCACTCAGCTCCGCACCCACACGGGTAAAGTAGGCTCTGGCTTCGGAGATGTTCTTTTTGCAAACGGATACGGTCACATATTTCTCCTGGATGATACCATTTCCAGCGGTTGCCTTGTCCATAATTACGCCGTTGTACTCTTCCCGGAAATGGTCCAGCCCGTCCCACTCCATGCCCATCAGCACGGATTCCTCAAAATTCTTGCGATTCAGGTGCCGGTTATTCACGGTGATCTTGGCCGTAGCTCCGCAGTCCAGACTGTTCACCAGGGCGGCATAGTTCAGAAACATCTTGCGCTGGGCCGCTTCTGACGCAACCATGTAGTTGATGTCGGTAAATTTGAAGGTCTTGGTATACCGGGTACCGGCAAGAAAAATCCCATCCGCCCAAATCCGCTTGATGGGAATTAGATTCTGCACACTGCGGGGAATATGGTAAGGCTCATTGTCCTTCCGCATAACCTCTTTAATTGCCTTCATGCTGCTTCTTTGCCTCCTTTTCATGCTTTGCAATGGTGTCTTTCATCAGCTCATAATAGAGATTGGTGGGCTTAAATCGGAAAATCTTTGGCTCCAAAATTTCAGAACGGAACCAAACCCATAAGAACTTTTCTGCGCTCATCCCATGGTAGGATACAAAGCCAAGCACCGCAAAGGGAACCGCCCCCAGGATACAGGCCCAGGAAACAAGCTCTGTGCCCCAAATCGGATGCAGCCAAAAGTACAGGCCCACAGCTGCGCCAATAGCCAATAATGAACAAAGGGTCTGCCGCAATGACAGACCCATGAACATGGATTCGTGGTAGTCACGAATTTCCCGATTGATTTTGATTTCCATGACTTCCTCCTTATAATCCCATCATTTCCCGAACAACCCGGTCAGCCATCTTTATCGTACCCACCAGAATCAGCATATTAAATACCAACTCTCCTACATAGCTCCAAACCAAACTTACCGCAGCAGCATCGGCATCCACCATCGGTGGTGTGGCGGCAAACAGAGAAAAGATAATGCAGCCCAGCACAATAATGGCTCCTTCCAGGCATACTGCCGCATAGGATTTGAGGAAGGAAATGCCGATATTCTGCGTAGGCGCACCGGCAAAAGCGGCCATCGGCACCGGCGCAATGGCGGTATAGAGGTACAGCTTAAAAAAGCGCCCATAGACAGTCATTATCATTACAAAAGACAATACCGTTATGAGAAGTCCGCCAATCAACGTCACCGCCCATAGAGGGATGGATTCAAAGAATCCGCAGTCCTCCACAGCAGTGATGATCTCCGTCGGCAGAATAGCTCCCTGCACAGAGCCAAACCCGGCAGCGGACATGATGGTGGATACAAGCCCTTGGGCAATAGAAAACAGGGCGTTCATTAGCTCCAAACCATGGGTGACAGCGGCTTTAGCAATGGCAAAGCGGACAAACACCTTCACAGCAACCTCCGGACGCTTCAGGTCCGCAAAGCTGCCGCAGGTTTTCATCATGCCAACCACAAAAAACAGCACAACCAGCGCAAGGCCCACAGCCTGGACTGCCCCATGGATGTTGACCATCACATTCCAAATGCTGCCGCCCTTGAACGCCTGGGGTGACTGCGTGACCAGTGTCCAGATTTCCGCCAGCTTTTCATTCCATGTTTCTAGCGCATTTTGAAGGTTCTGGACGACCCAATTATCGGACAAGATACATACCTCCTTCCCTACTCCGAGCCATCCGGCCCGGAGTAGATTGGTTTAATGATCAGCCTGTGATCAGCGTCAAAATTTCCTTGGAAAACGTAATGATAATGCCGCCTGCCAAGGTTAAAAATCCATTGGAGCGCTGGGACGGGTCGTGGGACTGTAACGAAAGGCCGACCTGGACAATGCCCCAGCCCAGCAGGATCATACCGACGGCCCGAATCATGCCGAAAATAAAATCAGACAGATTATTTACCACTGTCAGCGGATCACCGGTGGCAGCAGAGGCAGTCAACACCATGCTGGAACATAGAGCCAATACTATAACCGCTGCGCAATACCGGCGAAAACCCTTCCGTACAGAAGTAGGGATCGGCAGTCTGCGGGTGTTTTTTCGTCCATTTACGATAGATTTAAGAATGTTCTTCATTGGTATTCCCTCCGTTTAATAGTTCCGCTTCTACTTCTTCGTCAGAGAGAAGCACATATTCCAGTTCGGACAAATTGATTGGTTTTGTTTCCTTGCCGGAAACAGCAGTCAGGCATAGGCTTCCTACGGACAGCTCTGTACCGCCATGGACATAGGGCGCACCTCCTTTCTCCGGGGTAAATTTGACATTGGGGTGCAGGAGCAAATCATACTTTTCGTCCATCACTGGCCGTTCGCCACGGATGAACAGCAACGCATACCGGTTATCCAGCATCCGCACCTCCGAGGCATCCAGCAGCTCCCGCCCGGTGATCTGCCAGTTGGTGGAGTAATTGCCGCTGCGTCCAGAGCTTTTACCATAGGTGTTCAGATCAATGGTCTGCTTGCCCAGGTAAGACTCCGCAATCATTTTGTGGGTACCTGTTTCGTTGCCGCCCAGATAGAGAAATTCGTCACAATTGCCCAGTATTGACTCCCATTGCTTTTCAAAAAGGTTCTTTAACTGGGCAATATTCTGGATAATAATGGACACGAACACATTCCGGGAGCGCATGGTAGCCAGAAGCTTATCAAAATCGTCCGGCAAACTGACATTGGCAAACTCATCCATGAGGAAGTGAACAGAAACCGGCAGTGCCCCCTTGTACTTGTTGTCAGCCAGCCGGAACAACTGCTCGAAGGTGCAGCTGTAAACCATGCTGACCAGGAAATTGAAGCTCACATCATGATCGGGAATCAGTGCAAACAGAGCCATCTTCTTCTCACCCAGGGATGCCAGCTCCAATTCATCGGTGGCTGTCAACGCCGCAACGCTGGCGAGATTGAACTTCTCCAGTCGTGCCGCCAGGGTGATCTGAATGGATTTCAGAGTCTTGGCAGAACCGGAGTGGTAGTCCTTGTAATACTTGACGGCAATATGGTCGGGACTGCGCATTTCCAGCCGCTCGAACAGCTCATCCAGCGGAGATTGATAGGTCTCATCATCTTCCCGGACTTCTCCCGCCCGCAGCATTTCCATAACCATGGAAAAGTTCTGTTCCTCCTCCGGAGCCTCATAAAGCAGATAGAAGATGATAGCTGACAGCAGCATGGATGCTGCCGTGTCCCAAAAGGGATCGTTGGACTGACTGCCCTTGGGGGTAGTGGCTTTAAACAGGCTTGTAACCAACTTCTGAACATCGTTGTCCGTTTGCAGATAGGCAAAGGGATTGAAACAGTGGCTCTTTTCCATGGAAAGCAGGTCCAGAACTCTAATCTCGTACCCACGCATTTTGAGGAAAGTACCTGTCATGTGCAGAAGCTCCCCCTTGCAGTCCAGAACGAAATAAGAGGAGCAACCCTGTAACAGATTCACAAGGGCATAGAACCGGCTTTTACCGGCACCACTGCCGCCGACCACTACCGTATTCAGATTTCGCCGGTGCTTTCTGCCGTCCAGCCCCATGCGGATGTGCTTGGTAAATACCTTGTTGGCCTCCGGCTCCTTTGCACGGTACTTCCTGTTGATGGCACTCGCACTGCCCCATCTTGCAGAGCCGTGTTCTTCACCCCGGCGGTAATTGCGCCGAGTGGACAGAGCTACACCGATGGACAATCCGTAGATGAGCAGAAAAATAAGGACAGTTTTCCTACTGTCCTCACATAATGCGATTTGGAAAGGCTGCCCCATTGCCACCGGAAACTGGGATACAATTTCGGTCAGGCCACCAGAAAGAAAAGGCGCAATCAGCAATGCCAGCCAGATCACCGGAACAATACCCAAAAGGAAGAGAAATACAATGGTGCGGCCTTCACCGTTCTTCACGGAGTTTTCCTCTTGCTTTCCGGGTCGGGGCATCAATGGCTTTCAGAAGCACCTCGTCCACAATATCCGTGGGCCGCTTTTCTTCAATCAGGTCATTGCGCATTTCGTTCAGAGCGTTAATGACCACGCCATGCTCGTATCGGTCCAGTTCCAGAATCCGTTTTTCTCCCTTTTCCATGTCTCATCGCTCCTGTTCTTTGGATTTTGCGGTGCGAGCCTGTTCCAGTACCCGGTACATTCTTCCAGAAATCTGGGCGGCTGTGTCCCGGATTTCTCCCAGGTTTTCCCGTATTCCCTGAGAATCAGCCTCCCGAAAAGAGGCGGGCAGACGGCTGAAATTGTAATCTGCCGTATCCACGCCGTACTTTCTGCATAGCAGATAGGACACGCTATAGGCAGCAAAGGCGGCATCACTGCGGCTGTATTCCTGCCTGGTACCTGCCAGCTCCGCATGGGCAAGCTCCTTGGAAACACTGCGAAAAATATCTCCGGCTTCCATGCCACGGCAGACAAAAATCACCTGCTGGTTGTGGTCATACAGCGCCCCCATGCTGTTGGGCAGGCTTTCAACCGTCTGGATTGGAACGGGAGAACGGTGGATCAAAGCCCGGAGAAGTGTCCGGTCATCGGGCTTCACGCCGGGAACAGAGCGCAGCCGCCCTCGGGTCTGGGACACGTCAAATACACGTTTTACCTCAAAGGAGGTGCCACGGGAACCGTCCTCACGGGTATATTCCTTACCCGGTTCCAGAATTTTTACACTGACAGGGTTCCGCTGAACGGATACCCCAGCCTCTTTCCAGCCATCAAAGTCTTTGAGCTGAGTAGCCTCCGGCATCTGCGCCAAAATCAGTAGGACGTTGGTGGGACTGTAGCGGTCAAACCGGGACTGTATATCCAGAAATTGCTGGTATTTCGCACCGTCCTGTCGGATGGTTTCAGCAGTGCTGTTCGCCAAAGCATAGAGGGCCTGCCGTTCCTCCTGCTTTTTTGCCGCCCAGGCTTCCTTGTCAAAAGAATGGTCCTCTTTGGTGAATTTTCCACCAAAGAGATCGTCAAAACCGTTCATCGCTTACCTCACTTTCACTTTGGGCTTCTTGCCCGGATGGATATGGGGCTGAATTTCTGGCTGCTTCACAGGACTCACAATATCCTGCACCCTAGCAGTCTTTTCCTGTTGTGCAGCCCTGATTTTCCGCAGTTCCTCCCGGACAGAGGGGCGGGATTCTTTAGAAATACCCTCGGCGGTTTTCCTTTGCGTCCCGGAGATAGGCTCGGACGGAGGGCTTTTTTCCGCCTTTGCCGCCGTAGGGTTTTCCGGTGCCTTGGCTTCTTTCTGGATAGTCGCTCCAAACAGTTCATCCAGCAGCCTTTCCTCCACATCCTTCTGAGGTGCAGATTGTTCCGGCACATCCGGGGCTGTTTCCTTTTCCTGTCGGTCCTTCTCAATATCCCGCTTAATGGAGGCGGTATCTACAGTGGCCAGCTTGAATCGCTCCACAATCCGGTTGATTTTGGAAGCATCCTCCGCTCGAACCATCACATCCACCATACCGTCTGCGGCAGGTTCCTTTCCCCGGAGAGCACAGTAGACAACGCCATACCGTTTCGCTTCCTGGGCAAAGCATTTCAGATGCTCCTCACTGATGGTGAACACCTTCAGCTCCTTGCCGCTTTTCAACATAGCGCTGAGCCGCTGATGCCCCTTGGTTTTATTTCGGTCAGAATTCTTGGCAATGGTGTATAGTGCTACCGCAATGTTTTTAGCTGCAGAACCGGAAAGCCGTAGGGCAACCTCCGTGCCCTCCAGACTCATCCTAACGATTTGTTCTGCTGCATCGCCTGAATTGGTCATGTTCGTTCTGTTCCTTTCTTTGTGTTTTTCGGGCTTCCTGAATGCGTTCTGGTAGGACACCGGAACGCATGGCAATATCTCTACATAGTTTCACCTCCTGTCGCAATTGGCAAAGCTCTTTGGAAAGTGCGGTGATGGCGATGCTGATCTCAACAGAAGCTGCTTCATCCGATTTCACAGCCACAGTCCGCAGCTTGCGATAGAGCTGCTTTCGCTGAGAAGTCACCGATTCCATCCGACTTTCCAGTCCGCTTTGATATGAAGAAAGCTGCTGAGCGGTATCGATACGATTTGCCGCCAGCAGCCTTGCCTCCTGTGTGACGGCATCCAGCTTGATAAGATCCTCTCGAAGAAGAAAGTGGAGCCGTTTTTGATTCTGCTGTTTCTTTCGGGGAAATACGCCCAGCAGATAGCAGTAGTAAAAATACAATGCCCGGAAACCAGTCACCTTTTTACGGGACTGCCAATTTCCGGACAGGCGATAATGTGTTGGCTTTGAAACAGATTCCGGTAGAGGACGGACAGCTCTGGTTTGGTCCAGAATCCGCCTGCGGATACCCTCCAGGGTGTAGTCCTCCCCAAAATTCCGGGCAAGGCGGATAAACCGCTCCTTTCCCGGCGGGCGGACGGAAATATCCTTGCCCACCTTTATCTCGTAGCCCTTGCGGTGGAGTGCGTCAAAAAACTGCCGTTCCGTCACGGACTGCCGGATTGCATCATCAATATCAGAACGCACAAGCCCTCTCCAGGTTGGCCGCTGCTCCTGTTCAGCCCGCCACTCCCCGTAGTGCTTGCTCTTTCCGGGCTGAGGATTCTCAATGACAGAAAGGCCGTATTCCCGGCAGAGGGCATCTGATGTAGCTTGGAGTTCATGGTAGTCTTTGGCGGAACGGAAATACTTTTTGCCGTCTACGAAAGAGACTGTGTTCAGCACAAAATGATTATGCAGATGGTTTGCTTTGTCCAGATGGGTAGCGACTACCACCTGATACCTGTTACCCCATAGCCGTTGCGCAAGCTCCATGCCAATCTTGTGGGCAATCTCCGGGGTGGCTTCTCCGGGAGCGAAGGACTGATACCCGTGATAGGCTATGGTGCCATCTTCCTTGCCAAATCGTTTTTTGACTGCCAGCATCTCGGCACGAGCGGTAGCGGGATGGCAGTTCACCCCGGATACAAAGCGTTCCAGAATGTCCGCATCTTCCCGGTGCTGTTCCGTCTTTCGGCTGTTTACGGCATAAGCAATTACATCGTCCAGACCTTGGCTGCATTCCGGAGACTGTACTTCGTTTCTGAAGAACCCCGGATTGGTGGTCTTGTCTGGGTTCTCGACATAGATCACTACCTTGCCAAGCCAACCATTGACACGCCAAATAGATGTAACCGCCATTACTATCGCTCCATAGGGCGGGGGCACACCACAGCTTCGGTAATCTGCGTCACCGCCGTCTGGAATTGAGAAACGGCAGCATCGTAACGCTGAACATCGATGACATTCAGGGTGTGGGCTTTCTGCGCAATTTGGTTTAGATTGCTGCCAATGCGGTAGAGTTGTTGGGTCATGGCATAGTAATCGGGTAGAGGGGCATCCTGCGGAACGACACCATTGATAAGGTGGCGAAGGTACACCTCCTGAGATAGACGGGAACGGCGAACAGCTTTTAGGAATGCCTGATGTTCCTTGTTGTCCAACCGAACTTGGACTCGGTTGTTTCTCTTTCTGACTTCACTTCTGCTCATAGAATCGTCCTTTCTTTAACTAAGGGTTACAGGGATTATCCCTGTCAAGCTGTCTTTGGGTGACCAAAGACGATGCTTGCTGGTATTGTGCAGTTCTGTTCTCCTTGCGGTTGAACAGTTTACCACCCGAAAAAAAATTGTCAGCGTTCCAACACCTTCCCGCTCCTGTGGGTGATGGGAATGCCCAGCTTCATGCAAAGGCAGTCGTTGTAGTCCTTGCCATAGGGCGGCGGCTGAACGGATACTTCATACCGCCCGGACAACATAGAAACAAACGCCTTTGCCGCCCGTCCGCCAGTAGCATCATTGTCCAGCCGGAGGACGATGGAATGAATTCCTGGATTCTCCGACAGATACCGTTTCAGAGCCAGCGGCATGGAGCTTTCTTGCAATTCCACCTTTGGCCTATAAACGCCGGCCAGGGAAACCAGATGCTCCCGGTTCCAGCTGCCGCCATTCTGTTTGACTAGGGTAGCATAGGACAGCAGATCAATGGCACTTTCAAAAAGATGAACGGTGCCGCTGCCCGGTGCGGAGATGCTGAAAGAGTACCGTTTGTCGCTACCACTGGCATCTCCCACAAAGTCTGTCCCTACGCCTCTCAGGTTTGCGTACCTGGGCTTGCTGTACCGATCCAGTCCCACAAAAACCGCATTGTGGTGGGGAAAGCTTTCATACAGCCGCCCGGTGCGAATGCAGAAATCAATGAGTTCTGCATCAATGCCACGGCTGCGGAGGTAGGCATAAACCCGGCTTGTATCAGGGCTGGCCCTTGGCAGCAACAGCACCTTTGGTTTTATCAGTTTCGGCGGTGCCTGCCTGGGCAGATAGGCCACCTGCCCGGTGATCCGCTCCACAGCTTCCGTAAAGGGCAGCCCTCTGACTTTGATAAGATAATCCAGCGCATTATAGCCACCAAAGCCACGGGAAAACCAGTACCATTTCCCATTGGAAATTTTGAGGGAATCATGCTCCCGTGTGCAGTAATGGTCGCCGCTAATATGAACCAGTTCGTCGGGTTCGCAGGCTTTCAGGTATGTTAGTAAATCTATCTGACGGGCTTTTTCAATGGTTTCTGGTGGAATGAATGACATATTGTTTCACCTTGCATCCTTTCTGACAATAAAAAAGCCGAATGACCTAATACTGATCATTCGGCTAAATTGGCTATTTACTTGTATTTCTTGTTTTCGACGGAGAAAAGCATTCGTAGTCTTCGCAAATAGATGATCGTCAGTCAACGATCTTTTTCCATTTTCTCCCGTACAGCTTTATATAATTTCAGGCTTTTTTAATTGCAGTAAGTGCGGGCGAACATCATCGACAGCCAGGGTTCCCTCATATAAATGTAACAATTGCTCAATTTCGTCTGGATATAAACCAACACCATACTTTGAAAATAGGTCTAACATTTGTGCCGTATTTAAAATATGTTCATTTTTAAGAAGATCAATCGCTCCTTGAAAGATATTCTCACTCAGTAAAAATGGTTCATCACCTGGTTCTTTTTTTCTCCAGCCGTTTTTGGAGACTTGACGCATCATATATTGGAATTGATTGGCTGTAATGTATTCCAGCTGATTACATCGATACATCATTGACTGAATAGAAGATTTCCACTTTTTCTTTAGCCAAATATAGTACTTTACATCTGTTGGATACGCACGAACGTCTTTCCCAAAACTATCTCGTGGGAGGAGAAAGGCACTTGCAAAAACATTTGCTTCGAATTCACGGGTTCTGAACTCGTCTCTTGGAATGCTGTCAATGTCTTCGCTCCACGGATGAATTAAGATATGTGCCAACTCATGGGCCATGTCAAATCGGATACGGCCTTCTGGCTTTGAACCTTGATCGACAGCGATAAAGCAAACATCTCTTTTTGCAACAATCGTACGCTGGCTGAATGCGTCAATACCATTTTCGTTTGTATCAAATCCCGTAACGATGATACCATTAGATTCCAACACATATTGTAAATCTGTAATGGGGTTTGTTCCAAGATTCCAATATTCTCGAGTTGCTAAAGCAATTTGCTCAAGTTCTGCACACATTGCTTTGCAATCATCTTCATTTTCAATGTTGTATCCCCCGCTGTATTTTATATTTGGCAAATTGAGCGGTGGAAAATCAATGTAGTCCAGTAATGCTTCATATAATTTGGCAACATACTCCAATTTAACACTCTGTGACGTTCGGCTTAATTTTGATGCGCTACTGAGAGACCGAAAATAGGTTGCCGATGTTTTTGTTTTACAGGGATCTTTCTGCAAGAAAAAATCATATGGAACATGAAGCGCTTGTGCTAATCTGAAACCACGTTCATATCCCGGTTCATTTTCGTCATTTTCATATAATGAAATTGATTGCTTAGAAATGCCTGTTAAATCTTGAAGTGCTGCGAGGGTTATCCCCCGCAGCATACGAGCACTTTTCAGGCGTTCTCCCTGAAACCTTTTCTTATCCATTGATTTGAACTCCTATTGCTAAAACTGGAATTATCCCCTTTTTTCTTCTTCCCACAGTCCAGGCTTGATGCCAGGCTTGAGCTTTGTGAGGTTTCTAGTCGCCTTATTATGCTCGTTTTGCGAACTTTCTTCTGCATATGCTTCAGAAGTGAGTTGAGAGAAATCGGGTTTCCGAAGATGATTTAGACTGTGTTCTTCAACAACATTGAACCATTGATCAAGCAAAATCAGTTTCACATCGACTAATTCATCATGTTTTGATTGGTATGCGATTACGCAATGGTGGTAGCCATCAAATGATTCCAAAGTGTCTCCAACAATATCTTCAAAATCTGCATTGTATGTATCATCATCAAAACCATCCATCTGGAAAAAAGATGTTTGTTGGAATTTTCCATTTAATTTCCTGTTTTCTTCGTAAAGAAGTGTTTGCAGAAAGTGCGGTTTCGCTCGGTGTTTCCGCGGGATTTGTTGTAAATTGCTCTGGGATGTTACACTAAATGTTAACTTGTGTTCGGGGTCAATTAATAAACGGCCTTTCCATCCATAGCGCTTAAATGGTAGCAATGTTCCACCTACAACAACTGCCTTATCGCGCAGATTCTGATTGATATAATCCCCCCGCAAAAAAGCAAGATAATTATCTGTCTCTAAGTGTCTTTCTTTTCGTTCTCGGGGGATGTCGTCAGTTACAGCCTGTTCTACTGCGCTTATTATGCTCGTAATAAGGCCAAGGTCAATGTCGATGATACTACTATCCGATAACTTCATTCAAGTTTCCTCCGCAGTAAGATTATATCCAATATTTTTACATATAATCTAAAATTTGTCAAGTACTTTTTGAGCAAATGTTTGCTAATTATCGATTGGATGCAGGCAGCACACATTGTACTGCCCGCATAATTAACGTTCAAGGCTATCTCTCTCTTTACAGCTAGGACTTTGATGCATGACATCCATTTCTATAAGTGCTTTGTCTACCTGATCCATGTTCAGCAGTATATTCAACTCCTTCAACCGTCCCGATTTCTCTGCCAACTCCTTCTCCTTTGTAAACGGCGTTTCCAGCTCGACCTCAGCGTTCTCCAGCTGATTCTGGGTGTCCTGCAGTGCCTCTCGGTATACTTCCAGCTCCTTTGCCAATCCGTCCACCAAATTATCCAACCGTGTGATATTTCCGAACACATCCGCACCCAGGCTGGTGGTGTGGGACAGCGTGCCTTTCAGTGTCAACTTGTAGTCCGCATGAAATGCATCATAAAGAAGTGTCATAGAAAAACCCCGGTATTGTCCCAGCGGGATGGAATCTGACTCCCCCAGACCGGTGCAGGCTGCAAGAATGGCCTTGCCTGCAGTTTCCTTTTCAGAATGATAGGTGCCCTGAATTTCCATGCCGACAAACCCTTCTGCTGGTTTAGGATTCGCCTGAGCGATAGACACATCCTTTTCAAAGCCCGCTATGATCTCCGTCAGCTCGGCAATTTTCGCCGGGTACTTCCGCAGCACCAGATTCTCCAAGGCGAACCGCTGATTCAGGTGGTTCGCCTTCAGCATATTCAGCTTGGCTACCTCTACATCCAGATTGCACTTTTCAATAATCAGCGGATTTCCGGTGGCAAGGGCTTTGATTTCCGAATAGCTCAGTGCGGTTTCATCCACATCATCCGCAATACGGGCGGGGGCTTTGCTGGTCATAATCTGGGCAATGAACTTCTGCTTATTCTCCACCAGCTGATAAAGGTAGGCATCGAAGGTGTTTTCCGTAACATACCGATAGATTTCCACCTCCGGATTCTGGTTGCCCTGACGGACGATTCTGCCTAGACGCTGGGCAAGGTCGCTGGGACGCCAGGGGCAGTCGGCGTCATGTAGGGCAATCAGCCGATCCTGACAGTTGGTACCGGCACCCATTTTTGCCGTGCTTCCAATCAGGATACGAACCTGACCGGAGCGGACTTTTGCGAAAAGCTCCTTTTTGCGCACCTCCGTATTGGCCTCATGGATATAGGCGATTTCTCCCGGTGGAATGCCTTTTGCCACCAGTTTCCCTTTCAGGTCGTCATAGAAATTAAAGGAACCGTCACCCTTGGGTGTAGACAGGTCGCAAAAGACCAGTTGTGTGCTGCGCTGCGCCTGGGTTCGCTCCCAGATAGAATAGACATTTCTGGCACAGATAGAGGCTTTGCTGGTGTCACTGTCCGGTGCCAGAGGATTGATCAGACGAATATCCAGAGCCAGTTTTCTGCCGTCGTTGGTGATTTTCAGCATATTATCGACGCTTGGGTCCACATCACCGGCACGAATTTTTTCGGCCCTGTCTGCCAACGACTTAACCATGTCCTCCTGCATGGGGCTGGGCTTGATAACCTCCGTATGGAAGTTGGCTTTGGGAACCGGGAGCTGCAGCATATCCGCTGTCTGAATATCCGCAACCATCTTGAAGGTGGACATCAACTCCGGGAGATTGTAGAATTTCGCAAACCGGGTCTTGCTCCGATACCCGCTGCCCTCCGGGGACAGCTCGATGGCGGTGACGGTTTCTCCGTAGTTCGCCGCCCAATCATCAAAATTGACCAGACCCATTTCTTCCAGAGCACCATATTGCAGATACCGCTGGATGGTATAAAGCTCCACCATACTGTTGGAAATGGGGGTTCCTGTGGCGAATACCACACCACGGCCTCCGGTAATTTCGTCCAGATATTGGCACTTCATGAACAAATCAGAAGACTTCTGGGCCTCTGTCTGAGCAATTCCTCCCACATTCCGCATTTTGGTTGCAAGGAACAAATTCTTGAAATAATGGCTCTCATCCACAAAAATACGGTCAACACCAAGCTGCTCAAAGGTCACCACATCGTCCTTGCGGCTCTGGTCATTGAGCTTTGCCAACCGGTTTTCCAGAGATTTCCGGGTGCGCTCCATCTGCTTGATGGAGTAGTTTTCCGCATGATTTCGCTTTGCCTCCCGGATACTGTCCAGAATGCCGTTAATCTGCCGCTTCAGAATAGCCTCCTGCCGTTCCCTGGACATAGGAATCTTTTCAAACTGGGAATGTCCAATGATGATGGCATCATAATCGCCGGTGGCAATCCGGGCGCAGAACTTCTTCCGGTTTTTGGTTTCAAAGTCTTTCTTGGTTGCCACCAGAATATTGGCAGAGGGATACAGTTGGAGCCATTCAGAGGCCCACTGCTCTGTGATATGATTTGGTACAACAATCAGCGACTTTGTGCATATGCCCAAGCGCTTGCTCTCCATAGCCGCCGCAACAATTTCGAAGGTCTTCCCTGCCCCCACTTCGTGTGCCAAAAGGG
>CAKTNS010000053.1 GCA_934589225.1 uncultured Oscillospiraceae bacterium
AAGCACAAATCTATGAAATATCCGAATAATTTCAGGAGAATTTGAGAGTGGAGTGCTTAAGTTGATGACATTACCCCAAAGGGGAAGGTCTTGCGTGGTTCCATTCCTCCGCACGGGTTCTATTCGGGACGTTGCTTGGTGGTGCTCCGCGCAGCGAATCAAAATCTATCCATGATTCCACCGATGAATCATCGCCGCTACATTACGTGGTTCCATTCAACCGCACGGGTTATGTTCGAAACGTGGCGGGCGGCAGATTTGCCGCCCCTGCATACGCAGGGCCCGATTTTGGAGTGGAAACTTTTTCTTGCTGTCCTATAGAAAATGTGGTATACTACCTAAGAAAAGTAGAAATATGCGCTTTTTTCGTCGGTGTTAAAAAGCGCCCCAGAAAGAAGGAGCACTGCATGTATCGTAAATATGGGAAGCGGTTGTTAGACATTATTCTCTCCGGATGCGGCATTGTGATTTTGTCCCCCGTCTACCTTCTGGTGGCCCTGGCCATTGTGTTGGACGATCCCGGGCCTGTGTTTTTTCGGCAGAAGCGGGTGGGGATTCACAAAACCCACTTTCAAATCCTGAAATTCCGCACCATGCGGATGTGTACCCCCCACGATGTGCCCACCCATCTTCTGGATGATCCGGCGCAGTATATCACCCGGGTAGGGCAGTTTCTGCGGAAGACCTCTTTGGATGAGCTGCCCCAGATTTTTCAGATCTTCACCGGAAAAATGGCGGTCATCGGCCCCCGGCCCGCGCTGTGGAATCAGTATGATCTGATTGCCCAGCGGGATCTCTACGGGGCCAACGATGTGCGGCCGGGGCTTACGGGCTGGGCGCAGATCAACGGCCGGGACGAGCTGCCCATTGAGGTGAAGGCCCGGCTGGACGGGGAATACGTCCGGAACCTAAGCTTCCTCTTTGACTGCAAGTGCTTTTTGGGCTCCATTACCGCCGTTCTGAAGCACGAGGGCGTGGTGGAGGGCGGCACCGGCAGCATTGGGAAGGAGCCGAAGAAATGAAGCGTGTGCTCATCGTCGGCAGCCACAGCTATTTAGGTACCGCCCTGGCTTCCTACCTTGCCCAATGGCCGGAAGAATACCGGGTGGAGTCTTTGAGCGTCCGGGACGATGGCTGGCGTGAACGCTCTTTGGAGGGCTTTGATGCCGTATATTACACCGCTGCCCTGGTCCACCGGGAACAGGACAAGCACGACCCTGCCCAAAAAGAAGCCTATCTTAGGATCAACGGCCGGCTTCCCGTAGAACTGGCCCAAAAGGCCAAGGAGGCCGGGGTAAGGCAGTTTATTTTCCTTTCCACCATGGCGGTCTACGGCCTCGCCGCCCCTTTCGGAAAAACCGTCACCATTACAAAGGATACCCCCTTGTGCCCCCGGGACCTCTATGGGCTTAGCAAGGCGGGAGCGGAGGAGGGGCTGCTAGCCCTGGAAGACGATCGCTTCCGGGTAGCCCTGCTCCGGCCCCCCATGATTTACGGCAAGGGCTGCAAGGGGAACTATCAGCAGCTCCGGCGCTTTGCTTTGAAAATGCCCTGTTTCCCCAAAATCGGCAACCGCCGCTCCATGCTTTACGTGGGGAATCTGAACTGCCTGGTAAAACAGCTGCTGGACACCGAAGCCTGGGGGATCTTCTGCCCCCAGGACGGGGAATACGTGGATACGGGCCGGATGGTGCAGGCCATTGCGCAGCTTCACGGCAGGTCCCTTCCGCTGATTCCCGGCTTCGGCTGGGCTCTTTCTTTACTGCGTCATCTGACCCCCAAAATCGACAAGGCCTTTGGGAGCCTCTGCTATGACCGGGCCCTCAGCCGCTATGACTGGCCCTACCAGGTCTATTCTCCGGAACAGGCCCTGCAGGAAACCGAGGCCTGAAAACGGAACCTGAAAACGGAAGGAGTTTTCCCTTTGAAACAAAAAAAGGACATCCTTTTTCTCTGTCAGTTTTTCCACCCGGAATATATTTCCTCCGCCCAGCTGCCCTTTGACACCGCCAAGGCCCTGGCCCGGGCAGGCTTTTCCGTGGACGTGCTCTGCGGGGAGCCCCGGGAGTATTATACCGGCCCCAAGGTGGCCAAAACCGAAACGGTGGACGGCATCACCATTCGCCGCCTGCACTATTTGCAGCCGGACCGGAGCCACACCTGGGGGCGGCTGGTGAACTATTTTTCCTTTACCCTGTTGGTGTTTTTCCACCTGGGGGACCTGAAAAATTACCGCTGCGCCCTGTTCTATTCCAACCCCCCGGTGCTGCCCTGGATCGCCTCCTGGGCCAAAAAACTCTTTGGCTGCAAGCTGGTCTTCGTATCCTATGATTTGTACCCGGAGCTGGCCCTGCGGACCGGGGCCCTGAAAACCGGCAGCAGCGTGGAAAAGCTCATGAGCCACATCAATAAAGCCGTCTATCCAAGGCTTGACCGGGTGGTGGCCCTTTCTTCGGAAATGAAGGAATTTTTGCAGGAAAACCGGGCCATCGACCCAGAAAAAATCACCGTCATCCCAAACTGGTACCCCGACGGCGGAGCACCCCGGCGGGATTTGGCGGGGAACCGCTTTGCCCGGGACCTGGGGGATAAATTCGTGGTCTCCTACTTTGGCAACATGGGCACCATCCAGGATATGGAAACCATCCTGGGGGCCATTCGGGCTCTAAAAAACGAGCCGGATATTTTCTTCCTCTTTGCCGGTCACGGCAACAAGCTGGAAGCGCTCAAGCAGTCCATTGCCCAGGAGGGCCTTCACAACGCCCAGGTCCTGGACTACCTCCACGGCCAGGACTACCGGGACGCTCTGGAGATCAGCAGCGCTGCCCTCATCTCCCTGGAAGCCGGGACCACAGGGCTGTGCGTGCCCAGCAAGACCTACAGCTACATGATGGAGGGCATTCCCCTTCTGGCCATTATGGACCGGTGCGACATTGTGGCAGACATTGAATCCGGCGCGGGAAAGGCCTTTCACAACGGCGAATCGGACCGTCTGGCCCGGGAGATTCGGGCCATGCGGGATGACCCACAGGCAGTTCAAGCCATGGGGGACCGGTGCCGGAAGCTTTTCCTTCAAAAATACACCCCGGAGGTCTGTCTTCCCCAATACGTGGCCCTGTTCCGGGAGCTTTTGGGCACAGGAGGCCGGGCATGAAATACCTGTTTATCAATTCCGTGGCCGGGTTCGGCAGCACCGGCAGGCTCATTGAGGAGACCGCCCGGGCGCTGACCCGGCAGGGTCACACTTGCTCGATCGCCTACGCCCGGAAGGCTGCCCCGGGGGAAATTCCCACCGTTGCCATCGGCTCTCCCTTAGACTACCGGCTCCACGCCCTAAGGCATCGGCTCTTCGGCACCGGCGGCTTCGGCTCCAGGGCCGCCACCGCCAAGTTTTTGCGCTGGGTGGAGGAATACGACCCGGACGTGATCTGGCTCCACAACCTCCACGGCTACTACATCCACATCGGCCTGCTTTTTGACTATCTGCGGCAGTGCGGCAAGGAGATCCGCTGGACGCTTCACGACTGCTGGGCCTTCACCGGAAACTGCCCCTATTTTTCCAGCATCGGCTGCGAAAAATGGAAGCAGGGCTGCGGCGGCTGCCCCCAGCTGGGGCTTTACCCCAAAGCTCTTCGGGATGCCACCGCCGAAAATTACAAAAAGAAGCGGGCGCTTTTTACGAATATTCCCAACCTGACCCTGTACGTCCCCTCTTGGTGGCTGGCAGGTCTGGTTTCCCAGAGCTTTTTGAAGGACTACCCCATCCGGGTGGTGCCAAATACCTGCGATACCGCCGTTTTTAAGCCTACGGAAAGCGATTTCCGGCAGAAATACGGCCTGGAAGACCGGTTTGTGGTCCTGGGCGTTGCCAACGTGTGGGAGCCCCGGAAGGGGCTTGGGGATTTTATCCGTCTTTACCAGCTTCTCCCGGACCGCTGTAAAATCGTCCTCATTGGGCTGACGAATCAGCAAATCGCCCAGCTGCCAAAGGCTATTCTGGGCCTGCCACGGACCGGCAGCCCCCGGGAGCTGGCCCAGGCTTACACGGCGGCGGATGTTTACGTCTGCCCCAGCGCCGAGGAGACCTTCGGCATGACGGTGCTGGAGGCCGCCTGCTGCGGCACCCGGCCCATTGTCTATGAAAATACCGCCTGTCAGGAGGTGGCCCAGGCCCATGGGGGCATCTTTGTTTCCAAGGGGCCGGAGCATCTGGCCCGGGCCATTACGGCGCTGCTAAAAAACACCCAGGAGGAACAAGCATGAAGCGTTATCCCTTCCCCAATACCAGGCCCTGGCAGAGCCTTTTTGCCCTGTATCTGTTTGCGCTTCTGTACCTCACCCGGGTCAGCCAGGTCTCCCACTATCTGCTGGGCTTTTACAAGGCCCAGGCCCTGACCTTCGGCATCACCGCCATGGCGGTGATGACCTTTCTTTTGTATCAGCGGAAAAACCTGAAAAACCTGATTTTAAACGGCCGGATGGTGCTGGCCCTGCTGCTTTGCGCCGGGATTCTGACCCCCATGCTTTTAAAGCGAGACTATACCATGATGTACCTTAGCGTCCTGTTCAGCGGTCTTCTGGGTATTTTCCTAAGCTACTTTGTCTCCTGCCGCCGGGCAGCCAAATACTTTGTGTGTTTGCTTGCCGGACTGGCCCTTTATTCTCTGGCCGCCTTTTTCCTGCTGCGGCCCCTGTCAGACCTGGGGCTGCTGCGGGTGCCCACCTTTCAAAATGCCTACGGGGCGGAATTTTACAATTATCTGTTTTCCTTCGTATCCGTCACCTTTGCCCGGGAGCGGAATTTCGGCATTTTCCGGGAGCCGGGGGTTTATCAGTTTTTCCTGTTTCTGGCCCTGTACCTGTGCTTTTATCAGGTGGACTGGGAAAAAGAGGCCCACATGTGGCTCATTGGTGCCATTTTGTCCCTGACCCTGTTTTCCACCTTCGCCACCGGCGGTGTGGCCGCCACGGTGCTCTTCCTTCTGGCGGTCTACTTTGACAAAGAGGTCTACCGCAGCCCCCTGGGCCGGAAGCTGACGGCGGCGCTGCTGCTTTTACTGGCCCTGGGCCTGGGGGCGGCGCTGCTGGTAAAGCCCCAGCTATTGGGGTATTTCCGGATGATGCTCCTGAAAATCCAGCCCGGCAACCCCTCCTCCGATGACCGGCTGGAAAGCATTGTTTTTAACCTGTCCGTCATTCAGTGGACACCTTTTGTAGGCCGGGATGTGGCCTATATTCTGGAAACCGTCACCCACAATACAAGCTCCACCACCATCCTCATCGGCATTCTGGGGGTGCTGGGAGGCAGCATCAATTGGATCGCCTGGCTGGTGCTGGTGTGCCGGGGAAAAGGCAAGTGGTATGCCAAAATCGTGAGCCTTCTGACTCTGGCCATTACCTTCAATACCCAGAACCTGATCTCCGACCCCTACCTCTGGATGTTCCCCATGATGGCCCTGACAGAAGGGCTTGGCGAAGGGATCAATACCCTGAAAAAGAGATTACATTAAGTCCCACAGGAGGCCCCTATGCACATTGTCTATGCCGTCAGCACCTGTTCCGACGGAACCTACAAAACCCTTTTTGAAAACGCCCCCCAAAAGCCCGCCTTTCAGTCCCAGAAATACCACCGACTGCTGATCGAGGGGCTGGCCGCCCACGCCCAGGTGGACGTGGCCGCGGTGCTGCCCCTGAACCGGGGGCTCATGGAGCAGAAGGTCCTGCGGCTTCCCCCGGAGCAGGAGGGCGGCGCCCGGTATCACTATGCCGCCGCCTTTCAAAATCCCCTGCGGAAGTATGTCCAAGGGGGTCTTGAGCTGTACCGGACGGTTCTGAAGCTCCTCCGGCCGGACAGCGTGGTCTTTGTGGACTGCCTGAACTGCACCACCGCCTTCTTTGCCCAGCTGGCCGCCCAGAAAAAGGGCTGCCGGTGCGTGGGCATCGTCACGGACCTGCCGGAGATGCTGGGCTACAGCAGCCTCTATCAAAAGCTTTCCAAGCTGGTCATCTCCCGGTGTACAGACTTTGTGCTGCTGACGGAAATGATGAACCACCGGGTCAATCCCCAGGGGAAGCCCCATGTGATATTGGAAGGTCATGCGGATATTGCCATGGCCAAGAAGCCCCCCCTTCCCAAAGATACCCCCCGGACCTGCCTGTATGCCGGAAGCGTTCAGAAAATCTACGGCTTGCAGCGCCTGGTAGAGGGCTTCCTGCTGGCGGACCTGCCGGACACGAGACTTCTGATTTACGGCCCCGGGGACTATGTGGAAGAATTAAAGGAAATCGCCGGGAAAGACCCCCGGGTGGTCTACGGCGGCATGCTTCTGAGCCGCCAGGTGGTGGAGGAAGAGCAGAAGGCCACCCTGCTGGTAAACCCTCGGCCCACGAACGAGGAATACGTCAAATACTCCTTCCCCTCCAAAACCATGGAATATATGGCCTCCGGCACCCCGGTGCTGACCACGGACCTGCCCGGGATGCCCCGGGAATACCTGCCCTATGTAAACCTCATCCGGCAGGAGACCCCCCAGGGCATTGCCCAGGCCCTGCGGGAGGTGCTGACCCGGCCAGAGGAGGACCTGGAGCGGCAGGGCCGGGAGGCCCGACGCTTTGTATTGGAAGAGCGCAACAATGTGGTCCAGGCGGAAAAGATCCTCCGGATGCTGCGAACCACGGAAAGGACATGACCATGCGAATTTTGTGGCTGTGCAATATGATCCCCGGCCCGGTGCAGCTGGCCCTGACCGGTAAGCCCGGCAGCGGGCTGTGGGTGGACCATGTGCTGTCGGACCTGGTGCAAAACCCGGAGCATTCCCTGCGCGTGCTGTGCCGGGGCCCCCGGGAGGCCCAGGGCAGCTTGGGTAAGCTAGGCTACCGGGTCTTCCCGGAGCCGGTGATGCACCGGTATCCCAAGGAGCTGGAAGAAGTCTTCCGGCAGGAGCTCTCCGCCTTCCGGCCCCAGGTCATTCACATCTGGGGCACGGAGTACGGCCATACCCTGGCCATGATGAAATCTTGCCGGGATTTGGGGCTTCTGGACCATACCGTCATCAGCATCCAGGGCCTCTGCGGTATTTACGCCCGGCACTACGCCGAGGGGCTCCCCGAGAGCCTTCTCCACCGCTTCAGCCCCCGGGACCTGCTGCGGCTGGACAACATTTCCTTCCAGCGCAGGCACTACATCCGCCGGGGCAGCATGGAAGCCCAGGCTCTTGCCCTTTCCCGCCACGTCATCGGCCGCACCCCCTGGGACCGGGCCTGCGCCCGGATGCTGGCTCCCAAGGCCTTCTATCACTTCTGCAACGAGACCCTGCGGCAGGATTTTTATTCCGGCAGCTGGACCTATGAGCACTGCGTGCCCCACAGCATCTTCCTTTCCAGCGCCGCCATCCCCATTAAGGGCTTTCACTATCTTCTGGAGGCCCTGCCCCAGATTTTAGAGCAGTACCCCGATACCACCGTCCTGGTCCCCGGGCCGGACCTGTTCCGCACCACCGGCAAAGCAAGGCTTTTGGAGCAGACCTACCACCGGTATCTGCGGAAATACGCCGAGCGCCAAAATCTTACCGAAAAGGTCCGCTTCCTGGGCCATTTGAGCCCCGGGGAGATGAAAGAAAACTACCTGCGCGCCAACGTCTTCGCCCTGCCCTCCACCATTGAAAACTCCCCCAATTCCCTGGGGGAAGCCATGCTGCTGGGGGTGCCCTGTGTGGCGGCCAATGTCGGCGGCGTGGCGGCCATGCTCCGGGACGGGGAGGAAGGGCTGCTGTATCAGTCCGCCGCCCCCTATATGCTGGCCCATAAAATCATGGATGTATTTGGCATGGAAGCCCAAGCGGAAGCCCTGGGCGCGGCTGCCCGGGCTCATGCCCTGAAGACCCACAGCGCATCAGAAAATCTTTCGGCGCTGCTGGCCATTTACAACGAATGTTCCAAGGAGGATGACCATGTTGGTCCCTGACATCAGCGTCATTATCCCTGTTTATAACGTGGCCCCCTATCTCCGGCGGTGTACCGCCTCCGTCCTGTCCCAGGAAGGCCCCACGCTGGAGGTTCTGCTGATCGATGACGGGTCTACCGACGGCTCCGGCGCCCTTTGTGATGCCATCGCCGCCGAAGATGACCGGGTGCAGGTGGTCCACAAGCCCAACGGCGGCCTCAGCAGCGCCCGAAACACCGGGCTGGACCTGGCCCGGGGCCGCTACGTCAGCTTTGTAGACAGCGACGACTATTTAGAGGAAAACGCCTACCGGAACCTACTGCATCTTGCCCAAAAGTTTCAGGTGCCCCTGGTCTGCGGCGGACGTTTTGACGTAGACGGAGACACCGGCGCCAAGCAGCTGGGGCTGTGCCCGGAAAAAGAAGGGCTGCTGTCCGGCGAGAACCTGGTCCGGCGGATCTTCACCTGGAACGGCCTGGATTCCTCCGCCTGCGACAAGCTCTTTGAGCGGTCCCTTTTTGAGGGCATCCGCTTTCCCGAGGGCATGGTCTGCGAGGACGTGGCCACGGTCTATCGGGTCTGCCTCCGGGCGGGCTCCGGCGGCTTGCTGCCCCGGCCCTTTTACAACTACTGCCACAGAGCAGGCTCCATCACCACCGCCCGGGTCTGCCAGAAGGACTTCCATCTGGCCGCCCACGGCCGGAAGATTCTGAAGGACCTGAAGGAAACCGCCCCCCAGCTGCTGCCGGAGGCCCGGTATCTGCTGATCCGGGGTCTTGCCCACCCCATGCAGCTGTGCATTGTCGCGGGAGTCCAAAAGGAATTTGTCCAAGAATATGACCGCTGCCGCCGGGAACTGCGCCGTCAGCTTCCCTTCCTGCGAAAGAGCCCTCTGTTCTCCCAAAAAGAGCGGAAGCTCTATACCCTTCTGGCCCTGGGGCTCTACGGCCCCGCCTGGCGCATCCACTGTTTCGTCAAAAAAATCAGATAGGTGATCCGCCATGAAAAATCGCAACCGTGTCAGTCTGTTTAATATTTTAAGCACGTGCCTGCTATACGGCATTTCCTTCTTTACCGCCCCCCTGTTTTCCCGGCTTCTGGGCACCGACGGCTACGGGGCCGTGGCCAACTATACGGTCTGGGTCAGCGTCCTTTCCGTGTCTGCCACCCTGCTGACCTACGGCACCCTGGCTCCCGCCATGGTGGAGTATCCGGAGGAGGCCCAGAAAAAGTACCAGTCCAGCGTCATGACCCTGTCGCTGTGTACCTTTTTTGCGGTGACGGTGCTGATTTCTTTGTTCCTGGGGCCCATCTCCCGGGGACTGCGGCTTTCCCCCTTCTTTATTTTCCTGATCCTCTTCCAGTCCATCGGCACCTTCGGCATCAACTTTATGAATACCAAGCTGACCTACGAGATGCAGGCGGGAAAAAACCTGATCCTCTCCGTGGGCACCAGCCTGGCCACCCTGGTCCTTTCCCTGGTGCTGGTGCTGCTGCTGCCCCAGGGGCTCAAGCACTATGGCCGCATCGTGGGCATTGCCCTGGTCTACGGGGTTCTGGGTCTTATCATGTGCCTGTCCGTTCTCCGGAGGGGCAGAACCTTTTATGCCCCCGGCTACTGGAAATTCTGCGTGCCTCTGGCCATCCCCCTGGTGTTTTACAATCTGGCGGACCTGCTGCTGGGCCACAGCGATGTCATCATGCTGCGCCAGCTTCTGGACCAGAGCACCAGCGGCGTTTATAACTACGGCTACCAGCTGGGCACCATCCTCTTTACCCTCTTCAACGCCCTGAATAACTCCTGGGTGGCCTTTTTCTATGCGGACTTCAAGCAGGGCAAGACCCAGGACGTGCAGCGCCAGAGCCGGAATTTCCTGGAGCTCTTTACGGTCCTCAGCGCCGGGTTTCTCCTGCTGTGCCGGGAGGTTTACATGCTCTATGCCCGGCAGGATTTCTGGGCGGCCACAAGCCTGGTGCCCCTCTTTGCCGCCAGCCACTACCTGACCTTCCTGGGGACCTTCCCCGCCAATTACGAATACTACCACAAGAAAATGAAAATGGGGGCCGCGGCCACCATCGTCTCCTGCCTTGTAAACATCGGGCTCAACCTGGTGCTGATTCAAAAAATGGGCATTGCAGGGGCCGCCCTGGCAACGGTTCTGGCCCACGGGCTCCAATTTGCCATGCACTATGTGTACACCCGGTTCTTCCTGGGGGGCAAGGACTATATTTTCCGTGTCCGGCTCTGGGGGCCTTACGCCCTGGGCTTCGTGGCGGTGCTGGGCCTGACTTACGGCCTTGCGGGGCTCCCGCTGCTGCGCTGGGGCCTGGGTGCCGCCCTGGGGCTCTGGGAGCTCCTGCGCATCCGCAAGCGCAAAGCACTGATTTGAAGACGGGAGGTCCTTTTATGCCGAAAATTCTCTTTACGGCCACGGTGGTCAAAACCCACGTTGCCCAATTTCATCTGCCGTGTCTAAAAATGCTGCAATCCATGGGCTGGGAAACCGCCGTGGCGGCCCGGAACGACTATGCCGACCCCGCCGACTGCGTGATCCCCGGCTGTGACAGGTTTTATCCCATTGAGTTTGCCCGGAACCCCCTGAAGCCCGCCAATTGGAGGGCCTATAAGGAGTTAAAGAAGATCATTGCGGAGGCCCGCTTCGATGTGATCCACTGTCACACCCCCGTTGCCGCCATCCTTACCCGTCTGGCCGCCCGAAAGGCACGGAAGCAGGGCTGCAAGGTGCTCTACACCGTCCACGGCCTCCACTTTTACCAGGGTGCCCCCCTGGTCAATTGGCTGGTCTACTTCCCGGCGGAGTGGCTGTGCGCCTTCTTTACGGATGTGCTCATCACCATAAATAAGGAGGACTATGCCTTCGCCCGGAAGCATCTCCACGCAAAGTCCGTCCGGTATGTCCGGGGCGTGGGGGTAGACCTGGAAAAATTCCGGGACCACAGCCGTGAGCGTGCCCCCCTCCGGGCCTCCCTGGGCCTTGGGGAAGAGGACTTTGTGCTGCTGTCCGTGGCGGAAATGACCAAAAACAAAAACCACAAAATGATGCTGGAGGCCCTGGCCCAGCTGCCAGACCCCCACATCCGCCTGCTCTGCGCCGGTCAGGGCCAGGAGCTCCAAAACAATCAGGATTTGTGTGACCGCTTAGGGCTGTCCCACCGGGTGCAGTTCCTGGGCTACCGGAAGGACGTGCCCCAGCTCTACGCCGCCGCCGATGCCTTCCTCTTCGTCTCCTACCGGGAGGGCCTGTCCCTGTCCCTGATGGAAGCCATGAGCAGTGGCCTTCCCTCCATCGTCACCCCCATCCGCGGCAATACGGACCTGATTGAAAACGGCAAAGAGGGCCTTTACGCAGAGCTAGATCCCACCTCCATCGCCGCCGCCATCCGCACCCTGCGGGAAGACCCAACCCTGTGCCGCCGCCTGGGCCAGGCCGCCGGCGAAAAAATCCAGGCCTTCGGCCTGCCCCAGGTCCTGGAAGAAATGAAAAAAATCTACCAAAGCGTGGCCCCCTGACAAAAACACCCCCCGGATACGCAAGCCCCCCCTTGCGCCCGGGGTTTTTTGCGCCCCCAAAAGCCCGGTACAAGAGCTTCCCTTGGGGGAAGCTGGCTCGCCCGAGGGCGAGACTGATGAGGGCCGCGGGGCGGCGTAAAACATTGCACAAGCAACGGGCGCAAAGGTGTTGCGCATGTAGGGGCGGTGCTCCGCGCAGCGAATTAAAAAACCAATGATTGCCGGTGGCAATCACACATTCATTTATCGGCTATTAGCCGCCCCTACATGCGCAACACCTCTGCGCCCATTGTTTCTACAATGCGGGACGTGGTACTGCGCCTCTTTGACGCAACAAAAACGGCGGCAAAACTGCCGCCGTTTTGTAATTTGTTTACTTGAGAATCCCGCTGATGTCCTTTTCTGCCAGGGTGAAGGTCACGGTCTTCCCTTCGTGGGTCAGGGTGAAGCTACCGGTGCCGGAGGTAAGGAGGTCCGAGAGGGTGAAGGCGGACTCCGCCCCATTGGTGATGAACCGGATCTCCGTAATGCCCTGGGCTTCCAGCTGACCCAGGCTCCCGGTGGAGCCACGGAGGGAGGCGGTATCGGCCTGGACGGTTACGGTGAGCACCCCGTCCTTGATCTGGGCCTGGTAGGGAAGGCTCTGGCCGTCAGGGCCGGAGACCCAGTAGGGCGCTGCCTGGTTTTCCGCAGCCGTCTCGGCGGTATCCCCGGGCAGCTTCGTGCCCTGGGCGGTCCGGGTGTCCGTTACGGTGCAGCGTTCACACTTGGCAGTCTCCGTGCCGTCTGCTTCACAGGTGGCATTATTGTCGTAAATGTAAGTCTTGAAATCATGATTCAGCGCCGGGATAGGCTCCGTTTTCGTGCCGTGAGCGGGATTTTTACAGGTGTAGGTCATTACCCCTTCGGTGGTACAGGTGGGCTTGGTCGTTACCGTACCTTTATCCCAGCTGTGATCGCCGGTTTTACCGATGGTCGAATCTTTGGGTGTGGCTGTATCGATATCGACACCGGGCTTGTATGTCTGGATGAATCCGTCTACGGTTAGCTTGGAAGGATCAAAAGTTAGTTCAGCACCCTCTTGAGAAGGAGTGCCGCCGTTTCCGATAGCAGCGCCCTTTTTGTAAGAAGCCCAATCCGCGCCGCCCTGGGCCTTCACCTGTGCGTCACCGGAAATCGCAACATCGCTACCGGTACCTTTAAATCCGCCGCCGATGCCCGCACCGCAACCGCCGCCCTGGGCTGTGACCTTGCCGCCATTGATGGTAATACTGTTGTCGTCCCTTCCTTCGCCGCCACCGCCGATGCCCGCAGCGAGTGTGCCACCTTTGGCTGTAACTTCGCCGCCGGAGACGGTAATGTCGCTGCCGCCTTTACCGCCGCCGCCGCCGATGCCCGCACCAGACCATCCTCCTTGGGCTTTTACATTGCCGCCCTCGATTTTGATCACGCTACCGGTGCCAAGGTTGCCGCCACCGATGCCAGCGCCATAATTGTTGCCGGTAGCCTCTACTTTACCATTTTTAATGGTGATTTGGCTGCCGTTTCCACCGGCACCGCCGCCAATGCCCGCACCGCTATTCGAAATGTTACCGCTAGAGTCACTTTTACCGTTGCCTGTAGCCGTGACATCGCCGCCAGAGACGGTAATGTCGCTGCCGTTGCCGCCGTTGCCGCCGCCGATACCGGCTCCTTGCGCACCGCCGATGGCTGTTACCTTGCCGCCGGAGACGGTGATATTGCTGCCGTTGCCGCTGCTGTTGTCGGAGGGATCTTTGCTGCCGCCGCCGATACCGGCAGCGTTAGCGCCGCCGGTGGCCGTGACCTTGCCGCCCTTGATGTTGATCTCGTTGCCGCTACCGAGGTAGCCGCCGCCGATGCCGGCACCGTTCTCGCCGCCTTGGGCCTCTACCTTGCCGCCGGAGACGGTAATATGCTCACCGAAACCTTCCCCGCCGCCGCCGATGCCTGCACTGTTTATGCCGCCGGTGGCTTTAACCGTGCCCTTAGAGACTTCAATATATTTGGCGGAACTCTTATTTCCGCTGCCGATACCGGCACCGTTATTGCCGCCGATGGCTGTTACCTCGCCGTCATCGATTTTATCGATTTTGATGTTGGTGGCACCGTCACTGCCGGCATCTTCCCCGCTGCCGATACCGGCACCGTCTTCGCCGCCGGTGGCCGTTACTATGCCGCCGGAGACGGTAATGTCGCTGCCTGCTCCACCGTAGCCACCGCCGATACCGGCAGCCCATTCGCCGCCGTTGGCCTCTACCTCGCCGCCGGAGATGGTAATGCCGCTGCTGCTGGCTTGATAACCGCCGCCGATACCGGCACCCCTCTGGCCGCCGGTGGCCGTGAGGCTGCCATTTTTATTTTCGTCTGTAATGGTCAGGGTGCCGTTGTCCTTCTTTTCCACACCGGCGTGGTACGTGCCGCTTTGAACCTCGTTGGTTCCGTCCAGCTCGATGTTGACGTTGCCTTCGCCGGAGGTAGTGATGGCCGCACCGCCGGTATTAATGTTGACATCTTCCAGGGTCACGTTGGCTTCCGCACCGGCGGCTGCCTCAATGGTGATGGTATTGGAAGTTTCTGTCCCGCTGCTGGTGATGACGGGATTTTTGTCTTCTGTTGGGGCACCTTCCCCCTGAGTAACGGTCTGGCTTTTCTCCGTAGCGTTGACGGTAATATCACCCTTTCCCAAATCCCAGGTTTCTGCCAGGACGAAGCTGGGGATAAAGGCCCCCAGCAGCACCAGGGACAGCAGCCGTGTCATGATTTTTTTCATAAATATTCCTCCTTACGCCGGAAGGGGTCTGGCTTTGTATACTATAAATATAGCAAAGAAAAGCCCTGGATTGCAAGGGGTTTTTCAATTTTGGAAGTCCCTACAAAATGGGGTGGGTAGTTTTGTGCAGATTTTAGAAAGTGTCAGATTTCGTGATTTTTTGGCGCAACAACCGGTGATAGTTATCTCATAACCTCAAAATCCAGGGCGGCGGGGCGGCATGAAATTTTGCACAAACAACGGGGGCAAAGGTATTGCGCATGTAGGGGCGGCTACTAGCCGCCCGCCACGTTTCGAATATAACCTGTTTGGTTGAATGGTATTACGCAATGTAGCGGCGATGATTCATCGCCATGCAACGTGACGAATATAACCCGTGCGGATGAACAGCACCGCTTACCGACGTGTATGTAGTAGCACATACCACTTAAAAATTCACTATTGGATAAAGATGTTTAAGACCGGTTCTTGCATCATCGGTAGTAA
>CAKTNS010000054.1 GCA_934589225.1 uncultured Oscillospiraceae bacterium
CGGATGCCTTTATTCTAGCAAAAACTGTTACCTATGTCTCTTCTCTACCTGTTACCTATGTTACTACTCTATACATAGTAGCCGCCCGCCACGTTCCGACTACAACCTGTGCGGTTGAATGGTACCACGCAATGTAGCGGCGATGATTCATCGCCACATGCAACGTAACGAATATAACCCGTGCGGACAAAACAGAACCACCCCCCGACATGTCATTCCGAGCGAGCGCGGCGAGCCGAGGAATCAACTCAAGCAGCAAGTTTTATCTTGTGTTGGTTCCTTTACCAACGTGGTGGATTCCTCCACTCCGCTTGCGCTGCGGTCGGAATGACAAAATGGGGGGACGTGTCTGGTATTTTCGGGAACAGTTCCGTCCTTTCGGGCGCGGAACGGCACACAGGCCGTTCCCTACGGTTTCGCTGATAGGCGGTACCATTCAACCACACAGGTTGTATTCGCAACGCAGCGGGCGCAGAGGTAGAACGAAAGGCAGCAGAGGCGGTTCTTACAGCCGCTTCAAGGGTTCCGATTCGTCCTGGGCCAGGAGCAGATCCGTGATGATGTCGTTGGAGACCAGGAAGCCCCGGGGGGTCAGGTACCAGCGGCCGTCTTCGCCTTGGGCAGTGCGGTAGTAGACCCGGTGCTTTAGAAGGACCTCTTCCAGGGGGGCAAAGGGCAGCATGAAGGTCCGCTCGTATTCCTCCGCCGTGATGCCGGCGGTGGTCCGCAGGCGGAGCATCAGGTATTCACCGGCCCGCTCCCGCAGGGGGATCTCCTGCACGTCTTCCATGATGTTGCCGCCGGTCTGGATGCCCCGGATGTAGGCTTGCAGGTCTCGGACCATGGTAAAGCGCTTTCCGGCAAAGTCCGAGCTGGCGCTGGGGCCGAAGCCCAGGTACTCCCCGCCGGTCCAATACTTGGTGTTGTGCCGGGAATACAGGCCCTTGCGGCAGAAATTGGAGATTTCATACTGCCGGAAGCCATGGGCCCGAAGGGACTCGATGGCCGCCATATACATATCCGCCTGGGTGTCGTCGTCCGCCAGGCCCGCAAAGTCCTTGATGTCGTAAAGGGGGGTGCCCTCCTCGACTTTCAGCCCATAGCAGCTGATATGCTCCGGGTTCAGCCGGAGGACGTTTTCCAGGGTCTCCTGCCAGTCCTGCAAACTCTGGCCCGGCAGGCCGTACATCAAGTCCAGAGACACGTTCCGGAAGCCCGCCTTGCGGATGCGCTGGTAAGCGGTCACGGCCTGGGCATAGGTATGGGGTCTGCCCAGTTTTTTCAGAATTTCATCGTTGTCGCACTGCACCCCTAGGCTCACCCGGTTGAAACCCTCGGCCTTGAGCCGGTGGAGCAGCTTGTCCGTGACGGAATCGGGGTTGGCCTCAAAGGTGATCTCTGCGTCGGTAGCCACGTCAAAGTTCCGCCGCAGAGTGGTCAGCAGAATGGCCAGGGCATCGGGCCCAAAATAGCTGGGGGTGCCGCCGCCAAAATACACCGTATCCACCCGATACCCGGGACACAGCGCCCCCGCTTCCTTCAAATGGGCACAAACCGCGTCCAGATACCCGTCCATCAGCTTGTCATCCTTACAGGCCAGGGAGTAAAAGTCGCAATACTGACACTTGCTGCGACAGAACGGAATGTGGATGTAGATCCCCAAAGGGGTTTTGTTGTTGCGTCTGGTTAGAATAGCCATAGTACCTCCATACAAATTGACAATTGACAATTGACAATTGACAATTAGGAAAGTCGAAAGGCTTCACCAATTGAACTGTCAGGTCATTGTTCCGAGGGTTTTGTGGATTTTAGAATGGATGTCAGAAGTCGTTCCAGTTCTTTGCACTGGATGACCATGGTTCTGTATTCGGTTTCCGACAGATAGTCGGTGGCCCGCAAAAGGCGGAGCCAATAATTGGTTTCGCTGGCTTCTTTTAATGCGATGCTGAGCTTGGAGATGAAATCCGGTCTGCTCTGAGCCTGCTGTGACTCCGCAATATTTGCGCCGATGCTGGTACCTGCCCGAAGAAGCTGCTTGGACAGGATGAACTCCTTTTTCTCGTCACGAAGATACCTGCAAAGCTTTACAACGCGCACAGCAAACTGAAAGCTCTTTTCTTCAATAGCATTGTTCATAATCTAAATTTGAAGACGTTTCCTGCCCGCAAAAAATTGTCAATTGTCAATTGTCAATTGTCAATTTTGGCAGTCAACTGTCAACTAAACTCATTCGTCGTCCAGCTTAAGGACTGCCATAAACGCCTCCGACGGGACGGAGACGGAGCCGAAGCTGCGCATGCGTTTTTTGCCTTCTTTCTGCTTTTCCAGGAGCTTCTTCTTTCTGGTGATGTCGCCGCCGTAGCATTTGGCCAGAACGTCTTTCCGCAGGGCCTTGATGGTTTCCCGGGCGATGATCTTTCCGCCGATGGCGGCCTGGACGGGGATCTCGAACTGGGCTCTGGGGATGTTGTCCTTCAGCTTTTCGCAGATTTTCCGGGCTCTGGGGTAGGCGTTGTCCGCAAAGAGGATGAAGCTCAGGGCATCCACCACCTCGCCGTTGAGCAGAATGTCCAGCTTCACCAGGCGGCTGGGCCGGTAGCCCAGGAAGGTGTAGTCCAGGCTGCCGTAGCCCCGGGTGCGGGATTTGAGGGCATCGAAGAAGTCATAGATGATCTCGTTCAGGGGCATTTCATAGTGGAGCTCCACCCGGTTGGCATCCAGGTATTCCATGTTCTTGAACTCGCCCCGGCGGGCCTGGCACAGGTCCATGATGTTTCCCACATATTCCTGGGGGGCAATGAGGCTGGCCTTGACGAAAGGCTCCTCTGCCAGTTCGATTTCCATGGGGTCGGGGTAGTCCAGGGGGTTATCCACCATCAGCACGGTGCCGTCGGTTTTGGTCACCCGGTAGACAACGTTGGGGGCAGTGGTGATCAGGTCTAAGTTGTATTCCCGCTCCAGCCGCTCCTGGATGATCTCCATGTGCAGCAGTCCCAGGAAGCCGCAGCGGAAGCCAAAGCCCAGGGCAATGGAGCTTTCCGGCTCGTAGCTCATGGAAGCGTCGTTGAGCTTCAGCTTTTCCAGAGCGTCCCGCAGGTCCTGATACTTGGCCCCGTCCGCGGGATACACGCCGGAGTAGACCATGGGCTGGACCTGCCGGTAGCCGGGCAGAGGCTTGGCGGCGGGGTTTTCCACGCCGGTAATGGTGTCACCCACCCGGGTATCCGACACGGTTTTGATGGAGGCGGTGATGTAGCCCACCTCTCCGGCGGCAAGACTGGACCCGGGAGTCAGGCCCAGAGGGCTCATGGTGCCCACCTCCACCACCTTGTAGGTGGCTCCCGTGGCCATCATGCGGATATCCATGCCCGGCTTTACCAGGCCCTCTTTGATCCGGGTGTAGACGATGACGCCCCGGTAGGCATCGTATTGGCTGTCAAAAATCAGGGCCTGCAGGGGCGCGGACCGGTCGCCTTTAGGGGCGGGCACGTCTTTGACGATCATCTCCAGCACGGAATGGATATTGATGCCGTTTTTGGCGGAGATCTCCGGAGCATCCTCCGCGGGGATGCCGATGATATCCTCCACCTCCGCCTTGACCTCCTGGGGCCGGGCAGAGGGCAGGTCGATTTTATTGATCACCGGCAGCACCTCCAGCCCCGCGTCAATGGCCAGGTAGGTATTGGCCAGGGTCTGGGCCTCCACGCCCTGGCTGGCATCCACCACCAGCACGGCCCCTTCGCAGGCCGCCAGAGACCGGGAGACCTCGTAGTTGAAGTCCACGTGGCCCGGGGTGTCGATGAGGTTTAAGTCATAGGTTTCCCCGTCGTCGGCAGTGTAGTTCAGCTGCACGGCGGTGGCCTTAATGGTAATGCCCCGCTCACGCTCTAGGTCCATAGAGTCCAGCAGCTGCTCGGCCCGCTGCCGCAGGTCCACGGCACGGCACTCTTCCATGAGGCGGTCCGCCAGGGTGGATTTGCCGTGGTCAATGTGGGCGATGATGGAAAAATTGCGGATGTGAGAAAGTTCTGTCATAGGGGAAGTCCTCTCTGATAATGTGGAAAAGCACGGCGGCCCGGGCGGGCGCTGCCGACTTTTGGGCATACAACAAGCATTTTACCAATTATACCGAATTTTTCACAAAAAGTAAACCGTATGTTTTCACGAAAAACGGGAAAAATCCCAGTGCCGTGGGAAAAATTCCGACAATTTCCGCAAAAAATTCAGAAAACTTTTGAAAAACCCTTGTCAGAATGGCAAATTCGGGGTATAGTTTTACGGCTGGAATATGATGATGTCGAACAGAGAAAGAGTTAAAGAGGGAATTGACTATGAGTACTGCTAAAAAGCCTGCAAAGAATACGGAAGACCTGCAAGGAGCCATGCAGAACCTGATTTTGAAGGGGAAGAAGGAGGGCATGATCCGGGATACGGAGCTGAGCGCCATCCTGGAAAAAATGCAGCTGTCCCCGGAGAAGATCGAGGAGATCTATGACCGGTTTGAGGCTATGAACATTCAGATCGTCACCACCGAGCTGGAGATCGACGACTCCATGGAAATTCTGGGTGACGGCCTGGGGGACGGGCTGGATGACGGTCTGGACCTGCGGAATGTGGAAGAGGAAGAGCTCATCGACCCCGTGGACCTGGCGGCGGAGTACAGCCTGGACGACCCTGTCCGGATGTACCTGAAGGAGATCGGCCAGGTGCGGCTTCTGTCTGCCGAGGAAGAAGTAGAGCTTGCCAAGCGGGTCTCCGAGGGAGACCAGGACGCCAAGAACAAGCTGACGGAGGCCAACCTGCGCTTGGTGGTTTCCATCGCCAAAAAATACTCCGGCCGGGGCCTGCACATCCTGGACCTGATCCAGGAGGGCAACACAGGCCTCATTCGGGCGGTAGACAAGTTTGACTGGACAAAGGGAAATAAATTCTCTACATACGCCACCTGGTGGATCCGTCAGGCCATTACCCGGGCCATTGCGGACCAGGCCCGGACCATCCGGGTGCCGGTGCATATGGTAGAGGTCATCAACAAGGCCACCCGCTGCAACCGGAAGCTGGTCCAGGAGCTGGGCCGGGAGCCTACCATGGAAGAGATCGCCGCGGAGCTGGGCCTGCCTGTGGAAAAGATCATCGAGGCCAACCGCACCGCCGCCGATACCCTGAGCCTGGATACCCCCGTAGGTGACGAAGAGGATACCTCCATCGGCTCCTTCGTGGAAGACGAGCGCACCCCCGGCCCCGCCGATGCCACCTCTAACGCTCTGCTTGCCGAGGCCCTGAAAGAGATCCTGGGTACCCTCACCGAGCGGGAAGCCGACGTGCTGCGCATGCGCTTCGGCATGTACGACGGCCGCACCCACACCCTGGAAGAAGTGGGCCAGATCTTCGGCGTCACCCGTGAACGGATCCGCCAGATCGAAAACAAAGCCATCCGCAAACTCCGCCACCCCAGCCGCGCCAAAAAAATCCGGGATTTCTACTGCTGAAGACCCCAAAAAATCCCCCTCCTGCCACCGGGAGGGGGGCTTTTTTGCTCCGATAAAGCGCGGGGAACGAGGAAAAAGTTGACAGTGGACAGTGGACAGTTGACAGTTATTTTCCAATTGACAATGGACAATTCTGCGCTTTGGAGCGTAGCCCCCAGTTGTTCTTACAGGCAAAAAACGGAGGTTTTTAACCCACGCCGGTTAAAAAAACGGGCGTATCAGCGAAACCGTGGGGAACGGCCTATGTGCCGTTCCGGGGCCGTTGCGATTATAACCCGTGTGGATGAATGGTGTTACGCATGTAGGGGCGGCAATCTGCCGCCCGCCACGTTGCAAATACAACCTGTGCGGTTGAATGGTATTGCCCAATACACGGTACACCCAATGTAGCGGCGATGATTCATCGATGGAATCAAGGTGTGATTGCCCCCGACATGTCATTCCGAGCGAACGCAGTGAGTCGAGGAATCTTCCCAAGCAGCAAGTTTTATCTTGTGTTAGTCCTTCCTCCAACGTGGTGGATTCCTCCACTCCGCTACCGCTCCGGTCGGAATGACAAAACGGGGGACGTTTTCTGCTTTTTTCGGGAACAGTTCCGTCCTTTCGGGGCGGAACGGCACACAGGCCGTTTCCTACATACTTTAACGAATGGGGCGAAATGAACAACGTTGGTCGCTCCAATAATTGTCAATTGTCCATTGTCAATTGTCAATTAAAAAACCACAGCCTGTCCACGAAATGTGGAAAAAGGCTGTGGAATTTGTTTTAATACTGGGCCGCCTCGGCGGATTTGAGCTGCAATTGCAATCTATCCGCAATGAGCGCAATAAACTCACTGTTCGTGGGTTTCCCCTTGGTATTGCTCACGGTATACCCAAAGAAGCTTTGCAGCGTGTCCAAATCTCCCCGGTCCCAGGCGACTTCGATTGCGTGGCGGATGGCCCGTTCTACCCTTGAGGGGGTGGTCTGGAAGGTTTTGGCCACCTGGGGGTAGAGGACTTTGGTGATGGCGTTGATCACATCCATGTCATCCACGGCGATGATGATGGCCTCCCGCAGATACTGGTAGCCCTTGATGTGGGCGGGGACGCCGATTTCGTGGATGATGTTGGTGACCATGGTTTCGATGCCTGTTTTGTCTCCCCGGCGGGGGCTGGGGCACCGGGGGCTCTCCCCTCCCCGGACCTCCTCCAGCCGCTCCACCAGGGCGGACAAATCACAGGGCTTCAGCATCAGATACCGGACCCCCAGACCGGCGGCCTGGGCGGACACATAATCCGTTACAAAAGCGGAGGTGGCCAGGGTGATGGGCTTGCGCTCCATACCGGCCATGGCTTTCAGGACGCTGAGGCCGTCCTGCTTGCTGAGCATCAGGTCCAGCACCAGGATTTCCGGCTTTCGTTCATTGATGAGCCGAATGGCCTGTTCTCCGTCGCCGGCCGTTCCCACGACCTGGAAACCCTCCGCACGCTGCAGCGCCGATGTAAGTCCGGCACAGAACTCCTCCGAACTATCCGCGATCAACACAGTTGTTTGATGTTCCATACATTCCTCTCCTGTCCACTTGAAAATACCCCATGTGCGGCGTTCCCGCCGTGTGCGACAACAATAATTTAGCACAAAGGAAGTGATTTTGCAAGGCTGTTTCGCAACAATCGCTCGTGCCAAATCGACCGATTGCCGTTAAAACAGTGTAATTTCGAAGCATTTCTGCATTTTTCGACAAAATGTCGCTTTTATGGACCCAATTGACGGAAATAGCCGGTTGTAGTAAAATGGATGAAACCGATCACCTATAGAAAGGAACATCTTTATGACAGATCGCATCAAGGAGCTTTGCGCCTTTCTGGACGCTTCCCACAGCCAATATCACGCCCGGGCCTACCTGGAGGGTCTCCTCCTGCGCCAGGGCTATGCCCCCCTTGCCGAAGGGGACCACTGGGACCTGGTTCCCGGAGGAAAATACTATGTGACCCGGGGCGGCAGCGCCCTGATGGCCTTCCGCATCCCGCAGAACGGCCCCCGAGGCTTCCTGATCAGCGCCGCCCACACGGACCGGCCCGCCTTCAAGCTCAAAGAAAACGGAGAGCTGGAGGGCACCTACCCCCGGCTGGCGGTGGAGCGCTACGGCGGACAGATCCTGGCGCCCTGGCTGGACCGGCCCCTGAGCATTGCCGGGCGGGTGCTGGTGGAGACCCCCCAGGGGGCAGAAACGAAGCTACTGGACATTGACCGGGACCTGCTGCTGATCCCCAACGTGGCCATCCACATGAACCGTCAGGCCAACGACGGCTACAAGTGGAACCCGGTGACCGATGTGCTGCCCCTGCTGGCAAGCCCCGAGAACAAGGGGAAATTCGGGGAGCTGCTGGAACGGGAAGCCGGGGGAAAAATCCTCAGCCACGACCTGTTCCTGTACATCCGGCAGAAGGCCTCGGTCTGGGGTCTGGATGAAAGCTTCCTGTCCAGTGCCGCTCTGGACGATCTGGAGTGCGTCTGGGGCTGCTTCCAGGGCTTCCTGAATGCCAAAGGCAGCGGCTCTATCCCTCTGTTTGCGGCTCTTGACAGCGAGGAAGTGGGCTCCTGCTCCACCCAGGGCGCAGCCTCTACCTTCCTAAAGCAGACCATCCGCCGCATCTGCGCCGGGCTGGGCCTGGAAGAGGACCGGCTGCTGTCCCAGTCCTTCCTGGTCAGCGCCGACAACGCCCACGCCCTGCACCCCAACCATCCGGAGCTGGCAGACCCGGGCAACGCCCCCGTCATGGGCGGCGGCATCGTCATCAAGTTCAATTCCAACCTCCGCTACTGCACCGACGGCTACAACGCTGCCCTGTTCCGCACAGTCTGCAACAAGGCCGGTGCCCCCACCCAGAACTACTACAACCGCCCGGACATCCCCGGCGGCAGCACCTTAGGCTGCATCTCCGTAGGCCAGGTCTCCATCCCCACGGTAGACATTGGCCTCCCCCAGCTGGCCATGCACAGCTGCTATGAAACCGCCGCCGTGGCAGACGCGGAGGCTCTGGAGGACGCCATGACCACCTATTTTGGCCAGACCCTGACAAGAACCGAAACGGGGTTTGTGTTGGAGTAAGACCCCAGCCCCTTGGCTCTCCCTCTGGGAGAGCTGTCACCGAAGGTGACTGAGAGGGCCGTGGTTGGTATCTTCAACGTTTCCCCTCTCCGTCCTCGCTGCGCTCGGCCACCTCTCCCAAAGGGAGAGGCAAGGGATGCCTGCCAGAATGAGGGGCGGGACAGCGATATTCATTGCAGGAACAATGGGCGCAGAGGTAGAACGCCAAAACCTTCCCCTTCGGGGAAGGGGGACCGCCATAGGCGGTGGATGAGGCGCGGTACCACGTTCCGCATTGCAGGAACAACCGGCGCAGAGGTAGAACGCCAAAACCTTCCCCTTCGGGGAAGGGGAACCGCCGTAGGCGGTGGATGAGGCGCGGTACCACGCTCCGCATTGTAGGAACAATAGGCGCAGAGGTAAAACCTCCCAGCGAAACCGTAGGGAACGGCCTGTGTGCCGTTCCGGGAACGTAGCAATTACAACCCGTGTGGATAAAACAAAACCACCCCCCGACATGTCATTCCGAGCGAACGAATGTGAGTCGAGGAATCTTCCCGAGTAGCTGGTTTTATCTTGTGGTGGTTCATTATCCATCGTGGTGGATTCCTCCACTCCGCTTGCGCTGCGGTCGGAATGACAATGAGGTTACGTTTCTACGGATTCGCCTACTGTTTCTAGAATGTTTCACGCCGCCCCGCGGCCCTCATCAGGCTCGCCCAGGCGAGCCAGCTTCCCCCGAGGGAAGCTTTTGTACCGTGCTTTTGGGAGGTATCATTCAACCGCACGGGTTGTAGTTGCAACGTTTTGTGGCGATGAATCATCGCCGCTACATTGCGTAATACCATTCAACCACACGGGTTGTATCCGGAACGTAGCGTGGTTCCATTCATCCACACAGGTTATATTCGCAACGCCCCACGGAACGGCACACAGGCCGTTCCCTACGGTTTCGCTGATGGGTTCTTTGTTCTAACCAAAGTATTCCAAAAACGTCCCCCCAAAAAATAATTGTCAATTGTCCATTGTCAATTGTCAACTTAAAATAACTGTCAACTGTAAACTGTCAACTGTCAACTGATTCAAGGAGGTGCCCCCCATGAAAAAAACACCCATCTACATCACCGGGCATCAGCATCCCGATACGGACTCGGTGGCTTCTGCCATTGCTTATTCCTTTTTCAAGCGCTCCCTGGGTACCCCGGCGGTGGCCTGCTGTCTGGGGAAGCTCAATGCCGAGACCAAGTATCTTCTGAACCGGTTCCACTTCTCCGAGCCCCAGCTGCTGACGGACGGGCGGATCACCGTGGGAGAGGTTTCCATGGACCCGCCTACCTATATTTCCCCGGAGACCACCATTTTTGAATGTCTGCAGCAAATGCAGCAGGGCAACCGGACCTACTGCGGCGTGGTGGACGAAGACAAAAAGCTCATCGGCATGGTGACCAAATCCGACATTTCCGTCATCGGCCTGTATGACACCGCCCGCTCCATTGCCATCATGGCCCAGACCCCCCTTGATAACTTCCGCAAGACCCTGGACGGCCGGGTGGTCTATGACGACCCCCAGATGAAGCTTAACGGCAAGGTCAGCGTCATTGCCATGACGGAGTTCTCCCGACTGGGCAGCTACGATGTGGCCCAGCGCATCGTCATCTGCGGCTGCGACCCGGAGGCCCAGAAGCAGGTCATCTGTCAGGGGGCAGGACTACTGGTGGTGGTCTGGGCAGAAGAAATCCGTCCCGATGTCATCGCCACCGCCCAGGCCCACCACTGCCCCATCATCATCTCCGGCCACGGCGCCATGAACACCACCCGTTACATTTACTTCGCTCCCTCCGCCAGCAAGATCATGAAAACCGAGCTGGTGAAGTTCACCTCCACGGAGCTTGCGGAGGACGTGAGCCGGAAAATGATGCAGACCCGGTACCACGTCTACCCGGTGACGGACCCGGAGGGCCACCTGACGGGCTATGTGTCCCGGTATCACATCATGCAGGCCCCCAGCAAAAAGCTGATCCTGGTGGACCACAACGAGTTCTCCCAGTCCGTCCGGGCCATTGAAAAGGCCCAGGTGCTGGAGGTCATCGATCACCACCGGATCAATGATTTCTCCTCCCAGTATCCCGTTCAGTTCCGGAATGAAATCGTGGGCTCCACCTGTACCATTGTAGCCACCATTTTCAGAGAGAACCAGATTCCCATTCCCGTGGACCTGGCGGGGCTCATGCTGGGCGCCATTTTGTCGGACACCCTGAATTTCCATTCCCCCACCACCACGGAAAAGGACCGCTCCACCGCCAATATTCTGGCGGCCATTGCGGACCTGGATTTGGAAGACTTTGCCACGGAGCTCTTTACCGCCACCGCCTCCAAGGTGGATTCCAGCCCTGCAGAGCTCATTAAAACCGACATGAAGCTCTTTGACATTCTGGGCTGCAAAATCTCCATTTCCCAGGTGATCCTGGCCTCCCTGGATGACCTGCATCTGGCCTCCACGGACATCCAGCACGCCTTGGATGTGTTCGCCGAAAAGAAGGATCTGGACCTTTCTCTGCTGGCCTTTACCAGCATCCAGGAGAACGGCTCCGTGCTGTACTACGGCGGCAACCGCAGCCCCTGGGCCCAGGAGGCCTTCCCCGAAGACCCCACCCAGGAACGGACCTTCCACCAGGGTCTTCTCTCCCGAAAGCAGCAGCTGCTGCCCCGGCTCACCGCCGTCATTGAAAAATACCTGTAAGGAGGCTCCCCCATGGCAGAATACGAGCTGGTTCACGAAATTCAGAACCTGTGCCGGAACAATCAGATGCGGGATGTCTTCATTGAAGAGATCACTTGCGACGACCCGGAAACCTACGTCCGCCGCCGCCTGAAAGGCAACCTCCAGGAGCTGACCCTGGACCCCCACCCCGACGGCACCCTGACCATCCACACCGTCACCGACGGACTGATGGAAAAGTTTTCTTTTACCAAGCTTTAATCACAAAGGCCCCTGCGCAAAAAAGCTTCCCCGATTGGGGAAGCTTTTTTGCGTATCATGCTCTTGTTGTCCACTGTTCGATCTCCCGGTCGGTGCCCAGAACCTGGTGGGTGCCTTCCAGGGTGTGGAGGGTGCCGGTATGGTAGTCGATGCCGGAGGAAGCGTAGTCATAGGTCTCCGCAATGCGATTGCGCTCCACTCTGGGGTTGGGGCTGGGGATGGCGGACATAAGGCTGCGGGTATAGGGATGGACGGGATTTGTAAAAATCTCTTCCGTGGTACCGGTTTCCAGCAGGTGACCCAGGTGGAGGACCCCGATGCGGTCGGAAATGTACTTGACCATGGAAAGGTCGTGGGCAATAAAGAGGTAGGCCGTGCCGGTCTCCTGCTGGATGTCCTTCATCAGATTTACCACCTGGGCCTGAATGGACACGTCCAGGGCGGAAATGCATTCGTCGGCAATGATCAGCTTGGGGTCCATAATAAGGGCCCGGGCGATGCCCACCCGCTGGCGCTGGCCGCCGGAGAACTGATGGGGATACCGGTCCGCATGCTCCGGAGCCAGGCCTACTTTGGCCAAAATCCGGTCAATTTTCTCCTGCCGCTCTTTGTGGCTGCCATAGAGATGATGGATGTCCAGGCCTTCTCCAATGATCTCCCCCACCTTTTTCCGGGGGTTCAGGCAGGCCATGGGGTCCTGGAAAATCATCTGCATCTGGGTCCGCAGGCTCTGGGTGGTTTTTTTATCAAGCCTCCCGGTAATGTCCTGACCATCAAAGAGAATCTGCCCCGCCGTAGGCTCATACAGGCGGATGACGCTGCGGCCGATGGTGGATTTTCCGGAGCCGGATTCTCCCACCAGGCCATAGGTCTCGCCGGGATAAATATCAAAGCTGACCCCGTCCACAGCCCGGACGGTGTAGCCGGAATTGACTTTAAAATACTGTTTTAAATCCCGTACTTGCAGCAGAGGCTGTTTTTCATCCATTTTTCTCCGCCTCCTTCTTCATTCTCTGAATCCGTGCCTTTAATTCCGGGGGCATTTCCACCTTGGGGGCCCGGGGGTCCAGCAGCCAGGTGGCGGCGTAGTGGCTCTCCGACAGCCGGAACATGGGAGGCTCCGCCCGCTCGTCGATGTTCAGGGCGAAGACGTTCCGGGGGGCAAAGGCATCACCGGTGACCTCATGCAGCAGGTTGGGAGGAGAGCCGGGGATGGTATAGAGCCGGTCGTCCTCGGTGTCCAGGTCCGGCATGGCGCTGAGCAGGCCCCAGGTATAGGGGTGGACGGGCTCATAGTAAATTTCATCGATGGTGCCGGTCTCCACAATGCGTCCGGCGTACATGACGTTGACAAAATCCGCCACCTTGGCCACAACCCCCAGATCGTGGGTGATGTAAATGACGGAGATCCGCCGCTCCCGCTGGATCTTCTGGATCAGCTCCAGAATTTTGGCCTGAATGGTCACGTCCAGGGCGGTGGTGGGCTCGTCGCAGATCAGCAGCTCCGGGTCGCAGGCCAGGGCAATGGCAATGACCACCCGCTGGCGCATGCCGCCGGAGAGCTGGTGGGGGTAGTTCTTCATCCGCTCTTCCGCGTCGGTGATGCCAACCTCTTTTAACAGCTCCACGGCCTTCTGGTAGGCCTCAGCCTTGGGAGTCTTGTAGTGCCAAATCATGCCCTCCATGATCTGCTTGCCGATGGTCATGGTGGGGTCTAAGCTCGTCATGGGGTCCTGGAAAATCATGGCAATGCGCTTGCCGTTGATGTGGCGGCGGATGTCCCGCTTTTTCATTTTCAGAATGTCCACGGTTTCCGGGGTGCCGTCATCGTGGTGATAGGTAAACTGGATGGTGCCGGAATCCACGGTGCCGTTTTTGGCCAGAATGCCCATGGCGGCCTTCACCGTTACGGATTTTCCGGAGCCGGACTCGCCGACGATGGCCAGAGTCTCCCCCCGGTACAAGTCCAGATTCACGCCCCGAATGGCGTGGACCGGTCCGGCGGTGGTGTGGAAGGTAATGCTCAGGTCCCGGACCGTCAATACTTTCTCTCGTTCCATGGCGCACCTCACATATCTTTCATCTTGGGGTCAAAGGCCTCCCGGAGGCCGTCGGCCAGCATGTTGAAGCTGAGCATCAGCACCGCCAGCACCACAATGGGGGGAATGATCTGGTAGGGGTGGGTGGTGAAGCTGTTGAAGGCGTCGCTGATGAGGCTTCCCAGAGAGCACTGGGGCACGGGGATGCCCAGGCCCACGAAGCTCAAAAAGGCCTCGGTGAAAATGGCCGTGGGGATGGAGAACATCAGCTGGGTGATGATCTGGCCGATGATGTTGGGCAGCACCTCCCGGAAGATGATGCGCATGCTGCCGGAGCCCAGGGTCCGGCTGGCCAGCACGAACTCCTGCTCTTTGAGCTTCAGCATTTCCGCCCGGGCGATACGGCTCATGCCGATCCACTCGGTAATGACCAGGGTCAGGACGATGGTGCCAAAGCCGGGCTTTAAGACCATGAGAAGCAGGGTGCAGATGACAAGCCGTGGAATGCCGTTATTGATTTCCGCAAAACGCTGCATGATGCTGTCCGTGACCCCGCCAAAGTAGCCGGAGATCAGGCCGTAGCTCATGCCGATGGTCATATTGATGACGGCGGACACCAGAGCGATGCCCAGGCTCACCCGGGTACCCTGCCAGACCCGGGTCCAGATGTCCCGGCCCAGGGTGTCGGAGCCGAACCAGTA
>CAKTNS010000055.1 GCA_934589225.1 uncultured Oscillospiraceae bacterium
TTTCAAGGTTCAGGAAGGTCAGTGAAAACGCCCTTCACCTATCGTCATTCTCTAACCCCTTTTGGTAGCGTGTTTCTGCACGATTTTCAAAATTTTTCTTTGAGCAGATGTGATGCTTGCCACGATGCTGGGATGAGCAACACCTTCAGCTTGTGCGATGGAGCGCACATTCTCTCCCTGGACATGATGAAGCCACAGTCTGCGAAACTGAACCTCAGTAAGGCTTTCGGAAATAATCTGCACCAAATCTGCCGCTCCCTGGATCTGTTCATCACGCTCCAATTTGCAGATTAACACTTCTTCCGGGGTGGAAGTGTTTTTGATATTGTCCCCAATGCTATCCAGTCCGACTGTGTGTCGATGATAGTAAGAATCGGCATAATCCGTTTCTTTGTAATCTTCGTCTGACCAGGACTTCCAGAACAAGAATTCTTCTTCAGAAGAAAAATCGTTTTGGCTAATACGAGAGATTGTGCCATCGCTATCACTGTACACAATGCTGTCTTTATCTTGCTTATTCAATGCGTAATCGCTTTTGTTATCAAACACTTTTACTCCTCCGATTTGATTCAAATTCTTTCAAATTGGAGGAGATGGTGGAGAGCGACACCGTGGGCAGAAATATAATTCAGTGGCTAGGATATGGTGATACTTGAGGCAGAAATGAAATTCACTCTATTCTGGTTCGTATCAGCGAATCGGGATAAGCTCATATTTTCTTCCCTTTTTGAAACTGAAATATATTTCAGTACATAGTGATAGTATGACGTATTCAATCATAATCTGCTGTAATGTAAAATACTACAGAGGTGAATTATATGTCTGAGTATTCACGGGCTTTGGGGGATACAGTAAGAGCGGCCCGGAAAAAGATGGGGCTATCCCAAAATAAGGTCGCAGCATTGATTGATGCGGATGAACGAACGATTATGAATATCGAAACTTATAATGCAAATACAACAATGGATGTTCTGTATCCGTTAATCCGGACCTTACGCATTGATCCAAGGGACATTTTTAATCCGGAAATGGCGAAGGAATCTCTGGAACATTACCAACTGCACACGTTAATTGACAGCTGTAGTAAAGCGGAAGCGGCAACGTTATTCTCTGTTTGCCAAACTGTGTTATCTGCAATGCGTGACAACGATGGAATACCGATCAAATAAAAAGAGCCTGCCTCCCACATGTAAATGGGAAGCAGGCTCTGCGCATATCGTCTGGCTCATTTGCTTACAACCATTTTTAGTTTTACGACATTGATCAAGGTTTCTGTTTTGCACTTGGGGCAAAATAGCGGGAAATTGATGAGTATCGTATCCGCATAAATCTTTGTCCTGGATTTGTTTTTACAGACTGGGCACGGAACCCGCTGGGAGGCTTTTAGCTGTAGTATTTCACTCAAGTTGTGTTGCATATGTAAATACTAGATACTAGGTATGTAATGGATGGTGTGGTGTTTCTGAATAATATATGGGTTTACTGTATGCAATTCCTATGCGATGAACTGGCTGACATGACAATCCCTAGATGGACGGCACATCCAATTCCACCGGCGAGAAGCCCAATTAGGGAAATACTACCCATGATTCCAGCCACGGCTATGGCAATCAGCAAACAAAACAGATCTGCAAAGAAGGAACGCAAGGGAAATATCCACAGCAGTTGCCGTTCTTCTAACCCGCCGAGTGCCAGGGCTTGCCTCTCAGATAAGGCTTCCGTTTGCTCTCGCTTGTGCTGCCCCATTATCTGGACAGCGGAGCAAAACAGAAGAACCAGCGCGGACAGGAAAGTTTGGTAGATTTGTTGCTTTGTCAGTTTCCAGCGTTCCGGCAGATTTTCGTCGTAGGAAACCGATACTCCCAGCTTTTTCAGTGCCTTAACTGCACCTTCCAAGTCCTCTGTTTTCCTCAAACGGAACAGCAGACGAATACTGTCTTCTTTGGGAATCGTCCGTGCCGCAAGGGTATAGCTCATGTAGATCACCGGCTGTTCCAGTCCATCCTCAAAGATTCCGCAGAGGATGGCGGACTGTTCTTCTTCCCCAATGGTCATGGTCAGGGTATCATTGACAGCCAGCGTGACCTTGCTTTTACTCTCTGTAAGGAAATTCTTTGAGGCATATTCGTTTAATACCAAGAAAGGCATATTGGTGTCATTGGGGAAGGGACCGCCCTGAGCAAATGACAGCTCCAGATAGTCTGCCAGCACCGCAGTCACAGTCCCGGACAGGGAAGCGTCTTTGGTTATCAGCTTGGATTCGAAGGAAAGGACCGGGGTAGCCGCTTCCACAGAGGGAATTTCCATGTACTTCTCTAAATCCGCCTGTCCGGTAACTGTTCCGGGAAGAACATAGGGCATATTCAGTTCCTGCCGCAGCACCTCATAGGAGTTTGCTGTGGTGATTAAAAACAGGAAACTCACACACAGCATCAGCAAGGTGGCTTTTCCGTAGCGACCGGCGGTGCGAAAAGCGATTTTACAGATAATTCCCGCCCCGGCGCTTTTTGCCCCGGACGAACAGGATCGTTCCAACTGCCGCAAGGATCACACCTCCCAAAATGGAAATTGAAACCCACCAGGAACCTGCTCGCTGCCCCGCTTTTTCTTCTTCCGAATCATTTTGCGGAAGCTGCACCACTGGGCGGTTTACGGTTGTGTCAAAGGATGCCTCCTGGCTGTATTCCTGGCCGGTTTCGTCCTCATAGATCAAAGTTACTGTGCCGGTGGTGTCACCGTACTGTTGACCGTTCTCGTTGCCGGAGCTGGCATTCAGGGCGATGATGTACAATTCCACTTTTGTGGTTTTGGAAGTTCCCGCCTCCATAGTTCCGATATAGCCGGTATTGGAGGGTACAAGCCCGAAGCCGGACACAACACACCGAACATTATACATGGAGGATCTGCCCATGTTCATTACTTGGAAGGATACAGGAACTGTCTCACCTACGCTGACGGAATCCGCAAACCTTGGCATGACCAGCTCCATATTGGCAGGCTGTTGGATCTCCACCACAGTGGAGCCACTAGAGGAAAGGTTCAGGGTTTTGCTGCTGTCATACTTGAAGGAGAAGTTAATGGGATATTTTCCGGAGGGAATGGCAGGCTCCGTGGAGAAATGCAGGGTCAGCTCCACTTCACCGCCCTTGTCGATTCTGTCAATGGGAAATATTTTGCTGTCCTCATCCAGGTCGATCATGACATTGCCGGTGTCCACTGTCACCAGCATATTCCGCACGAATTTCGTAGTAATGGAGTTTTTCAGCGTTACTGTCATGGTAAATGCTTCTCCTGCCTGGGCCGTTTCCGGCTCCAGAAGAGTTTTGCTGATATATACAACCGGCTCAGCGGTGGGAGTATCCACTGTCGGCTGGGGGATCTTCTCGATTTTTCCATCGGTGATGGTGATGTACAGGGTAAAGGTGGTGGTTATCGCGTTGCCGGAGGCATCAAAGCCGGAGGTGGTGATGGCAACGGGATAAGTTCCGTTCCGGCGTTCCTCGGAGAGCCTCACTTCATAGGTCACAAGGTAAACATCTTGCGGGTCGCTGCTGTTCTTCGGGGTCACAGATTCTAAGTAAAAGGTCTTTCGGAAGTTCTCCACAACAAAGGGCGAGTTGGCACTTGTGTCCAGGGAAATAGAGGTGTCCAACTTGTCGTCCCAAAGGAAACCGCTGCATTTTAAGGGAAGAACAATTTTCATAACCCCATCGCTGATCCGGGGCAGATAACCGTCTTCGTAGGCCATATCCATACCGCTGTAGACATGGCTGTTGTCAATCTCTAAAACAGTGGGAATCTGGGGGACGTCCGGCTCCGTTGGTTTGGTCGGCTCTGTGGGATTGGTAGGGTTCGTGGGATCTGTTGGATTCGTGGGGCCTGTTGGGTTACTGGGATCTGTAGGTTCACTTGGGTCTGTAGGAGGCGTTTCAGGCTGCGGGATTACCACATTCAAAGAAAATGGCAAGTCTACTGCCTGTGCCGGATCACCGATGTCAACAGTGATCTTTACCGGATAGGAACCAGGTGTTACGGAAGCTGGCAGGGCAATGTCAAAATCTGCCAAATAGACATTTTCCACCGTTTGCCCATCCTGAAATGTTATACTTTCCGAAGGAAAACCTGATTTCTTTTCGTCTACAATCAAAGAACCGGCATTTAGAGTCACATTGATAGGCGTAGTAAACGCGCACTGGTTTAAAAGCGGAAGGACAAAATGCAGGCTGTTCTCTGTAACAGTACCAGCATACCCATCCTTATAAGCCTTGTCCATTCCCGGATATTGCCTGTCCATGTCAATGACCAGTGAATTCTGTGTAAGTACAGGCGGTTCAGGATCATCGTGTGGGGCTAAAGTTGGCTGGGTGGGAATTGCCCCTTCCGGAATATTGGGGATCTGTGGCTGGGTAGGGATTGTTTCTTCCAAAATGTTCTGGGGCGGCTGGGGCTGTTCTTGTGTTTCCGTGACCACAGTTTCAACCGTACTTTCCTGAGAGGCAGGTTCTGTTTCATCAGCGAAAACGGTCAGACAGTTCCCGCTGAGAAGGCACAGTGCCATAAGTAGCGATAGAATTCTTTTTTTCATATTCATTACCTCCCGGAAATTTGGGTCGTCCAGTCTATATATTCAGGCGCAGGGGCGCTGCCCAAATGGAGAAACGTAAGATCTTCTGTCAAAATTGTCTTTACTTCTTTCCAAACAAGTTCGGCATCCTTCCCATTCAGATACTCGAAGGAAGCGTTCAGGAAAAGAATCGGGGGATTCATAACGCTGGCACGAAGCAGGGTTGCCAGGGCCAGGGTTCGGGGCGAACAACGCTTTGCGGGGTTATACAGGTCATGCAGGGGCAGATAGTCAAAAACATTTTTTCGGATGTTGCTTCGGATCTCCTCCTGGGGAAGTCCCGCCAAAACCATAGGCAGGCGTACCTGCTCCAACAGGGTCAGCTCTGGCAGAAATCCGCCACCTTTGGGGACGGCTCCAATTCTGTCCCGGCGAAATGCCGCCCGCTCTCCTTCATCCATGGAATAGATGTTTTGTCCCAGAATGGTTACGCTGCCCTCATCCGGTATTCTCAGCCCGGTGAGCATTTCAAATAAGGCGTTGCAGGTTCTCTCGCTGCCCTGCACATAGTAGCGTTCCCCTGCATGGATGGTCAGGGAGAATGGCCCCGCTTCCGGGAAATAGCTGCGGATGTTTTCCGCAATCAGTAAGTTTTCCATTTACCGCACCACCGTTAAAATTCCCGCATCCATTTCAGAGACCGTGTCGCACAGCTCGTCAATGTCCATCTGATTGTGGCTGGCAAGGATCACTGTCTTTCCCTGATACCGGAGGTTTTTAATCAGCTCCCGGATATGCAGGACCCCGTCCTTATCCAGACCGTTGAGGGGTTCGTCCAGAATGAGCAGGCTGGGATCTTCCATGAGAGCCTGGGCCAAGCCCAAACGCTGGCGCATACCGAGGGAATATTTTCCTACCGGCTTCTTCAAATTGGGATCAAGCCCCACCAACTGGATGGTATCCCGGATGGTGTGGTCATTGGCGATCTTTCGCAGGGAAGCCAAAAGCTTCAGGTTTTGGAAGCCGGAAAGATGGGGCAGGAAACCCGGTGTTTCAATAATGATACCGATATCCTCTGGGAAGTCCGTTTCCTTTCCCACTTCCACATGGTTGACATAGATTTTCCCTTCATCCGGGCGAAGAAAGCCGCAGATGCACTTCATAAGAACGGTCTTACCGGAGCCATTGTTGCCAACGATGCCGTGGATCTTGCCCTTTTCAAAGGTGTGGGACACGTTTTTCAGTACCTTTTCCTCACCGAAGGATTTGCTGACATTCAAAACTTCTATGCAGTTGTCCACGTTATCCCTCCGTTCCGGTAAAGGTGAACTGGTAGCGTTTGGCAGCCCGAATGGAAGCAAAATAAAGAATGACTACCAGGGCGAAGAAAATGAGATAGGATTGCCAGAGACGAGGCAGCTTGTCGTAGCCGAAGTTGTGCATATGGTAGGTAGCCTGATTCAGGGGCGATACCCAGCCGATGATGACGTTTGCAATGTAGTAGGCTTCATCCGGCAGCTTCAAAATAAGCTGAATGGTGTCCGGCTGCATGAGGATGCCGTACACGCTGTACACCAGTACACTCACCACGCCCGCCGCCTGCCCAAACCGGAGGTTGCACAGGAGCATGAGCATGACCATAACGCTGGTGTAGCCCAGCATCAAAAAGAAGATGGACACCATACTCTGATAAGGCCAGCTCATTTCCAGGGTTTTCACCAACGCGGGGATGGCGACCCGCTCTCCCGCATTGGTGTAACCCAGAATCGCCGCCGTGGGACTCCACATATTGGCGGTGAAGGACTGGCGCATGGAGAAAAATACGGTGCAGACCAGTACAAACAGTAGGTACACAAAGGTAGCTGCCAGAATGTAGATCACCTGCCCGGTGATCCAGGTCCTCCGTTTGGTGCGTACCAGATATAGAGGTGTCCCGGAGGACAGGAAGGGCATATCCGCAAAGAGCAGTACCAAAAGCACCGAGGACAGGAGGATGGAATTGCTGTCACCGAAGTTCCAGATAAACACCTCCACAAGCTGCATGGTGGTGTTGTGCTCCACGGCAAAGGTCACGGCTTTGTCTGAAAGCAGGAAGCACAGGATAAAAGCCAGCAGGAAGGTTACCAGAATCCGGGGATTCCCCCGCCACAGGCGGAAGTTATATCCGGCGATGGAAAAGGATTGGCGTATTTCTTTCATAGCTGCTCCAGCCTCCTTTTTCCCCGGATGTAAAAGACCAGTCCGCACAGGAACGTCAATTCCAGCAGGAACAGGGCTGCGCTTCCCACTCCATAGGGCCAGATCTCCGGGTCAAGCCAGTTCTTGGGGTAGAGCAACCAGGCGTTGGGGAAGTAACGTTCGTAGAGAATGACCAGCAGATAGTACACAATGAAGGGTGAGGCGTAGGCGATGTATTTGCTCTCCATAATGGTACTCATGGTCATGCCCACAACAGCCCAAAGGCCGCCGTTTAGAAACAGCAGCCCGCAGGTTTTTAGGAGAAGGGTGGTAGCTTCTGAGGGAGCCTCTGCCGCCTTTTCCATGGGCATAAACAGAAGAGCAGATATCCCCCATGCCAGCAGAGTCCCAGTAGCGATTACTAAACCACCGCTAAGAAAGCACACCAAGATGCGACTTACCAGGTATGTACCGTAGTCGGTGCGAATCAAAAAGAATCGGGCGAATTTGCTTTTTACATCGTCAATGTAGTTTGCAGTAAAGGGCAACACCGCAAGGATAGGGGTGAAAGGTGCCAGGGTGTCGGAACAAACTGCGTTTAGAATAAAATCAGTATGATAGCCAGAAGGCTGTAGCAAAGCAAAAGGAAAAAGCTGAATAAGTGTCTTTATAGAGGAAAGAAAAACCAATATAACTATTGAGAAAATGCCCATTAAGGTTCGTATATTTATAACCTGTTTCATTCCTTAGCAAATATGTATGTTCGTTGTACCTTTATAATTAATTTATCTATTGAATCAAGGAGTTATTCGGATGCATATACACGTCATGCTCCGGGCGCAATAAGTACTGTTCCGTCAGCGGCATTTAATGCGAGCAATATTCCTTCTTCATCTTTACTCATGTACAGATCTCCCGTATCTGGATTGGAAAAATCGTACGTTCCTGTTAATACAAAGCTTGGTATATACTGGTACTGGTCATCCTGATTTGCAATTTTCGTACGAACTAATCCATAGTATCCCCCGGTAATGCTGACATTACACAACACTGAAATATTGTCAAACTTTTTTGTATCGCCCGTATAGAAAGCATAGTAATCCGTAAGAGATAGCTGATTAATTCCCCTCGCAATCATCTCATCAGTGGAGCTAGCTACTTCAGTTTGCTCGCCTATTTCTATAATATCAATGGGCGAAGTGAGTTCAAACGAGAGCAATGTTCCATCTGGTGCAAAAGTAAACTGCGCACTAGTTAGATAGTAATTGGATGCATAAACATCCTCCCCCTTTAGTTTGAAAAAAGGGGAACAGTCAACAGCCCTGGCTCCTGCAAGTACAGGAAGCGCATTGACCCGAATGGAATATTCTGTTTTATTGCCGATTGTATCTTCCTGCAGGGTGCAGGAATCAATTATCCACTGTCCTATACCAATTTCACCCAAAATGTTTTCTGCTTTCTGCGAAATAGCGTTGACTTGGGATTGCTCTGGCTTTCCAGTTCTGCATAGAGTCGCCCGTGCTATTGCTTCATCAATGCCAAATGGACTATTAGAACCGTCAATATACGCTGAGATAATATTCAACTTGTAATCAGATTTGTTGCGAGTCACTGCATCAAAACAGTATCTAATCCCATTTACAGTACAATTTGCCAAAATTGCGCTGTTAGCGCTTGCCAATTCCTCCGGGGTAATGTTGTCTGGAGCAAATGTATATAGGCAATCTTCCTTATACTCCCATTTACAAGGAATATGTGTATTTTCGTTACTAGCAGTCTCTAATTTAAGTGTATACTCACGAATATACTTTTGAACAAGTTCTTTTACAAAATCGATGTCTTCCGTTCCATATAGATTGTATAATGCATCATTGCCTATATATCCAGACCATCTTTGAAGTCTATCCTGAATTTCTGTTTTACTAAATGTCGCAGATTCGTACGGTTCCCTTTCATAAAATGCAGCGTCGCCAAATAATGCGTGTGCCGTTTGTTGTGCGTCCTGCTTCGTCAAATAGTGTGGTTGCACCTTCACGGTTGGCAATGAGGAAATTGCCGTATCCGTTTGAATGTTCAGTTCAAAGCGAACGGAGCCATCTGTGCTCTCAAAACTCTTGTGGATTTTGGCTGCTGGTTCGGCAGCAGGTAAAACTTGTTGAATGTTTTCGTCACTTGTGGTACTTGTATTATTGGCAACAACATCTTGAGGATTTTTTTGGCATCCACACAAAATCATGCATCCCAAAATTGTAATTGAAACGAGCTTTATGCTTAGGCTAAAGATTCGCATTTTATTACCCCTTTATTATGTTATCTCCAGTATACACAAGATATACTGGAGATATTTTTCGTTTTCAATCAGTAGTTCTTTCACCCATCATCTCGGATGAAGCAATTTTTAGGGCAGCGGACAAATGTAAACGGCCCAATTGTCTTCATCTATGTAACAAAGCGTTGGGAAACCATCTGATCCACCTCCGGAAGCACTCACAGCATAACAATTACCATGTGTACTATACCGTCTATAGAGGCCATTTCCATTAACAACAAGGCTATTAGCAATTGCTCCCCATGTATCTTCGCCGCACCAACCGTCTGACGCTACACCAAGGACTGATTGCGCAAATGCAACAGCATCTTTTGTACGTCCGCCGTATTCACCATCCATGTATTTATTGTTATACTTAAGCTTGGATCTACAGGTGTCATTGAACCTCATCAAGTAAGCTTGTAGTGCGAGTACAGTTCCCTTTCGGTCACTTACCAAATAGTATACTTCGGGAAATGCAGCCACCGCTGATTTCGCTTGTAAATACGTTGTATTCGACATAGCCATTGTCGGAATGGCCATCATAGATACTAACATAACCACAGCTAACGTAAATGTGATTACTTTTTTCATATATCGCATAAATTCCCCCTTTGTTTTTCTTTACCATCAACCATTCCCTTTACCGCTGATGGCCTACGGCAAGTTTTCACTGACCTCCAGACGCGCGCCGTTCCAAAAGTCCAGGGCATATATGAACCGCTGATCGGGCGTTTCATATCATTTTTATGGATAGCTTTGATGAACTCGTTCTTTTTCTCCATTTTTCCTTTTCACAAGTGTATTTCCCCTCGCAAGGCAAGAAAATACACTGCCCTACCATTCTGAGAGCCGATCCCAGGCAAGCTTCTGTCCGCATCGGTCACAGAACGCCATGTATTCTCTCTCCATACTTATGTTACAGCGGGGACATACCGGATAGCAGGTAGATTGGTCGCCCTTCCGGTATGTCCGACACTTGGTGACCTGACGGGGTACCCGATAGGACATGGCATCCAAGATCCTGTGCTGCTTTCTCTGTGCCAAGGACACTTTACGGTGTCTCCACAAATCCATGTACATCCCCACGGTCAGGGCAAAGTGCTTGCGGACATTTTTTGCAGCTATTTTATGTTTTCAATCATACCTTATCGGACGTACCATTTCTATCCCTGCTGCGCAAAATGACAGTATTCTTGTCGTTTTGGTTATTCCCTTTTTGTTTCAACCTTTAACTTTGGGAAAAGAGACTCCCGTAGGATGCAAGGGACCTGTAAGACACCCACAAGAAGAATTCCTATTCCAAATGCTGCGGAATACTGTATAGATGCGTGAAAAGACAGATAAAAGTAAATCGCAAGGAAAATAAGCGAGAGGCCCCGTGCTACAGTTCTAAAAACGATCCGCTCTTTTTCGGATAATTTTCGGGCCTGGTTCTCTATAGGGCTGAATATACAGAGGCTCAGCACCGATAGGCACACAAGGATGGTTAGCACACCCATTTGTTCTGCATGAATGGTGTACGTTACCAACCCCAGTGAAAAAGTAAGTACACCGATCGTAGCAAAGAAACATATTCCGGATGATTTTAGATGGAAGCCGCCGCAGAATTTCCTCAGCATCATAAATGGAATGATTAACACAATCCCTTCCTGAAGCAATCCAAAACACGAGCCCAGCAACATCACGATTCCAATTGGCAGAGTTCCGAATAGAAAACTGTATGCCGCATAAGCGTAGAGTGACTGATCTTCACTAGAAACCGCGCCTTCCATCTCCAGCCATTTTGCGATTGCATCCGAGACAATGTGTATCATTTGATTTTGCTGAATTTATCCAGTTTCTTGGGCATTTCAGGCTGGTGGAACAAGCAGCTAGAATTGGTATTTGCGCAGATGAACAAGATGGCGCAAAGCGTTGCGGAAGCGAATTTCGCAAGCCAGAGAGTCAGTTTCGATTGAAGATAGTTATGTGTCATATTGTTTTCCTCCCATAGATTTATTGATATAATTTTGGAGCAATTCAATTATATGCAATGAAAGTGGCAAGTTCAATGCGTTCTGTACGAAATGCGCGAAATTATGCGTAAATGGTCATATATTAAGGAAAATGCGCCGAAGTTAAACCTATTTCAGAATTATTCTGCATTATTTTAACTTATTTTCCAACTAAACAGGAATAGTTCTGGATTGGTTTATTGATATTTAGAACGCAAGTTGTTAAAATAATTAAGGTGATGGGCTTATGGAATTGGATTATGAAAATATAGGAAAACGAATCGTTCTTCGTAGGAAAAAACTAAAAATGCGTCAAGTTAATTTGGCGGAGCAGATCGGCATTTCAAACAACTACCTTTCAAGTATAGAACATGGAAACGAAAAACCGAGTCTGGAAATTTTGGTTAAAATATGTAATAGCCTTTCTGTTACACCCGATTATTTGATAATGGGGAATATGTATTCTAACAATGTTCCGCAAAACATTGTTGATAGCCTCAAGCTGTGTACTAGCAGGGATTTGGACTTGGTGAATGTCCTTGTCCAGAAAATGGTGACATTACAGGACGAAAAATGGAATAATGACAATTTCGCATAAGTGTGGTATACTGCTCTTAACATAAAGAGAGGTGGACACACTTATGCGGATTGTTTTTTGTGATGACGAGCCTTTGATTCTGGCGCAACTTCAAAAGCTTGTGCAAGATTTTTTTAGCACACTGGGAGGTACACAGCCTGAGTTTGCCGCATATGAAAGTGGTGATTTGCTGATTCAAAAGGAAACACGGGTGGATATCGCTTTTTTGGATGTGGAAATGCCCGGCGTCAGCGGCATCCACATTGGGGCAAAGTTGAAAGAACGGAATCCGCAAGTCAAAATAATTATTGTTACTGCATACCCCGACTATTTAGATGAAGCTATGCGATTCCAGGTATTTCGCTACTTATCGAAACCGATTGAAAAAACGCGCCTGTTCAGAAACTTGAAGGATGCAGTTTATGCATACAATATGGAGTCTCGCGAATATCCGATTTCCACAAGCGAGGGAATCTTCATACGGCGGGCCGAAGAAATTGTTTGTGTGGAAACAACAGAACGGAAGGTGATGGTGCATACCACGGATGAGCAATTTGTAAGCAGTAAAAACATAGATTACTGGAGGCAAACACTGAACTTACCCTGCTTTTATTCCACCCATCGAAGTTATATTATTAATATGCGCTATGTGTTCAACATCTATAAGGATACCGTTGTTTTGAAATATGCTGATAAAGAAAAGATGGTATTCCTGTCAAGAAGAAAGTATTCTCAGTTTAAAGATGCTTACTTGATGTATATGGAGAGTGTGAAATGATTGGAGAAAAGATATGTTATGTAATCTGTTTTATCTCTGAAGCACTCACAGCGTGGCTATACTTAGACTTTGTGTTTGAACGGAAAAGAAGCACCTCTTCTTTGTCGTGTTTCTTTTTGATCGGATATGCCCTACTGTTCCTTGTGTCCGGATATAAAAATTCAAACATAAACGCTACGTTCTTCTGTGTTGTAAACTATGTCGTAATAAAATGCAACTTTCGATGCAGCAAGAAAGTAGCACTGCTGCATACCGCATTGCTATGTTTTTTCATGGCAGGATCAGAAATATTAGCTGCGTTGGTATTCAATGTATTTGGCTTTGGTTTCTCAGCAGACAAGAGCAACGTATGGGTCCTTTTTATGCAAATTCTATTGGGCAATCTGGTGTATCTTGTGTTTGCAGCGCTTGGATCTCATATGTTTTCTTCGCACAAAGATCAACGCAATGACCCACGGCTTATGGTGTTATTTTGCAGTTTACCTGTTCTCTCAGCCTTTATCGCAATTTTATCGGTGTATCTTGGCACTACTACCGGAGTATCTACGGAAAGTGGTGTAATGATGCTCATAACCATCGTGGCGTTGCTGTGTGTAAACTTGGTTTTCCTTGTGTTGTATAACTACATAGAAAAGGCCAATGATGAGTATTTGACTTTACAGCTTAGCCTTCAAAAAGAGCAGGCAGACCTTGCCTATTACAAGGCGCTTCAAGATCAATTTGAAAGTCAAAGGATTCTGGTGCATGATATAAAAAAACACTTAGGTGTTATCGATGCTCTTGCAAAGCAGAGTAGCGCAGATGAGATCGAGAAATATGTCTCGGAATTGAATGTTTCCCTGGCACCGTCCAATCAGGCCAAGCTTTGTACAGATTCTATTCTTAATTTGCTGCTTCTTCATTTCCGTGACGAGTGCAAAGTGTCTGGTGTGGCATTTCAGTGTGACATTCGAGAGAATGTATCGGCTTTTATGGATGCCTCCAGTGTTACAACACTGTACGGGAATCTGTTGTCCAATGCCCTTGAATCAGCGATTGTGTCTGATGAGAAGCAAATTGAATTATCTGCCACTTGGAATGCTGAACATACAGTTGTGATTATTTCTGTTGTCAACTCTTGTGCTGTTGCACCAACTCCAGATGGTAGTGGCGGCTTCCGTACCAGTAAGGAAAACAAGAACCGTCATGGCGTGGGACTTCGGAGTATCGAACGGGTTGTAAAAAAATATTGCGGCAATGCAACTATGTACTATGACGGTTCCACAAAACAGTTCCATCATGTTATCCAGTTTTTTACCAACTAATCGTAGCTAAGTGGGCTCAGGCAAAATGGAAAGCTATTATCATTTGTTTGTATAAAAGGGATCTAGCTACACAGAAATTTGCTTTAGGAAAACTCAGAATAAATCAGCAAAATTAATGCCGATTTATTCTGAGTTTCTTCGTTTAAGGCTGCGTATGGGTAGGCCGTTCTCACATTGAGAAGATTAACAGGTTCATCCGCACATTAGTGGCACATAAAATGATTAGAAAACTGGCAAGCAATGCATCCGTAATACAGATGCGAAAAGCCCTCATTTCTCCGCAAGTGGAAATGAGAGCTTTCTGCTTGTTGCGGCGCTGCCCCAATCCCCGCAGAACACTGGTTCGTGTTCTGGAAACGCTGGAAAATCCCAGCGGCTACGCGATTTTGCAAATCGCTGACAGACGGTTATCACCGGTTCTT
>CAKTNS010000056.1 GCA_934589225.1 uncultured Oscillospiraceae bacterium
GCCGCCAAGCTGACCGAGGGCACCAAGATTCGGGTCAACGGCTTTAAGACCGAGTGGTCCGGCGAAGTGGAAGTTGCCGAGGGCGGCACCTTTGAAATTCTGGAGGGCTCTTACATCGCCCCTGCCCAGGACATCACCGGCGGCCTGTCTGCTTCCAACCTGATCGACTGGCAGAATGCCAAGATCAAGATCACCGGCCTGACCGTGGAAAAGGCCAACGATGCCGGCGACGCCTTCCTGTACAACTGGGACGGCTCCGGTGCCGCGGGCAACAACAACGACCTGTACTTTAACGTCACTGACGGCACCAACACCTACACCTTTACCGTAGAGAGCTACCTCTGCGGCGAGGGCACCGATGTGTACACCACCGTCACCAACCTGAAGGTCGGCGACACCATCGATGTGGAGGGCTTCCTGTACTGGTACAACGGCATGCAGCCCCACGTGACCTCCGTCACCGTGAAGTAATCATCAGAAATTCCCTGGGCTTTTGCCCAGGGAATTTTCTTGAAAGGAAGAACCATGAAAGAATTTGTGCGGGTGCTGAAATTCACCTTTTTCTCCGTCAGTGCCGGTCTCATTGAAATGGGGGCCTTTGCCCTCCTCAATGAGCTGACGGGGCTTCCTTACTGGCCCTGCTATCTGACGGCCCTGTGTCTGTCTGTGCTGTGGAACTTTACCCTGAACCGGAAATTCACCTTTCAGTCCGCTGCCAATGTGCCGGTGGCCATGGCGAAGGTGGCGGCCTACTATGCCGTCTTTACCCCCTTGTCCACCGTGCTTGGCAGCTTCCTGACGGGGTTGGGATGGAATGCATACCTGGTAACGGGCATCAATATGCTGCTGAATTTTTCCACCGAATTTCTCTACCAGCGGTTTTTTGTCTTCGGAAAAACCATTGACAGCGCAAAATAACGCGTCAAAACCACAGGGCTGGGCTCTGTGGTTTTTTGAATATACATGTATTCCCGGGAATATGCAGTGCTCCCCGGGAAATATGCGGAAAACTTATGATAACCATGTATTTTAGTGGTTGACAAGGACCTGGGGCGGATGTATAGTAATCGGGAACTATTCCATGACCGGGATACAAAAGTTCACACAAGATACACGAAGGGAAGAAAATGAAATGAAAAAAGCACTTGCGCTGGTTCTGGCAGTGCTGCTGCTGGGAACCTTTACAGCCTGTACAGGCACCGGGTCTTCCGCCGCTGAGACCACAGCCGCTGAGACCACAGCCGCCGAGACCGCAGCCGCTGAAACCACCGCTGCGGCAGCCGCGGATACCGCAAAGACCTCCTACCGGGTAGGCATCTGCCAGCTGGTGCAGCATCCGGCTCTGGATGCCGCCACCGAGGGCTTCAAGGCCGCTCTGACGGAAGCTCTGGGGGATTCCGTGACCTTTGACGAGCAGAACGCCTCCGGCGAGAGCACCAGCTGCGCCACCATTGTCAACGGCTTCGTTGCCTCCAAGGTGGACCTCATTATGGCCAACGCCACCGCCCCCCTGCAGGCGGCGGTCTCCGCTACCAATACCATCCCCATTCTGGGCACCTCCGTAACGGATTACGCCTCCGCTCTGGAAATCGACAACTGGAACGGCACCGTGGGCACCAACGTCTCCGGCACCTCCGACCTGGCTCCTCTGGACCAGCAGGCCGCCATGCTGCGGGAGCTGTTCCCCGAGGCCAAGACCGTGGGCCTGCTGTACTGCTCCGCGGAGTCCAACAGCAAGTACCAGGTGGATGTGATCCGTGGGTATCTGGAAAAGGAGGGCCTGACCTGTGAGGAGTTCGCCTTCACCGATACCAACGACGTATCCTCCGTGACCCAGAAGGCCTGCGACAAGTCTGACGTGATCTACATCCCCACGGACAACACCGCCGCCTCCAATACAGAAGCCATTGCCAACGTGGTTCTGCCTGCCAAGGTTCCCGTGGTTGCCGGTGAGGAGGGCATCTGCTCCGGCTGCGGCGTGGCAACCCTCTCCATCAGCTACTATGACCTGGGCTACACCACCGGCAAGATGGCTGCCAAGATCCTGACCGGCGAAGCCGACGTTTCCACCATGCCCGTGGAATACGCCCCCCAGGTGACGAAGAAGTACAATGCCGCCAACTGTGAGACCCTGGGCATCACCCCTCCCGAGGGCTACACCGCCATTGAGGGATAACCGAAAACAGCATTTTTCAGGGACAGAGCCGCTGGGCTCTGCCCCTGGCTTTAATGAATGAAAAAAGATTTGAGGTAAAAAACCATGACCTTTCTCTCTCCGCTTTTCAATGCCGCCCCCGGGGCCATTTCCCAGGGCCTGCTGTGGGGCATTATGGCCATCGGCGTGTACATCACCTACAGAATTCTGGACGTGGCGGACCTGACGGTGGACGGCACTCTGGCCACCGGCGGCGCAGTGTGCATCATGCTCATGCGCTCCGGCCTGAACCCTTGGCTGGCCCTGCTGTGCGCTTTTTTAGCGGGCCTTCTGGCGGGCCTTGCCACGGGACTTCTCCACACCCGCTGTGGAATTCCCGCCATTCTCTCCGGCATTCTCACCCAGCTGGCCCTGTATTCCGTCAACCTACGGATCATGGGGGGCAAATCCAACCAGCCCATTTCCGTGGACAAGTATAATCTGGTGGTGTCCCAGCGGTATGTGACGGAGTTTTCTCTGCGCAATCCCCTGATCCCGGCGGTGGTGACCCTGGTAGTGCTCATCGCCATTCTCTATTGGTTCTTTGGCACCGAATACGGCAGCGCCCTCCGGGCCACCGGTGCCAATCCCCACATGGCCAGTGCCCAGGGCATCGACACCCGGGTCGCCGTCACCGTGGGCCTGATGCTGAGCAACGGCCTGGTGGCACTGGCCGGGGCCTTGCTTGCCCAGTACCAGGGCGCTACGGATGTCAACATGGGCCGGGGCGCCATCGTCATCGGTCTGGCGGCGGTGATCATCGGTGACGTGCTGCTGGGAAAGGTGTTTAGGAATTTTGCCCTGAAGCTGTGTACCGTGGTGGTGGGTGCCGTGGTCTACTACCTGGTGCTGCAAATCGTGCTGCAGCTGGGCCTCAATACCAACGATTTGAAGCTCTTTACCGCCCTGATCGTGGCGCTGTTCCTGTCCGTTCCCTATTGGAAGGGCAATGTATTTAAGAAGAAAGCGGCCAAAACCGCGGGAGGGGAACGCCATGCTTGAAATTAAAAACGTCAGCAAAACCTTTAATCCCGGCACGGTGAATGCCAAAACCGCCTTGAATGGCCTGAACCTGACCCTTCATGACGGGGATTTCGTCACCGTCATCGGCGGCAACGGGGCGGGGAAGTCCACCATGCTCAATGCCGTGGCGGGCAGTATCACTGTGGACACCGGCTCCATCGTCCTAGACGGCAAGGATTTGACCAGAATGCCGGAATACAAGCGGGCTGCTTTCCTGGGCCGGGTCTTCCAGGACCCCATGATGGGCACCGCCGCCACCATGCAGATCGAAGAAAACCTGGCCATGGCCGACCGCCGGGGCAAGCGCCGGACCCTGCGCCCCGGCATCACTGGCGCAGACCGGGAGCGGTATATGGAGCAGCTGAAAATCCTGGATTTGGGCCTGGAGGACCGCATGACCGCCAAGGTGGGCCTCCTCTCCGGCGGCCAGCGCCAGGCCCTGACCCTGCTGATGGCCACCCTGCAAAAACCGGAACTGCTGCTGCTGGACGAGCACACCGCCGCCCTGGACCCCAAAACCGCCGCCAAGGTCCTGGAAGCCACCCGGCGCATTGTGGAGCGGAACCGCCTGACCACCATGATGATCACCCACAACATGCGCGACGCCATCGCCTACGGCAACCGCCTGATCATGATGTACAACGGCCACGTGGCCGTAGACGTCTCCGGTGAAGAAAAACAGCGCCTGACCGTAGAACAGCTCCTGAACCTATTCAGCAAAGCCTCCGGCTCCGACGAAGCCGACGACAAGCTGCTGCTGTCGTAAAAGATGAAATAAACCTGCCTGCCTTGTGCTTGGGTGCACAGGACAGGCAGGTTTTTTGTAGGACGGCGGGAAAAGTTGACAGTTGTTTTCAGTTGACAGTTGACAGTTTACAGTTGACAGTTATTGTGGACGGATGTGCCCGTTTTTGGAATACGTCGGTTAAACAATCCCCCAATCAGCGTGTCCGTAGGGGCGGCAATCTGCCGCCCGCCACGTTCGGAATACAACCCGTGCGGTTGAACGGAATGTCGTTTTGGCCGATACGGCTCAATAATTGCAACGTCCCGGGCGGCAGATTGCCGCCCCTACAATACATTTGTTCCGTATTACCGCATTTTTGACGCATCTATCCTTGTATTGTGTTCTGAATAATTGGAAAAACGTGGTACGTTACCGTAGGGGCGGCAACCTGCCGCCCGCCACGTTTCAAATATAACCTGTGCAGACAAACGAGAACAACCCCCCGACATGTCATTCCGAGGGAGCGTAAGCGAGTCGAGGAATCTTCCCAAGTTGCAGGTTTTATTTTGTGGTGGTCCTTTCACCAACGTGGTGGATTCCTCCACTCCGCTGACGCTGCGGTCGGAATGACATACGTTTCTGGTTTGATTGTTACAGATTTAAACGTACAGCGATTCCGGCTTACGCCGGATGGCGATGAATCATCGCCGCTACATTGCGTAACACCATTCAACTGCACAGGTTATAGTCGAAACGTAGCGGGCGGCAGGTTGCCGCCCCTACATGCACGTCGGTGGGTAATACCGTTCAACCGCACGGGTTATATTTGCCACGTCTCCGGAACGGCACACAGGCCGTTCCCTACGGTTTCGCTGAAACGTTCTACCTTTGCGCCCACTGTTTGTGTAATGTTTCACGCTGTACCGTATTTCCCTCCGCTTTGCTCAAGGCCTGAATGACAGGACCGGGGCACTTTTAACAGCTCAAAACCGACATGAAAATATACGCTCTAAAATGAATAATATCCAAAACCAATGAATGACTGAATACACATTTATACGTAAATATGCGCATATACACCAATAAAATGAATGAAATATACGAAATACACATGGAATACCCAAAAGAAAACCTGCAGCTTTGTAAATATTATCAATTGAAATTGTATAATATTCGCGCTATAATACAACCATCAAATCAAACAAACAGCAAAGGAGAACCTGAATATGAAAAAACTGATTGCACTGGCCCTGACGACCCTGCTGCTGACCTCCCTGCTGTCCGGCTGCGGCAGCTCTGATGGAAAAGCAAAGACTGTTACCTCCGGAAAGCTGACGGTAGCCACCTCTCCGGATTTTGCCCCCATGGAGTTCGTTGACCCCTCCAAGGAAGGACAGGATATGTATGTTGGCTTTGACCTGACCCTGGCCCACCACATTGCCGATTCCATGGGCCTGGAGCTGATGGTCATGCCCATGAGCTTCGACGCCTGCCAGACCGCCGTTTACGCCGGTACCGTGGATATGGCCATCTCCGGCTTCAGCTGGACCGAGGAGCGTTCCGAGAACTACAATGTTTCCGACTACTACCACGCCGGTGACAACGAGGACAACCAGGTGCTGATCACCCTGGCCTCCAACGGCGACAAGTTCGCCACCGCCGAGGGCCTGAAGGGTGCCAAGATCGGTGCCCAGAACGCCTCCCTGCAGCAGTCCCTGACAAGCGAGCAGCTGCCGGACTCCGAGCTGACGCTTTTCACCGACCTGGGCACCGCAGTCCTGCAGCTGAAAAACGGCGACTTTGACTGCATCGCCGTGGCCGACGGCAACGGCAAGGCCATCATCGCCAACAACCCCGAAATCGCCATGTCCGGCTTTAAGTTTGACGTAGACGAAAAGTACACCGGCAACGTGATTTTGCTGAAAAAGGGTGCCGACGAGCTGACCGCCGCTGTCAACGAGGCCCTGGCTTCCTCCAAGGACAGCTGGGACACCTGGTACAACGAAGCCAAGGAGATCTCCGGCATCGAGGCCTCCTACGACGACCAGGGAAACGCCGTCAGCTAAGAAATATTCGAGGAATCTTCCCGAGAAGATTTTTTCGGGAAGATTCCTCATCACCACTTTACCGAAGTGAGAAGTATATGGTATAATCTAATGGCTTTCTTTTGAACGTGACCAGCGTCACGCTGAAAAGAGAGCCGTTACAACAGGAATTGAAAGGAACAAAAAGATGGATTTTAGCTTATTTCTTCCGAACATGGCCAAAATTTGGAGCAACTACTGGCAGCTGTTCCTGTTTACGGGCCTGAAAAACACCCTGATTCTGACCGTGATCTCCGTATCCCTGGGCACGGTGCTGGGCACGCTGATCGCCATGCTGAAAATGTCCAAGGTGAAGATCCTCCGGTTCATCGCCTCTGTGTACATTGAGGTCATCCGGGGCACGCCAATTCTGTTGCAGCTGTATGTATTCTACTTCGTGCTGCCCAATGTCTTCACCTTCCTGAAGCTGAGCCAGTTCATGTGGGTGTCCATTTCCCTGTGCATCAACTCCTCCGCCTATGTTTCCGAGGTCATCCGTTCCGGCATTCTGGCGGTGGACAAGGGCCAGAGCGAGGCCGCCCGGTCCCTGGGCCTCAGCGAGGGCCAGACCATGATGAAGATCATCCTGCCCCAGGCCGTGCGGAACATCCTTCCCGCCCTGGGCAACGAGTTCATTATGATGCTGAAGGAAACGTCTCTTGCCTCCACCTTCTTCCTGGGTGACATTATGACCTCCTACCTGGTGGTCAAGGGCGTGTCCTATCTGACCCTGGAACCCCTGACCATCGTGGCTATCATCTATCTGTGCGTCACCTTCCCTCTGAGCAAAATTGTGGACAAGTTCGGCAAGAAGATGGCTTCCCCTGATGCCTACACCAACCGGAAAAGAAAACTTCTGAACATGAAAGGAAAGGCCTGAGCACTATGGAAATGATCAAAACCGTTGATTTACACAAAAGTTTCGGAGAGCTGCAGGTCTTGAAGGGGGTCAGCCAGGTCGTCCAGAAGGGCGAGGTGGTCTCCGTCATCGGCCCCTCCGGCGGCGGCAAAAGCACCTTTCTGCGGTGCCTGAACCTGCTTGAAAAGCCGGAAAGCGGCAAAATCTACTTTGAGGGCAGCGAGATCACCGGAAACCTGACCAAGGAAGAAAAGCAGCTGATCAAAGAGGGCAAGATGCCCAAGCCCCCCAAGGTCAATATTGACCTGCACCGGCAGAAAATGGGCATGGTCTTCCAGCACTTCAATGTATTCCCCCACCTGACGGTGGCAAAGAATATTACTTTAGCCCCCATGATGCTCAAGGGCAAGTCCGAGCCCGAGGCAGACCAGATGGCAAAGGACCTGCTGAACCGGGTAGGGCTATTGTCTAAGTATGATGAAATGCCCGGCAACCTCTCCGGCGGACAGAAGCAGCGTCTGGCCATCGTCCGGGCCCTGGCCATGGAGCCGGACGTGATGCTCTTTGACGAGCCCACCTCCGCCCTTGACCCGGAAATGGTAGGCGAGGTGCTGGACGTTATTAAGGGTCTGGTGGAAACCGGCATGACCAGCGTCATCGTCACCCACGAGATGCGTTTTGCCAAGGAGGTATCGGACCGGGTGCTGTTTATGGCCGAGGGCAACGTCCTGGAACAGGGCAGCCCGGACCAGGTATTCAACCATCCCACCCACCCCAGACTTCAGGAATTCTTAGCGAAGGTACTGTAAAATGGATAAAGAGGAACTGTACCAAATCATTGAAGCCAAAAAAGAGGAAATTCTCTCTTTGAGCGATAAAATCTGGGACTATGCCGAGCTTTCCATGCTGGAGGTCCGGTCCACCAAGGCCTATGTGGAGCTTTTGAAGGCCGAGGGCTTTCAGGTAGAGGAAAATCTCTGCGGCATTCCCACCGCCTTTTCCGGAACCTATGGCTCCGGTTCTCCCAAAATCGGCATTTTGGGGGAGTATGATGCCCTTTCGGGCCTGTCCCAGGTGCCGGGGGTGGCCGAAAAGAAGCCCCTGGTAGAGGACGGCTGCGGCCAGGGCTGCGGACACAACCTTCTGGGCGCGGCCTCTCTGGCGGCAGCCATTGCGGTAAAAGATGCCATTGCGGCGGGGAAGCTCCAGGGTACAGTGACCTTCTACGGCTGCCCCGGAGAAGAGGGCTGCGCCGGAAAGACCTTTATGGCCCGGGACGGCCTGTTCCGGGACCTGGATGCGGCCATTACCTGGCACCCGGGCTCCACCAACGAGGTCACCACCGGCTCCAACGCCGCATGCCTGCAAATGATCTATGAGTTTGCCGGCACCGCGGCCCACGCCGCCGGAAATCCCTGGGAGGGCCGGTCCGCCCTGGACGGGGCGGAGCTCATGAACGTGGGCGTTCAGTTCCTCCGGGAGCACATGGAGCCCGGATGCTCCATCCACTATTCCATTGCCGATGCCGGGGGCATTTCGCCCAATGTGGTCCAGCCCAAGGCCAAGCTTGTGTACATGGTCCGGGCCCGGACCGTCCGGAAGGCCAAGGCCCTGCTGGAGCGGGTCAATGACATTGCCCGGGGCGCCGCCCTCATGTCCGGCACCGCCGTGACCTGGCACCAGCTGGATGGCACCTCCGATACCCTGTCCAACACCGTCCTGGAGCAGCTGCTCTATGACAACCTGGTGGAGGCCCCGATGCCTCAGTATACCCAGGAGGAATGGGCCTTTGCCGCCGCCCTGCGGGGAACCTATCCCCACGAGGGTCTGCCCGGGGAGGGCGTGGATACGAATCCCGTGCTCAAAAAGCAGATCCGGGTGCTGTCCCAGGAGGGGACCAAGGATATGAATGACTTTGTGGTGCCCTATTACCCCGCCGCCTCCTACAGCCCCGGCTCTACGGACGTAGGCGACGTCAGCTGGCTGACCCCCACGGCCCAGTTCAACGCCGCCACCTGGACCTCCCAGGTCCCCGGCCACAGCTGGCAGGTGGTGTCCACGGGAAAGACCGGCCTTGCCTATAAGGGCCTGCTCTACGCCGCCAAGGTGCTGGCGGGAGCCGCTGCGGACCTGATGGAAAAGCCGGAGCTCCTGAAACGGGCCCGGGAAGAATTTTCTGAAACCGCCGCCGAGGGCTACGACTGCCCCATCGGCCCGGAGGTCGTGCCCTCCGCACAGTAAATATGGATACAAGGCCGTCTGCAAGTGCGCAGGCGGCCTTTGTGCATCCCACAGTTGACACGGTGGTATTATTGGGATATAATATGACTACCAAGACAGGAGGCGTTTTCTATGAGTCCAAACATTTCCATCCGGCCTTCAAAGGATATTCGCACGAATTATGCCCAGATTTCCGCCCTGACCCGGCAAAATCCCGTGGCGATCACCGTCAACGGCAGGGAAGATACGGTGCTCCTCAGCCACGAGGATTTCCAGAACCAGCTGCGCTATATTGACGACCTGGAAGCGAAACTCCGGGTCTATTCCCATCTGGCCCAGGCCATGGACGATGTGAAGCTTGGCAGAGTGCAGTCTGCCGATGAGGCCTTCGGGGAGATTCTGGGGGCTTTGGAGCATCTGGAAGTATGAGCTGTCAAGTGATTTTTACGGATACGGCCAAGTCGGACCTGCTGGAAATCGCCCGGGGCATTGCGGAGCTTTCCAAGGACAAGGCCCTGGCGATACGCTTTGTCCTGGAACTTCAGGAAGAGACAAAACGACTGGAACACTTCCCGGAGTCCGGCGCGGTGCCCAGAGACCGGGTGCTGAAAAGCAGCGGCTACCGCTTTCTGGTCCACGGAGACTATCTACTGTTTTATCTCTATAAGAAAGAAGAGAACGCGGCCTATGTAATGGCGGTGTTCAACGGAAAGCGGGATTATTTCCGGGTCATGAAAGATTTCTTATAATATTTAATCGGGCGTTGCCGGTATGGTGATGCCCGAATACTTTTTGTATAAGGCCCCAAAGAATGTGGAATCCTACCCGGGAGGTGAGAAGCATGTATTTGGGGGACCTGACCCATGAACATATCCGGCAGATTTTTGAGGGGGCCGGGGACTTTATGGCCCGGGAGCTGCGCTGCGGGGGCTTTACCCTCTACGCCTATGCCATCGACGGCCTGACCTCCGGGGCGGATACCTCGGAATATGTGATTCGCCCCATTGCGGAAAAGCTGCGGGGGGAGACCATGGAGGCCCTTTATCAACAGGCCCTGTGGGGAAGTGTGTATAACAGCGTGGCGGTGCCCTGCAAGGACTTGGAGGACGCGGCCAAAAAGCTGGTCAACGGCTTCTGCGTGGTGCTGTTTCCCGGGGTGGGGGCCATTGCCTTTGAAGTGAAAACCGGGGAAAAGCGGGGCATCTCCGGCCCGGAAGTGGAAAACACCGTCAAAGGCCCCAAGGATGCCTTCGTGGAAACGGTCCGCACCAATACAAGCCTGGTGCGCCGGCATTTAAGATGCCCGGAGCTGCGGCTGTGGGAGACCCAGGTGGGGCGGCGGAGCCTGACCAATGTAACGGTGGTCTCCATAGAGGGCATCACGAATCCGAAGCTGGTCTCCAGAATGCGGAAACGGCTGGAGCAGGTGGACGTGGACGGCTTTCTGATGCCCTCCGCCGTGGAGGAATATGTCACCGGCTCCCGAAAAACCGCCTTTCCCCTGATCCAGTATACGGAGCGGGCGGATAAATTCTGTGCCGGGCTCCTGGAGGGCCGGGTGGGGCTGCTGGTGGACGGGCTGCCCCTGGGGTATCTGGCTCCGGCGGACCTGGGTTATCTGATGGAAAGCCCGGAGGATTGGAGCCGGGATTATCTCAGCGCCTCCTGCCTGCGGGTGCTGCGCTATGGGGCGCTGCTTTTAAGCCTGATGCTGCCGGCGGTGGCCATCGCCCTGGGGGCCTATCACCAGGAGATGATCCCCCTGCCGCTGCTGCGGACCATTATTGAGAGCAAAAAACAGGTGCCCTTTTCCGCTACGGCGGAGGTGCTGGGGCTGCTGGTGGCCTTTGAGCTGCTGCAGGAATCCGGCATCCATCTGCCCCAGGCGGTGGGCCAGTCGGTGTCCACCATCGGGGGCATCGTGGTGGGCACCGCGGCGGTGGATGCGGGGCTGGTGTCTCCCGGGGCGCTGATCGTGGTGAGCATCGCCGGGGTCTGCGGCTTTGCGCTGCCCAACCGGGATCTGGCGGAGGCGGTGCGGCTGTGGCGGTTCGGCTTGAGCCTGCTGGCGGCTGTAGGCGGGCTTTTGGGGCTCACCGTGGGGATTTGCCTTCTGACAGGACATCTGGCGGGACTGCGGTGCCTGGAGGTGCCCTATCTTGCGCCTTTTCACGCAGGGGGAAGCTCCATTTTGCGAAACCGCATGGTGGAGGACCGGTTCCGGGATGGGCTTCTGGGGCCGGAGGATGGGAGAAAGCAGAAATGAACAAGTGGCTGTGGATACTGCTTCTCCTGGGCACCCTGTTTTGGAACCCGGCGGAGCCCAGAGACGTGGGAAGCCTGATCCCCGTGGAGCTGGTGCAGCTGTCCCGGGACCGGGAGGGCGTGGCGGTGCGGACGGATACGGGAAACAGGGGTCGGGGCGAAAATCTGGAAGAGGCCATGGTGGATTTAAAACAGAAGGCCTCCGGGGAGATTTTCTTGGAAACTGCGGAATATGTGCTGCTGACCGGAGACCAAGAGACCTTCATCCCGGAGCTGAAACACTACTTTCGGCCGGGAACCCAGGTGTATGAAGCCCCCTATCTGGAGGATTTGGAAGGGGCGGCGGCCTACCTGGGGCAGCACCGCCGGGAATCCCCTTTGTTCAGGCTCCAGAACAGGGACCTGCCCCGGCTGATATGGCACAGAGGAGGACTATGCTTTGCGGACGGACAGACAGAACCGGAGCCCTAAATTTCCGGCGGTGATCTTCGCGGGACTGCTGCATACGGCGGCAGGGGGCACCTGGCCCGGGGTGGGGCTGCTGGCCCTGCTGGGGGCGGTGCTGCGAAGACTCCCGGGGGCGGGGCGATGCCACGGGGGCTGGGGAAAATATGCACAGGGCCTGTGGAGTATTTTTGTGGCGGCCCAGGTGCTGGCCTGGACCGGCAGCTGCTGGGAGGATGGGGCCGCGGCGGCCTGGGCACCTGCGGTGCTGCTGGCGGTGGCCCTGTGGCTGGCCGCCAAGGGGCCGGAAGCTCTGGGAAACGCCGCCGGAGTGCTGGGGCTTCTGCAGCTGGGCCTGGCCGGGGTGGTGCTGCTGACGGCGGTGGGAGAAATCAGGCTTCAGAACCTGACACCCAGGCTGATCTGGCCCGGCGGGTGGCTGCTGGTCCTAATGCTTCTGCCGGAGGAGGGAAAACGAAAAAGTCTGGCAGCGCCCTGGGCAGTGCTGTGCAGCCTGGTGACGGTGGGGGTTCTTGGATACGCCGGGGAAAAGGGCTTCTACGAAATGAGCAGGAGCATTTCCTTTTTTGGGGCGGTGAAACGCCTGGAAGCACTGGCAGCCGTAGGCCTGACGGCGGGGTTCACGGTGCTACTGGCAAAGCTTCTGGAACTGGCTGCGGCCGGGGGAAAATACTGGCCGGGGGCGGTGGCGGCCTATATTCTTTTTCAAAGCGGATTACAGATTCCGGGCATCTATGCCGCGGGAATCAGCGCGTTCCTGTGGTGTGTGCTTCCGGCCTTTTTGCAGAACAAGAATAGCGAAACTATTTAGAATAAAATGACGCGTAAAAACGCAAAAGGTCAGAAGAGAAATCTTTTTTAGGAAAAAATTAAAAAAGTGCTTGACAAATTCTGTATTTGATGTTAATATCATGAAGCTTTCAGCGGGAAGCCCCAACGAAAGCGGCTGCATCTTGTAAATTGAATAACGTAAAGACAAACTATAACACCTTGGACAATTAATGGAATTGTTTAAGCGTA
>CAKTNS010000057.1 GCA_934589225.1 uncultured Oscillospiraceae bacterium
ATGGAAACAAAATAGTTGGTATTGATTGCGACGAGGGTCCACCTGTTCCCATCCCGAACACAGAAGTTAAGCTCGTCTGCGCCGACAATACTTGCAGGGTGACTTGCCGGGAAGATAGGTAATGCCAACACAAAGATTCCCCCTTAGCTCAGTCGGTAGAGCGACGGACTGTTAATCCGTGTGTCGTTGGTTCGAGTCCAACAGGGGGAGCCAAGAGGGTTGAGGATTTCTCAGCCCTCTGTTTTTGTATGCCAGAAAATTTGAGAATCTGTGTTTCCCCCTGTTGGACTCGAAAGACGGCTCTTAGCAACACTCCTGTGGGGTATTGCAACCGCTGTTGACTTTACTGCAGCAAAGCGAGTCCATCATCACCAGACAGGGTAGCCAAGAGGGGTGAGTTGGTCTCGACCCTCTTTTTTTAGCACTCAATACCTCCCTAGCAGCTCCACCGCTGCTATGAGAGAATATCTCAAATCTCAAATAGCTGAGCCTCAGCTATTTGAGAAACTAGAAAATGGGGTGAGCAAATGGAATTTTGGGAATACCCCGGTTAAAAAGAGGTCCCTTCAGCGAAACCGTAGGGAACGGCCTGTGTGCCGTTCTGTGGCCGAAAGGACGGAACTGTTACCGATAAAACCGAAAACGTCCCCCATTATGTCATTCAGGCCTTGAGCAAAGCGGAGTGGAGGAATCCACCACGTTGGTAAAAGGACCAACACAAGATAAAACTTGCTGGTTGGGAAGATTCCTCCACTCCATTTCATTTCGGTCGGAATGACATGTCGGGGGGTGGTTCCGGTAGTCCGCAGGGGGTGTATTTGCGACGTGTTCCGGAACGGCACATAGGACGTTCCATACGGTTTCGCTGGGGGTGTCCAGGTATGTTTTTGGCGGGGATGCCGCATGGCGCTGAAATCCGACGGGACAGTAATTTAATTTACTGAAGGTAGAGCGTATGGGTTCAATCGGGCGGTGATTTTTGTTAGGTACAGTAATTATCATTTTGCGCCGGAACCATTGCTATTGGAATGAATATGTAGTAGAATAGCGGTAAATGTAGTGAAATGATTCTTACTGTATGGGTGAAACCTATCCTCGTATTTTCACAAGGGGGACCAAATGATGAAGCCACTTTGCTGTATGATCGTTTTTATCTTCCTGATATTCATGCTTGCCTCCTGTAAGACTTCTGATGTGCACTGTTCTGATGGAGAAGAAATACAAGGTGTTGGTGCGTCAGCGCAAGAACGGGCTGATACACTGACAGAAGAGAACTCTGACAGCGTTGAGGAAACCAATTTGAAAACCATTGCGGAGTCAGACGGGAAAAGGATTCAGTTATGTATACCTTATAAAGAAAATAGCATTGTAATTGATGGCGATGTATCTGTGCCTGATGTACAGCACATTGGTTGTTATGAGTATTCTGTGTGTTCTATTAGCGAATCTCAAAGAGAAAACTTGTTTAAAGCAGCCTTTGATGCAGATCAATACAGTTTTGAACACAATACATATATGAACAATGATTTCTGGGAAATAAAGCGTATTGACGATGGAAAAAACTATTATACATTTAATGTGCAGTATGACCACTCCGGCCCTGGAATTTCAGATGAGGAGATTTTTAATTTACTGAACAGAAATGCAAATCTGGATGATTTGGAAACCAATCAGCTTCAATCATTAGAGGAGTCTTCACTATACCATGCGATGGAAAGTATTCTGGATCGTTGCCAAAGGCTGGTTTCGGCAGTTGCTCCGGATGAGAACTATGGGGTTGATTATATACGCCCCTTTGGAGTTGACGGAGCTTCCTCTTTTTTGTGGGTCATTTATTCACGTTCTATAGACGGTATTCCTGTTACAGCATACCGTGATTTGAAATTTTATGCAGACGAAAACGGTGTAGAATATTTTGGAGGGGCCTTGTATAAAATCGGAGAATGCATTTTGGAAGAGCCGATCCTCTCTGTCGATGAGGCTGTAGAAGCGTTTGCGGAACAGGTCCCCATATTCTTTGATGAGCAAAAACTTGGTATTGCCGGTTACTTTGATTGTCAAATCGCTGTTTCGAAAATTACACTGGAGTACCTTGTCGTTAATGACTTTGACGATGGGCCTAAAATTGTCCCCATTTGGCGTTTTCAACTTGGTTCTGATGAGGCCAGCCGAAATCTATTGCGTGACCGGGTATTGGCTGTTGACGCCATTCAAGGGAATCTGATTGCGGAAAGAAGAAGGGATACGTTTTGAGAAGAGCCTTATTGATCCGATTGAAGTCCTGTATTTTTTCTATTGAAATGCTTTTTAGCATTATTGCGAGTCTTGTATTTTTAATGTGGTTTTTCACCATGAGTACAATAAGCTATATAAGAAATTTTGGAGCCCTTTCGTTAACGGATGCAGGAGGGAATTATCTCCACAATATTTACTTTATGCACGCCCAAGGCGGATTTGATTTATTTGCTCCTATTTTGGCGGCCCTTCCGGCATCTACGATCTTTTGTGATGAATACTCCAGCGGCTTTCTTAGATGTGTTCTGATTCGTGAAAACAGAAACAGATATATTCGTGACACTTGGCTGTGCTCGACGATTACCGGTGGAATTGCTACAGCGTTACCAATTTTGATTTCCAGCATGTTCTTTGTCATCATTGGTACACCCAATACGCCTGAAAGTGTTTTGCCCGGATCATCTACCTTTCTGGATCAATCGATTTTGAGCCGGGTTCAGTTCATATGGGGCGGCGGCTTTGCTGTGGTGCTTCTTGTAATTCTGGCGTTCTTGTTCGGTGCAATGTGGTCCAATATGGGTTTGTGCGTCTCGACGGTTGTTCCGAACCGATACGTTGCCCTTGCCGCGCCGTTTGCGATCTATTTTGCTGCCCATATTCTTTGCTTCAGAATTGAGCGGTTTATGGCGTTCAGCCCGGTGAATGTGCTCATGCCGGTAGGCTCTTTTTTGCCGAATATTGGTTTCCCGTTTGCTTACCAGTTTACCCTATTGCTTGCGTCAGCTGTATTATTCCGGCTGGGTGCGACCAGGAGGGCGCGTGATGTTTAAAATCTGTATGGCCCAGCTGCATCGTACATTCAGAGGTCCCCGATTTTATATTGCGGCTGCCGTTGGCTGCATCATGCAAATCATCAGCATATTGCCATTGGAAAGGTTTGCAAATAGCATTGACGCTCCCCTTTGTATTTTTGAGGGATTTATCTATTTGAACTGTGACACATACATTTTGTCCGCAACAGTTCTGGCGGCCGTTATCATGATTTCGGATATTCCATTTTCTTCCGGCAATGAAGTATTCTCGTTGCTTCGTATATCCAGACGTGAATGGTTATTTGGAAAATGCCTCTATATTTTAATCGTTTGTTTCATTTTCTATGGTATTGTTTTCTCAAGCGGTGTCCTGTGCATTTTGGATCATGTCTGTGTCAAAAATGCTTGGAGCAAGCCGTTTCAGATGCTGTCGAGGGATGTTGGCGGAATACTTTATGAACGCTATGGACTGCACATGCCCTATATTGATATGCGGTCATTCACACCGGCGTGGGCATTTGTGAACAGTATGGGCCTTAGTGTAGCCTATGTTTTTTCCATAAGTCTGGTTCTTTTTGCATGTAATCTGATGTTCAAAAAGGGGATCGGCTTCTTCCTTGGTTTATTATTCCACGTGATCAATTATATGTTTACGGCGATTATGCCCGGAGCGCTTTATAAAAAGCTTGCGTTTCTGGCAAACAGCCAACTGATCTATCATCATATCCGGGGCGGCCCAACGGAAGAAACCTACCCTTCGCTCGGAACATCCTGGCTGATGTATATCGTATTCCTTGCATTCTTGCTGTTATTGTTAGGACGGTTGGTGAAGCGCTACGATTTTAAAATGGGCGTAGAGGAAAAATGATGACCAAAATATGGGGGCGTCTTTATGAGTGCGTATGTGAGCGCTGAAGGAATATCGAAGTCCTTTGGAAAACAGAAAATATTGGATCATATCTCCATTGATTTTCAAAAAGGAAAAGTTTATGGAATTATCGGGAGAAATGGATCTGGAAAAACGGTATTTTTGAAAATACTGTGTGGCCTGATGTCACCCAATCTGGGTACCGTCAGAGTAGACGGAAAGATGATTGGAAAAGATATGGATTTTCCTGAAAGCATTGGTGCAATCATCGAATCGCCTGGTTTTTTGCCGTATTGGAGCGGGTATAAAAATCTAACCTATTTGGCTTCGCTGCGAAACAGGATAGGCGCCGCGGAAATATCCGATGCCATGAATTTGGTTGGGTTAGACCCAAAGGACAAGAAACCCGTCGGAAAGTATTCTTTGGGAATGAAGCAGCGTCTGGGCTTGGCCCAGGCCATCATGGAGGACCCGCAGCTGCTGATTTTGGACGAGCCGATGAACGGACTTGATGCTGATTCTGTAGGCCATATGAGAATCCTGCTAAAGGATATGCGAAATCGAGGGAAAACGATTATTTTGGCAAGCCACATGCAGGGAGATTTGGCTGCACTATGTGATGAATTGTATGAATTAAATGAAGGCTGCTTACATTTTAGAACGCTTCACGACTGTTGAGTAATTCTTCCACAAGAGCAAAAAAAGAGGCCACCCGGCATTGAACGCATCGGGGGGCCTCTTGCTGTATAACAAGGGCATGAACAAAACAAAGGGGCTGTGATTCATTTTCGGCAAGTAAAGGAATCTTATTGCAAACCGACTCTTTTGTGGCGGTGGTCTCTATTACGCAATGGACGCCTCGATTTTATGACGCTTCTCGTAATTTTCGACAAAATCACCAATTGTCAACCTGGGAATTTGTATGCAATTTGCCAAAGTTGGCGTTGAAAAAAATGGAAAGTTATAGTATTATATTGATAAAAAGAGAGCGAAAGGAGGAAAGAAGCGTTTCTATGAGCAAAGCCATCATTACTGTCGCAGGAAAGGGCGGTGTCGGTAAGACATCCATTTCTGCGGCAATTGTTCGTCAATTGGTAAAAGCCCATCCGGAGGATCGGATTCTGGCCATTGATGCGGACCCTGCCGTGGGATTGGCCACGGCCCTGGGGGTGGAGGTTGGGATCACTGTGGACGATATCCGGAAGGCCATCACCCAGGCCGGGCAGGAGGAGCGGGACAAGCGCCGGGCCAAGGCCATGCTTGGGGAGGTGAAGTTCCGGCTGTTTGATGCCATGGTGGAGACCAACGGATTCGCCTTTATCGCCGTAGGCCGCCCGGAGGCTGCGGGCTGCTACTGCGGGATCAACGCCTACCTCAAAGAGGTCATCAGCATGATGAGCGAGGAGTTTGATTATGTGGTGATCGACGGGGAAGCCGGCATTGAGCAGGTCAACCGACGGGTCATGGAAAAGGTGAGCCATATGCTTCTGGTCAGCGACCCCAGTAAAAAGGGCATCACGGTGATCAAAACCATCAAAAAGGTGGCCGATGAGCTGGTGATGTATGAAAAAATCGGGGTCATCATCAACCGGCTGGGGGAGGAGAGCCAGAAGCAGTATATTGATACGGGAGATTTGCCCATCCTTGCCTATATCCCCGAGGACAAGGCTTTGCAGCTGGCGGATATCAAGGGCGAAAGCGTTTTGAATCTGCCGGATGATTCCCTTTTGGTGAGCGGTGTCCAACAGGCGTTGGAAAAAATCGGTATATTGAGGAAACTCTGAATAAACCGTCCACGGCTGGACAGCGGATTTTGCCGATTTGATCAGAGCTTCCTTATCATTTTGAAAGAGGTGAAACGGTGAAAGACTTAAAACATTTGTATTACTTTGAGAACCTGCTGCAGGATGCCAACAATGCTCTGGTGCGGCAGGCGCAGGAAGAGGGGGGCCTGGCCATAGGCTACACCTGCTTCCACATGCCGGAGGTTCTGCTGAACCTGGGCAAGTGCTTCTCCGTAAGATTGCGGGCCCCCAATACGGGCTCCATGGAGGTTGCCACCTATTACATGTGCAACGGCAGCTGCGAATACAGCCGGGCGCTGCTGGAGCGGGCACTGGAAGGGAACTACCGGTTCCTGGATGCCATGGCGGGCGTGGACCTGTGCGAGGCCATGAACCGCTGCATGGAAAACATGGAGCTATTGCAGATCCAAGACCCGGACAAGAAGAATTTCTTCTGGACCAATACGGACGTGGCCTATTCCGATGACGAGGCCAGCGTCAAGCACACGGTGGAGCAGCTTCGCCGGAAGCTGCTGAAGCCTCTCCACGACAACTACGGCGTGGATGTATCGGACGATGCCCTCCGGGCGGCGGTGGCGGAGCATAACGAGATTTGCCGCCTGATCACCCAGATCGGGGAGTACCGGAAGCTGGATAACCCCACCATTACGGGGTATGAATTCCATGTTCTGACCCTGGCCACCTATGTCTGCCCCAAATACCTGATTATTGACAAGCTCCGGGAGACTCTGGAGGAACTGAAAACCAGAGAGCCGGACAAGAAGCCCAAGCACCGCATCCGTGTAGTGGTGGTGGGATCGGAGATCGATGACCCGGAGCTCATTTCCCTGATGGAAGAAAACGGTGCCATGGTGGTAGCGGATCGGTTCTGCTATGGCAGCATCCCCGGCAGACAGGAGATCATCCTTAATGACGAGGAAGATGTGCTGACCCAGATCTGCCGCCGGTACCTGCAGGATACGGAGTGCCCCCGGCACTGTGCCCCTCATAAGGTCCAGTACCGCTATGACCATGTGGCCCAGCTTGTAAAGGACTACAAGGCCGACGGCGTGATTTACGAGCAGATGAAGTTCTGCACCTATTGGAGCTATGAGCGGACCCTGGCCTCCCATGTGATGGCCGACGAATACGGCATTCCCACCCTCTCCATTGACCGCCCCTACCGCAGCGGCAGCAGCGGCCAGCTCCGGACCCGTATCCAGGCCTTTGTGGAGAACGTGGAAATCAAGAAAATCAAGGCCCGCCGGGCCGAAAAAGCCCAGGAGGTGCAATAATATGGCATACAACCCCAAAACAGGCAAGGGCCTGGGCAACCTCTACCGGGCCGACAGCAGAGCCATGACCCACCGGGAATGGAAGGGCTTCAAGGACACCATGTATGATTTTGGCCGCTGGCTCAAGTGCTACGGCTTTATTGCGGTGACCCTGGGCGGCCATCCCATTCTGATGGTCAAGGCCCTAAAGCGGTATCGCTGGATGCTCTCTTACCTCACCGCCGCCAATATGATCGACCGGCACACCATTGGCCTGCGGGGCAAGGAACTGCGCTACGTCCATGAGGAACTATTCGCCCTGGTCCATAACGCCACCATCAACGTCAAGAAAATCATTGAGCGGGACGAGCATCTGCGGCCCAATAGCAAAAAGGCCAAGGCCCTGCGGGATAACACCGTCATGTTTGACGAAATGACCCCCTCCAACATCATGTGGGGCTTCCCGACCCTGGACTGGATGGACATTGCCATGATGACCATCGGCATGCCCGGCGAGGTGGACCAGCAGGCCAACATCTATTACATTGACCGCATTGAGGAGTTTGGCATGGCGGCAGACGTCTGCCCTCTGCCGGCTGCCGAGTGCGGCTGCGCCGTGGTCAATGACTATCCCATTCTGGGCAAGACCTATATCACCAGCACCATGCCCTGTGACGGCTCCATCGGCCAGACCACCTTTATGGGCCGATACTTCCGGAATCTGCCCATCTATCAGATCACCCCGCCCCAGCGGTTCAATGAGCCGGAGGTCCAGGAGTTTGCGGTCCACAACCTAAAGGGCTGCATCAAGTTCATTGAGGACAACTACGGCGTCAAGTGGGACTGGGATGCCTTCTGGAAAAATGCCCAGGAATACAACAAGTCCACCCAGGCGGTCATTGACAAGTGGGACATCAACTGCACCGATTATCCCCAGGTCTGCGGCGCGGCGTTGTCACTGACCCGGGAATATGAGTTCCAGGGTGCGGGCTGCATGGACCCCTACCTCTACAAGGCCCAGCTGAAAACCACGGAAATGGCCAAGAAGGGCTATGAAGAGGATGCAGCCAAGGGCGTGAAGAACTATCGCCACCGGGCCATCGTCTGGGCCTGCCCCGCCCACTATTACACCAACTTCACCTACTGGGCAGACCACTGCTGGGGTGTCAAGACCCTGGTGGATATGGAGTGTATGCTGTCCTACCATATGTACCACATCGGTGATGAGGAACAGGCCATGATCGATATGGCCAGCAGCTACGAGCGGATGATGATGCGCTCCCACACCAACGGCGGCTACGTCAATTCCCTGGACGAGCTGTGGAAGATGGTCAAGAAGTTCAATGCGGATATGGTCATTATGTATGACCATGTTTCCTGCAAGAACGTAGGGTGCCTCCACGGCCTCTATGAGGACCAGGCCAGAGAACACGGTGTCCATATGGTTTGGGTTCCCCACGACCTGATGGACCCCCGCACCGTTTCCCGTGTGGCCATGCGTGACGCCTTCAACAAGTACATGACCAACGTCTTCCGGGAAGAGCCTCTGGACCCCACCTTCGTAGACTACGAAGATCCCCTGACCTGGTAAGGATCAAAGATTGAATACAGAAAGGAATAGAGTATGAAATATTTCGGCGGATGCGACGTAGGCTCTACCTATACCAAATGCGTCATCATTGACGAAACCGGTAAAATGGTGGCCAATACCACCATTCGAAGCAAAATCAACGCAGAGATCAGCGCCAAGGATGCCCTGACCCAGACCATCGCCCAGGTGGCGGACCTGCAGGACATTGGAGACCTTGCTTACCTGGTGGGCACCGGCTACGGCCGGAACAAGGTGCCCCAGGCAGAAGAAAACATCTCGGAAATCTCCTGCCACGCCATGGGCGTCCACGTGACCAATCCCGACGTCAAGGCCATTATCGATATCGGCGGCCAGGACGTAAAGGGCATCGCCATTGACGGAGACGGCACGGTTCAGACCTTTGCCATGAACGACAAATGCGCAGCCGGTACCGGACGTTTCTTCGAGGCCATGGCCAACGCCTTTGAGTGCAGCTTGGAGGAGTTCTCCAACCTGTCCTTGACGGCAAAAAATGTGATCCCCATTACCGCCCAGTGTACGGTTTTTGCCGAGTCTGAGGTCATTACCCTGGTAGGCGAGGGCAAGCCCCGTGACGAGATCGCGGCGGGCATCCAGCAGGCCGTGGCAAAGCGCTGCTTTGTTATGGCCAAAAAGGCCGGTGCCAAGGACCAGATCACCCTGACCGGCGGCTGCGCCAAGAATACGGGCCTCAAGAGAGCCATTGAGAAGGTGCTTCGCATCCAGGTGGTGGAGCTGTCCACCGATCCCCAGCTGATGGGCGCTCTGGGTGCCGCGGAATACGCCCGCCAGAAGGGCCTGGACCAGGAATAAGGAGGCAGCTATGGCTTGGTATTGGATCGTGGCAATTGTAATTGCCGCTTTGTTTGCCCTGCTGTTTGTGGTGTATATGACCAATGCGGATTTGAAGCTGGTGGAAAAAATCTATGACGCAATGATCAAATATCACGATCAGCAGCATATTGAGACGAAACTGTAATGACTATTTTTGACGAACTGATTCAAAAAACCTACGACCTTCTTCCGAAGGAGGGCAAGAGTACCGCCGCCCTGCCGGATACTGCATCCCATCAGGGAAAGAAAAGCGAGCTGATTCTGGGCAAGGAAACGGCCTTTGAGCTGGGGGGCGGCAGCGCCCCCTGCACCTCCTGCATCATGTATACGGAAAAGGAAGACCTGGTGCCCCAGGATGAGGTGGTGGTCTATGGCCCCGACCTGACCCAGCTGAAAGCGGACTGCGCCTTTGCCAGGATCGCCCTGATCCGCACGGATTTCATTGAGGCCCAGGGAGAGCAGGGGGCCTACGGCATTTTGGAAAACATCGGCCTTCGGAAATATGATGTGTTCCCCAAGGGCTATATGGTCAGGACTTCGGCCCTGAGCAACCGGGAGCAGATCCGGGTGTCCAAAACGGCGGTGAAGGAACAGTTGACCTTTGCCCATGTAGGCAGTATGTATATTTCCGAGTTCCATAAAAACGAGCACGTCCGGGCGGTGAAGATGATTTTTGTGACCCTTCCGGATTTTGACTACCGGAAGCTGGATCACCTGGGCACCCTTTCTCTGGAGGTGTTCCGGGCCCTGAATCACATGCTGGCAGACCTGAAAATGGACTGCAAGGCCTGTGAGTGGAAAATCGTCTGCGACGAGGTGGAGGGCATGAAGGCCCTGCACCAGGAGCAGCTCGGAAAAGGACAAAAGAATCACAAAAAATCCTAAACAGGAGGAATTATCTTGAGCGAATTTAGGGTAGACCCTGAAATCCAGGAGCTTTGCGACAGCTTTGGCAACTGGTTTCAGGAAGGATGCAAAAATCAGGCGGGCAATGCCGCAAAGATGACCAGGGAGCTTTACCCCTATACCTCCATCTTCTCTCCCATCCGGGTGAACCGCCTGACCATTAAAAACCGTGTGGTCATGGCCCCTATGGGGAACCTGATGATGGCCGAGGAGCATGGCCGCCCCAACGAAAAAATGATCCAGTATTTCCTGGCCCGGGCCAAGGGCGGTGTAGGTCTGCTGACCTCCGGCCTGGTGCCCATCAGCGACGGCATTGACAACACCGTGCAGGAGCCGGATAAGAAGGTCATGATGCCCCGAATCAGTCCCGCCCGGACCTTGATGTCCGGCTGGAGAGACCTGGCCCAGGGCTGTCATGCCTACGGCTCCCGGTTCTTCATTCAGCTGACCCCGGGCCTGGGCCGCGTGGGTCCTCCCACCTGCCTGGTGCAGCAGCACAAGTTCCCGGTGTCCGCCTCCTTTAACCCCAACTTCTACATTCCGGAAGTGCCCTGCATGCGGCTGACGGACCACAGCCTGAACAAAATCATCAAAAATGCCGGTCAGGCTGCCGCCGACGCAAAGGAATGCCTGATTGACGGCGTATACCTCCACGGCCACGAGGGCTATTTGCTGGAACAGATGACCAACAAGGCCTTCAACCACCGGAAGATGGGCAAGTTTGCGGACTGGCAGCGGTTTGGCATTGACATGGTCAAGGAGATCCGGAACCGGGTGGGCCCAAACTATCCCATTATGTACCGCATTGACCTGTCCCTGGCCCTGAACGAGACCTATGGCGAGAGCGGCATGGACCGGGTCAACTCCCTGAAAAAGTTCAAAAACGGCCGGAATATTGCCGAGACTCTGGACTATATGGAGAACCTGGTCAAGGCCGGTGTGGACCTGTTTGACGTGGATATCGGCTGCTATGACAACTGGTGGCTGCCCCATCCCCCCGCAGGCATGCCCGCCGGCTGCTTCCTGGACGTTTCCAAGATCGTCAAGGACCACTTTGAAAAGAACAAGATTCTGTCCAATGCCGGTATCCCCGTCCCTGTGGTGGCGGTGGGCAAGCTGGGCTACCCCGATGTGGCCGAGCGGGCCCTCCGGGAGGGCATGTGTGACATGGTCATGCTGGGCCGTCCTCTGCTGGCGGACCCCGAGTGGTGCAACAAGGCCTATGCCGGTGACGTGGACAAGATCTGCCCCTGCATCGGCTGTCAGGAGGGCTGCGTCAACGAGTTCGTGGAAGGCGGCCACATCCAGTGCGCCGTCAATGCCAGAACCGGCTTTGAGGAAATCATTCCGGAAATCGCTCCCAGAGCGGAGAAGCCCAAGAAAATCGGTGTGGTAGGCGGCGGCCCTGCCGGTATCGTCTTTGCGGTGAATGCCGCCAAGCGGGGCCATACTGTGGAACTGTTGGAGCGGAGCGACCGGTTGGGTGGCCGTGTGGTCCCCGGCAGTGTTCCGGCCATCAAGTTTGATTTCTCCAACTATCTGGAATGGCTCCATAACCAGGTGAAAGAGGCGGAAGCAAACTATAACCTCACCCTGAAAATGAACACGCCTGTAGATAAGGACTATCTGGCGGCCCAGAAGTATGACACCATCGTCTTTGCCATGGGTACCAAGAACGCCTTCCCGCCCATTCCCGGCATTGACAAGGTGAAGACCGTTCAGGCTGTGGACCTGCTGGTGCATCCGGAGCTGATGGATGGCGCACAAAAGGTGGTTGTCTGCGGCGGCGGTGTTGTGGGCTGTGAAACGGCCTATTGGCTGAGCTACGAGCACGGCAAGGACGTGAAGGTCATCGAAATGATGAAGAACTTCATGGAAGGTGTCTGCACCGCCAACCGGGGCCATCTGCTGCACTATATGGAGGGCAGGGTGGAGCTCATCAACTGCGCCCGGGTCACCTCCTTTGAGCCCGGCAAGGTCCATTATAACCGCAACGTGTCCAAGGGCGTGCCCAACCCCTACAACACCTGGCAGCCCCTGCTGCCTCCCAACATTCCCAATCCCATGGAAAAGAAGCTGGGCCAAGAGACCCAGGACTTTACGGCGGAGGCGGACCTGATCGTTCTGGCCATGGGCGGCCGTCCCGACGACGCGCTGTACGTAGAGGCCCTGCGGGGCAACCTGGCGCCGGAAATCTGCAACATCGGTGACAGCTTCGCCGGAGGCAGAGTTCTGGAAGCCAACCGGGCGGCCTTCCGTCTGGCACAGCGGATCTGATCCATTCCGTAAAAGAAAAACGCCTGTAGAAAAAGAAGCCGCATCGGTTCATGGAGCCGATGCGGCTTCCTCGGGGGGCCGACAAAAAGCGAAAACGAATTTGTGAAAAAAGTGTTGACAAATAGCGAACGCCGTAGTATAATACCCAAGCTGTCAGCGAGACAGCGCATCGAAAAGATGCCTCTGTAGCTCAGTAGGTAGAGCAGCGGACTGAAAATCCGCGTGTCGTTGGTTCGATTCCGACCGGAG
>CAKTNS010000058.1 GCA_934589225.1 uncultured Oscillospiraceae bacterium
CACGGTAACGTGTGGAGCTGACTGATACTAATAAGCCGAAAGCTTGACCAAAGCGCAGGCTCAGTGAAGGCTTTCAAAAAGATTGCAAAAGCACAGTGTTCAGTTTTCAAGGTATATGGCACAATATGCGCCTTTAGCTCAGTTGGTAGAGCAACTGACTCTTAATCAGTGGGTCCCGGGTTCGAGTCCCTGAAGGCGCACCAGAGGTTAAAAGCTCCGGCTTTTGACATAACAGCTGCCTTGTGCAGCCTACATAAGTTGGTATTGATTGCGACGAGGGTCCACCTGTTCCCATCCCGAACACAGAAGTTAAGCTCGTCTGCGCCGACAATACTTGCAGGGTGACTTGCCGGGAAGATAGGTAATGCCAACATAAGAAACCGCTTCGTGAAAACGAGGCGGTTCTTTTTTTATAATTGACAATTGACAATGGACAATTGACAATTATCCGACAAGGGACGTGCCAGTTTTTAATCACGTTGGTTTAAAAAATGCACCAATCAGCGAAACCGTAGGGAACGGCCTATGTGCCGTTCCGGGACGTTGCGAATACAACCCGTGCGGATAAATGGAACCACGCAATGTAGCGGCGATGATTCATCGCCAAACAACGTAACGAATATAACCCGTAAGAATGAACGGTACTACGTCCCAACGTGTATGTAGGGGCGGCAATCTGCCGCCCGCTACGTTCCGAATACAACCTGTGTGGATGAACGGTGCTACCCTCCGGTATGTCATTCCGACCGCAGCGAAGCGGAGTGGAGGAATCCACCACGTGGGAGGAAGAACCAACACAAGATAAAACTTGCTGCTTGGGAAGATTCCTCGACTCACTGCGTTCGCTCGGAATGACATGTCGGGGGGTGGTTCTGTTCAGCCAAACAGGTTGTATTCGGAACGCTGCATGGCGATGAATCATCGCCGCTACGTTGCGTGGTCCAGTTTGACCCGGGGAAATTTATGTGACCCGGATTGCCGTAAAAATACACAATGAAGCAAAAGAAATGGATTTGATGCATTGTTGCAAAGGGCATAATCCACAAGCAAAAGAAAAAATTCAAGAACTTTTCTAGTAAGGATTGACAAGTGAAAAACATGTGTCTATAATAGGTTCAGTTCGTTGGGGAACACCCAAAATATGAAGAACGGAGGAATTTAGAATGAAAAAGTATTTGGCATTGCTTCTGACGCTTGCCATGGTTCTGACCCTGGCTGCCTGCGGCGGGAAGACGGAAGCGCCTGCTGCTACCACCGCGGCTCCCGCGGCCGATGCTGCGCCCGCTGCCACGGATGCGCCCAAGGCTGAAAGCAAGTATCCCAGCTATTTTGACGGTATGGAGGACCTGATCGCCGCGGCCCAGGCTGACGGGGAGCTGACGGTTTACGGCTCCTGCGAGGAAGAGTATCTGGCCGCTGCCTGCCAGCATTTCCAGGAGCTCTTCGGCATCAAGGTCAACTATCAGCGCCTGTCCACCGGTGAGGTCCAGGCCAAGATCGAAGAAGAAAACGGCAACCCCTCCGGCGACGTCTGGTTCGGCGGCACCACCGACCCCTACAACGTCTGCGCTTCCAAGGGCCTGCTTGAAAAGTATGAGGCCAAGAACGCTTCCCATCTGCTCAGCGACATGTATAGAGACAAGGATGGCCAGTGGTACGGCATTTACAAGGGCATCCTGGGCTTCATGGTCAACACCGATGAGCTGACCCGCCTGAACCTGGAAAAGCCCGCCGACTGGCAGGACCTGCTGAAGCCCGAGTACAAGGGCCTGATTTGGCTGTCCAACTACAACACCGCCGGTACCGCCAAGCTGGTCATCAATACCATGATCCAGAAGTACGGCCATGACGAGGGCATCCAGTACCTGGTAGACCTGGACAAGAACATTGAAGTCTACACCAAGTCCGGCTCCGGCCCCTCCAAGAACGTGGGCACCGGCGAGTGCGTCATCGGCATCGGCTTCCTGCATGACGGCATCACCCAGATCGTGGACAACGGCTACACCAACGTGGAGCTGATCATCCCCTCCTCCGGCACCTCCTTTGAGGTGGGCGCCACCGCCATTTTCAAGGGCGCTACCCATGAGAATGCCGCCAAGCTGTGGATCGAGTACGCCCTGTCTCCCGAGTGCGTGAATCTGGCTGCCGACAACGGCTCTTACCAGTTCCTGTGCATTGACAACGCCACCCAGCCCGAGGTTGCCATGCAGTTCGGTCTGGACCCCGACAACGTGATGGACTATGACTTCGAGGATGCCAAGCAGAACATCGGCACTTACATTGAGGAAGTCATGAAGGCCCTGAATGCTGGCGGCGCGGATACCGGCGAGGACCGTTTCAAGACCGCGTAAACACACACCTACCCCCCGGCGGCGGCGATGGCCGCCGCCGGAATTGTTTCCGAAATGAGATAAGGAGGGACCTACGCCTATGGCAAAGAACCAGAGCGCGGCGCTGGACCGGAAAAAGCTGATGGCTGACCCCATCATGGTGACCACCATTGCGGTGCTGATCGCCTTTTTGACCTTGTTTATCCTCTACCCACTGGCCATACTGCTGGTGGACAGCCTGGTGGGAGACGGCAGCTTCGGCGTCGGGGTGTTCCGGCGTATTTTTGACATGCCCTCCTTTACCCGGGCCATTACCAATACCTTAAAAGTGGGCTTCCTGGTAGGCATTCTCTCCACCCTGGTGGGGCTGCTGTTTGCCTATGTGGAAGTTTACGTGAAAATGGACAAATTCGCCGGGGGGCTGTTTAAGGTGGTCTCCATGCTGCCGGTGGTGTCGCCGCCCTTTGTATTGAGCCTTTCCATGATCATGCTCTTCGGCAAGGCGGGCATCATCACCCGGTATGTGCTGGGGATCTATGACAACAGCGTCTATGGCTTCTGGGGCATTGCGGTGGTCCAGACCCTGACCTTCTTCCCGGTGTGCTATATGATGCTGAAAGGCCTGCTTAAAAACATCGACCCCTCCCTGGAGGAGGCCGCCCGGGATATGGGCGCTTCCCGGTGGAAAGTCTTTACCAGCGTCACCCTGCCTTTGATGCTGCCGGGCCTTGGCAACGCCTTTTTGGTGACCTTTATCGAGTCCATTGCGGACTTTGCCAACCCCATGATCATCGGCGGCTCCTATGATACCCTGGCCACCACCATCTATTTGCAGATCACCGGCGCCTACGACAAGGCCGGTGCCGCCGCCATGGCGGTGGTGCTGCTGTGCATCACCCTGGCCATGTTCGCCGTGCAGAAATACTACTTAGAGCGGAAAACCGCCGCAACCCTCACCGGCAAGGCCTCCCGGGGCCGGATGCTGATCACCGACAAGAGCGTCAAAATCCCCCTGACGGTGCTCTGCGCCCTGGTTGCCCTGTTCGTCATTATGATGTACCTGTGCGTCCCCATCGGGGCCTGCTTCCCCACCTGGGGCTTTAAGTTCTTCCCCCTGACGGGCAAGTGGTTCAAGCTGGTGTTCAGCCGCTATCACGGGTTCCAGGCCTTCCGGGATTCCTTCATCTTGAGCCTGATCGCCTCCCCCATTACGGCCCTTTTGAGCATGATCATTTCCTATCTGGTGGTCAAGCGGAATTTCAAATCCAAGGGCTTTATTGAGGCCGTGTCCATGCTGGCCATGGCCGTGCCCGGCACGGTGCTGGGCGTGGGCTACATCCGGGGCTTCTCCGGCGGACTCTTCCACACGGGCCTGTTACAGGGGCTTTACGGCACCGCGGGCATTCTCATCATCGTCTTTGTGGTGCGGTCCCTGCCCACGGGCACCCGCAGCGGCATTTCCGCTCTGCGGCAGATCGACAAGTCCATCGAGGAATCCGCCTACGATATGGGGGCGGACAGCTTCCGGGTGTTTATGACCGTGACCCTGCCCCTTATCAAGGATTCCTTCCTCAGCGGCCTGGTGACCGCCTTTGTCCGGAGCATTACCGCTATTTCCGCCATCATCCTGCTGGTGACCCCCCAGTTCCTGCTGATCACCGTGCAGATCAACGAATTTGCCGAAAAGGGCTCCTACAGCCTGGCCTGCGCCTTTGCCACCATCCTCATCGCCATTACCTACGGGTCCGTGCTGCTGATGAATCTGGTGACCAAATACTTCGGCACCAGCAGAAAAATCAAGGAGGGCTAAGCCATGGAAAAAGTGAAAAAAGGCGTTCGTCTGGAGCACATCTCCAAAATTTACCAGGACCCCAAAACCGGCAAGGATTTTTACGCCGTGAAGGACAATTCCCTGACCATCGCCCCGGGGGAGTTTGTGACCTTGCTTGGCCCCTCCGGCTGCGGCAAGACCACCACATTGCGGATGATCGCGGGCTTTGAAAGCCCCGACGAGGGTGAAATTTACCTGGGCGACGAGCCCATCAACGCCCTGACCCCCAACAAGCGGGATACGGCCATGGTGTTCCAGAGCTATGCCCTGCTGCCCCATTACAATGTCTTCGACAACGTGGCCTACGGTCTCAAACTGCGCCACGTGCCCAAGGACCAGATCAAAGAGCGAGTCCTAAAAATTCTGGACCTGGTGGAGCTGACGGGCATGGAGGGCCGCATGACCAACCAGCTCTCCGGCGGCCAGCAGCAGCGGGTGGCCCTGGCCAGAGCCCTGGTCATTGAGCCCAGTGTGCTGCTGTTTGACGAGCCTTTGTCCAACCTGGATGCCAAGCTCCGGGTGACCATGCGGACGGAGATCCGCCGCATCCAGCAGGAGGTGGGCATCACCGCCATTTACGTCACCCATGACCAGAGCGAGGCCATGGCCCTGTCTGACCGGATCATCATCATGCGCTCCGGCGTGGTGGAGCAGATCGGCTCCCCCCAGGAGATTTACTATCACCCGGTGAATGAATTCGTGGCGGACTTTATCGGAGAGGCCAACTTCCTGAAGGGCACCTGCGAAAAGCGGGAGGGTACCCGGGCCCAGATCAACGTGGCCGGGGACATCTGCCACGCGGAAACCGACAAGGATTTGCAGGTGGGCAAAGAATACACCATCGTCCTCCGCCCCGAGGCCGCCAGCCTGGCCGAATCCGGCGGGCTCCCCTGCAAGGTGGTGCTGTCCTGCTTCATGGGCAGCTACCAGAATTACCACGTCATGGTGGGCTCCACCCTGGTAAAGCTCACAGACCCCAACCCCAAGAACAAAAAGATCTACCAAGTAGGGGAGACCTGCCACCTGGTATTCGACCCGGAAAGCGTCCATGTGCTGTGAATTTTGCCGCACCGAGCAATCGGTGCGGCAGTTTTTTTGGAGGAGAACAAGGGAGTTGACAGTTGACAGTGGACAGTTGACAGTTATTTGAAATTGACAATTGACAATTGACAATTGACAATTCTGCGTTTTGGGGCGTGGCCCCGGGTGTTTGCACAGGCACAAAAACGGAGGTTTTTAAATAACGACGGTTGAAAACCAGGACGTATCAGCGAAACCGTAGGGAACGGCCTATGTGCCGTTCCGGGGAACGTGGCAATTATAACCCGTGCTGTTGAATGGTATTACGCAATGTAGCGGCGATGATTCATCGCCATAAAACGTCACAAATACAACCCGTATAGATGAACAATATCACCTCACAGCGTGTCCGTAGGGGCGGCAAATCTGCCGCCCGCCACGTTTCGAATACAACCTGTGCGGTTGAACGGTACTGCCTACCAGCGTAACCGTAGGGGCGGCAACCTGCCGCCCGCCACGTTTCGAATACAACCTGTGTGGTTAAACGGTACCGCCCACCAGCGTAACCGTAGGGGCGGCAACCTGCCGCCCGCCACGTTCCGAATACAACCTGTGTGGTTGAACGGTACTGCCCACCAGCGTAATCGTAGGGGCGGCAACCTTGCCGCCCGCCACGTTTCGAGTATAACCTGTGCGAACAAAACGGAATCACCCTCCAATATGTCATTCCGACCGCAGCGTTAGCGGAGTGGAGGAATCCACTCAAGCAGCAAAAATAACCTGCGTAAGGTAAAGCTTGCCACTTGAGTAGATCCCTCCACTCCGTTTCACTTCGGTCGGGATGATATGTCGATAGGTAATACCATTCATCCACACAGGTTGTATTCGAAACGTGGCGGGCGGCTAATAGCCGCCCCTACATACGCAACCCCTCTGCGCCTATTGTTCCTACAATGCGGAACGCCGTACCGCGCCTCATCCACCGCCTACGGCGGTCCCCCTTCCCCGAAGGGGAAGGTTTTGCGTGATACCATTCAACCACACGGGTGATATTCGCAGCGTTCCCGGAACGGCACACAGGCCGTTCCCTACGGTTTCGCTGACACGTCCGTTTTTTCAACCACCGTGATTTAAAAACGTTCGTTTTTTGACCCGTAGAGATAAACGATACCACGCGCTAAATCGCAGAATTGTCAATTGTCCATTGTCAATTGTCAATTTTTTCACAGTCCCGCCCCGTTGCTCTTGACCGTCCGGGCGAACCACCCGGCGCTATCTTTATAGATGCGGTTTCCTGTGGGGAAGTCCACAAAAATCAGGCCGAAGCGTTCGCTGTAGCCGCTGTGCCATTCAAAATTGTCGGTCAGGGACCAGTGGAAGTAGCCCAGCAGCTCGGTGCCACGGGAGAAGGTGTTTTGGAGGCACTTTAAGGACCGGTGGAGGAAATCCTGGCGGTTGGGGTCGTGGACGGCGCCGTCCAGGCTGATGATGTCGTTGCAGCTCAGGCCGTTTTCTGTGATATAGCAGGGAATGCCGTAGCGTTCCCACAGGAAAAACGGGCCATAGTCCATGACCTCCGGGGTCACGGGCCATTTGAGGGCCGTTCGGGGGAAGCCCTCGTAGCGGGGGATGTATTGGGGGCCATGGGCTCCCGCCCGGACGCACCAGCCGTTGTAGATGTTAAAGCCCAGAAAATCCGGGATCTGGTGGATGGCGGCCAGCTCTTCTTTTGTGACGGCGGCCATAAGCTTTTGCAGGGGCCCCGGGGGGCAGTCCGGGAAGCGGCCCAGGCAGATGGGGTCCAGGGCCATTTGATGGGTGAACATCCAGTCCTCATCCGAAACCCGGAAGGTGGCCTCCCGGGCGGCGGCGGTGTCGGCTTCCCGTTCGGGGTAGCACAGCCGGCCGGTGGTGGCAATGCCCAGCTTTGCCCCACTGTCCTCCTGCCTCATAGCTTTTGCCCCCAGGCCGTAGGCCAGCAGCAGATGCTTCCAGACCAGGAAGAGCCGGTCCTGGGGCTCCCGGCGGCCTGGGGCGTGGATGCCGCTGCCGTAGCCCAGGGCCGCCACGCACTGGGGCTCGTTCAGCAGGAAATAGTGGCTTACCCGCCCCCGGAAGTGTCCGGCCATCATGGAGGCAAACCGGGCGAAGGCCTTGGGGGTTTCCGGGTTCAGCCAGCCGCCCCGGTCCTCCAGGGCCTGGGGCAGCTCCCAGTGGTACAGGGTCATATAGGGGGTGATGCCCTCCTGCAAACACAGGTCCACCAGCCGGTCATAGTAGGCAAGGCCCAGAGGGTTCCAATCCCCGGTGCCCTTTGGGTCAATGCGGGCCCAGGAGGTGGAAAAACGGTAGGCGGTGAGGCCCAAATGCTTCAGGTGCTCTATGTCCCGCTCTGGGTGGCGGTAGCTGCGGCAGGCGGTGTCCCCGGTGTTGCCCTCGAAGGTCTTGCCGGGGGTGTGAGAAAAGGTATCCCAGACGGAGGGGCCGCCGCCGTCAGCCAGAGGGTCTCCCTCGATCTGATAGGCGCTGGAGGCCGCGCCCCAGACGAAATCTTTTGGATATGCGGTCATCCCAACACCACCTCCACCTGGGCGGTGCGGCCCGCCGGGAGAATGGGCAGGACGTTGCCGGAAATGCTCTGACCGTCCACGGATACAGAAGCCACGCCCTTTTGAACGCCCTTGGGATTTTTTACCAGAATGTCATATTCCGCTCCCCGGAACCGGCGGTGGAGCCGGAACTCGGTCCAGTCTGCCGGGACGCAGGGGTCGATGCGCAGGCCCTCCAGGGTGGGCTGGAGCCCCAGAATGCTCTGGGTGATGCTGAGGAAGGTCCAGGCGGCGGTGCCGGTAAGCCAGCTGTTTTTCGCCTCGCCGAAGCTGGGGGCATCCTTCCCCGCGATCATCTGGCTGTATACATAGGGCTCGGTCCGGTGGATGTGGCTGATGGCCTCGGTGTAGGCCGGGCAGGTCCGCCGATAGACCTGGAAGGCCCGGTCCCCGTGGCCCAGCTCGGCCTCGGCGCAGACGATCCAGGGGTTGTTGTGACAGAAAATACCGGCGTTTTCCTTGTATCCGGGAGGATAGGAGCTGATTTCGCCCAGATTCAGGTAATATTCCTCATAGGCCGGCTGCAACAGCACAATGCCGTATTGGGTGTCCAGCCGCTCTTCCACGCTCTTGAGGGCCTGGGCGGCCTGGCCGGACGCTTTGCCGATGCCCGCCATGACGCACATGCCCTGGGGCTCGATGTAGATCTGCCCCTCCTTGCATTCCCGGCTTCCCACAGGGGCCCCGTAGGCATCATAGGCCCGGCGGAACCAGGCCCCGTCCCAACCGGCGGTGAGGACCGCCTGCTCCATGTCCTGAACGGCAGACTCTACCTGGTCTGCCTCCTCCGGAAGCTCCAAATGGCGGCAAAGCGCCCCGTAGGCCCTGCCGTATTTGACGAACATGCCCCCGATGAACACGCTTTCCGCTACGGGCCCTTCACTGGGCCCCGTGATCTGGAAGCTCTCGCCGGGGTGGGCGGAGAAGCAATTGAGGTTCAGGCAGTCGTTCCAGTCCGCCCGGCCGATGAGGGGCAGGCGGTGGGGGCCCAGGTGGGTCAGGGTGTAGCGGATGCTCCGGCGCAGGTGCTCCATAAGGGGCTGGGAAAGACTTTCGTCATTGTCAAAGGCCACGGACTCTGCGAGGATGGAAAAGTCCCCGGTCTCCCGGATGTAGGCATCGGTGCCCGCGATCAGCCACAGGGGGTCGTCATTAAAGCCGGAGCCCACGGCCAGATTTCCCTTTTTGGTCAGGGGCTGGTATTGGTGGTAGGCGCTGCCGTCGGGGAACTGGGTGGCGGCAATGTCCAATAGCCGCTGCCGGGCCTTTTGGGGGATCATGTGGACGAAGCCCAGCAGATCCTGGCAGGAATCCCGGAAGCCCATGCCCCGGCCCATGCCGCTTTCAAAATAGCTGGCGGAGCGGGACATGTTGAAGGTCACCATGCACTGATACTGGTTCCAGATGTTCACCATCCGGTCTACCTTTTCGTCTCCGGTGCGGGCGGTGCAGCCCCCCAGCAAATCCCCCCAGAACTGCCGCAGGTCTTCCAGAGCCCGGTCAAAGGCGGCGGGGGAGGCGTATTTTTCCATCATGGCGTGGGCCCGGGTCTTGTTGATGACTCCCGGGGCTACAAATTTTTCCTCCTGGGGGTTTTCAATATAGCCAAGACCCAGCACCAGCTGCTGCTCCTCCCCGGGCTCTAAGGTCAGGTCAAATTCCATGGCCCCCACCGGGGCCCAGCCGTGGGCCCGGGAGCCGGTGCAGCGGCCCTCCAGCACCGCCTGGGGCTTGGCGGGGCTGCCGTAGACCCCTAAGAAGGCATCCCGGCTGGTGTCAAAGCCGTCATAGGGCCGGTCCGCCCAGAAAAAGGCATAGTGATCCCGGCGCTCCCGGTACTCGGTTTTGTGGTACAGGGCCCGGGGCTCGATTTCCACCTCGCCTGTGGAGAAATTCCGCTGGAAGTTGGAGCTGTCGTCCATGGCATCCCACAGGCAGAACTCTACATAGGGGAAGAGCCGCAGACGCTGCTGACAGTCGGTTTCGTTCCGGACCCTCAGCTTCCACAGAAGGCAGGGGTCCTGCCGGGGCACCAGCAGGGCCTGCTCCAGAGAAAGGCCCTCTTTCTTCCCGGTGATCACCGTGTAGCCCAGGCCGTGGCGGCAGCGGTAGAAGTCCAGGGGCTCCTGGGTGGGCTGCCAGCCGGGATTCCAGAGGCGGCCTCCCTCCCGGCGGACGTATACGTGGAAGCCGTCGGCATCCAGGGGACTGCCGTTGTAGCGGTAGCGGGTGATCCGCCGCAGCCGGGCGTCCTTATAGAAGCAGTAGCCCCCCGCCGTATTGGACACCAGGGCGAAGAAATCCTCGCTGCCCAGATAGTTGATCCAGGGCAGGGGGGTGGTGGGGGTGTCGATCACATATTCCCGAAGTTCGTCATCAAAATGGCCGTACTGCATATGGCTCCTCCTTACATGAAATTCGTCTTTCGTAAACGTTTAAGCATGGGTATTCTCTAATTTAGCATAGCGCAATCTTGCAGAAAACGCAACTGCCTTTTCCAAAATCAACGATATTTGGCGGTTCTGCCCAAACAGGAACCCTTGCCTTTGTGCAATTTTGAAAATGCTGCAAAAATCACGAAATTTTTACGTGAGCAATGTGCCTGATTTTTCGTTTCCAACTTGTGCAGACTGTTCAAATTTCACGGAAACGTCAAAAATTTGGAAAATAGGGCTTGCAATTTCGGCAAAGGTGCGGTATGCTGTGATTACGAAAACGATTGAGAAAAAACGCCGAAGGAGGACAAGCGACATGGTCAGCATGAAGGACATTGCTAAGCGCTGCGGTGTTTCCGTGGCGACGGTCAGCAAGGCCCTCAGCGGTCAGCCGGACATTGGGCCGGAGACCAGAGACCGGATCCGGAGCGTGGCCGAGGAAATGGGCTATGTGACCAATTCCGCCGCCCGGGCTTTAAAAGCCAACCGGACCTACAACATCGGCATCCTCTTTGTAGATGAGCAGAGCAGCGGCCTGACCCACGAGTATTTTTCGGCGGTGCTGGAAAGCCTGAAGGTGGAAGCCGAGCGACAGGGCTACGATGTGACCTTTATCAACCGGAATGTGGGCCGCCGGACCACTTACTTGCAGCATTGCCTCTATAGGGGCGTGGACGGGGTGATCATCGCCTGTGTGGATTTTTCCGATCCCCAGGTGCTGGAGCTGGTAAATTCCGATCTGCCGGTGGTGACCATCGACCACATTTTCAACAACCGTCTGGCGGTGGTTTCCGACAACGTCCAGGGCATGGAGGCGCTGGTGCATTACGCCTACAGCCAGGGCCACCGGCGCGTCGCCTTTATCCACGGCGAGCGCACCGCCGTAACGGAAAACCGGCTGACGGGCTTTTACCGGGCCTGCGAGGAGCTGGGCTTCCGGGGGGACGAGGCCATCGTCCGCCAGGGCACCTACCACGAGGCCAACAGCTGCGCCGCCATTACCAAAGAGCTTCTGGAGCTGCCAAACCGGCCCACCTGCATTTTCTTCCCCGACGACTTTTCCGCCATCGGCGGCCTGAACGCCATTCGGGAGGCGGGGCTCCGCATTCCGGAGGATATCAGTGTCTGCGGCTATGACGGCATCCAGCTGGCGGATATCATCTCCCCCAGGATGACCACCTACCACCAGGACACCAAGGCCCTGGGCACCTCCGCCGCCAAGGGGCTCATCGACCTGATCGAGCGGCCCAGAACCACCCTTCTAGACCGGATCGTGATCCCCGGCAGCCTGCGCATCCGGGAATCCGTGGCAAAAATCGGTTAAGACCCTATTTTTCTTCGGTGCCGACCGCAAAAAGCGGTGCATATAGACACGTTTATTATTTTAAGGAGGAACATACAATGAAAAAGGCGCTATCCATCATTCTCACGCTGGCCATGGTTTTTGCACTGTGTGCCTGCAGCTCCCAGCAATCCCCGGAAACCACCGCAGCCGCCACCGAAGCCTCCAAGGCCCCGGAGACCCAGGCCGACACCCAGGCTCCTGCCCCAGAGTCCTCCGAAGGAAAAGTATTCAACATCTATGCCTGGAACGAGGAGTTCAAGGGCTTCTTTGAAAAGTATTACACCGTTCCCGAGGGCGTTACCGTCAACTGGATCATTACCCCCAGTGACAACGGCGCTTATCAGGAAAAGCTGGACCAGGCCCTGCTGAACCAGGAAAATGCCGCCGATGACGACAAGGTGGACCTGTTCCTGGCGGAAGCCGACTACATCCAGAAGTACACCGACTCCGCCTTTACCCAGGACGTCACTCAGCTGGGTGTTACCGATTTCTCCAATACCTATGCCTACACCGTGCAGTGCGCCTCCGATGCCAGCGGCGTTGTGAAGGGCGTTTCCTTCCAGTGCTGCCCCGCCGCGCTGATCTACCGCCGCTCCATCGCGCAGGATGTGCTGGGAACCGACGACCCCGTGGAAGTCCAGAAGGCCCTGTCCGACTGGGACAAGTTCAATGACGTCGCCGCCCAGGCCAAGGCCAAGGGCTACATGATGACCGCTTCCGAGTCCGCTACTTACCGCGTCTTCTCCAACAACGCCGACGAGCCCTGGGTCGATGCCGACAACAACCTGCAGATCCCCGAGGCTATGAAGACCTGGATGGCCCAGGCCAAGGAATTCACCGACAAGGGCTATACCCAGACCTGCGACATCTGGTCTGACGAGTGCACCGCCCAGATGTTCAAGGACGGCAAGACCATGTGCTACTTCGGACCTGCCTGGTACTACAACTTCTCCATGGGCAACGCGCAGGATGCGGAAAAGGGCTGCTACGGCGACTGGGCCATCTGCGAAGGCCCCCAGGCCCACTTCTGGGGCGGCACCTGGCTGCTGGCGCCTGCCGGCACCGACAACCCCACCATGGTTGCTGACATTATGAACACCTTCATCAA
>CAKTNS010000059.1 GCA_934589225.1 uncultured Oscillospiraceae bacterium
TTTTTATCTTCTTCGTTGATCAGCTTGACCATACTCAGCGTACTCATGGTGTCAATCTGTGCAGTCCGGCTGTTACGTTGTTCTGTCTTGATAGAATTGAGATCCATATCGTTCCTCCAATTACACCCAGACCCGGGCAAGCTAATTTCCAGCCTGCGTCGGTTCCGTTCCTTCGTTATTTTGTGATTCAACCGTAAAGAGAACAGGCAACAAAATGATTCGGACTGACTTCCTTTAGGCAGACATTCTCCCTACACTTTTCCGTTGCGTAAGGGCAACGGGGCGCAAACCGGCAGCCAGGCGCTGGATTAATGGGGCTTGTAACTTCACCGTGCAGCACAAATCCCTCCCTGTTTCGCCGGGACAGGTCGATGGTAGGCACCGCATGAAGCAGCGCCTTCGTATAAGGATGTACGGGGTTGGCGAACAGCTCCGCCGTCTTTGCATGCTCCACTACCTGTCCCATATACATGACCATGATTTCGTCGCTGATATGCTTTACCACGCACAGATCGTGGGTGATGAACATATAGGAAAGATTCCGCTGCTCCTGCAAATCCATCAGAAGGTTCAGAATCTGCGCCTGAATGGACACGTCCAAAGCCGAGACCGGCTCATCGCAGACGATGAACTTTGGGCTAACCGCCATCGCTCTGGCCAAGCCGACCCTCTGACGCAGGCCGCCGTCCAGCTCGTGGGGATACAGGTTCGCCTGATCTGCGGGCAAGCCGCACATATTCATGATTTCCCGGACATGCTCATTGATCTCTGCCTTGCTCTTCAATAGGCCGCATACCCGTACCGGTTCGGCAATCAAATTGTGTACGGACATACGAGGGTCCAGAGAGCTGTAAGGATCCTGGAAGACCATCTGCATGTTCAAATGGATTTTCTTCATGTCCTTGCCCTTGTACTTCAGGATGTTATCTCCGTTGTACAGCACTTCGCCGTCGGTGGCCGGTTGGAGCCGCAGAATGGTTCTGCCCAGGGTGGACTTTCCGCAGCCGCTTTCACCCACTACACCCAGAGTCTTGCCTGGCATAATCCTCAGGTTGACATTCTCAACGGCATGGAGCATTCCCACGTCTGTTTTGAAATATTTTTTTAGATTTTTTGTCTCAACAAGGGGCATCGTCATATCAGAACTTCTCCTTCCTGTCATAACGGTGGCACAGGATGCCATGTTCGCCACGCACGTGCATGGACGGAGCTTCCGTCCGGCAGCGCTCCGTAGCATACTCGCAACGATCAACGAAGCAGCAGCCCTTGTATTCCACTCTGGGATCGGCCATGTGTCCGGCGATGGGGTGCAGCCGGGTCTGGTCATCGTGCAGATTGGGGATGCAGTTAAACAGGCCCGCAGTATAGGGATGGTTCTCATCACGCCGGAACACGACCTCCACCGGGCCATACTCCACCACGCGTCCCGCATAGACCACGGAGACAGAATCGCAGAACTGTGCCACAACACCCAGGTCATGGGTGATGAGCATGACGGAGGTGTTGAACTTCTCCCGCAGTTGCTTCATCAGCTCTAAAATCTGCGCCTGAATGGTCACGTCCAAAGCCGTGGTTGGCTCGTCGGCCAGCAGCAGCTCCGGCTCCGCTACAAGCGCCATGGCGATGACAACTCTCTGTTTCATGCCGCCGGAGAACTCGTGGGGAAAACTTTTCTTCCGCTGGGGAGGAATGCCAACCAGAGTCATCATTTCGTCCACACGCTTGTTCTTGTCTTCCCGGGTCATTTCCGGGAAATGCAAATTCAACACCTCAAGAATCTGGTCGCCTACGGTTTGGGTGGGATTCAGGCTGGTCATGGGATCCTGGAAAATCATGGAGATGCGCTTGCCGCGCAGAGGCAGCATTTCCGCCTCCGGTAGCTTCAGCAACTCCTGCCCGTCATAAACGATGGAACCGCCAGACACCTCCCCCACCCGCTCCGGCAGCAGCCGCAGGATGGACAGCGCCAGGGTGGTCTTCCCTGCTCCGGTCTCGCCCACCAGGCCGCAGGCTTCGCCGCGAACCAGCTTCAGATTGAAATTGTTGACCGCATGAACAACCGCATCATCCGTATTGTAGCGGACGGTCAGATTGGAAATCTCCATCAGACTATCTTGCTTTTTTTCCATCTGTACGTCCTCCTTATTTCTTGGTTCTGGGGTCAAAGGCATCCCTAAGGCCGTCACCGATGAAGTTGACCGCCATAACGGTCAAGCAGATGCAGATGCCGGGAATCAGGCCGAGATAGGGATACGCCTGAATATTGATTTTGTTTTCGGAGATGATGGTACCCCATTCCGGCGTGGGAGAGGCAACACCCAGCCCCAAGTAGCCCATGGATGAAATGCTCAGGATCGTCTGCCCAAGGCACAATGTTGCAGAAACGATAATGGGTCCGATGCCATTGGGCAGGATGTGCTTGAGAATAATCCGTAGGGAACTACAACCGTAGCACTTAGCGGCTTCCACAAATTCCACGTTCCGTAGCGTCAGCACGGAGGAACGGACGATTCTGGCAAAACGAGCCACCTGAGAAATTGCCAGCGCCACGACCAGCTTCCAGACGCCGTTACCCATGGCGGTGATGATGGCCATAGCCAGCAGAGATGAGGGAACCGCCATCAGGATATCCACGAACCGCATGAGGAAGGTGTCCGCCCTGCCGCCGAAGAAGCCGGCAGCACCGCCAATCAGCGCACCGACGACAAACGCAATTCCAATGATGGCGAAGGAGCAAAGCAGAGAAATTCTGCCTCCGTAAAGAACACGGGCGAACAGGTCACGGCCGAATTCATCCGTACCGAAGATGTACAGCGGATTGGGGCTGGTGAACCGGTCGGAAATGTGCAGCTTGGTCACATTTTCGTAGCTGCTTAGAATCGGTGCGGCCAGCACCGCCAGAAATACGAAAGCTAGCAGGAACACACCGAACATGGCCAGCTTGTTCTTGCGGAAGCGGAACATAACCAGCTCGCCAGTGCTGTATTCGGAAAGAGATTTTTTACGACGTTTCAACATACGCTTTACCCTCCATCAGGATGCCAGGTCAATTCTGGGGTCGATCACTGCGCACAGCAAATCCACCAAAAGGTTGATTACGCCCACGATCACCGTCACGAAGATGATCGTGCCCAACACCACGGGAACGTCCCGGGATTTCACGGCACTTAAGAGCATCGTGCCGACACCGGGAATGGTGAAGATGTTTTCCGTAACCACGGCGCCACCGATGGTGCCGGCAAAGCTTACACCGATCTGGGTCACAACAGGAATCATGCCGTTACGCAGAGCGTGATGGCGGATGACCGTCCGGTCGGGCGCGCCCTTGGCTTTGGCGGTACGGATGTAGTCCTGCCGGATAACATCCAGCATACTGGTACGTCCCATACGAATCATGGTAGCCATGGTGTTTGCGCCCAGAATCAGCGTAGGCAGAATCAGGGACAGGGGAGAGTCAAAGCCAGAGGTGGGCAGCCAGTGCAGCGTCAGGCAGAACAAGACCTGACACATGGTTCCCAACCAGAAGGCCGGAAGGGAGAACAGCAGCATCGCCACGAAAGAGCTGCCGTAGTCCAATAGGCTATATTGTTTTATGGCGGAGCCAACGCCCAGCGGCACGCCCACCGCCACAGCAAACAGCATAGCGAGAGTAGACAGCAGCAGCGTATTGGGCAAGCGGCGGGCAAACCGGGTAAGCACCGCTTCGCCATTGATCCAGGACTCGCCGAAGTCCAGCCGCAAAACGCCGCCCATATAGCGAACATAGCGAACCAACAGTGGCTGATCCAGGCCCATTTCTGATTTCTTCTCCGCGATCTGCTCCGGCGTCGCATCGTCTCCCAGCAGAGAACTTGCCAGGTCGCCGGGGGCTGCGGACAGAATCAGGTACAGAACAAATGTCACGCAAATGATAACCGGAATCAGCATCAGCAGCCGTTTTCCGGCGTATTTTAACCAACTCATTGATTTCCTCCTAGAAAAAGCGGGGCAATGGAAGTGAACAAAACCTCTGATGAAATCGGCAGGAGCTTTAAGCGAGAGATTTTTCGGCCAATCGAGGTATCGAAAGTGGCGGAATGCTTTGTGTTTTCTCCGTTTTTGATACCAAAGAGTGAGCGAAAAGATTCGCTCGCAGCCGCAGACGATTTCATCAGAGGTTCCGAAAGTAAAGGAAAGCGGTGCGGCGTGTCACCGTACCGCTTCCCTCTTTTATTCAGTTCTTGGGAATCCGGGAATGGATCAGTTGAAAGTCCACTCGCCGAAGTACATGTTGCCCAGGCAATGTGCTTTCACGCCGCTCATGTTGGAGCGATACGCGATGGTCGCCAGGTCGTTGACAAGAGGCACGTCATAAGCTTCTTCTGTCACAATGTTGCAGGCCTTAACATACATAGCCTTCCGCTCGTCACCCTGAGCCGCACGTGCTTTCAACAGGATATCGGAGATCTCGCCATCGCGTTGGAACACGCGGTTTTCCCAAGGCTTCCTGTCCAGACGGTGTCCGGTGTAGACGCCGTCCGCATCAACCAGGGAGCAGAGGTTGTTCAGAATGTAGGCTTCGTAGGTACGATTCTTAAACTCGCCGGAGTAGGTGGGGTAATCGGTAGCCTTGACCGTGCAGTTGATGCCAATCTCCATCAGCTGAGCCTGGATAATCTTAGCGACATTCTCCAGAGCGGAGCCGCTGGGAACGGACAGGGCGAACTCTTTACCGCTATAGTTGGACTTGGCCAGATATGCCTTGGCAGCCTCCTGGTCGTAGGGAACCACGTTCACGCCGTCGGCCTCGGTAACGAAGCTCAGGTAGTTGGAGCACATATCCACATTTAGAATTTCACTGCGGCCGGCGTAAACACCGTCGTTGATCATCTGCTTGTCGATACCGGACTGAATAGCCTTACGGAAGTTGACGTCCTTGCAGTCGCCGGTCCAGTCGTTCAGATACAGGGTGATACGGCCGGTGGACAGGGTGCTGTCCCATGCCACGTCAGCATTGCCGTCCAGACGGGTGCATACGTCGATGGCAGGGTTACGGACGACATCGTAGTCGCCGTTCTGCAGACCCAGAATCTGGGTATTGGTGTCGGCAACGATTTGGATAATGATATTCTTGATAGAGGGCTTAGTTCCCCAGTAATCCTCATTGGCGGCCAAGGTGGTGTGGTCACCGCTGACCCACTCGACGAACTTGTAAGGGCCGGTGCCAATAGGCTCCTTGACGTACACATCGTCGCCAACCTCGTCAAAGTAAGCCTTGCAGGCAATACCGCCCAGACGAGAAGCCACGCCGTAGGGAAAAGCCTCATAGGGGCTAGAGAGGGTCATCTTGACGGTGTAGTCGTCGATGATATCGCATTTCTTGTAGTTGACGAACAAAGCAGTACCGATAGGGCCTTCAAAGCCGTAATCATAGCTGAACTTGACGTCCTCAGCAGTCATCTCTTGGCCGTTGTGGAACTTCACGCCCTTGCGCAGGTGGAAGGTATACTCCAGGCCATCATCGGAGACTTCATAGCTTTCCGCTAGAGCGGGGGTCAGGGAGCCATCCGCTTCCAAACGAAGCAGACAGTCATATACGTTGGAAAGTACCAGATTGTCTGCACCGGAGCAGCTCTGCTTGGACTGGGCGAAGAACCGGTAAGGCTCTTCGGATGTTGCTAGGATAGCGGTGTCCTTCGCAGTGCCGCTCTGTACAGCGGGAGTGGCAGATGCATCGGTCTTACCGGCGGGAGCGGCAGTTGCACTGGCTCCGTTTTCGGAACCGCAGGCGCACATGGAAAGAACCATGATGGCAGCCATCAGCAATACAAGAATCTTCTTCATAGTATCCTCCTTAATTTGTTCGAGTGTTTGGTTTTTCACCAGGATGGCATCAGTTTATCATTGCGAAATGACAATGTCAATGTCCGTCTATTTATATGAAATTTCGTTTCACGCTTTGTCACAATTCGATGATATATGCCAAATTTGCGAAATATATACACATGCAATTCGGCAAAGTGACGAAAATGTAGTTTCCGAACTGTGCATTTTGCTTTGACAGATTTCCGACTTTTCAAAAGTTTTTCACCCGCCAAGCTGTCGGAGAAGAAAGTTGAGGGTGTCGGTTGCATTCCCCTCAATATGGAGTCTCAGGGAGAACATCCCGCAGAAAACAACACGGCGCAGCTAACCCTGTAACACTAACGGTTTCGTGCGTGTGGGTATGGTTCTATTTGCGGTCGGAGAGGAGAAAATCTCAAATGCATCCGGCGTATGCAGAAGGGACTTTTCCACAGGTCGTGACGGAGATATCCGGAATCTATGGAGCGAGGCTGGGAACTTGTCGGAGACTTGTTTACGAAAAGTTGTATTTTACCAGAATGGCAAAACGCACCCCTCTTGAATAATTTGCGGCATAATTCTTCATGTATGAGCACCGCAATCGAGTGGGAAGGGCCGGTTAGTCCGACCTCTCACACCACCGTGCGCCAGTCTGTCTAACGAAGCCTGCAAGAATTTAGAAATTGCACCGGTATAGACATACTGACAGAAAAAATACCAATATTTATCAAACAAGCAGGGCTTTAAACCCTGTTCATTTGACATTTTTGTGCGCCCGGTGAGCGCACGTTCTCTAGGGTGAAAGTCCCGAAGTCGCCCGGTAGCGGGAAGACTTAGCCAAAGGCAAGGGTGTCCGTTGTGAGGCGGAATCTGAAGAAAGCCGGATTTTAGGGGCCCAAAGGTCCCCTAATGGGCCAAACTCTGGCCTGACGAACAGAAATCGCATATAAGGCCGTAAATGAGGGCGAGTTTGCTAAACAAAACAAAGCCCAATAGCTACACGGAATCATTTGCGGTAAATGCGGCAGGTCAAGAGGGAAAGAACGTGTGAGTACCCGGGGGAGGTCTTGTCGACGCATTCAAGAGCAGGCGTTGCCCTGGTTGAGAGAACACCGGGAAGAGCTTCTGAACATGATACGGCAGGGGAAGTACGAGCCCCAGCCAGTACGCCGGAAGGAAATTCCCAAGCCGGATGGCGGGGTGCGAAAGCTGGGCATTCCAACAGTCGTAGACCACATCATCCAGCAGGCAATTGCACAGCAGCTAACACCAATCTATGAGCCGCTGTTTTCGGACAACAGCTACGGATACCGTCCAGACAGAAGCGCACAGATGGCAATTTTGAGAGTGAAAGCGTATGCGGAGCAAGGATACACCCAGGCGGTGCTTGTGGATTTATCCAAATACTTCGATACCCTGAACCACGAATTACTGATGAATCTTCTGAGAAAGAACGTCCATGACAAACGGGTCACTGAACTGATGAAACGGTACCTGAAAGCCGGAGTTCTGGAAAACGGTCTGCTGGTGAAAACAGAAGAAGGCTCTCCCCAGGGAGGACCGCTCAGTCCATTGCTTGCAAACATCTACCTGAATGAACACGACAAGGAACTGGAAAAGCGGGGTGTACCGGTCATCCGCTATGCGGATGATATTGTGGTCCTGTCAAAGAGCAAGCGAGCGGCGGAGCGACTTCTGGAAACAACCCAGCGGTATCTTGAGGGGAAATTGAAGCTCAGGATGAACATGGAAAAGAGCAAGGTTGTCAGCGTATTCTCAATCCGAAATTTTAAGTTTCTGGGCTTTGCGCTAGGGAAGGGGCAAAAGGGCGTATATGTCCGGGCTCACGCAACAAACGAAAGACTCGCACAGGCCGGATACTACAGTATCCTTGACCGGTACGAGTCTCTGCACTTATGCGATTGAACCAACCTGTACCGAACGGTACGCACGATTGTACGCCGTGTAGACGACCTGGGGAAAATCGTGATCCCGAAGGAGATCAGACGAACCCTGCGAATCCGGGAGGGTGACCCGTTGCTGACATCATTGACACGGTGGGAGAAATACTGCTTTTCTATGTTGGATTTGGCTAAAAGGCGGGGGTGGTAGTTGTACATAGTGACGGATGTGATGGGCGGAACCGTGGGTATTTGGGAGGGGTAAAAAGATAGAAAAGATTGTTTTCTGCGGATTCAATATGGATACCGTGTGCGTAGAGCTGCGGTTTTCGGATGAAAGCGTGGTTGCTATTGATACAACGGCGGTGGAAAACGAGGTCGCGGATACCGTGCGCCAGTGTTCAGAATTGGATTGGCTGGTTTATAATAAGCCGATGGAATATGCGCAGTTGGTGCTGGGCGGCGGAATTGAGGAGTATCTCAAGGGGGCAGCGGAGCATCGGCTGGGGGATTAGGGGAATAGGCGCGACGCCTCCCACCGGGTAAATATCTGGTGGGAGGCGTCGATTATAGTTTTGCGTGCTTTTTGAGTGTTGACCGTACTTTTGTAAAACACAACTCTTTTCCCTTAGCGAAAAAGATGCCGACAATAGCAGTTGCAATGATTGCCCCAGCAATTCCATAAGCAGTATGCCAGGTAACTCCGGAAAATTGTGCCTTAATTATCTCAATGCATACTAGAAGAATGAGATAAGGAATCCCTACAAGAAAGAGCGTAACAGTCCATCCCCATACAGAGACCTTTTTCTCAAAGTTTTTTCTTAAACGTCTATTTTCAGTTTCCGTCATGGACTCAAGACGTGCTCGGAGATCTTCAATTTCGCTAGAAGCATTCTCTAATTTCTCTTTCGTTTCTGCGTGGGCGGCCACCTCATCCCTATATCTTTTTTGAGACTTTTCCTGTATATCCTCGTACACTTCAAGGTAAGTGCTAGAATTAAAACGGGCATAGTCCCCCTTGGTAATATCCATTAAAGAATCGAGGACTACTTTATGGGTTCTCAAAAATAAGAATTTCTTTTCATCAATGGCATCGGCATTTCGCGCTTCATCCAACGATTGTATATACTTTTCAAGCAGGACTTTGTCAGGTTTCAAAAAGGCATAACAATCAGCGAGTAGCTTTTTCTTTTGATATTCTAGTTGCTGCATTGGGCTATCCAGCCATAGAATGGATCCAAATAAATCTACAGAAATACAGGCAGGAATGTGACCAGCTTGGCTGCTCCGGTTGCTTTCGTACTTTTTGCTGACATTCGCAATAGCATTATTTGAAGTCAGCATAATGTGCTTTGCGTTTTGCAATTTGGTTGCCGTTTGTCCTTGTCGTTCGCGGTAAATCATGATGATTGAGCGTACATCAACTCGAATACTGTCTTCACGTTCTTGTGAAAGTTCATATCCGTGTTCTAGGTATCGATTCTTGACCATATCGAAGAGGCATGTTTCATCCTCTTGAAATTTATTCTGATAGACATCGTAACTTGTTTCTTTTACAGTAATCCCCAGTTCATTCAATTTTGTTTCAATATTTTCACAAAATTCTGAGATTTCCGGTTCGCTCATTTGAGAATCATGAAAAAATCGAGCTGCATTGTTTGCTTTTCTTAAATCATACATTGTATTCGTTGCCCACCCTGCGGCTCTTGCTATAATGCTGTCCACTTCTTGAAAATTGTGATCCAAGACATGAACACTACAATTTGCTTTCAACATGTCGGTAACGAGTTCTTTGTAAGATTCTGTTCTAGATACATCGTCCATTCCAAGCAACGCAAAGATAATAGGAGAATCCAAGTAAATATGCAAATCAGAATAATCTGCTTTTGTCTCACTCATGTAGAATAGTGCTTGTTTTGTAATATTACTTGCCGAAAGTGCAGCAATAAAAGAATACAGGTCCGTTTGCTGCTCTCCCTGTTCTTTGATAAAGCTATACCATGCGTACTCTGGTAAAGACATACCGGATGATTCGTCGACTTTCTCTCCAGACAAAATTTTTTCATCGGCATCATCTAAAATATTTAAAATAAACTCATTCACATCGAGTGAGGAAATATCAATCTCGTTCGTTTGAGAATATCTTGTAAAATCTTTAACCAAACATTCCCATAAAGTGTTGAAGGCAGTGGCATTAAAACGGTACTTGACTAGTTCATTCACGACTACACCGTATTTCCCATGATCTTCAATAAAACTTCCATTTTGTACGCCTACCCCAAAACTTGCTTGACAAACGGCAAAGGCAACTCAATCGAGTAACGTTCCTTGAACTTATTCGCTATAGCGACTGTTTCAACTACAGTCATCTGCTCCTCGAGAATAATATTTGCCATAAAAGAAAAATATGTATCAAGAATATTATTTCCCAAATAGCCAGCCTTATATGCGGCAAATAATTTTGTAATATTCGGCATATCAATTACCTCGTTTGTATCAATCTAATCTTTATACGAGTTATCTCTTGTTACTAAGATCATGGATTACCATAAAAAGGAAACTGCCCTAATGCAGTTCATTCTCTGGAACAGGGATATATACCATTCTCAGCGGAATCATTCTCCGGTATTTCTCACTAAGTTGATCGTAATATTTCAAAATTAAATCCACAAGTTCCGTACCATTGATTCCGCGAATAATCGGGGTACTCTCCAGGTATTTTGCAGCATTCTTTGTGTAATTGGACAGCGTAACAAACAAGCCGTAGTCTCCTTCGCGCATGGCCCCTTTCAAGGACTGAATGGCGGATTCCTTAATGTCACTGTCCTGGCTTTTTACCTGGACAAGAATACGGGGAGGCAATTCGTCTTTGTACGCAGTGATGTCTATTCCGCTGTCGCCACCCTGTGGAGATACTGTACAGCGATATCCCATTGCGCGGAGAAGATCCGCGACAAATTCTTCCAGAGCATATCCTTTAAGCTGCTTGCTCAGTTCCTTCAAAACGAAGTCCCTAGTGGCTTCAACAATATCTTCTGCGGTAGCCGCCACAGTTTCATCCGGTTCTGCCATAGCTGTTGAGGGCTTGAAACTTTTATCTAATGCCTGCATATATTCGTCTGCATAGTTCTTGAGCAAAAAGAAAGACAACGCAGAGCCAACCTCATACAGAGCTCCTTGAGAGAAAGCGGTTCTGGGCAATTGCTTCAGCCACTTTACTTTTCTCTGCTGCACATATGGGGCGGCTTCCGGTTTATAAATGAAATTGCTCTCAACAACGCCAATGTTAATTTTTCGGTCAGCCTTAGATGGAAATACCACATAGTCGCCATTTTTCATTTCTACAGCAAAACGATATAGCATACCGGCGCTGGTAGCAATAGCTCCTTTTTTGCTGTCCGGATACGTTTGTATGTAGTGCGCTTTATAGGTTTCTCGACTCGGCTCCAGCTTGCTGCAATCGCCAAAGTCTTTCCAACCAATTGCAATGACATTATTATGCAGGAAAAGGGAATCATCTGTTGTGTGGATTCCCCATATTTTCTTTTCTTCATTAGCTATTATGTACACTCCTATCAAATCCCATGCTTTCTTCCCTGCAGAAGCCCCTTGCCAGACTACTATATGCTTCATTGCGCCTCTATGCACGTTTTTGATGGCGCAATACTGCTTTCAGAAGGATAATTTATGTGAGAATACGTAATCTGCTATTTTACCTATGAAAATAACAGTGATTATATATCCCCAGTATACCCCACCTTACAGACCGCTGTCAACAATCAATTGTCGAAAGTTATAGCAATAGCGCGCAAATTATCGAAACAATTGTTGGTTTTGCACGGATGCCTCATAAGCAGTACATTGTGTTATGGTCAATGATATAATAATGCGATAAAAAGCTATACTGTACACTCTTCTGAAATTGGAATATGAACCCCCAGTAGATGTTTGAAAGACATCTACTGGGGGTTCATATTGTTAATCATCTCTCTGACTCCGCAATAATCTGACCGCAATACGCTTTCAGCTTTGGAATATCCTCTGTCAGAATTTCCCAAGTGATTTCCGGGTCAACCGTGCCATAGCTATGGGCCACGATGTTCCGCATTCCCCGAATCTGCCGCCAGGGTGCGCCGGGATGTTCTGCACGGAATTCGTCCGTCAGTTTTCCGGCCAATTCACCGATTTGCAGAACGCACAGTGCCGCCGCATTCCGATAAATCGCATCTGCGGAAAATACGCCGTAGTCATTGCCAAAACGACGAATCGTCTCCTCTATCTGGTCGCAATAGCCCACAATATGCTCTAAAATGCTGATATTCCGGTCAAGAGGCTTCATACAGCAACACCTCGTCATCAGAAATAGAATTCAAAAACTTGCTGTCCAGGCTCCCGGTAGGAATCAAATCCACAGGGATTCCCA
>CAKTNS010000060.1 GCA_934589225.1 uncultured Oscillospiraceae bacterium
CCTTTTCCTACATCCACAGTGAAAAAGACATTCTGAAGCTGGTCACAGCCTTGATTGCCAACACCAAGGGTGAGGGCAAGGCCGGGGATGATTTCTGGGTCAAGGCCGAGACGCTGCTTTATACCGCGCTCATCGGCTACATCCATTATGAAGCCCCGGAGGAGGAACAGAATCTTTCTACGCTGGTGGAGATGGTAAACACCATGGAGGTTCGGGAGGAGGATGAGGAGTTTCAGAACCAGGTGGATCTGCTGTTTGCGGAGCTGGAAAAGGAAAAGCCGGAGCATTTTGCGGTCCGGCAGTACAAGAAGTACAAGTTGGCGGCGGGAAAAACCGCCAAGTCTATTCTAATCTCCTGTGGTGCCAGATTGGCCCCATTCGATATTCAGGAGCTGCGGGAACTGACGGCCTATGATGAGCTGGAGCTGGACACGCTGGGAGATCGGAAAACGGCACTGTTTCTCATTATGAGCGACACGGATGATACCTTCAATTTTCTGATCTCTCTGGTCTATACCCAGCTGTTCAATCTTCTGTGCGAAAAAGCAGACGATGTATACGGCGGCAGGCTTCCGGTTCACGTTCGCTGCCTGATCGACGAGTGCGCCAACATCGGTCAAATCCCGAAGCTGGAAAAGCTGGTGGCAACCATCCGCTCCCGTGAGATTTCTGCCTGCCTTGTGTTGCAGGCCCAATCTCAGCTGAAGGCAATCTACAAGGACAACGCCGACACCATCATCGGTAACATGGACACCTCTATTTTTCTGGGCGGCAAAGAGCCGACTACCCTAAAGGAACTGGCGGCAGCCCTGGGGAAAGAGACAGTGGATACCTACAATACCGGCGAGAGCCGTGGGCGGGAAGTTTCTCACAGCTTGAATTATCAGAAGTTGGGCCGGGAGCTGATGAGCCAGGACGAGCTGGCGGTTATGGACGGCGGCAAGTGCATCTTGCAGCTGCGGGGTGTTCGCCCATTCTTGTCCAACAAGTACGACATCACCAAGCATCCCAATTACAAATATACATCCGACTTTGACAAGAAAAACGCCTTGGACATAGAGCGTTTTCTGTCCCACCACCTCCGACTGAAACCGGGCACAGTATGCGAGGTGTTTGAAGCAGATCCGTCCGGCTCCCTGCCTGATAAGCAGTAACCATATTTAGATTCAGAGAAGTTCAACGTGAATGTGTCCCTTCCAAAATTTTACGATCTTTTGGAGGTACACAATATGGCATTTTTCAATTCCGCTATCGAAGTCTTGCAGACCCTGGTGGTTGCTCTGGGCGCTGGCCTGGGCGTTTGGGGTGCAATCAACCTGATGGAAGGTTACGGCAATGATAACCCCGGCGCAAAGAGCCAGGGCATGAAGCAGCTCATGGCGGGCGGTGGTGTGGCGATGATCGGCATTACCCTCGTTCCTCTGCTGTCCGGCCTGTTCTCTGCATAACAACCGGCTCCCGCCTCCTTTGAGGTGGGAGCAATCCCATTTTCAAGGAAGGAGAAAACACTATGAAGCACTTTCGGAGCGTCGTATCGCTCCTGTTGGTATTCGTGCTGTGCTTTGGGATGGTTCCTTACGCCTCGGCAGAAGAAGCTCCCACGCAAACCACAACGGAAGCACCACAGCCCACCGAAGATACGACTGCAAAAGAATCGCCGCCTGCAACAGAAGCGCCAGAGACTACCGAAACTGTGGAAGCAACGGAGGCAGCAACGGAAGCTACGGAGCCTGCCACAGAGGCACCTACAGAAGAAACAGAAAACCCGTCAGATGATGTTCCGTTTGAATCAGAAGATGACCGCATTCTGGATGCCGATACCTACGCCTCCACCCAGAACAGCATTATGCTGTTCGACTATGCAGACAACGGCGACTACACCACCCGGCTGAATTATCAGGTGTCCTGCACCTATCAGCCCAACGGAAGCGGCACGACCCGGACGGCTTATATTAAAAATATGGGCTGGCACTTTGCACGGTATGGCGGGGTTGCCCATGCGGATGAGCCGCTGTACTGCATTGAGCCCTGGCGGAACTACGGGGCCAGCACCTCCGGCAATTCTGTTGACCGGGATGTAACCCTGTATGGCAGCGGCAGTTCCACCGGCAGCAATGTCTGGTATGCGTTGCCCTCTGCACGGCGGGAGGCCATTGGCCTGATCCTGCTCTACAGCAACCAGCAGTGGAACCATTCCGTCAGCGTCACCTCCACCAAGCGGGACAGCAATCCCAACGTGCCTTTGCGGGTGGCAACTCAGATGCTGATTTATGAAATCGTCTGCGGCCTGCGGGACCCCTACAGCTTCAACCGCAACAGCACCAACGAGTGCGGCACCTCCGGGGATGTGTTCTACAACGCCGGGGCTGCCTCGCTGTCCGGCTTCACTACCTGCTATAACAATCTGGTCTGGGCCATTCAGGCGGCGAAAACCATCCCCAGCTTCTGCGGCAGCTCCAGCGGCAGTGCTCCCACCATCCAGCTCTCCGGGGATTCCGGCAGCGCTTATGATTCCAACGGGGTACTGTCCAATTTCAGCTTTTCCAATGGAAATGGAGCCAGCTTCAGCAAAAGCGGCAACACCCTGTACATTACAAAAACCGGCAATATTTCCGAGTCCACTGTATTCACCGCAACCCGGTACATCCCCTCTGCTTCCAATTCCAGTTACAACATCTGGTATATGTCCGGCTCCAGCTATCAGACGACCATTTCTCTGTACAATGCGGGAAGCGGCAGCCTCAATGGCTATTTCAAAATCAAGGCTCCCTCTCTTGGCAATATCAGCCTGACAAAAACCACGGAGGACGGGAAGAACCTTTCCGGCTGGAAGTTCGGGATTTACTCCAACGCCGCCTGCACCAACCTGGTTTCCGGCCCCTACACCACCAATTCCAGCGGCAAGCTTTCCGTAACAGGGCTGAACGCCGGAACCTATTACGTTAAGGAATTGGGCAATACGGATTCCAGCCTGGAAACGCTCTACTCATGCGCCAGCACCAATCCCCAGCAGGTCACGGTTTCCTCCGGGCAGACCGCTTCGGTGAGCTTCTATAATCGGAAAAATACCGGTAACGTAAAGCTGATCAAACAAACCAACACCGGTGCAAATCTCTCCGGCTGGAAAATCGGGCTGTATTATGACGCTGCCTGCACCAAGCCTGTGTCTGGCTCTCCTTTCACAACGGGGGCGGATGGAACTTTGACCGTCAGCGGCTTGCAGCCCGGGACACTGTACGCCAAGGAAATCCCTACCGGCGATTCCTACTGGAGCTTTGATACGGCAGTCAAAACCGTAACGGTTCGGGCAAACCAAACTGCCAGCGTGGCCTTCACCAACACCCACTATGGGCGCATTCAGTTCCAGAAAACCACCAATACCGGCAATCATCTGGGCGGCTGGACCTTCCGGGTCAAAGATTCCACCGGGAAAACCGTTGGCGATTACACCACGGATGACAGCGGCTATGCCATCACCGGCAACCTTCCCCTGGGCCGTTATACCGTTGTGGAACTTCCCACGGAGGACACCTATTGGGCTGGGGAGCTGGGCTTCCACGATGTCACCGTCCGGGGCGGTCAGAACACAGTGGATACCTGGCTGAACCGAGAACAGGGCCTCGTCTGGGTCTATAAGAAGACCAACACCGGGCAGTCCGTGGAGGGTTGGCACATCACCATCTATTCGGATGCGGATTGCACCAAAGAGGTGGGCACCCTCGTGACCAACGCTGAGGGAAAAGCCGGTCACTATTTCAGCCCCGGCACCTACTACGCCAAGGAAACCGGCGACGACCAGGGCCGCTTCCAGGACGAGTATTGGATGGTGGACGAGACGATTCAAAAAATTGAAATCCTGCCACACCAGGATACGGAGATCACCTTCACCAATGTCCAGTATGGCAAGCTGAAAATCCAGAAAACCGTGGAGGGCGACGGCAGTCTTGCCGGTTGGCAGTTCCGGGTGACGGATGCCCATGGAACTGAAATAGAGGGTTCGCCATTTACCTCCGGTGAGGCCGGGACGATTGTCACCGCCAACCTTCTGCCCGGAGAATACACGGTGGAAGAACTCTTGCCGGAGGGCAGCTTGTATCAGTGCAAAAGCGAGAATCCCCAGACGGTTGCAGTCATCCAGGGACAGACGGCAGAGGTTTCCTTTGTCAACGCACTTCGCCCCGGCTCCATTACTGCGAAAAAGGTGGACACCACAGGCAGCCCCCTGGCGGGAGCAACATTCCTTCTGGAATGGAGTGAGGATGGGAGTGCATGGCAGCCCGTTCAATATTCCGAAACCATCACAAAAGGCGGCTGTTCTGATGAAAAACTGGATGCTGGATGCCTGACCAGCGGTGAGGACGGTATTCTCAACTGGGCAGGGCTGCATCCCGGTCTGCACTACCGCTTGACGGAAACCAAAGCCCCGGATGGCTTTAAGCTGCTTACGGAAGCCGCATTCACCGGTACGCTTTCTGTGGATACGCTGTCTGTGGAATTAACCGTTGTCAACGCCCGAACATTTACCATGCCGGAAACCGGTGCGGTATCTGGGGCAGTTGTCCGGGTGTTGGGACTGACCGCTGCCATTGGCTGTCTGGTTGCCATCGTATATCGCAAAAAGGAGTATTAAGCCTATGCTTGCCTTCAACCACGCCAGGGATATGCCCTGGATTTTTTATACACAAAAGTGACTCTAATCTCTACAAAATAATTCACTACAGAAAGGAAACTGCTCTATGAAAAACATCACGAAAATTCTTTCCCTGTTTCTGGCACTGACCCTGCTGCTGTCTTTCCCCGTTGCCGCCTCTGCCGCCGCACTGCCGGATGCAGCAACCATTGACGAATCCCGCACCGGCTCTCTGACCATCTATAAATACGATTTGACGGGTGCCGAAAAAGACGGCGTGTGGGACAGTTCCTATGTTTCCACCGGTGTTTACGATGAAACCGGCGTAAATAATGTCTTGGGCGGCAACGCTTCCACCCTTGGCAACGGCGAAACCGGCTACGGGTACGCCATTAAGGGCGTTGAGTTCAGCTTCGTAAAGGTTGCCGATATTGTACAGTTCAGCGAATCCGAAACCGACAACCGCACGGATGGTCATGTGGAGGTTCTGTATGCTGTAGACAAGGCCAAGGGTGCAGACTTTCTGAAAGCTCTGGGCCTGACGGACGGAAAGAGCCGGTATGAGAATGCGGATGCCCTGGATGAATCCAAGTATTTCTATCAGTCTGATGTGCTGATCTCCGCTCTGTCCTCTGGCCTGACCGCCAACTCCACCACCGTCAAAAACGCCATGGAACGCTATGCCGCCGCCAACGGAAGTGCCATGGCACTGACGGATTCCTACGGCAAAACCAAAGCGGAAAACCTGCCGTTGGGCCTCTATCTGGTGGCAGAAACCAAGGTTCCTGAGATGGTCGTTTCCACCACAGACCCCTTCCTGGTATCCATTCCCATGACCTCTGTCAACGGCACCAACGCAACTGACGGCGGCACTCGTTGGATCTATGACATCACCCTTTATCCCAAGAACCTGACCGGCATTCCCTCCCTGGAAAAGACGCTGCGGGAGGCCAAGGCCGACACCGGCAAGACGGACAGCTACGCTCACACCGGCACCGCTTCCGCCGGGGACACCATCGACTACCAGATCATTTCCACCCTGCCCAGCATTACCTCCGAGGCAACCTACCTGTCCTGCTACACCTTCATTGATACCCTCTCCGCTGGCCTGAGCTATGCCAAGGGTGATGTTACTCTGGAAATCTTCTCCGATGCTGCCTGCAAGAACACCGTGACCAGCTGGAAGGAAACGGACGACTATTTCTCCGTTTCCTATAACGAAGCCCAGGATGGCAAGACCGCTATGACCGTAGAAATGACCGACAAAGGTCTGGCAGAAATCAACAAATCCAAGGCTGTTTATGCCGATGTCAATATGGTAAACTCCGGCTTCTCCAACTGCACCGTGCGCCTGACCTACACCGCCAAGGTGGACAGCGACAATTCCCTGGTGGTGGGCGACAAGGGCAACGACAACAAGGTAGTGCTGACCTGGAAGCGCAGCAGCGAAACCTTCTATGATACCCTGGTGGACGATGTCCATGTCTACACCTACGGCATCGACCTTGCCAAGCTGTTCTCCGACGGCAAGGGCGACTTCTCCAAGGTGGAATTCCTGTTGGAAAACAAGACCGACAACTACTATGTAAAGGCAGAGCTTCACAAGGACGAGGGCGTTTACTATGTGACCGGTCACACCACCGACAAGGCCGATGCCACCCATTTTGTCCCCGTGAAAACCGGCGACACCAAGGGCAGAATTCTCATTAAGGGTCTGGAGGACGACACCTATTCCATGACGGAAGTCCGCACCGACAGCGGCTATGTGCTGCTGAAGCAGGACATTGAGGTGGTCATTTCCCAGAAGGAAGGTGCCGAAAGCTGCACCGTCTACGCCTCCGATGCCCTGGGCCTGATTCAGAACGACCCCCGGTATGCCAAGGTCATCCAGAGTGACGCTGACCTCAAGAACATCCCCCAGAAGCACCTGGAACACAAGCTCCTGACCGCCTCTGCCACCGTCAGCGGCAAGAAGGTCAACATGACCGAGGACAACGGCAGCGCCAATGCAGAAGCTCCTCTCACCGTAGTCAACACCCGTGGCTTTGACCTGCCCAAGACCGGCGACAACGGAACTATGATGTTCACCGTTGTGGGAATTCTCCTGATGGTCGGTGCGGCTGCGGTGCTGTATATGGTATCCAATAAGAAATCTGCTTGATTCTAATTCCCGCCCGGAGATTACATTTCCGGGCGGGAAGAAAAATGGAGGTTCTATTGAGAAAGAAAGTCATCACCATCTGCGCCGCCCTGCTGTTCCTGACAGCACTGGGGCTGACGCTGTACCCGCCCATTTCAAATTATGTCAATCGCAAGTATGCCTCTGAAATCCAGACGGCCTACCAGGAGCTCATCCAGCAGACGGACAATTCTGTTTTGGAAGAAGCCAAGCAGCAGGCCATCGCCTACAACCTGGCAATCACTCCAGGCACAGCAGACGCCTACAGCGAGGAGCGTTTGGTATCTGCCGCCGAGGATTACGACAGCCAGCTGGACATTGCCGGAAACGGCATTATGGGCTATGTGGAGATTCCGAAAATCCAGGTGAACCTGCCCATCTACCACGGCACGGAAGCGGAGGTACTGGACCGTGGTATCGGCCATTTGCTGGGGAGCTCTCTGCCGGTGGGCGGAGAAAATACCCACACCGTCCTCTCCGGCCACAGCGGCATGGCAAGTCAGAAGATGTTCACCGATCTGGAACAGCTCACCCCCGGGGATGTATTCTACCTGAATGTGCTGAACGAAACGCTTGCCTACCAGGTCACGGAAATCAACACCGTACTGCCCTATGAAACAGATTTGCTTGGAATTGTCCAAGGGGAAGACCTGTGTACGCTTGTGACTTGTACCCCCTACGGGGTCAATACGCACAGACTTCTGGTACAAGGCTCCCGGATTCCCTATGCGGAAGCGGCTGTGCTGGAAGAAGAAACTGCCAGCGCCGAACCGGCTGCGTCAACCTGGGAGGCAAAGTATTTGCAGGGGCTGCTGCTTGGCTGTGCCGCTGCCGGAGGTGTAACGGCGGTTGTTTTCCTTGCGGTACGGATAAAAAGGCGAACGCCGTATTTCAAAGGAGGCCGCTATGCGAAACGGTAAACTGCGTGGCCTGCTCATAACGGTTCTGCTGCTGGTATTCCTGGCCGGGCTGGCCTCTGTTCTGTACCCTTATGTCTGGGGTGCTGCTGTGGACAGCTCCATTTCCCATACCGCCAAGGACTTTCTGGAACGGGAGGTTCCGGAGCTGCCCACCGCAGCCGTCGTCATTGATTCCATAGCGCCGGAGAAAACCAAGGCATACCCGGATCTTTGGGCTGATATGGCCCGGTATAACCAGCGCATTGCCGCCCAGGGGCAGTCGGGGTTGTCCTGTGCCTATGATTATCAGAAAGCCAGCTTCCAGCTTATGGACTACGGGCTTCCGGATGAAATTTTCGGTGTGCTGAACATCCCCGCCATCGACCTGGAAATGCCCATCTATCTGGGCGCTACCGAGCTGCACATGGCAGCCGGAGCCGCCCACCTGAGCCAGACAAGCTTGCCCATTGGCGGCATGGACACCAACTGTGTCATTGCCGGTCACCGGGGCTACAACGGAGCCAGCTACTTCCGCAATCTGGACAAACTCCATGTGGGCGACCTGGTAACCGTAACCAATCTCTGGGGAACACTTCGCTATCGAGTCTGTGAAATTCGGATCATCGACCCCAGCGATGTGGATGAAATTCTGATTCAGCCCGGACGGGAGCTTTTGACACTGCTCACCTGCCACCCCTACGCCTCCGGAGGGCGGCAGCGCTATGTGGTCTACTGTGAGCGCTCCGAATTGACCACATTTCCCACATCTTGATGGATTGGAGGTAACCTCATGGATTTTATCTGGGACAGCATTACGGATTGGCTGAAGGAGATGCTGATCAGCGGCATCGTCAGCAATCTGTCCGGAATGTTCGACTCCACCAATGAACAGGTGGGCAGCATCATCGGTCAGGTAGGCATGACGCCCCAGGGGTGGAACAGCGGTATTTTTACCATGATCCAGAATCTGTCCAACACCGTAATTCTTCCTATTGCCGGGGCTATCCTGGCCATCGTTATGACCCTGGAGCTGATTCAGCTGGTCACAGACCGCAACAACCTGAACGATGTAGACACCTGGATGTTCTTCAAATGGGTGTTCAAATCCGCCTGCGCCGTGGTCATTGTTACCCACACCTGGGATATTGTCATGGGCATCTTTGAGGCATCCCAAAGCGTTGTAAACAGCGCCGCCGGGGTGATCGTCGGGCAAACCAATATCGACATCTCCTCCGTAGTGGGCGGACTGGAAAACAGGCTGTCGGAAATGGAGCTGGGGCCGCTGTTCGGGGTATGGTTTCAGTCTCTGTTTGTCGGGCTGTGTACCTGGGCCATCACCGTCTGCATTTTCATCATCACCTACGGACGGATGATCGAAGTATTTCTCGTAACCTCCGTAGCTCCCATTCCCATGGCAACCATGGTCAACCGAGAGTGGGGCCAGATGGGCCAGAATTATCTCCGCACTCTGTTTTCTCTGGGCTTTCAGGCTTTCCTCATTGTGGTCTGTGTGGCCATCTATTCGGTGCTGGTGCAGAATATTTCCGTATCCGGGGACATCATCGCCGCCATCTGGACCTGCATGGGCTATACGGTGCTGCTCTGCTTTTGCCTGTTCAAAACCAGCAGCCTTGCCAAGTCCATCTTCAATGCGCATTAAGGAGGTGCGTCCATGCCCTATGTAACCATCCCCAAGGACCTGACAAAGGTCAAAACCAAGGTGCTGTTCAACCTGACCAAGCGGCAGCTGGTGTGCTTCAGCGCAGGGCTTGCCGTAGGTGTTCCGCTGTTCTTTCTGACAAAGAACGCCCTGGGAAACTCCACCGCCGCCCTGCTCATGATTTTCGCCATGCTCCCGGCTTTTCTGCTGGCGCTGTACGAGAAAAACGGGCAACATCTGGAAGTCATTATTCGCAACATGGTTCGGGTGCTGTTTCTGCGCTCAAAGGAACGGCCCTACCGAACCAACAATTTCTATGCCGTCCTGGAACGGCAGGATAAACTCGACAAGGAGGTGTATCGGATTGTTCATCCATCGCCAAAAGCAGAAAAAAGCGGTGCAGGCCGCTATCTCAAGGGCAAAAAGAACAGATAAAAAGGAACAGTCTTCCCAAGACAGCATTCCCTATTTGCTTATGCGCCCGGATGGGATTTGTCAGGTGACACAGAATCATTACACAAAAACCATCCAATTCCGGGACATCAACTACCAGCTTTCTGACAACGAGGACAAGCAGGCCATCTTTGACAGCTGGTGCGATTTCCTGAACTATTTTGACAGCTCCGTATCCTTCCAGCTTTCTTTTATCAACCTAACCGGTCTGCGTGGTGCCGCCCTGCGGACGATCCCGGTCCGCTCGGACCAGTTTGAAAGCATCCAGCGGGAATTATCTACGGTCATAAAGAATCAGCAGGAAAAGGGCAACAACGGCATCGTCAAGACCAAATATCTGACCTTTGGCATTGACGCGGACAGCGTTCGCTCTGCCAAGCCCCGGCTGGAACGAATCGAAACGGACATTCTCAACAATTTCAAAAAGCTCGGTGTCAGCGCCCAGGTGCTGACCGGGCAGGAACGGCTCAAGGTGTGCCACGACATTCTGCGCATGGACACCCCGGAGCCGTTTTTGTTTCGCTGGGAGGACCTGCCCCGTTCCGGCCTGTCCACCAAGGATTACATTGCCCCCAGCTCCTTCTACTTTGGGAGGGCCAGGGATTTCCGCATGGGCAGGAAATTTGCCACCGTCAGCTTCTTGCAGATCCTGGCCCCGGAACTCAGTGACCGGGTACTAAAGGATTTTCTGGATATTGAAAGCAATGTGGTGGTCAACATCCATGTGCAGTCCGTAGACCAGGTCAGCGCAATTAAGACCATTAAGCGCACCATCACCGACCTGGACAAGACGAAAATTGAGGAGCAGAAAAAGGCTGTCCGTGCCGGGTATGACATGGACATACTTCCCTCTGACCTGGCGACCTACGGCGAGGAGGCAAAAAAGCTGCTGTCCGATCTGCAAAGCCGGAATCAGAGAATGTTTTTGATTACCTTCCTGATTCTCAACACCGCCGACACCAAGCGGCAGCTGGACAACAACTTCTTCCAGACCAACTCCATTGCCCAGAAGTACAACTGCCAGCTGACCCAACTGGACTTCCAGCAGGAGGAGGGCATGGTCAGCAGCCTTCCCCTTGGACTGAACCAGATTGAGATTCAGCGGGGACTCACCTCTTCCGGCGTCGCCATCTTCGTTCCCTTTACCACCCAGGAGCTTTTTCAGAACAGCCCGGAAGCGCTGTACTGCGGCATCAACGCCCTGAGCAACAACATCATCATGGTTGACCGAAAATGGCTGAAAAACCCCAACGGTCTGATTCTCGGCACACCCGGCTCCGGCAAATCCTTTGCCGCCAAGCGGGAAATTGCCAATGTGTTTCTGGTCACGCAGGACGATATTATGATCTGTGACCCCGAAGCCGAGTATTTTCCCCTGGTTGACCGTCTGGGTGGGCAGGTCATTAAGATTTCGCCCACTTCTCACCAGCACATCAACCCCATGGACATTAACCTGAATTACAGCGATGAGGACAATCCGCTCTCCCTGAAATCCGACTTTATCCTGTCCCTGTGCGAGCTGATCGTAGGCGGCAAGGACGGCTTGAAGCCTGTGGAGAAAACTATCATTGACCGCTGTGTGCGGATGGTCTACCGGAAGTATCTCAGCAACCCAAGGCCGGAGAATATGCCTATCCTGGGGGACCTGTATGACTGCCTGCGAAAGCAAACCGAGCCGGAGGCACAGTTTGTTGCCACGGCACTGGAAATTTATGTGGATGGCTCTCTGAATGTGTTTAACCACCGCACCGATGTAGATGTCAGCAACCGGGTGGTTTGCTATGATATCAAGGAGCTGGGCAAGCAGCTGAAAAAGATTGGAATGCTGATCGTCCAGGACCAGGTATGGAACCGGGTCACGCTGAACCGGGAAGCCCGGAAGTCCACCCGGTACTACATTGACGAATTCCACCTGCTGCTGAAGGAGGAGCAGACCGCAGCTTACTCTGTGGAAATCTGGAAGCGCTTTCGGAAATGGGGCGGCATTCCCACCGGCATTACCCAGAACGTGAAGGTGCGCCCAGATAGGGCGCTGTGCAAAGCAGTCTAAGGTACTGCCGCACACGGCAGTGTGCG
>CAKTNS010000061.1 GCA_934589225.1 uncultured Oscillospiraceae bacterium
TTCTTCTGTCAGATAAATTGCTTTGTCTTTCATTTGTGGTATCCCTCTTTGCGTTTTATTTTTAGAATACCACACTCCTACTAAAAAGTAAAGTTTTAAGAGGTGTTAGCTAGTAGGGGCGGCTATTAGCCGCCCGCCACGTGGGATATTCAACCTGTGGGGTTGAATGGTTCTACCCGAAACGTGGTACACCCCACTGTAGCGGCGGCAATCTGCCGCCATTGGCCGTAAGGCCACTCGTTGGACGTTCGAATCCATAGCATCCAACGGTGCCAGCCCCTCGCCGGGGCTGGATGGCGTTGGGTCAACGCCGCTACATTGTTCCGTATATTGGGTGACACCATTCATCGTCACAGGTTATTATTGCCACGTGGCGGGCGGCAGATTGCCGCCCCTACGTCAATGTACCACGTTTTTTCACATTTTATGAATGCAAAACAATGATAGACACGTTGAAAACATGGTAATTCGAAACAAATGTATTGTAGGGGCGGCAACCTGCCGCCCGCCGCGTTGGATGTATAACCTGTGCGGGTGAATGGTATTCCCTGATATACGGCACACCCAATGTAGCGGCGATAATTCGCTACTATAGCCCCGTTGGATTTACGAATATGAATTTTTTAGTATAGCATACCAAATGAAAAGAAGAAAAAGAGCATTTCCTGAAACCTATCTTCAAAACCCGACTTTGCCATATCATTGCCACACCGAACATGCGGGCAGCAAAAAAGAGGAGAAGGATCTCTCCCTCTCCTCAATTCATTTTTTATTCCGCAGGATAGAACTCGTCTTTCCCCAGGCCGCAGGTGGGGCAAACCCAGTCTTCGGGAACGTCTTCCCAGGCCGTGCCGGGGGCTACGCCGTTGTCGGGGTCGCCCAGGGCGGGGTCATAGATATAGCCGCAGGGGCACTCGTACTTCATAGAGAGGTCTCCTCTTACTTGAAGTACCGCTCCAGCAGGCCCTTGAGGGCCTTGCCGTGGCGGGCCTCGTCCTTGGCCATTTCGTGGACGGTGTCGTGGATGGCATCCAGGCCGTTCTTCTTGGCGCAGGCGGCCAGGTCGAACTTGCCCTGGGTGGCGCCGAACTCGCAGTCTACACGCCATGCCAGATTCTTCTTGGTGGAGGCGGTCATGTTGGGCTCCAGAGTGGTGCCCAGCATCTCGGCGAACTTGGCGGCGTGCTCGGCCTCTTCATAGGCGGCCTTCTCCCAGTACAGGCCGATCTCGGGGTAGCCCTCCCGATGGGCCACACGGGCCATGCACAGGTACATGCCGACCTCGCTGCACTCGCCGGTGAAGTTGGCCTTCAGCTGCTCCAGGATATAGGCCTTGTCTTCGTCGGAGATGTCGGGGTTGTTGGCAACGGTCTTCTCGTAGATGCCCAGCTCGTGCTCGGCAGCCAGCTTGCCTTCCTCCATGACCTTAAACTTGGAGCCGGGCAGCTTGCAGACGGGGCAGACAAAGCCCTCGGGCATCACTTCAGCTTCCAGAACATAACCGCAAACGGGGCAAACAAACTTCTTCATAACGTTTTCCTCCATAAAATTTGATTTCTGATTTTGGCTTTTTAAGCGATGATATTACTTTCCGTAAGTCCGTCTGCCTTCTGAAGGCACTCCCTACAGACCCCGGTGAAAGTCAATTGGGTGGTATCGATGCGGCAGCCCAGGTGCCGGGCGAATCCGCCGTAATCCGGCTGCTCCACCTGGGATACATCCAGCACCGCGCCGCAGTCGGTGCAGATAAAGTGGACATGGGGAACGGTATTGCCGTCGAAACGTTCAACGCCGTTGACGTTGCCCACGCTGATGATCAGCCCCTGGCTTTTGAACAGGGCCAGATTCCGGTAGACCGTGGCCAGAGAAATATCCGGGTTCTCCTGCTGGAGCATCTGGTATAAGGTCTCGGCGCTGGGATGGGCCGTGGTCCCCCGAAGGCAGGCGAGAATGGCATTGCGCTTGCGAAACTGTTTTGTGGGCTCCATAGTCACCCCTCCTTTATTTGCGACTGATTATCATTTACATCCTTACTATACCACGGTCATCCCCCATTGTCAACAGGTATTTTTGAAAAACTTTTTTGACGCAAAACCCGCCCCGGAACTTTCGTCCCGAGGCGGGTTTAAAAAAGCAATGGTTTACTCCGCCAGAATTTCCGGCACCAGCTGGGAAAGCTTTTCCGCCAGCTGGGCGTGGCCCTGGCGGGTCAGGTGCATGTAGTCCACCTCATTGAACTGGCAGAAGGCGGCATCCAGGAAATGGACCCCTAAGAGCTCTGCGGCGGCCTTGTAGTATTCCGCAATGCCCCGGGAGACGGCGGGGGCGTTTTTGCCCATGTCCGCCGCAATGGGGCCGTTGGTCAGCATTCCCTCGCCAATGGGGGGCGGGGCGATGATCAGCACCTTGGGCTGTTTCCCGGGCTGCCAGCAGTCCACGGTCATGGCCTTCCGGACCAGCCGCTCCATGCCCTTGCCGATGACAAAGGGGCTGGTGCCCAGCCGCTCCTTGGTGTCGTTGGTGCCCAGCATGATCACCAGCAAATCGATATACTCATGGCTTTTAAGCAGGGCGTACACATAGGACAGCACGTCCATGTTCTCATTGATGGGGTCTGGGAACACGGTGGTCCGGCCGGAAAGGCCCTCTTCCGACACCAGATACTCCGGGCCCAGGGCCTTTTGCAGGCGGCAGGTCCAGCGCTCGTCCTCATTAAAGCGAATGCCATGGTCGGCGCAGTCCATGGGGTCGGCGCAGTAGCCATGGGTATTGGAGTCGCCAATGCAGAGAATGTGCTTCTTCATAGAAAAACCTCCGTACTTTTTTCTACCAGTATAACAAGCCCCTTCCCCAATTGCAAGAGAAAGCCCATTGCCTTTTGGAGAAAGATTTGATATAGTGGAAAAAAACAAAGGAGGGGACCATGAAGACATCATATTGGATGGGGCTCATTGCCATCGCCCTGGTTCTGAGCCTGGGTCTCGGCCTCTGGCTCCTCCGGCCCCAGGAGCCGAAAAGCCAGGTAACGGTGATCCAGGAGGGCCGGGTGGTCACGGTTTTGGACCTTTCCCAGGACCAGACCCTCACCTTTACCAACAACAACGGCGGCACCAACACCGTCGAGATCAAAAACGGCAAAGTCGCCGTGACCCAGGCCAGCTGCCCGGACCACATCTGCATGTCCATGGGCCCAAAAAACAGCGGCGCCCCCATCGCCTGTCTGCCCAACGGGCTGATTTTGAGTTTTGACACGGAGGATGGCCTGGATGGGGCGGTTGGGTGATTACAAATAGTTACAGTTTTCGGATTTTAGAAATTGGATTGAAGACTATTTGTTTTTAAAACCATTGAGATTATACTTGATTTTTCACTTCCGGCCCTATAAAATCGGGCCGGCTTTTTATTGTTCAATCGTAAACCGTTTAAAATCAAAGGTTGACAAACAAAGTTCGGCATGGTAGTTTCTCAAAGGATGATTCGTAAAACGCCCCCTGACACATATAGCCCGTGGGGGTGATACCATTCACCCCCACAGGTTGAATACCCCACGTGGCGGGCGGCAGATTGCCGCCCCTACGATACATTTGTTACGAATTACCATATTTACAACGTGTCTATCATCGTTTTGCGTCCGTAAAATGTGAAAAAAGCTGTACATTGACGTAGGGGCGGCAACCTGCCGCCCGCCACGTGGCATATACAACCTGTGCCGGTGAATGGTGTAGCCTAATATGCGGAACAATTTAGCGGCGATGACTAGCCGCCCGTTACGTCCCGAATAAAACCTGTGTGGTTGAATGGTATCACCCGATATACGGTACACCCAATGTAGCGGCGATGATTCATCGCCATAACAATGTATCGAATAGAACCCGTGCAGACAAAACGGAACCACCCCCCGACATGTCATTCCAAGGGAGCGCAGCGAGTCGAGGAATCTTCCCAAGCGGCAAGCTTTACCTTGCGTTGGTTCTTTCTCTAACGTGGTGGATTCCTCCACTCCGCTTGCGCTCAAGGCCTGACTGACAGGCGTTTCTCGGTTTGGTCGTTACAAATTCAAATGTACCACGATGCCGGCCCCCGGGGCCGGATGGCGATGAATCATCGCCGCTACATTGCGTGGTACCATTCAACCGCACAGGTTTTAATCGAAACGTGGCGGGCGGCAGATTGCCGCCCCTACAGGCGTGGTACCATTCATCCCCACAGGTTGTATTCGGGACGTAGCGGGCGGCAGATTGCCGCCCCTACATGCACATCGGTAGGTGATACCCATTCATCCCTACGGGTTATATTCGCCACGCACCCGGAACGGCACACAGGCCGTTCCCTACATACTTTAACGGACGGACAGAAATGAACAACGTTGGTCGCCCCAATAATTGTCAATTGTCCATTGTCAATTGTCAATTTCCCAAAACTGTCAACTGTCAACTTTAAAGCTCCGTTTCCCAAAATCATTCACGCTAGGAGGTCTCCCATGGCTACCAAAGATCGGATACTGGATTTGCTGCTGTCCTGTCGGGGGAGCTACCTTTCCGGGGAAGAACTGGCAATCAGTCTGGGGGTTTCCCGGGCGGCGGTCTGGAAAGGGGTCAAGGCTCTGCGGGAGGGGGGATTTCCCATTGTGGGACAGCCCAACCGGGGGTATTGTCTGGAAACCGGGGCGGATATTCTGTCCGTCCAGGGCATTCTGGGGCTTCTGGAGCCCGGCGGGCCCTGGAAGCTGGAATTGCAGGACCGGGTGCCCTCTACCAACGCCCTGCTGCGGGAGCAGGCCTTTAGCGGCGCGCCGGAGGGCACGGTGCTGCTGGCCGCTTCTCAAAGCCAGGGCCGGGGGCGCATGGGCAGGCCCTTTTTCTCCCCGGCGGACACCGGGGTTTATCTGAGCCTGCTGCTGCGGCCCAAAACCGGGGAGGCGGCGGGGCGGGTCACCACCATGGCGGCACTGGCGGCCTGTCAGGCGGTGTCGGCTCTCAGCGGAGAGGATGCCAGAATCAAATGGGTCAATGACGTGTTTTTAAACGGCAAAAAGGTCAGCGGCATTTTAACGGAGGCCACCTTCTCCTTGGAGGACGGCACCCCGGATTATGTGGTGCTGGGTGCCGGATTCAACCTCTATGCCCCCCAAGAGGGCTTTCCGGAGGAGCTGACGGGGGTTGCCGGGGCCATTCTGCCCCAGACCGTGGACAACGGCAAAAATAAGCTGGCGGCCCTGTTCCTGCAATCCTTCTGGGATTTATACCGGAGCCCCCGGGACCACCTTCCCGCCTATAAAGAAAAAAGCATGGTACTGGGGAAGAACATCTGGATCCAGGCACCCCAGGGGCAGCGGTCCGCCAAGGCCTTGGACCTGGATGAACACTGCGGACTCATTGTAGAATATCCGGACGGCACCCGGGCGGTTTTGAAGGCCGGGGAAGTCCGTATTCGAGAAAAGAAAGGATCGATATAAAAATGAACACAAAGAAAATGACCACTCTTGACATGGTGTATATTGCCCTGTTTGCCTGCCTGATGTCGATTTGCGCCTGGATTTCCATTCCGGCCCAGATCCCCTTTACCCTGCAAACCATGGGCGTGTTTCTGGCGGTAGGTCTGCTGGGGGGCAAGCGGGGTACTCTGGCGGTGCTGGTTTACATCCTCATGGGTGCGGTAGGTCTGCCGGTATTCTCCGGCATGGCCGGCGGCATCGGAAAGCTTCTGGGCATGACCGGCGGCTACATCGTGGGCTTCCTGGCCTCCGCCCTGGTTATGTGGCTCATGGAGCGGCTGCTGGGGAAGAAGCTGTGGGTGCTGGGCCTTTCCATGGTGCTGGGCCTGATCGCCTGCTACGCCTTCGGCAGCGCCTGGTTCCTGGTGGTCTACACCGGCTCCAAGGGCCCCATCACCCTGGGCGCGGTGCTGGGCATGTGCGTCATCCCCTACATCCTGCCGGACCTGATCAAAATCGCCCTGGCCCTGACCCTGACCAAGGTTTTGAAGCGCTACGTCAAATAATGCTCCGTGACAAAATCCCCCGCCGAGACCGGCGGGGGATTTTTGGAGGGATGGAGAAGATTCCGAATTTTCTTAGAAATACTTCTTGGAAGCCAGATCGATCTGGCGGCTGGTTTCCTCGTAGACACCGGGGAAGGTGGACATGGCCAGACCCTGGGAGGCGCCGGGGATGAAGTAGAGCTTGCCGCACTCCCGGCAGGCCCGGTCCACTTCGCGGGCCACGTCCTCGGGCTTCCAGCCGGGGTAGTCGATGGTGGCGCTGTCCACGCCGCCCATGAAGGAGATCTTGCCGCCGTACTGCTTAATGAGTTCCGGGATATTGTTAGAGGTCATGACGCCCTGCCAGATGTCAATGCCCATGTCGATCATGTCCGGCACCAGGGTGGCGGCGTAGGAATCGGAGTGGTGGACAATGAGCTCCACGCCGTGGTCCTTATAATACTTGTAGATCTTCATGTAGCAGGGCTTGATGAACTCCCGGAACATCTCGGGGGACAGGAAGGTGGACTGCTGGCTGCCCCAGTCATCGTGGTGGAAGAGGGCATCGGGCTTAATGTAGGTGCAGATTTCCTTGGCCAGGTCCAGCTCAAACTGGGTGATTTGGTCCAGAATTTCGTGCATTTCATCGGGGTACTCATAGAAGGCCATGAGGCAGTTCTGGATCTCCATCAGGTAGTGGCTCTGCTCAAACACGCCGGGAGCGATGAAGGTGGTGCAGAACTGCTCATTCCGGTCTACCTTTTCCGCGGCCTCAATGAAGGGCTCCCACTCCTGGGCGCTGTAGACCACGTTGGGCACCTTCAGATACTTCTGCCACTCCTCCACGTCCTTGATGACGATCTTGTCCGGGGTGTGGACCGGGAAGGGGCCGGGGGTACCGGCGGGGAAGGACCGGGTCACGCCCCAGGCGTTGACCACGTTCAGCTCTCCGGGCTTGGGGGCGGGGTTGTGGGCGGAAAAGGCATTGCCCACCTGCATAGCGAAGGCTTCATACTGGTTGACGAAGCGGTCCGGATGGCCGCCGTGGATGGTTTCCAACAGGTTCTGACGTTTGGTTAACATAATATATCCTCCTAAATTGGTGTTTTGTGTTTTATTTATGGCAGCAGCGGAACATCCAGGCCGAATTGGGTTTTCAGCAGCTCCCGGATGTCCTGCCGGGCCATCTCCTGTTCCCGGTATACGCCCTTGTGGAAGGTCAGATAGGTGTCTCCCCGGAGGCCCAGCCAGCCCTCCGCCGTACAGCGGTACACCGCCCGCTTGCGCCGGAAGGGCGAATCCGGATTGATGGAAAAGAAGCCGTTCAGCATCTCAAAGTCCACATCCAGGTAGGGTTCATCCCGGAACTTCAGCATCCGCACCGGATCATTCCCTTCCAGATAGACGATGACATACTGCCCCTCCTCCAAGAGGACCTGAAAGCGCTCATAGCAGATTTCCTGAATACCGGCGTGATCCAGATTCAGAATGCCCTTGGGGCCCCGGCCGCCGAAGCCCACGTCGCAGTACCACCGCTCTTCCCCAAACCGAACCACAATGCCCCGGTGAGAAATGGGCTGTGGCTCCGTTCTTCCCATGATGCAGCGGACCCCCACACAGTGGCAGTCATAGCCCAGGGATTGCAGCAGCAGATAAAACAGTTTGTTGAGTTCAAAGCAGTAGCCGCCCCGGCGGTGCAGCACCACCTTTTGAAAGAGGGACTCCGGCTCCAAAGAGGGCTGGGTCTTCTCCTCTGTCAGCTCCAAGTCCTCAAAGGGGACCTGCTCCAAATGGGCCCGGACCAGCCTTTGAAGGCTCTCTGGGTTTAATTCCCGGGGCCGCTCCGCCCCAATGCGGCGAAGGTAGGCATTGACGTCTAAAGTAAAATCTTCCATGGTTATTTCCTGTCGATCTCCGCCTGGCACTGGGCGATCTTCTCCCGGGTCAGCTTGTAGCCGAAAATCAGCAGCACCGCGCCCAGGGCGCAGAGAATTGCGGGAATCAGGCCCAGGGCTACGGTCATGCTCCGGCGGGCAGCACCCTCCAGAACAATGCCGGAGTGCCAGCCCACGCTGGCAAGGCAGGCGGTGACAATGGTGCCCCGGAGGAACACGCCCACTTTCAGGGGCAGATTTTGCAGACCCATGATCCAGCCCGCGGCGTTCTTGCCGGTTTTCCAGGTGGTATACACCACGGTATCGGCGTAGAGGGCGGGAGAGGTGGAGTAGGCAATGCCATAGAAGAACTGGGCCACGGTCATCAGGGCAATGACCGCCACGGCACTGCTATAGAACACGTAAATCAGCCCCAGGGCAATGGCCATGCCCAGGAACGACACGATGGTGGTGGTCCGGTTGGACATGGCGGCGGCAATATACCGGGCGGCAAAGGAACCGGCAATGGCACCCAGGGCAATGGCCAGGGCGTAGGGAACCATGAGGCCGGGGTTGCCCATGGCGTCCCGGAAGTAGTAGATGGCCGCGGCGGCGGTAACGAACTTCACGCACCACTTGGCCAGGTCTGCCACCATGAGGATCATCAGCTGGGGATTCTGGAACAGGGACTTGAACATATCGGGAATGGAAACCTTGGAGCCGCCTTTGGACGCGGACTGGGTTTCGATTTCCTCATACCCTTCCGTCATCTTGAAGTGGGCGTAGTAGCCCAGCACCATGAGAAGCCCCAGGCAGAAGGCCGCGGCAGCGAACTTGTTCCGTTCTCCCACAAAGTTTGCAAGCAGAGTGGCAAAGGGCAGACCCAGGTAGGTAAAGAGCAGGGAGCCAATGTTATTCCAGGTGCCCCGGGAGGAGGACAGGGTGGCCCGGTCCTCAGGGGTCTTCCCCACCACGGATACCAGGGTGGCGTTGGCCACATAGGCGATGTTCCACACCACATGGGAGGCAATGGCGGCGAATATGATCAGCACCGCCGAGAGAATTTCATTATCACTGATACGGATAAACTGGAACGCGTACAGGAAGGGTACCACCCAGGGTACCAGAATCAGCCAGGAACGGTAGCGGCCCCATTTTTTCGCCTTGGTGCCGTTGAGAATGCCGCCGTAAATCCAGGACAGGCAGGCATCCACAATGGAGAAAATGGAGTTAATGAGGGCGGCAATGGCCGTGCCGAAGCCCGCCAGGTCCGTCAGGAAGGTCATAAAATAGAACGTTTCGATGTTGCTCATCAGGTTAAAGCCCGCGTCTCCCACACCGAACAGGTATTTCAGGGATTTGCTCAGGCCTTTTGGTTTTTGGTTCTGCTGCGCTGTTTCTTTCATGGACGGTTACCTCCAAACAGTTTCTCGGTGTTTCCCGAAATCCGCAGGGCCCTTGCGCATTCCGGAGGAACAAATTTTGCCAGCGGTTGGAACGGCTGTAGAATGTTTTGTACATTCTGTATGTAATTATCCTACATTTTCCAAATCGACTTGTCAATTGAAACATAGCAGTGAAAAGAAAGTTCCTAAATTTGTTGAGAACGGCCATTGCGTTTCCTAATTTTCTAGGATACAATAAGCATAAATTGTCAGGCACTTGGGAGGGAGCTTCATGGAAGAGAGCATGGTGCTGAATTTGCAGATGATCGCGGACCATTTAGACGAACTGTTGTGGGAGCACCGCATGGAGGCCCGGGAGGATGTCCCCCGGTTTCGCTGCTGTCAGGTCTACTGGGGACAGGAGCAGCTGGAGGAAAGCGCGGTGTATCTGGTGCCGGAGGAGCTGGGCAGCACCTTTCCGGCGGATGCCTACAGCTATATCGCCTGCGGCGACCTGCATGGAGCAGCCCCCCACATTGAGGGGCTCCATCGGCCTGTGTATCAGGTGATGAACCTGCTGGTTTCCATCTTCCAAAAATACCACGATTTTGAAAACCAGCTGAACCAGATCGTCACCGGCGGCGGCTCTCTGGTGGACCTGTGCCGGGCGGGCAGCGCCTTTTTTGAAAACCCCATTTATATTCACGACAATCTCTTTACGGTCATTGCCCTGTCCTCCCGGGTGGAGGGAATGCTGAAATTTGAGTACAACGAAAAAACCGGCAAGCTCTATATCCCCCTGTGGCTCATCAACGAATTCAAATACGACGAGGACTACCAGCACACCCTGACCCAGCCCGGGGCGGGGATCTGGGACAACGAGCAGTACCCCTACACCATGCGCAGTCTTTATGTAAACCTGCGCAGCGGCCAGACCTACTATGGGCGGCTGCTCATTAACGAGCTGGGCACCAGGCTTCAGCCGGGGCAGTTCCGGGCGGCGGAGTATCTGGCCCAGTACGCCGTCAAACTCATCCAGCGGGACCAGGCGGACTCCAGCCACCGGTATTGGGGCCTGGAGGACACCTTCATCGACCTGATGCAGGGGAAACCCGTTGACAACCGGGACCTGCAAACCACCCTGAATATCTTAGGCTGGAGCCCCATGGGCAAATACCTGTGCATCAAGCTGTGCAACCAGGATGAATCTCTGTCCGTCAAGCCCGACAAGGTGCTCAACAGCACCCTGTCCTTAAAAATCAACGGCAGCTTCACCTTCCGCTGCGACGGAAAACTCTGCATCGTGGTGGACCAGACCCAGCCGGGCACAGACATCGGCAACCTCCGGCACGTCCTCTCCCCCATGGTCCGGGACAGCTGCATGTACGCAGGCCTCTCCGGCACCATCGACGGCATCCGGGACCTGAAGCTGGGCTTCCGCCAGGCAGACATCGCCCTGGAGCACATCCTCCGGGAGGACAACAGCCACTGGGTCATGGCCTTTGAGGACTGCGCCCTGGCCTACATCCGCGGCTGCGCCCTGAAAGAGCTCCCCACCTCCATGCTCTGCGACAGCACCCTGGAAACCCTCCGCCGCCACGACCGCCAGTTCGGCACCGAATACTACAAAACCCTGCGGCAGTACCTTCTGCAGGAGCGCAACATCCCCCGCACCGCCGAGGCCCTGATCATCCACCGCACCACATTGACCTACCGCCTGCAAAAAATCGCCCAGCTGGTCCACATGGATTTGGAGGATGCGGAAAAAAGGCTGTATCTGCTGCTGTCGTTCTATTTGCAGGAACACGGGGAGAGTTGACAGTTGACAGTGGACAGTTATGTCCAAATTGACAATGGACAATTATTGGGGCGACCTACGTTGGTCATTTCCCTACATCCGTTAAAGTATGTAGGGGCGGCAATCTTGTCAAGAGAAACATGGGTAACACATAGGGAAGACACATGGGTTACAGTCTGCGGATGT
>CAKTNS010000062.1 GCA_934589225.1 uncultured Oscillospiraceae bacterium
CACCTCGTCATCAGAAATAGAATTCAAAAACTTGCTGTCCAGGCTCCCGGTAGGAATCAAATCCACAGGGATTCCCAGCGCATCTTCTAGGTCAGCGGCTAGGCCGCCAAGCTGCAAGCCGCGGATGGCTCCTTTATCAATGCGCAGATCAATGTCGCTGTCCTTGCCAGCATCCCCTCTGGCGTAGGAGCCGAACAGATAAATCCGGTCTGCTCCATATTGGGCCGCCAGGGCCGCAACGATTTCCTTGATTTCATCCACAGTATATCGCATATCCGTTCCTCCTTACCATGTATTCTACTACTATTTTACCATGATTATGCGAAAACGGCAACGACTATTTACAGGCATTGTAAAGCGGGTGTGTGACTCAAACCGCATCGTCATCTCCAGGGAAATCCACTGTCCCTCCGTATCCGTACTGATATTCCGTTGCAGATTTTATTGACGCAGTGGGAGAAATGCTGTTTTTCTATGTTGGATTTGGTGAAAAGCTGGCGGTGGTAGTTGTACATAGTGACGGTGAAATGCTTCGGATGTAAGATAGTTTGTGAAAGGTGAAAAGGCAGGAAAACCTTGATTACTCATGTTGGCTTGGTAGATAGTCAAGGGTGCTATCATTCAGTCGGCGTCTATGATCTCTCCAATATGGCATATATTGGTCTAAGATCGCCGTGAATTCGGGGCCATGGTTATGCACTTTCAGGTGCGCAAGTTCATGTAAGATTACATACTCTAAACATTCAATCGGCTTTTTTGCTAATTGAATGTTTAGCCAAATTTTCTTACTGGTTGGGTTACAGGTTCCCCATTTGGTCGTCATATATTTGCTTTGCCAACTACTGCAGTAAAGCCCCGTAGTTTTTTCCCACTTGGGAAGATATTTCGCCACTTCCTGTTTCAAAAGGCTGCGGTACCATTCATTTACGAAGCTTCCTCTCTGCTTGGGACTGCTTTCTTTTCTAACCGTCAGAATAGCCTTATCACCTGAAAGTATGAGGGCATTGCCTTTGTAGCTGTATTCCACTTGAAGAAAGTACTGCTTGCCCCAAACGTATAATGTTTCTCCGGACACATACTGCCGCTCACTTTGACGCGGCTGCTGTTGAAACTTCTCCTGTTGTTTTTTGATCCAGCCGAGCTTTGTCCGGACAAACATCGTAATTGCTTCATCCGTCAGTTGCGTAGGCGCTGATACACGAACCCTGCCATCCGGTGGAAGCACAGCGAGATGCATATTTTTAATGTTTTTTCTGATAACTTCCACAGAAATATTGGAAACAACTACTTGCATCAGTATTCCTCTTGTTCCACAACAATTTGATAAATCCGTTCCACTTCGCTATCGTCATTCAAAAGTTGATAGAGTGCTCGTTTGATTTTATTTGCCTTAACCGGATTGTTTCGGAAACCATCGAGCCGAGCCTTGACAATGGCTTTGTGCAGCTTCAAGGCGGTTTCCTCATCTTCTCCGCAATTATCATAGAGCGCCCGCAGTGCGCCATTGGAACGAATGCTTTCAGGGTATTTTGTGTTCTCCTCGGGCTTTGCGACATTTTTCGCCAGTTCCATGTATGTGTCCAGCAACTGCCCGTAGGCAATCACTCCACGGCGGCGGTCAAGTATCAGCTGCTCCAGGATTTCAGACATTTTTGCGTAATATGCAGGGTTGATGACCATTCGTTCAACAACCTTTTTGCGGATGTTGTTCTCAATGGTTTCTGCTGCACTTTCCTGTTCGCCTTTCTGCTCGCTCTTCAGCTTATCTTCCTGCGAGATGATGAAATCGAGCAGTGTAAAGTCGTCCATGCTGCCGATTTTTTGCGACTCGCTGGCTGAGATGTAGTTGTCAATCAGATACCGCATCCCCGGTTCATAGGCTTTCAGATCAATAAAATCGCCGCTGGCCCTACCAATCGTGTCACGCAGGTTCACATAAAACGCAACCCTGTCGTCCAGTGTGCTTTGCTCGGAAAGGGTATACCCTAAATCCGTCATACGAGGCTTTAACTCCGCAAAAGCGCGAATCAAACGCCCGACGAGTTTGTAGAGTTTCTCGCGAATGCGGGCAAAGGCTTCGTCCTGATTTTCATTGCGACCACTTTCACCACAGAAATAGTGGATATAGTCGAGTTCTTCTCTTGGCGGTTCAACGCCCTCGCAAAGCTCGTCCAATTCTTCCAGGGTATCAACGAAATACTTTTTCGCTTCTGTAGCTCTATCTTTCAAAAGTCCATCGACATCCTCGGCATCATAGCTTTCAAAGGCACCGGAAGTATACTTGTTCATGGCATCCGCCAAGTCTCCAAACAGTTCCTTGTAATCCACAATATAGCCAAAGTCTTTGCTCTCGCCATCCAGGCGATTGACTCGACAGATCGCCTGGAACAGGCCATGGTCATGCATCGCCTTGTCAATATAGAGGTAGGTACAGCTGGGAGCATCGAAACCGGTAAGTAGCTTATCAACCACAATCAGCAGTTTCATGTTTGCAGGTTCATCCACAAACTTGCGTTTTGCTTCCGCTTCAAAGGCTTCTACTTTTTTGGCAATCTGCGATTTGTCCTCCGACGGGTCAATGCCGATCATTTTCAGATAAATGCTGTATTTTTCAAATGTTTCAGTTTCTTCCTCGTCGCTGACAGTATCCGTCCTTAAATCACCGGCTTGCGGCGTATAAGAAGAAATGATTGCACATTTCCGGAAACCCTTGCTTTGGAAGATTTCATAGTATCGGCAAGCCGAATACACAGAACCGGCTACAAGGATCGCATTTCCGTTTCCATCCATTAGCCGTGCCTTGGTGGCAAAATCAAAAATGATATCATTGGCGATTTGCTCCAACCGGGAGCGAGAGGAAAAAATCTTTTGCAGGTTTCCCCAATACGCTTTGAGTTTTGCTTTTGCTCTGGGGGCCAGACCAACGGTTTTTGCCTCAAACCATGCGTCAATCCTGTCCTGAGAGGTCATGCTCTGGGGCACATCTCTGGCCTCGTACCGCAGATCCAGCACAACGCCATCTCGAACACCTTCATTGAACTTGTAGGTATGGATGTATCCGCCGAAGGTTTCAAGACTGGTCTTTTTGTCCTTCTTCAGAAGCGGCGTTCCCGTGAAACCGATAAAGATCGCATTGGGGAGGATTGCCTTCATGGCCTCATGGAGCTTGCCGGACTGAGTGCGGTGGCACTCATCCACAAAAACTACGATATCACCCTTGGCGGAAAAATCCTTGGGCAAAGCGTTTTTCAGATCTTCGATGTATTTTTCGTAATCTGTTTCCGAGCTGTCGCTGCCGCGCTTTCCGAATTTATGAATCAATGAGCACAGAAGACGGTCATCGAAAGCGTTCAGGCGTTCAAGCAAATCTTTTCCACTCTTAGTGCGGACGATATTTTCTTCTACGCCCTTGTAATTCTTTTCGATTTGTTCATCCAATTCCTCGCGGTCGGTAACGACCAAGACACGCGCATTGGGATTGTTCTCCAAAATCCACTTAGAGAACCACACCATCGTCAGACTCTTGCCACTGCCCTGGGTATGCCAGACGATGCCGCCGCACTTCTTGTCCGTCAAACGGTGCTGCGCCCGTTTAATGGCATAGTACTGATTATAGCGGCAGACCTTTTTGATGCCCTTATCAAAGATTACAAAGTTGTGGATCAGATCAAGAAAACGCTTTTTGTAAAACAGCGAAAAAAGCTGTTTTTCCAACTTTCCAGGAATCCCCTCGCAATATTCCTCAACCTCGATATCCACAATATCGCGTTCCGGCTGATGCTCAATAAAGCCGTCGTCTTTCCACTCCAGATAGTGCTTCTCCGGAGTAAACAGCGTACCATAGCGCAAGCCCTCGCTGTCGTTCCCGGCCATGCAGAACTGAATGGTCGTAAAGAAATCTTCGATGAAGTTCGATTTCTGGTTGGTCAGATTCTGACGGATGCCGTTGGACACGGACACACTACTCTTTTTCAGTTCGATCACCGCAACTGCAATACCATTCACATAGATAACAACATCCGGACGCTTGGTGTTGCCGCCTACAACAGTCACTTCCTCCGCAATGTAAAAATCATTTTTGCCCACATCCTCAAAATCGATAAAATACACCGTTCTGGGAGGCTGATCAGCAGCTTCTTTGACCTTTGCGCCGTATTTCAGCAGAGAGTATACTTCCTTATTGGCATGGTATAAGCCCTGCTGCAGGTTGGTGGATGTCTTCACCAAGGCATCGACGGCATTGGCCGCAAGCTTTTCAGAGTAGCCCTGTTTCAGCAGCCAGTCATGCAGCTGCTCCTGCATGATGTTGCTGTTTTCGCTGTCATGCAAGCTGCCCAGGTATGTATAGTGCAGGTTCTTCTGAAAGAACTTGACTACGCGGGTTTGCGTTTTTCGTTCGCTGTCGTTTATACACTGCATATATTATTCCCTTTCACTGCAAAAAACAGTGCTGACAAATTCCTTGTCATTCAGTGCGGTATGCTTCCGGCTTAAGAGATCAAGTGTGTTTTTTTCTTGTACACGTGCCGCTGAGAAAATTGCTTTAGGGTTGCTCATACCGCCTTTAGCCTGTAAAATCATAAAGTCCAGCATACTATCGACATAAAAATGGAGGTTCTCAATAATATTGCTAATATATGGGAGATGACTTCCGTCATGGACAATCATGCATCTATTTCGATATATCCGCATAACCTGCCAACGCACCCTTCTTGAATGCCGCCTCATGTTTTCTTTCATCGTTTCAGGATTAGACAGTATTTGCGAATATTTGTTTATTTTGAAGACTTCGAGGGGATAAGTAGACAATTCGGCTTTAATTCCTTCTTGCAATGTAGTGTTATCTTTCAAAATGAACGCAAGCTTTTCTTCTCTACTGTTACCTCTTTGTTCGCTTGCGACTTTAGTAATGACACTCGTAGTTAGTGATATCTGCTTGTAAAGTGTATGTATTATTCTGGCATGGTATTGATTACACAAAATAGAACTGACGGCATTTGTAATATAATTAACCCTACTCATTGTATCCTGACTTGTTTCGATTAGTATCTCAAAAATTGTCCACATCATCAGTAATTGTGTTTCTGGATTTCTGCTGTTGATAGCAATATTGTGTAGCTCAAATGCTCCCATAAGCGAGCCTGATAAATTGGAAGAAAGTGTCACACGGAGCCCATCCATACGATCACCTTTCCTTTTACTCTGATGTTTCCTCATCAGGTTAGGAGAACTGTTGACTTTGCGAAAGTGTGTCTGATTTTCTTGCTTAACTAAAGCAGCGTCCAGTACAGTCATTTCTTCGCTATGAACGAAAGAATTATACATACCTAAAAAAATTGCTATAGCCTTCTTGGCGTTACTTACTGCCGACACGGGGTCATACTCTTCCATTATCGTCTCAGCAACATATTCTGCGCCTATTCTTTTGGTTTCATCGGCAGTTGCAACACGCAATGATTTACTAATGCCGTTCAATTCCTCATAGGCGATTTTTGAAATTCCGAGAACAACTGTATATTTTTTCACAGATGGACGAAGAGATTGCAAAAAATCGACAATGTATTGTATATCATCTGCCGGAGTGATTGCAGAAAACAACTTATCTAATGTTTCATTATAAATATGAGTTTTGCTTATTCCAATATTTACAAGTTCACAGAGAAACTCGCGTGTACAAAAATACAACGTTTCTTGTTCTTCATATCCGTATGCTTGACCTTTCAAAAGCGTGGCTATTTCTAATAGTAATAAAGAACAATAACTATTTTTTCCGTCAAGACGGTCATTAATATATGCAACACAGTCGCTATAATATTCTGAGCGTTTTGCATCGTCCAGATTTTTGTCTTTGAAAGCATCTTGATACTCTCCATTCTTTCCTCGGAAAGAAAGCATGCTAAGGCCTATGCCTTCTGGCAACCATGGAGAAGTTGCCAAAATATTTTCAAATTCTTCGTTAAGTGGAATCATGTTTCCAACTTTCATGGTTCCTTCTTTCACAAGATCATACGTCGAAAGGTAGTCTTTACAAAAAAAGTGTAGGTTTAAAGATGGAATTTTGTTGGAATCAAATGCATAATCAAAAAGCGATTCCTTAATTACATCGGCGACAAATTGAGCACGTTCTCCTGTTTGCGGGTTATTCCAGTTCACATGTGCCACTGTGCATACTCCTTTCGTTATGTAATCCTAATTTTTCCTGTCAACAACTGCTGCATCATGCCTTGTTTAACCTGACGGTATTTTATTAATTTTTTCCCTAACGTTACGATTTCATTGTCCATGTTAGTTAAAATATCTGCTATAGCTTTTTGTTCTTTTAAATCACTGGGCATTCGAAATTCGTAGGACGCATATTCTTCTCCGTTTATTCCAGGCTGACCACTTCTCATAGAAGTCTGTGCTACCCATTTCCAGTAATCATAGGTATGAAACACGCTGAAAATAAATCTACTGTCAGCTTTTTGTGGATCAATGCTCATTTTTATCAGAAAACCTGCGTACACTAATCTACCGTCGTGCTCATCGTAAATATAAGATTTTCCCACACTTGCTCCTGTTCGAGCTAACACAATATCATTGGTTTTTAACAAAAAAGGTTCTACATTTTCTGCGCTTACAGAAGCTTGAGCGTCTTTACAATACCTCCCATCTTCAGAAATATCGGTAATTCTAATGTACCTTGGTAGAAAGCCATTAAAATCAACAGCAGGGGCATTAATTCCATAGGAAGGTTTCTCAATTATACATGATCCGATATTGCTTTTGATCCAATCACCAGAGAACCCCGGCAGGCGTTTCTTACCGGTCAGCAGTTCCTGCATGGTGCCTTGTTTGATGGCTTTCTTCTTAGCAATAATTGCTTCGAGGTTAGTAATAAGATCGGTAATAGCTGCCAAGACTATGCTGATGTTCTTTTGTTCTGGCATAGGAGGAATAGGGAAAGGGGTATTACGGAAGACATCCATTCCTACCAGATTTTTCATGGCTCCACCCTGTGTATCATCCACGATTCTTCTGGTAAAAGAATCACAAGAAAAGTACAAATAAAAATACTGGGGGTTAACTACAGCATCATTAATTGTTAGCTTAAGCAATGCTTGGTTAATTATACCTTTGGGTGCATTTATCGGAATCTGAAAAATCATCCCGATTGTTCCGGAGCAGCTTACAATGAAATCTCCCTCCTGGACAGAAAAGCGCAACATTTTATTGTATTTTGCTGCATCTATATAATAAGAGCCTCGAGTTACCGTCTTATATATAGCGTTACCTTGCTCGTAAACTTTATAACCCTCAGCAACAAAAATTTCTTTTTTTAGTGCACCACCAAAGGGACCACGTACAATTCCGTTTTGAACACATAAATTTTGGAGCGAGATAACTTGCCATGTATTTGGAATTATACCAACCTCCGTCTGCTTATATCCCTTCTTTACCATTCAAATCCCATCCTTTTCAGATGATCCTTGACCTTAGCCTCATACTCAGCAACGGCAGCAGACAGTTCCGGCAGGGTATCCTCATACCGCTCCACCAGCTCCACAATGCGGTTGGTCATCTGGTGGGAAGTGGTGACATACAGTGCCTTGATTCCTTCAAAGATAGTGGCATACCATTTGCGGTTCACCAGCAGATCCAGAATCTCTTCATCGGTCAGCAGGGCATATTTCCCCCGAACCTTTTCCTCCAATTCGGCGTTCATTTCCTTGACGGCCTTGTTCTGCTTGGAAAGGGAATCTGTCAAATCCACAAACTGCTTCAATGCCGCATATTCCTCTCCCTTGGGATCAGCCTTTTTCAGTGCCTTCAGACGAGCAGCGACAGACTTAGCATCCACCTTGTCCTTGTCGTTGAGGTGTTCCTTCAGATATCCCTCATCGCCGGTCTGCTCCTCCACAAACTCGTCCAGTCTGCTCTGGGTCTCTTCGGCAATGGCCTGCGCCTCATTGATTTTCTTGCGTTCGGTGGAAAAGAATACGGACTCAATCAGTGCCCTGGGCAGCAAAACGCCCTCCCAGCCAATGACCTTTTTCTGCCCCTTTTTCTTGCCGGAGGTGTATTCCCCCATGATGTTTTCCCATGTCCGGGCGGCACCATAGCCGTCCACCGACACAAGATAAACATCGTCGCCCATGACTTCGTGCCAGTAGGAAAGCAGCACCTCGTAGACATCGTACTTATCCACCAGCTCCAGACCATCAAAGCAGTCAATCAACTGCTCCGACAGCTCCACGATATAGGGCTTGACTTCCGTATCTTCATCAATGCTCCGAAGGCCGGAATCTACCATCTGCATCCATGCGTCAAAGGCATTGTCGATGCGCTCGGCGTAGGCAGAAAACGCAGGGTCGTTATAGACCACATTGCGGATATCCTCTTTGGGAGTGTTCAGCCGATAATAGCCCTTCCGCATCTGAGAAAACAGTTTGTTTTTCAGGCCGGGGAACAGCGACCAATACTTCTCCATGGAATCCACATCTGCCGCAGGAATACCGCCATGCAGATGTCCGTCAATGTCCTGTAAATCTTCCGGGGTGGAGCTGTCAATGTAACGGGGAATATTCAGGTTATACTCGTTTTTCTTCTTGATTTCGTCATTGTGGACAAAACGGGCATATTTGGGATCCTCTGTGATTTGCTGATTGAATGTGGTGACGATTTTATAGATGTCCCGCTCACGCAGGCGGTTCTTGTTGCCGTCCTTAACGAAGTCATGGCTGGCATCAATCATGAAGATACCCTTACGCTCGGCAGCATCAGCCTTGTCGATGATGATAATGCAGGCAGGGATGCCGGTGCCATAAAATAGGTTGGCAGGCAAGCCGATAATGCCCTTGATATAGCCCTTATCGATAATGGCTTTACGGATGGTTGCCTCTGCATTGCCACGGAACAGAACACCGTGGGGAAGAATGACCGCAGCCTTGCCGGTGCTTTTCAAGGACTTCAAAATATGGAGCAGCCACGCAAAGTCACCGTTCTTTTCCGGCGGTCTGTCACCATAGCCATCAAAGCGGCCGTAATCCTTAAGGCCATCCGTCCAGTTTTTCAGAGAGAACGGGGGATTTGCCACTGCGAAGTCGAAGCGCTTCAACACCTCATCATCGGTACCGTCTTCAAAGTAGTGGGGAGAGGAGAATGTATTTCCTGCTTTGATCTCACCAGCAGCCTTATTGTGCAGAACCAGGTTCATCTTGGCAAGACCGGCAGTCGTCACTTCCTTTTCCTGTCCCCAAATGGCAATCTCAAAGGGAGCTTCATCTGCTGCACGAATCAGAAGTGAACCGGAACCGCAGGCAGGGTCATACACAGAGTAACCCTCGTCGCGCTCTTTGATACTATCAATGCCGATCACTTTGGCAAGAATACGGGAAACTTCGGCCGGCGTATAGAACTGGCCCTTGCTTTTTCCGCTTTCCGTGGCGAAGTGGCGCATCAGATATTCATAGGCATCGCCAAGAATATCGTCACCACTGGCTTTGTTCTTTTTGAAATTGAATTCGTCACGCTGGAAAATGGCAATCAAGCCGGTGAGTTTATCCACCATTTCTTTGCCGCTGCCCAACTTAGCCTCATCATTGAAATGGGCATTGTCGATCACACCACGGAGATTGTTCTCCCCAGCTTCTGCCAGCTTGGCGATGACCTTGTCCATTCCTTCACCGATATTTTTATTGCCCTTCAACGCAACCAAATCATCGAAGCTGCCGCCTTCAGGAACCGTAATATCGGCATATTTTACGCCCTTAAACTTGTCCGTAACATATTTCACGAACAGCAGGGTCAGGATATAGTCCTTGTATTGAGAGGCATCCATGCCGCCCCTCAGCTTATCGCAGCTTGCCCAGAGGGAGCTGTACAGTTCATTTTTCTTTATAGCCATGTTCTATTCCACACTTTTTTATAAATAATTGCAGCCCAAGTCCGCATCAGATCCATGCATCACGCCACCAGTGCTCTCAGCACAGCAACGATCTGACCATACTCGATACCCGCGGCGTAAGCGGATTGTTTCCGGTATTTTTCCCACATAGCATTCAGGCATATTGCACTGCTCACAGAAGTACTTCCAAATACTGATGCAGAATATTTGACACCCGCATCTTTTTTGCGTATGTGTTCAGCTTGTTCAAATCTTTCCTGGGACTGGCCGCATACAGTTTCAGCGCCGCAAGGAATGTCTCCGTCCCCATTTTGTTGCGGCTGCGGACACAATCGCAGATCGTTCGTTCCAGATCATATGCAGGGACAATATTTCCGGCAGGGGTCTTCAGAGCCGTTTTCCCAAGGGTAAACAGCTCCGGTTTGATGTAGTATACCTTGCACTCTGATTTGATGGCAGCAGAGGGAATGCAACCGGATGGGGCCGTTACCGTATGTTCAAATGGTGTCCGGTCGGAAATGCCATGCAGATACAAAGCCGTTTCGTGGGAGAAGATAATATTCTCAGAGCGTTTGCTGATAGACAGCAGCTCATCGGGAAGATCGTCCGGAAGAATGTACTGCCCTTTTACAATACGCTGGATCCGGTTTTCTTTGCAAAGCTTATAGAGCATCGCTTTTGAGATTCCATGCTGCGCCGCAACCTTCGTTTGAATGATCCCTCCATGCTCCTTTGCAATGGCTGCCAGTTCCGTCATGTAGTCCATTTCCTCACCTCACTTACAGCAATCTGATAATACTATAGTCGGAATTATGATAAAAGTCAACAGCGCATTGATCCAATTTCGTAATTCTTCATATATTATTACGACCAAAGTCAACATGCGATTTCCTATAGAACTTTTTTACATTTGATTTATTCCAGCGGGTGAAGTGCTATCAGCGTACAAATCGTTCCTCCTATCATACATTCCTATGCAGCACGCAGATCAGGAAATAACGACAGCACGCCCACCGGTCAATTGATCGGTGGGCTACAATATTTCGCTGCTGAATTTCATCTTTTATTATCCAACTTTTTTGGCTTTTGGCGTTCTCTGATACAGAGTTCTTCATTGATCTTGATAATGATCAGTACCATAATTTTCTGTAATTCTGCGTA
>CAKTNS010000063.1 GCA_934589225.1 uncultured Oscillospiraceae bacterium
GTGATGCCGAATTTTTCTTTGAACTGGCGGGAGAAATGGTGGACCGTGGAGTATTGCAGGGCGGCGGCGATCTCCGTGAAGTTCAGGTTGTTTTCACGGATCATCTGCTTGCTCTCCTGGAGCTTGATGCGGCGGATGTATTCGCCAGGGGAGATCTGCAGATTCTTCTGAAACAGCACCGTCAGATAGCTGGGGCTCACGTCCACCTGCTGGGCAATGAGCCGGACGGAGAGCTTTTCCCGGATGTGGGCGGAAATATACTGCTGGGCATGGCGGATGATCTCATTCTCGCTGTGGACCGTATTGGTGCCCTGGAGCTTGACCCCGGAGGGGGACTGGGCCTGGCGCAGCAGGTGCAGCAGGAGCATGGTGAGCTGGGCCATGAGCATATCCGTAGAATAGGGGTCCATGCGCTCCTGGGTGCGGAGCATTTGCTGCAGCAGCGTCACCGCCTCCTGGGGCACGGCCAGCTTCCGGCCATAGAGGCTGGAGAGGTCCCCCCCGTCTAAATCAAAGGAGATGGTCACAAACCGGGGGGCTACCCCGATGTCCGCGTACTGCATATGCCACTGGTTGGGGGCATAGAGCATGGCGTCCCCCTGGTGCAGCGTCCAGTCCTGGCCGTCGGCCACGGAATGGAGGGTGCCCTGGTCCACATAGGTCAGCTCCGGCATGGGGTGGGACTCTCCAGGGAACAGGAAGCCCTGCTCCTTTTCCTGATAGAAGAAGGTGTAAATGCCCGCCACCCGCAGCTGGCTGTCAATGCGCATACTGCGGCCTACGTCCACCCCCACACGCTCCGGCTGCTCCTCGGTAGAGAGGGTCACCGTGGCTTCATTTTTATAAACGCTCAGAGAGAACAGCACCCCCGGGCGAATGGAAACGGACTTGTCCAAATAGTAATGCTGATAGGTTTCCCCGTCCTTGCTGACGGAAAGAACACACATATTTCCGGAGCAGCCCAAAAGCGTATCCGCCTTTGTCCGGTAGACCGCGGCCTCCGGCTGGGGCAGCTTGATCTGAACGGCATTCTTCGGAACGGAGGCCACCGTCTGGGCCCGCTCCGGAAGGACCGTACCAAATCCCTGAAAGTTCACCTGATTCAAATTCTGAATCATTGTGTTTCAGCTCCTTTCCAGTTGACGTAACGATAATATTATACAAGATATAATTGAAAATGGCAAATAATTAGTGTACAAATTTTAGAATCGCTTTTCGTAAAAAATGTCCATGCCAAAAATTCGGCATGGACATTGTACATATTGCTAAGGAAGCTCTGATTAAATCGACAAGAGCTGACGGCGAAAGATTTTGCTTCCAGGCAAGGTTTGGAAAATGAGGGAATACTGTATGTATTTCCCATTTTTCAAACCGCAGTCTGGGAGCAAAAGATTCGCCGCTCAGCCGCAGACGATTTATTCAGAGTTTCCCCAAAAACGCTTTGCTTATTCGTCGCTTTGGTGGACGGTGAGCCCGCCGCCCAGCTTGGTAAATACAGGCTCCGTGAACACGGACCACAGAAGGACCAGGCAGGCCGGGGCGGCAAAGACCCAGATGGGATAGTGGAGGGTGAACCAGAGAAGGCCCACGGTGGCGGCCGCCATGCAGAAGGACCGGGGGAGCTTCCCCAGGGTCATGCGCAAGGCCGTCTTTGTCAGATTCCAAAAGGAAAATGTAAACCGGGACTGGATGGTGACGCTCCAGCAAAGTCCGCCCAGGGGCAGCAGCAGCAGGCCAAAGTAGACCCCGGCGTAAACCGTAAAGCGGCTGTCCTGCCCGGCCATGACCAGCAGCACGGTCATCACATATCCCAGCGCCGCCAGCACCGCCGCCCACAGCAGGGTCACGGGGATGCCGGTTTTCCACTCGGCCCGGAAGGTTCTGAAAAACCGCCGGTAGGCCCCGCCCTCTTTGTAGCGGATGCCGTGGACCACCGCGTCATATAGGGCCGTGGTAGCAGGGGCGACGGTCACCAGGGGCAGGGAGCACAGAAGCCACAGAAGGCTTAGCCCTAAAATATCCGTAATGGTATTGAGAATGGTCCACACCAGACCGTAGGGGCGAAAAACGGAACGAAACATTACTTTTCCAATACCTCCGTGATTTCCGTGGGGCCTTCCAGCAGCAGCTGCTCGACTTTGGCTTTGCCCACAACGGTCACGCCAAGAACCCCGCCGGGGACACGGGCCTCCAGGTGGTTTTCCGGCAGCAGCCCCTGCTTCCACAAAACGCAGGCGGTAGAGCCGCAGCCGGTGCCGCAGGCCAGGGTGAAGTCCTCCACCCCCCGCTCAAAGGTCAGCACATCCGCCCGGCCGGGGCCGGTCAAACGGTAATAGTTAACGTTGGCCCCCTTGGGGAAGTTCTGGTGATGCCGCAGGGCCCGCATTTCCTCCCGCAGCCGGTCTTTCTCTCCAAAAAGGTCGCCGGAGTAGGGCCGGACGGCATGGGGAATGCCGGGATTTCCCAGCTCCACATAGGAAACGTCCTCCATGCGATTCAGTTCCAGCACCGTGGGCAGATTCAGGGCCACCCGGTAGGTGTTTTCGTCCAAACGCCAGCCGGAAACCAGCCCCGCCAGGGTCTCAAAGACCATGTGGTCCCCCACGAGCCCACGGTCATGGGCAAACCGGCAGATGCACCGGGCACCGTTGCCGCACATCTCCCCCTGGGAGCCGTCGGAATTGTAGAAAATCATTTTGAAATCCGCTTTGGTGGAATCCCCCACCGCCAGAAAGCCGTCGGCCTTCCGCAGGGCGCAGAGCTCCACCGCCAGAGCGGAAAAATCCATGGAAAGGCCCCGGGCATCCATGACCATAAAATCATTGCCCGCGCCGTTCATGTAAAATACCTTCATCGGGCCGCCTCCGCCAGCAAGGCTTCCATATCGTAGAGCCCCGGCCCCTTGCCCTCTAAGAACCGGGCGGCCTCCACAGCCCCCTCGGCAAACATGCCCCGGTTGTGGGCCTCGTGCCGCAGGGTCAGGGTCTGGTTGGGGGTGCAGATGTGGACCTCGTGAATGCCCACCACATTGCCCATGCGAATGGAGTTCACGCCGATTTCTTCTTTCGTGCGCTTGCACTCTCCGGACCGGCCGCACCGGGCCACCGCCTGGGGGCGGACACCCTGAATGGCCCTGAACAGCATCAGGGCCGTGCCGCTGGGGGCATCCACCTTCCGGTTGTGGTGGGTCTCTACGATTTCAATATCCGCCTCCGGAAAGGCAGCAGCTGCCTGAGCGGCCAAACGGCAGAGCACCGCAATGCCCAGGCTCATATTGCCGGAAAAGAACACGGGGATGGTCTTGGAAGCCTCCACAATGCGCTGCTTTTCCTCCTCCGTGTGGCCGGTGGTGCCGATGACCACGGCTAAGCCCCGGGGGACGGCATAGCCCAGCACTTCCCCAATGGAACTGTGATGGGAAAAGTCGATGACGGTATCGGCCTTCGTTTCTCCCAGCTCCTCAAAGGTTTTCGCCACGCCGTTGGCACCGTCCAGGCTGACCTTTCCGGCCAGGTTTTCTCCCAGGGCGGCGCAGAGCAGCTGGCCCATGGCACCGTTGGCGCCGCAGACAATGGCCTTCATACCCGCACCCCCAGCTTCCGCAGCTGCGCAAAGAGCTTTTCCCGGTTCTCCGGCTCCATAGGGGTCAGGGGCAGCCGCAGGTGCTCTTCTCCAAAGCCCATGGCGCTGAGGGCCGCCTTGGCGGGGATGGGGTTCACTTCGCTGAACAGGCAGTCGATGAGCGGCAGGAGCTTGCACTGCCACTGGGCGGCCTCCTGAATGCGGCCGGCAAAGAAGGCATCGGTCATGGCCACGGCCTCCTTGGGAACCACGTTACTGAGCACGCTGATGGTGCCCATGCCGCCCATGGACAAAATGGGTACCGTCAGGCCGTCCTCACCGGAATAGACGGTGATGTCTTCGCCGCAGCGGGCCACCAGGTCCACCACCTGGCTCATATTGCCGCTGGCCTCTTTGATGGCCGCAATGTTGGGGTGCTTGGCAAGTTCCGCCACCGTGGCAGGCAGCAGATTGCAGCCGGTGCGGGAGGGCACATTGTATAGAATCATGGGCTTGGTGACCCGGTCCGCAATGGCGGTAAAGTGGGCAATGAGGCCCTTCTGGGTGGCCTTGTTGTAGTAGGGGGTCACCACAAGCAATGCATCGGCTCCGGCTTTGTCGGCGCTGACGGAAAAGTCAATGGCGTGGGCGGTGTTGTTGGTGCCGGTACCGGCGATCACCGGCACCCGGCCCGCCACCCGGTCAATGGTGAAGGAAATGACCTGCTTCCGCTCCTGGGGGGTCAGGGTGGCGCTTTCGCCGGTGGTGCCAACGGACACCAGGGCGTTGATGCCGTTTTCCAGCTGGAAATCGATGAGACGGCCCAGGGCCTCGTAGTCCACGCCATCGGATGTCATGGGGGTCACCAGGGCGGTGGCCATGCCTTTGAAGATGATCTGTTTCATAAAGATGCTCCTTTTTTCTATGGTGCGGAAAATCACGCCAAACTTGAAGTGATTTGATTGAAGTAATCGTAAATGGGGATCAGCTGCCGGAACAGGGTCTGTGCCCGGTCCCCCAGCTGGGGGCCGAAGAGTTCTTCTCCCACGGGCTCCGTGCGGACGCAGCTGATGTCCCCCTTCCAATAGCCGAACTCCTCCATCTGGGGGTTCTCCATGGGCTTGGGGCGCTTATACAGCTCCGCCGTCACGGGAATGCCGGTAGCCTCGCCGGTGGTTTGAAGCAGGTCCAAAAACGCCCGGGGCTGGGCGCAAATCCGGTGGCGGAAGGCCTCCATGGTGGCAGTTTTGGGCCGCCAGAGTGTAAAGCCGTAGCTTACCCCCTCCGGGCGGATCTCAAAAAACAGGCAGGGGTTTTCCGCCCACCACTCCACGTCCTGCCGGATGCAGCACCAGAGGCTTTCTTTGTAGGGAAGCGGATGGTGGAGCCGGGCATCCCGGTAAATGCGGGACACCTTTAAGATATTGCCGGGCCGGTCCAGAAAGGGCTCAAAGAGCAGCCCGCCCAGCTCCTTCATGGGGGTATAGAGGCTGTCTGTATACTGCTTTTTGTGGGCCATAAACCAGTCCCGGTCGTTGTTCATGCGGATGCCCCAGAGAAAATCAATGGTTTCCGGGGTAAAGCCTTCAAACATAGGGTCATTCCTTCTTTTCTTTGGACGCTCTGATGAAATCGGTAAGTGCTGACGGCGAAAGATGCGCCCCTCAGCCGCAGACGGTTTATTCAGAGTTTCCCTTAATCGTAGCTGGGTGGGTCATTCATCCAGATGAGCTGATTGCGTTTCTTGGCCGGGACCTCCCGGTCCGGGAGCTCCAGGGTGTAGCGCTCGTAGGCGTTGATGATGGTGGTGCCGTTATAGTCCATGGTCCGGGAGATGTTCTGGCCGTAGGTCATGTGGACATGGCCGTGGACATGGTAGGCAGGTCTATACCGGTCCAGAAAGGTCCGCAGGGAGGGGAAGCCCCAGTGGGCCACGTCCTCCGCATCCCCCAGGCCCTCCGCCGGGGCGTGGGTCACCAGGATGTCGATGCCCCGGGCCTTGCGCAGGGGCCAGCGGAGCTTTAGAATCCGGCCCCGCATCTGCCGGTCCGTGTACTGGTGGTCTCCGGGGTGATATTTCCGGCAGCCCCCCAGGCCCATGATGCGGATGCCGTTGTACTCCACCACCTTCCCGTCAATGCAGTCGCAGCCCTCCGGAGGGTTGTCTCTGTAGCGGGTGTCGTGGTTTCCGTGGACATAGAGCACCGGGCACCGGGCCATGGTCACCAGGAAGCTTAAATAGCTGGGCTTTAAATCCCCACAGGAGATGATCAGCTGGTAGTCCGCCAGCCGACCGGGTACGTAGTAATCCCAAAGGGCCGGGCACTCTTCATCAGAGAGAAACAGGATTTTCATGAACGGTGCCCTCTTTCTTTTGGGAAATACCGTTTTGATAAATTCCCATTTCCTCGACCATGGCCCGGGCCATGGGCAGAATTTCATCCTGTGCCGGAAGCCCCCCCAGCACATTGCTGCACAGCCAGTCCATATGCAGCAGCTCATCAGGGGTAAAGTGATGGGTGCCGTCATTTTTCACCGTGCCGTCCTGGGCCACGATCCGCCGGAAGAAGGGGTCAATGGTCCGGGTGGTGAGCCCCATTTGCAGATAGTGGGCCAGGGTTTGCAGCCCTGTGGGCAGCCGGTCCGACAGGTTCACGGAAATCACGCCGCTGTCCATGCCCAGCCAGTAGTTCAGGGCCGTGTAGCCGGATTTTTCGTTCTTCCAGGCCCCGGCGAACATGGAGTTCAGCACATACTCATAGAACTTGCCCCACACCCACACGGGAGAGCCCAGGGGCACCAGCTCCCCCTTGTCATCCATCAGATAGGTGCCGTAGCTGCAAAAATCCAGATACCTTTTGTTCTGACCCGGAACGTCCCGGTTGGAAATCACCCGGATGCCGTCGGCAAAGAACTCCGCCTGGGGGTTTCCCTCCACGCAGGACCACTTGAGCTCGATCTGGGCCCGGGGGTTGGTCAGCAGGGCACCCAGGGCGAAGGCATTGATGTTGGCCAGCTGGCCGTAAATGGGATAGGAGGCGATGTAGCCGATGCGGTCGTTCTGGGCCAGGGCACCGGCAATGGCCCCCGTAATGAACTTGCCCTCGTAGACCCTGCCGTAGTAGGAGCGGACGCTGGAATAGGGCTGGTCCACGGAGCAGTTTAAAAACTGCACCTTGGGATACTGGATGGCGGCCTTCAAGGTAGCGGCCCGCAGCAGCGGCGCGGTGGTAAAGACCACCTGTGCCCCGTCGTTTACCGCCTGGTCCAGAATCCGGGCGGCCTCCTCCGGGGTGTTGGCGTTAAAATAGCTGCGGATGGTCAGCTTGTTGCCCAGCTGCTCTGTCAGATAGGTCCGGCCCTGCTCGTGGCCCAGCACCCAGCCGCTGGTGGCGGTGGTCATCTGGTGGACGAAGGCCACATTGAGATAAACCGGGGTGGTGATGCGGGAGATGATGTCCCCCTTCCCCGGCTCCGCCGTGGTCTGGACCTTGATGGAGTCCGGATTGGTGGCGGCCAGCAGATCATAGCGCATGGCGGTCAGGGTCTTGCGGATCTCCGAAACGGTGAACCGGCCCAGGTCCCGGTAGGTGTAGAGCTGCAGCCACAAAAGCAGGGCTTCCTCCGGCAGAATGTCGGAAGAAAAGTCCCCCAGCTGGCCGAAGGCCTCCAGGAAATAGGAATAGTAGGCGCTAAAGGTCCGGCGCTCCTCCTCGGTCCACCGCTCCCCGGGCTGTTTGCCCACGGCGGCCAGGAGCTTTGCGTAGTCATTGGGCCGCCGGAACTGCACGGCATAAAGGCGGCTGGCCTTGAAAAAATCCAAAAATTCATAATAGGCCTGGATGCGGGGGGTGTCGTCTCTGGGGGGCACGATCCGGCGGACCATGGCGGGAATCCGGGGGGCACCGAAATACCGCAGCACCGATACCCGCTTGTTGCCCTCCTGGACATAGAAATTGCCCAGATATTCAAAGCAGGAAATGGGGTCGCGGATGCCCACATCTCCCAGGTGGGCCGCGCAGAGGTTTGCCCACTTGTTGGCAAATTCCGACTGGGGCTCCAGCAGGGGCCGGAAGCTGGGGGAAAAGGCCGTGACCCGCCCAGCGGATTTGACGCCGATGATCCGATTGGACGGGATTTCCAGCAGTCCCAGGTCCTGCACCACATCGGCGCTGTTATCCGGCAGGATGTCATCCAGCACCGCGGGATTGATGGGCCGCCCTTGCGAGGACAGCTCCGCTACCTCTTTTTTGCCCTGTTTCAACGCGTGACCGTATTCGTCCAGACCGACTTCGATTCCCATGGGCGTTTCCTCCTTTATCGCAAAAGAATACTTCTATATCATACCCCATTTGCCGCAGAAAAGCAACTGGCGTTTCCGGTTGCTTTCCCTGGGGAAGTGTGGTAAAATACGGAGAAATAAAATTCACCGGGAGGTCCTATGAAACACGCCAAAACACCCCGGCTGTGGCCGCTTTGGCTGCTGGTGCCTTTGGGGATCATTTATTATTTCTGCAAGTTCGTTTTGCCGGGCTACAGCTTTACGGCTCTGGTGTGCCTGTGTCTGGCGGCGGTGATCCTTTTTTATACCGCCATGCCCTTTCTGGGGCAGCACTTCCCGGGACTTGCCAAGGTGCTGACCCTGGGCGTTACCGCCGTGCTTGTTTTGGGATTTTGTGTCTGCGCCGTGACGGAGGCCCTCATTATCAAGGCCAGCTTCGGTGACCCCGGAGAACAGGTGGACTATGTGGTGGTGCTGGGGGCCAAGGTCCGGGACGACGGTCCCTCCGTGTCTCTGTGGGACCGGATCTACGCCGCCCGGGATTACCTTCAGGCCCACCCCAACACCGTGGCGGTGCTCTCCGGCGGCAAGGGCAAGGACGAGCCCATGAGCGAAGCCCAGTGCATGTTTACAGAGCTTCTGGCCCTGGGCATTGAGCCCGGGCGGCTGTGGCAGGAGGACAAAGCCGAATCCACCTGGGAAAACATCCGCTTCAGCCTGGATCTCATTCAGAAGGAAACCGGGGCCAGTCCCCAGAAAATCGGGGTTTTGTCCAGCGAATACCACCTGTTCCGGGCCAGCCTCTTCGCCAAAAAGAACCAGGTGGAATTTGTGGGCATCCCCGCCAGAACTTCCCGGCTGTCCCAGCGGATCAACCATTTTATGCGGGAAGTCGCCGGTGTATGGCATTATATTTTATTGGGAGGAAACTACAGTGATTGACAGAAGCTACGCGGAATTCGCCTGGACCCAGACCCAGGCTCTATTAAGCATCGATTCCCCCTCCGGGTTTACATCCAAGGCGGCCCTCTGGGTCAAGGAAGCCTTTGAGGCCCTGGGCTGCCCCGTTAAGATGACCACCAAAGGCGGCGTTCTGGCAGAGCTGGGGGGAACCGACGGGGAAAACGCCCTGCTGCTGGAAGCCCATGCGGACACCCTGGGGGCCATGGTCTGCCAGATCAAAGGCAGCGGCCGGCTGAAAATGACCAACCTGGGAGGCATGAGCCCCAACAACGCCGAGGCGGAAAACGTCCGGGTCTATACAAGGGGCGGTCAGGTCTACGAGGGCACCTGCCAGCTGGCGGATGCCTCCGTCCACGTCAACGGCAATTATGCCGACACCAAGCGGAGCTTCGATACCATTGAAGTGGTGCTGGACGAGGACGTGAAAAACGCCCAGGACGTAAAGGACCTGGGCATTGCCGTAGGGGATATTGTCTGCTTTGACCCTCGGACACGGCGGACGGAGAAGGGCTATATCAAGAGCCGCTTCTTAGACGACAAGCTCTCCGTGGGCATTCTCCTGGGCTTTGCCAAGTTCCTGAAAGACCACGCCATCACCCCGGAGCGGAAGCTCTACGCCCACATAACTGTTTATGAAGAAGTGGGCCACGGCGGCAGCGCCTCCGTCCCCCAGGGTGTCACCGAAGCCATTTCCGTAGACATGGGCTGCGTGGGCGAGGGATTGGACTGCACCGAGCGGCAGGTTTCCATCTGCGCCAAGGATTCCGGCGGCCCCTACACCTATGAGGTGGTCTCCGGCCTGATAGACGCCGCCAAGCGCACCGGCGCCGACTACGCCGTTGACGTTTACCCCCACTACGGCTCCGATGTGGAAGCCACCCTTCGGGCAGGCCACGACCTCCGCCACGGCCTCATCGGCGCCGGCGTCTACGCCTCCCACGGCTACGAGCGCAGCCATATGGAGGGCGTTTATAATACCCTGCTGGTCCTGGCGGGATATACCGGAGCGGTTTGAGTTGACAGTTGACAGTGGACAGTTTTTTAATTGACAATTGACAATTGACAATGGACAATTGACAATTATTCGTATGACCACTGTTGCCAAATGAAACCCAGGGGCACAAAAAGCAGGCGTTCTTGGGCTGCGTTGGTTAAACAATAAACCAACCAGCGAAAACGTAGGGAACGGCCTGTGTGCCGTTCCGGGAGACCTTCCGGGGATATCTCCGTTAGATTCAAACGGAGCCCAGCCGACACGGTACAAAAGCTTCCCTCGGGGGAAGCTGGCTCGCCCGAGGGCGAGCCTGATGAGGGCCGCGGGGCAGCGTAAAACGCTTTAGAAACAGTAGGCGAATCCGTAGAAACGTTTCTACCTCTGCGCCTATTGTTCCTACAATGCAGAACGCCGTACCGCACCTCATCCACCGCCTACGGCGGTCCCCCTTCCCCAAAGGGGTAATGTCATCAACTTAAGCACTCCACTCTCAAATTCTCCTGAAATTATTCGGATATTTCATAGATTTGTGCTT
>CAKTNS010000064.1 GCA_934589225.1 uncultured Oscillospiraceae bacterium
TGGGCATTTCGCTGATTTTTAGAACGCCATTTTGGTGATTTAGCCTAAAAAAGGCTTAAGTTGATGACATTGCCCTTCGGGGAAGGTCTTGTATCATTCCCCACGCAAATCTTTTTTGACCTGAATATTTTGAAAACCCCTTGCTTTTTCCTTGTTTTTAGGGTATAATATTCCGGTTTTTGTATATATATGTGTGAAACGGACGAAAGGAGATTTTTATGCAGGGAGAAACGTTGCGGGAGAACAAAATGGGCGTCATGCCCGTGGGGCGGCTGTTGGTGAATATGGCGCTGCCCATGATCATTTCCATGTTGGTGCAGGCCCTCTATAATATTGTGGACAGCATCTATGTGTCCCAGGTGTCGGAGAGTGCGGTGACGGCGCTGTCCCTGGCTTTTCCGGTGCAGAATATGCAGATCGGCTTTGCCGTAGGCGTAGGCGTAGGTGTCAATGCCTTTTTGTCCCAGAGCCTGGGGCGGAAGGACCAGGAGAGTGCCAACTGGGCGGCGGGCCAGGGATTCTTCCTGATGATCCTTTGTACCGCCGTTTTTATGCTCTTCGGTTTTTTCGGGGTGCGGCCCTATTATGAGATGCAGTCCACCGTCACCGAGACCGTGGAGGGCGGCATTGCCTACACCAGCATCTGCTGCCTGTTTACTGTAGGCGTGTTCATCCAGGTCCTCTGCGAGCGGCTGCTGCAGGCCACCGGCCGGGCCACCCAGACCATGGTGCTCCAGGCCACCGGTGCCATTCTCAACATCATCCTCGACCCGGTGTTCATCCACGGCCGCTGGGGCATGCCCAAAATGGGCGTAGCCGGTGCGGCGGTGGCCACGGTCATCGGCCAGTGCGTGGCGGCGGTGCTGGGCATCTATATGAACATCCGGCACAACCCGGACGTGCAGCTGGGATTCAAGTATATGAAGCCCAACTGGAGAATCATCTCCCCCATCCTCACCGTGGGCATTCCCAGCGTCATTATGAACGGCATTGGCTCCGTCATGAACTTCGGCATGAACCAGATCCTCCAGGGCTTCCACGAGACTGCCACCGGCGTGTTCGGTATCTACTTCAAGCTGCAAAGCCTGTTCTTCATGCCCCTGTTCGGTATCAACAATGCCACCATTTCCATCATCGCCTACAACTACGGCGCCCGGAAGCCCAAGCGCATCGTGCATACGCTGAAGCTGACCTCCACCGTGGCGGTGGGCATCATGCTGGTGGGCCTGGCCATTTTCCAGCTGTTCCCGGACAAGCTCCTGGACCTGTTTAACCCCACGGAGGACTTTATGGCCATCGGCGTCCGGGCCCTGCGCATCCTGTGCCTGCCCTTCCCGGTGGCGGCGATTTGCATTTCCCTCAGCGCCTCCTTCCAGGCCCTGGGCAACGGCATTTATTCAACCATCGTCTCTTTGTGCCGCCAGCTGCTGGTGCTGCTGCCGGTAGCCTACCTTCTGAGCCTGACGGGAGATGTCAACATGGTCTGGTGGTCCTTCCCCATTGCGGAAGTCGCCTCCGCCGTCGTCACGGCCCTGCTCTTTGCAAGACTGTACCGCCAGAAGGTCAAGCCCCTGTTTTCCGGAGCGCAGGAATAATTTCGAGGCGCAGGGGTAGAACGTGTCAGCGAAACCGTAGGGGCGGCAATCTGCCGCCCGCCACGTTGTATATATAACCTGTGTGGTTGAATGGAACCACGCAATGTAGCGGCGATGATTCATCGCCAAGCAACGTAACAAATACAACCTGTGCGGATGAATGGTACCACCTACCAGCGTGTCTGTAGGGGTGGTGCTCCGCGCAGCGAATCAAAAATCATTGATTGCCAGTGGCAATCACACATTCATTCATCGGCAATCTGCCGCCCGCCACGTTCCGAATACAACCAGTATGGTTGAATGGAATCACCTACCGACATGTCATTCCGAGGGAGCGAATGCGAGTCGAGGAATCTTCCCAAGTTGCAGATTTTATCTTGTGGTGGTTCTTTCCCCAACGTGGTGGATTCCTCCACTCCGCTTCGCTGCGGTCGGAATGACAGACGTTTCTGGTTTGGTCGTTACAATTACAAATGTACCACGATGCCGGCCCCAGGGGCCGGATGGCGGCAGATTGCCGCCGCTACACCGGATTCATCCAACGTAATACCATTTTTTCGATACGGCTCAATACCCGAAACGCAGCGGGCGGCAGATTGCCGCCCCTACAATACATTTGTACCGAATCACCATGTTTTCAACGTATCGATCATCGTTTTGCGTCTGTAAAATATCAAAAACGTAACGCATTGCCACCCCTACAGGCGTGGTACCTCTCCGCCCGTTACATAATCCGTTAAAAACCGCGCATCCTGTTTTTGGGGGTTCATCCCCCGGAAGGAGCGCTTTTGTGAAAAAGGAAGAGAAAAAGCCCCTGCCCTGGGAGGCGGTCGATCCAAAGCCGCCGGTGATCCGGTCCGGGCATATGGAAAACAGAGTCCAACATCAATAGGCATTTGTCGGAAAGACCCCTTCCCGGGTTTTTCCGACAAAATTTTTAGGGCTGACGCACAGCCAAATTCTCCGAACCCATGGCTGTTTGACAAAATGGGAAAAATGTCAAAAATGTACAATCATTTCCGAAATTGTGAATAAATTTTGTTGAAGTTAGTCGGACGCTATGCTATGATAACGGGGCGGAGGAGCAAACCCTTCGGGTTTCCGCATCTGTAAATCACAGGAGGAGTCATTATGAAAGAAAACCAAGCGCCCCAATTCCCGGCACGGCCCCGCACTGAGCTTTGCTACAAGCTGCTGATGTTTACCGCCGCCATTACCGGCATGGCCCTGCTTTCGTCGTTCTATCCCATCTATGGCAACGTCCCCTTTATCGTGATCCCTTCCGTTCTGACCATTCTCTTTGCCAAGCCCGTCTTTTTTGAAAAGATGAAGCTCACCACCCTGGTGGTCATGCGGCTGCTGGTGGTGGCGGCGGCCCTGCGGCTTTTTGACCCCAATATCTATGTGGACCTGATTCTGGTGGCCCTGATCGTCAACATTCTGGAGGCCACCTTTACGGACCTGTTCCGGTACAAGAAAATCTGGAACGGCATTTCGGGCCTTGCTCTGGCCCTGGGTGTCTTCGCCCTTCACGGGGCCTGGATTCCCGACGGCTCCGCCCCCTTCGGCATGGACTATTACCTGGTGGGGGGCCCCGGGGCGGTGACGGTGCTCTACATCATCGGCTACACCCTGTGGAACTGGATCTTCGTCACTGACGAATTCTCCCCCTCCGTCTCGCTGATGCACGTGGGCTTCCTGTCCGCCCCCATCATCGGCTGCATCTGCACCCTGGGCATGGGCCCCATGGGCGGCTTTACCATGTGGCTGCTGCTGCGGGCCTGCACATTGTCCATTGGCGGCTGGCTGCAAATCGGCATCAAAGGCTGGTTTGAAAAGGAATTCTACAGCGAAAAAATGGCCAAATTCATTGACTTTGTCCATACCACCCCGGTGCAGGTGGTCTGCATGATTATCAACGTGGGCCTCATGGCCGCGGCCCTCCTGATTGCCTTCCAGCAGGGCACTCTCGGCACCACCTTCATGCACCTCTTTGGCTAAGACCCTCAAATTCGAATAGATAGAAAGGAAAACAAGGAATGGAACAACTGCGCCCCAAAATCGTAAAGCTGGCGAAAATGGTAGGAGGCCTGGCGGGTGTCGTCAATAAAATCGAAAAAGGCTCCCCGGAATACATGGCCTTAAACTGCGTGGTCAGCGACGAGCAGGCGGACGTGGCCCTGACCATGGGTCTGAGAAAGCCCCGCACCGCCGAATACGTATCCCAGAAGTGCGGAAAATCCCTGGAAGAAACCCATAAAATTCTCATGGAGCTGGCAGACATCGGCGTGTGCAAGGTCTGGCATGAGGATGGCCAGGAGCTGTTCTGGGTGAACATCTTCGTCCCCGGCATGCTGGAGATGATGGTCAACAACCAGGCCCAGCTGGAAGCCCACCCGGAAATCGGCTACGCCTTTGAAAAATACACCCGGGAGCGCTTCGCCCCCATGACCCCCATGCTGCCCCAGGGCATGGCCATGATGCGGGTGGTGCCGGTGGAGTCCGCCATCAAGGATTTGCCGGACGTGGAGCCCTGGGAACGGCTCTCCTATTATCTGGATAAATACGATACATTCAGTGTCTCCCCCTGCTCCTGCCGGGCCACCCGGCGGCATCTGGAGGAGGGCTGCGGCCACTTGGAGCAGGACATGTGCATCCAGCTGGGCTCCGGCGCGGAGTACTACATCAAGACCGGCCGTGGCCGGGAAATCACCCGGGAGGAAGCCCGGGAGATCCTCCGCAAGGCCGAGGAAAACGGTCTGATGCACGAAATGCCCCACACCGAGGAGCGGGGCGAGGCCTTCGCCATCTGCAATTGCTGCGGCTGCTCCTGCTTCTCCCTGCGTATCGCGGAAATGTTCAAGACCCCCGATGCCATCCGCTCCAACTTTGGGGCAGAGGTGGATGCGGAAAAATGCGTGGCCTGTGGACAGTGTGTGGAAAACTGCCCGGTAAACGCCCTGCAGCTGGGCAAGAAGCTCTGCTCCAAGACTCCCGTGGAAGTAAAGCCCGAGCGCACCGCCCGGGACCACACCTGGAGCCAGAAGGACTGGAACAAGGACTACCGGGAAAACCGGAAGGACGTGACCGAAGAGGGCACCTCCCCCTGCAAGACCGCCTGTCCGGCCCACATCGCCGTTCAGGGCTATATCCGGCTGGCCAGCCAGGGCAAATACCGGGAGGCCCTGGAGCTCATTAAGAAAGAGAACCCCTTCCCCGCGGTCTGCGGCCGTATCTGCCCCCACGGCTGCGAAAGCGAATGTACCCGTGGTGACATTGACCAGCCCATCGCCATTGACGAGATCAAAAAGTTCATTGCCGACAAGGAGCTGGACGGCAGCATCCGCTTCATCCCCGAAAAGCGCCATGATTACTCCGATAAGCGCATTGCCGTCATCGGTGCCGGCCCCGGCGGCCTGAGCTGTGCCTACTTCCTGGCGGTGGAAGGCTACAGCGTTACGGTTTTTGAAAAGCAGGAAAAGCTGGGCGGCATGATGACCCTGGGCATCCCCTCCTTCCGTCTGGAAAAGAACGTGGTGGAAGCGGAAATCGACGTGCTTCGTGGCCTGGGCGTGGAATTCCGCACCGGTGTGGAAGTGGGCAAGGACGTGACCCTGGAGGAGCTGCGGAAAGAGGGTTACAAGGCCTTCTATCTGGCCATCGGTGCCCAGGGCGGCAGAGCTTTGGGCATTGAGGGCGAGGACGCCCAGGGCGTGGTGCCCGGTGTCACCTTCCTGCGGGATGTGAACCTGGGCAAGGACGTGAAGCTCACCGGCAAGACCCTGGTCATCGGCGGCGGCAACGTGGCCATTGACGTGGCCCGTACCGCTCTGCGGGTAGGCGGCGAGAACGTCACCATGTTCTGCCTGGAGGGCCGGGAGGAAATGCCCGCTCTGGCCGAGGAGATCGGAGAGACCCTTCACGAGGGCATTGCCATTGAAAACGGCTGGGGCCCCAAGCGCATCCTGACGGAAAACGGCAGGGTCACCGGCGTGGAATTCCGGAAATGCACCCGGGTCTTTGACGAAAACCACAGATTTAATCCCCAGTATGACGACAATGATACCCAGGTGGTCGAGGCCGAAAACGTGCTGCTGGCCATCGGCCAGTCCATCGTCTGGGGCGGCCTGCTGGAGGGCACGAAGGTCGTCCTCAACCGCAACGCCACCGCCCAGGCAGATGCCTTCACCTATCAGACCGGGGAGCCCGACATCTTTGTAGGCGGCGACGCCTTCACCGGCCCCAAGTTTGCCATCAACGCCATTGCCGCGGGCAAGCAGGGTGCCATCTCCATCCACCGCTATGTCCAGCCCGGCCAGAGCCTGACCCTGGGCAGAGACCGCCGGGAGTACCACGCCTTTGACAAGTCCAACATTGTGGTAGAGGGCTTTGACAACACCCCCAGACAGGAGATCGGCCACAATCCCCAGGCCGCCCGCTCCTTCCGGGACGACCGGGTCACCTTCACCGAAGAGCAGATGAAGAAAGAGACCCAGCGCTGCCTGGGCTGCGGTGCCGTCCAGGTCAACGAGTATATGTGCCTGGGCTGCGGCCAGTGTACCACCAAGTGCAAGTTCGATGCCATCCACCTGGTCCGCAAATACAATACCGTCCCCGATTCCTACGAGAAGCTGCCCATGAAGATGGCCGCCAACGCCATCAAGCGGGTGGGCAAGATCGTGGCCACCGGCGTCAAGGAAATGGGCCGGAAGGACTGATACACACCAATACCCATGGGGAGAAATCCCCATGGGTCTATTTAAAAGGAGAATGAATCATGCACGAGCTTGGTGTCATCAGCGCCATGGTCAAAACCATTGAGGGCATCGTCAAAGAGCAGGGCCTGACCCAGGTCCACAAGCTGGTGCTGGAGGTGGGGGAGCTCTCCGGCATCGTCCCCAGCTACATGGAGGCCTGCTACCCCGCCGCGGTGTACAAAACCTTCATGGAAAACTGCGTCCTGGAGCTGGAAACCATCCCCGGCATCGTCCGCTGCAAAGCCTGCGGCCGGGAATTCAACGCCACCGCCCGGGACTTTCACTGCCCCGACTGCGGCAGCCAGGACATGGAGATTCTATCCGGCAACGACGTTCTGATCCGGGAAATCGAATGCTCGTAAAAGGCCTTCCCCGCCGGAGGCGGGAAAGGGAAAATTGACAATTGACAATGGACAATTGACAATTGGTTCTAAGTTGACAGTTGACAGTTATTGGGGACCGCACGTATCCGTTTTTGGAATACGTCGGTTAAAAAATCTCCCCACCAGCGAAACCGTAGGGGCGGCAATCTGCCGCCCGCCACGTTTCGAATACAACCCGTGCGGTTGAACGGTACCACGCAATGTAGCGGCGATGATTCATCGCCATGGCACGTTGCAAATATAACCCGTGTGGTTGAATGGAACTGCGCCCGTAGGGGCGGCTATTAGCCGCCCGCTGCGTTTCGAATACAACCTGTGCGGTTAAACGGTACCACCCACCAGCGAAACCGTAGGGAACGGCCTGTGTGCCGTTCCGGGGGCGTGGCGAATAAAACCCCGTGCGGATGAACGGTGCTACCAAATATTACGGTACACCCAATGTAGCGGCGATGATTCATCGCCATAAAACGTTGCAAATACAACCCGTGCAGACAAAACGGAACCACCCCCCGATATGTCATTCCGACCGCAGCGTCAGCGGAGTGGAGGAATCCACCACGTTGGTGAAAGAACCACCACAAGATAAAATTTGCCACTTGGGAGGATTCCTCGGCTCGCTTCACTTGCTCGGAATGACATGACGGGAGTGGTTCCGTTTTTCCCCCACGGATTCTATTCGATACGCTGTTATGGCGATGAATCATCGCCGCTACATTGCGTGGCTCCATTCATTCACACGGGTTATATTGGGGATGTTGCCGGAACGGCACACAGGCCGTTCCCTACGGTTTCGCTGGTGGGTGGATTCTTTCATCCACACAGGTTATATTCGGAACGTGGCGGGCGGCAGATTGCCGATAAATGAATGTGTGATTGCCACTGGCAATCAATGATTTTTGATTCGCTGCGCGGAGCACCGCCCCTACAGACACACCGGTGGGTGGTACCGTTCAACCGCACAGGTTCTATTCGGAACGCGGCAAGCGGCCTTTGTTGTTTTGATAAAAATCTATTGACGGCTTCTCATAAAAGCAATATAATTAGATTCTCACACTTATCCCACAGAAAAGAGAATCGCTATGAATTGGAACGAATTTACCCTTGGCGTCCGCCGGGGGATGCCTGTCGGTGTCGGTTATCTGTCCGTGAGCTTTGGCTTTGGGACCTTGGCCGCCGCCCAGGGCATCCGGGTGCTGGACGCTTTTTTGATTTCCGCCACCAATGTGACCAGTGCCGGGCAGTTTGCGGGCCTGACCCTGATTCTGGCCTGCGCCGGACTGTGGGAGGTCATTCTGACCCAGATCATCATCAACAGCCGCTACGCCCTTATGAGTCTGGCCCTCAGCCAGCGGATGGGAGAACAGGTGGGGCTTCTGCCCCGGCTTTTCATCGCCTTTATGAATACGGACGAGATTTTCGCTTTGGCCATGTCCCGGAAGGAGCCTCTGACGGTGCCCTATATGCTGGGCCTGGGGCTGCTGCCCTACATCGGCTGGACGCTGGGCACCGCCCTGGGGGCACTGGCCGGGTCGGTTTTGCCGGAGGACATCCGGACCGCCCTGGGCATCATTCTCTACGGCATGTTCGTGGCCCTCATCGTCCCCCCGGCCAGGCAGGACCGGCCCATCCGCGTTGCGGTGCTGCTGTCCCTGGTGTGCAGCTGCACATTGGCCTGGGTGCCGGTATTTAAAGGGCTTTCCGCAGGGCTGTCCATTGTGATCTGCACGGTGCTTGCGTCCACCGTCTGTGCCCTGCTGTTTCCCGTGGAGGACGAGCAGGAAAAGGAGGAAGCCATTTGAACATCTATATTTATATCGCCGCCATGGCCGTTACCACCTATCTGATCCGGATTCTGCCCATGACCCTCTTCCGCAAGCCCATCAGAAGCCGGTTTCTTAGGTCTTTCCTGCACTATGTGCCCTTCGCCTGCCTCACGTCCATGGCCTTCCCCTCGGTGCTGACCAGCGCCGGGTCACTGGCCGCCGCCCTGTGCGCCCTGGCCGTGGCTGTCACCCTGTCCTGGCTGGGGAAAAGCCTGGTGGTGGTGGCCCTCAGCAGCAGCGCCGTGGTGTACCTGGTGAATTTACTGCTGACATTTTTCTAAGGAGAGAAACCATGGGACTTTTTGAACTTTTGATTCTGGCCCTGGGCCTGAGCATGGATGCCTTCGCCGTGTCCGTGTGCAAGGGTCTGGCCACCAAGCAGTCCGGGCCGAAGGCTTCCTTGGTCTGCGGCCTGTGGTTCGGGGGCTTTCAGGCCCTGATGCCCCTGATCGGGTTCTTCCTGGGGAGTCTGTTTTTGGATGCCATTTCCTCCATTGACCACTGGGTGGCCTTTGGCCTGCTGGTGCTCATCGGCGTGAACATGCTCCGGGAGGCCCTGGGGCAGGAGGAGGAAACCGCAAGCGACGACCTGTCCGTAAAAACCATGTTCATTATGGCCGTGGCCACCTCCATTGATGCTCTGGCCGTGGGCCTGTCCCTGGCCATGGCGGGGCTCACCAACATCTACACCGCGGTGCTGCTCATCGGCCTGACCACCTTCCTGCTCTCCGCTCTGGGAGTGAAAGTGGGCTCGGTTTTCGGCAGCCGCTATGAAAAAAAGGCGGAGATCGCCGGAGGCATCATTCTGATTTTTCTGGGCTTTAAGATCCTGCTGGAGCACCTGGGGGTGCTGGGATGAACAAACGCCGCCGGGTCTATCTGGTGCTGACCCTTGCCATGCTGTGCTTCATCTGGGGCAACTCCTCCATGTCCGGCGCCGCCTCCGGTGCCCTCAGCGGCCGGTTTTTAAAGTATCTGGCCCCGCTGTTCGCCCCCTTCGGCAGCAAAGCCGAGTTCGTGCTGCGAAAGCTGGCCCATTTTTCCGAGTTCACCCTGCTGGGCTTCCTGCTATCAGGCCTCACCCGGCCGGAAACCCCCGCCTCCTGGCACACCCGCCCCTTCTTCCTGGGCCTGGCCGCCGCCTGCATCGACGAGACCATCCAAATCTACTCCCCCGGCCGGGGCTCCAGCCTCCTGGACGTCTGGATTGACTTCTCCGGCATCACCCTGGGGGTACTGGTGTCCCTGGCGGTGCATGCCCTGATTTCCAAAAAACAATAAACCACGCGGCCCCTGGTACGTTTTAAGGGGGCCGCGTGTTGTTTATTGAACGCAGAGTAGTTGACAGTGGACAGTGGACAGTGGACAGTTGACAGTTATTTTTGAATTGACAATGGACAATTGACAATTATTCAGCAACGAACGTGTCCGCCTTTGAACCACGTTGGTTCAAAAATACACCCATCCAGCGAAACCGTAGGGAACGGCCTGTGTGCCGTTCCGGGGACGCACCGAATACAACCCGTGGGGTTGAATGATATTACATATCGACGTGTATGTAGGGGCGGCTACTATGTCAAGAGAAACATGGGTAACACATAGGGAAGACACATGGGTTACAGTCTGCGGATGTG
>CAKTNS010000065.1 GCA_934589225.1 uncultured Oscillospiraceae bacterium
CGCCGTCAGGGCGAGACCGGTGGCATCGTCAAGAAGGAGACCCCCATCCGTACCTGCAAGGTTGCCCTGTACTGCGAAAAGTGCGGCAAGGGCGTCCGCGTGGGCTACAAGATGGACGGTGACAAGAAGGTCCGCGTCTGCCGCAAGTGCGGCGCCGAAATCTGAGAAAGGAGTAATCTATTATGGCTAACAGAATGAAAGATACCTATGTTGCTGAGATCGCTCCTGCTCTGAACAAGAAGTTCGGCTACAAGAGCGTTATGCAGATCCCCAAGCTGGACAAGGTGATTGTGAACGTCGGCTGCGGCGAGAGCAAGAACAATGCCAAGGAAATTGAGGCCATCTGCAAGGATATCGCCACCATCACCGGCCAGAAGCCTGTTACCTGCAAGGCCCGCAAGAGCGTTGCTAACTTCAAGGTCCGTGAAGGTGAAACCGTCGGCGTAAAGGTCACCCTCCGTGGCGACAAGATGTACGAGTTCCTGGACCGCCTGTTCAACGTGGCCCTGCCTCGTGTCCGTGACTTCCGCGGCATCAACCCCAACTCCTTCGACGGTCGGGGCAACTACGCCTTCGGTCTGAAAGAGCAGCTGATCTTCCCTGAGATCGAGTACGACAAGGTGGACAAGATCCGTGGTATGGATATCTGCATCTGCACCACCGCTGCCACCGACGAGGAAGCCAAAGAGCTGCTGACCCAGCTGGGCGCTCCCTTCACCGCTTGATTAGGAGGATTACGTAAATGGCTAAGAAGTCTATGATCCTGAAGCAGCAGGCTGAGCCCAAGTTCTCCAGCCGCCGCTACAACCGCTGCAAGATCTGCGGCAGACCCCACGCTTACCTGCGGGATTACGGTGTTTGCCGTATCTGCTTCCGTGAGCTGGCCTACAAGGGCCAGATCCCCGGTGTCCGCAAGGCCAGCTGGTAATCTGCTCGCTTAGGTCGAATCAAATGTGAAAAAGGTTTGGGAAGTCCCGGGAAGATGGACGCTCTTTTTGAGCGTCGCATTCCCCGGATACCCCCGGGCCTTCAACGGGTTAAGCCCGTAACTTCTTAAAGGAGGATATAAACATGCAAATCACCGATCCCGTAGCAGATATGCTGACCCGTATCCGGAACGCGAATTCTGCAAAGCACGAAACCGTGGATGTCCCCGCTTCCAACCTGAAGAAGGCTATTGCCCAGATTCTGCTGGACGAGGGCTACATCAAGTCCTATACTGTGGTTGACAACGGCAACCAGGGCGTGATTCACATCACCCTCAAGTACCTGGCCAAGAAGCAGCAGGCCATCACCGGTCTGCGCCGCGTTTCCAAGCCCGGCCTGAGAGTGTATGCCGGCGCCGAGGAGCTGCCCAAGGTTCTCAAGGGCCTGGGTATCGCGATCGTTTCCACTTCCAAGGGCGTTATGACCGACAAGAAGGCTCGCGAGAACCACATCGGTGGCGAAGTCCTGGCTTTCGTCTGGTAAGGAGGATTCAGAAATGTCTAGAATTGGTAGAAAGCCGGTTATCATTCCGGCAAACGTCACGGTTGACATCGCCGAGGGCAATGCCGTTACCGTGAAGGGCCCCAAGGGCACTCTGAGCTACACCTTCCATCCCGACATGATCCTGAAGGTCGAGGGCAATGAGCTGACTGTAAACCGTCCCGATGAGGAGCACCTGCACAAGAGCCTGCACGGCCTGACCCGGACCCTGCTGCACAACATGGTCGAGGGTGTTGAGAAGGGCTTCAGCAAGGAGCTGGAAGTCAACGGCGTTGGTTTCCGCTGCGAGAAGAAGGGCACCCAGCTGGTCATGCGTCTGGGCTTCTCCCACGAAGTGTTCGTGGACGAGATCCCCGGTATCACCATCGAAGTTCCCACCCCCAACAAGATTATCATCAAGGGCATTGACAAGCAGGTCGTCGGCCAGTTCGCTGCCGAAGTCCGCAGCAAGCGTCCCCCCGAACCCTACAAGGGCAAGGGTATCAAGTACTCCACCGAAGTCATCCGCCGCAAGGTTGGTAAGACCGGTGGTAAGAAGTAATGGAGGTGTGCCGAAATGGTCAGCAAAATTGATAAGAATGCAATGCGCCTGAAGCGGCATGTCCGCGTTCGTGGCAAAATCTCCGGCACTCCCGAGCGTCCCCGTCTGAACGTGTTCCGTTCCAACGCGAACATCTACGCCCAGATCATCGACGACGTGAACGGCGTTACTCTGGCTTCCGCCAATACGCTGGAGAAGGAATTTGAGGGTCTCACCGGCAACTGCGAAGGTGCCAAGAAGGTGGGCGCTGTCCTGGCAGAGCGTGCCAAGGCAAAGGGCATCAGCGAGGTCGTTTTCGACCGCGGCGGCTATATTTTCCATGGCCGTGTTGCTGCTCTGGCTGAGGGTGCTCGCGAGGGCGGTCTCGAGTTCTAAGGAAGAGGAGGAAATCAAATGGCTTACAATAAGACTCCGAACAATGAAGCTCCCGAGCTCATTGAGAAGGTCGTTTACCTGAACCGTGTCAGCAAGACCGTTAAGGGCGGCCGTGTCATGAAGTTCTCCGCTCTGGTGGTCGTCGGTGACGGCAAGGGTACCGTGGGTTACGGTCTGGGCAAGGCCGCTGAAGTTTCCGAGGCCATTCTGAAGGGCATCGCCGATGCCAAGAAGAACATGGTCAAGGTCTCTCTGGCCGGTGACACCATTCCCCACGATGTGATCGGCATCTTCGGTGCCGGCACCGTTCTGCTGAAGCCCGCCCCCGAGGGCACCGGCGTTATCGCCGGCGGCGCTGTCCGTGCCGTTATGGAGGCTGTCGGCATCAAGAATATCTGCGCAAAGTGCCTGCGCTCCAACAACCCTCAGAACGTGGTCAAGGCTACTATGGCTGGCCTGACGAGTCTGCGTTCTCCTGAGCAGGTTGCTGCGATCCGTGGCAAGAGCGTGGAAGAAATCGTTGGTTAAGGAGGGCAATTAACATGGCAAACCTGAAAATTACGCTTGTTAAGAGCCTGAACGGCCGTCTGGAAAAGCACATCGCTACCGCTGAGAGCCTGGGCCTTCGCAAGATCGGCCAGACCACCATCCAGCCGGACAACACCCAGACCCGCGGCAAGATCGCCAAGATCGGCTACCTGCTGCAGGTTACCGAAGTTGAATAAGGAGGAGAACAGATATGAAGCTCCATGAACTCTCTCCTGTCGCGGGCTCCACTTTTGAGGGCAAGCGCAAGGGCCGCGGCATCGCTTCCGGCAACGGTAAGACCGGTGGTCGTGGTCACAAGGGCCAGAAGGCCCGTTCCGGCGGCAAGGTCCGTATCGGTTTCGAAGGCGGCCAGATGCCTCTGTCCCGCCGTATCCCCAAGCGCGGCTTTAACAACATCTTCGCCAAGCCCCTGACCTCCGTCAACGTGGGCCTGATGAACGGTTTTGAAGACGGTGCCGTTGTGGATGTGGCTGCCCTGCAGGCTGCCGGCATCCTTGGTGAGTGCCCCTACGGCCTGAAGGTTCTGGCCGGCGGCGAACTGACCAAGAAGCTCACCGTTAAGGCTTCGGCTTTCTCTGAGTCTGCTAAGGAAAAGATCGAGCAGGCGGGCGGAAAGGCCGAGGTGGTGTAAGTGTTAGAGACGCTTAAGAATGCATGGAAGATTCCTGAACTTCGCAAGAAGATCATCTTCACACTGTTCATTCTGCTGATCTACCGGGCCGGCAACGTGATTCCCGTCCCGTATATCGACACTGCTACACTTACCAACTACTTTGACAGTGTTCTGTCTTCCACGATTTTGGGCCTGTACAACGCCATGTCCGGCTCCGCCTTCAGCCGAGCCACCATCTTCGCGTTGAGCATTCAGCCCTACATCAACTCCTCCATCATCATCCAGCTGCTGACCATCGCCATTCCGGCCCTGGAGCGGATGGCCAAGGAGGAGGGGGAGGAAGGCCAGAAGAAGATCGCCAAGATCACCCGGTACACCACCGTTGGTCTGGGCCTGCTGATGGGCTGGGCTTACTACCAGATGCTCGTCAACTACTCCGCTTCCGGCTTCTCCATCATCACCAAGCAGGGCTTCCTGCCCGCAGTGGTCATCATCCTGTCCTTCACCGCCGGCTCTGCCTTCGTGATGTGGCTGGGTGAGCAGATCACCGAGTTCGGTATCGGCAACGGCATCTCCATGATCCTGTTCGCCAATATCATCTCCGGCATCCCCGGCATGGTGGGCACTCTGTTCTCCATGGCCTGGTGGCAGACCGTTGTGGTGCTGGTGGGCATGATCGCTCTGATTCTGTTCATCATCTTCATCAATGATGCCGAGCGCCGGATCCCCATCCAGTATGCAAAGCGGGTCGTGGGCCGGAAGGTCTACGGCGGCCAGAACACCAACCTGCCCATCAAGGTGAGCATGTCCGGTGTAATGCCCATCATCTTCGCTCAGTCCATCTGCTCCCTGCCTGCCACGATCTGTGCCTTTACCGGTCACACCTCCGGCTGGTGGTATGAGCACGTATGGAGCTCCAACAGCTGGACCTATGCGGTGATCTACTTCCTGATGATTTTCTTCTTCAGCTGGTTCTACTCCACCATCCAGTACGATCCCGTGGAGATCGCCAACAACCTGAAGAAGAACGGCGGATTCATCCCGGGCTTCCGTCCCGGCAGACCCACCGCCGACTTTATCCAGAAGGTCATCAACAAGATCGTTGTCTTTGGTGCTGTGTACCTTGGCATCGTCGCCCTGCTGCCCATCGTGGCCGGTAACCTGATGAATGGTGTCCGGAACCTGGCCATCGGCGGCACCTCCGTCATCATCGTCGTGGGCGTTGCCCTGGAGACCGTGAAGGCGCTGGAGGCGCAGATGCTCATGCGGCACTATAAAGGCTTCCTGGATTAAGAAGGAGGTATGGCAGGATGAATCTCATTCTACTGGGCGCGCCCGGCGCCGGAAAGGGGACCCAAGCGGAGCTGCTTGTAAAAAAGCTCTCCATCCCCGCCATTTCTACCGGGAACATGCTTCGTGAGGCCATTGCCAACGGCACTGACCTGGGTAAGGAAGCAAAGAAATACATGGACGAAGGCGGCCTGGTTCCTGACGAGCTGATTCTCGGCATCGTCGCGGAGCGTGTGGCCCAGCCCGATTGTGCCAACGGCTTCATCCTGGACGGCGTGCCCCGCACGCTGGCCCAGGCGGAGGCGCTGGAAGCCAAGGGCGTTCGTATTGACCATGTGATTTCCATCGAGGTGGACGACAATGATATCGCGCAGCGCATGGGCGGCCGTCGGGTCTGCTCCAAGTGCGGTGCCAGCTATCATGTGGTCGCCAAGCCCCCCAAGCAGGAGGGTGTCTGCGACAGCTGCGGCGGCGAGCTGATCATCCGCAAGGACGACGCTCCCGAAACCGTGCTCAAGCGGCTGGAGGTTTATCACGCTTCCACGGAAGTGCTGAAGGACTACTATGCAAAGCTGGGTCGGCTGCACATCGTCAACGGCAACCAGTCCATTGAGGGTGCCAACGAGGAAATTCTGAAGACCATTGGGGCAAAGGCATGATCACGATCAAAAATGAACGTGAAATTCAGGCGATGCGGGCTGCCGGTCGGATCACGGCCGGTGCCCGGGCCCTCGCGGGCCAGCTGGTGAAACCCGGCGTATCGACCAAGGCAATTGACCGAGCCGTTCACGACTTTATTGTCAGTCAGGGAGCGAAACCCTCGTTCCTGCACCTTTACGGCTTCCCCGCAAGTGCCTGCATCTCTGTCAACGAAGTGGTGATCCACGGGATTCCCGGCGGATACATCCTGAAAGAGGGAGACATTGTCTCCGTTGACGTGGGGGCATTTTACGAGGGATTTCATGGAGATTGCGCAGCAACCTTTGCCTGTGGTGCCATCAGCACCGAGGCACAGCGATTGATCGATGTGACGAAGCAGTCCTTCTTTGAGGGCATCGCTTTCGCCAAGAAGGGAAATCGTGTGCAGGATATCTCCCATGCCGTACAGACGTACGTGGAGTCTAACGGTTTTTCAGTTGTTCGTTCTTTCGTGGGTCACGGCGTAGGACGACAGCTGCATGAGGAGCCGGAGGTTCCGAATTTCGGTGCTCCCGGCCGGGGCCCCAGACTGCTCCCCGGAATGGTCATCGCCGTTGAACCCATGGTGTGCCAAGGCACCTATGAGGTGAATGTCCTGAAGGACAAGTGGACGACGGTTACCGCCGACGGCAAGCTGGCAGCCCACTATGAAAATACTGTACTCATCACCGACGGCGAGCCGGAAATACTCACCGTCACCGAAGGACTTTGACTATGGACCCAGAGAACCCCATATCCGTTGCGGACGTGGTGATCTCCACGGCGGGCAGAGATCACGGTGAACTGTTCTATGTCGCTGACACCGACGACCAATTTGTGACTCTGGTCAACGGGAAGAACAGACCTGTGGAAAAGCCCAAGCGGAAAAAACGCAAACACGTAGAAAAGGTACTTCGATCTGAGACCAGAGTTGCTGAGAAGCTACGCTCCGGCGACAAAGTGCTCAACGGCGAATTACGAAGAGACCTGGCTTCCCTGAGCCGGGACATGCAAGCAAACGACCTAGGAGGTTAATGACTTGGCTAAGGACGACGTAATCGAACTTGAGGGCATCGTAACCGATGCACTGCCGAACGCAATGTTCAAAGTGGACATTGGCAATGGACACACCATTCTGGCACACATTTCCGGCAGGCTCCGAATGAATTTCATTAAGATCTTGCCCGGTGACAAGGTAACCGTTCAAATGTCTCCTTATGATCTGACACAGGGTCGGATCACCTGGAGAAGCAAGTAATCTAAAGAGAACCATTCTCATATGGAGGTTAAACAGTATGAAGGTAAGACCGTCCGTTAAACCCATGTGCGAAAAGTGTAAGATCATCAAGCGCAAGGGTCGCGTTATGGTAATTTGCGAAAACCCCAAGCACAAGCAGAGACAAGGCTAATAGGAGGTGCTGAAAGAATATGGCACGTATTTCTGGTATTGATCTTCCCCGCGACAAGCGGATCGAAGTTGCCCTGACCTATATCTACGGCATTGGACCCGCCCGGGCCGCCGAGGTACTGGCTAAGACCGGTATCAACCCCGACACCCGTGTGAAGGACCTGACCGAGGATCAGGAGGCTCAGCTTCGTGAAGCCATTGAGCATCATTATATCATCGAGGGCGACCTGCGCCGTGAGACCGCTATGAACATCAAGCGCCTCAGCGAAATCGGCTGCTACCGCGGCCTGCGTCATCGCCGTGGCCTGCCCGTTCACGGTCAGCGCACCAAGACCAACGCCCGTACCCGCAAGGGTCCCAAGAAGACCATTGCGAACAAGAAGAAGTAAGGAGGGATATGTAAATGGCTACCAAAGCTACTAAGAAGGTTGTTAAGCGCCGTCGCGAGCGCAAAGTTGTAGAGAAGGGTGCGGCACATATCCGTTCCTCTTTCAATAACACCATGGTCACCATTACCGACCTGGAGGGCAATGCCCTGTCCTGGGCTTCTTCCGGCGGACTGGGCTTCCGTGGCTCCCGGAAGTCCACTCCCTACGCTGCCCAGACCGCGGCTGAGACCGCTGCCAAGGCTGCTATGGAGCATGGCCTGAAGACCGTTGAGGTTTATGTGAAGGGCCCCGGCCAGGGACGTGAGGCTGCGATCCGCGCCCTGCAGACTGCCGGCCTGGAAGTTGTTATGATTAAGGACGTCACTCCCATTCCCCACAATGGCTGCCGTCCCCCCAAGAGACGTAGAGTCTGATTTAGGTATAGGAGGAATTTTGCGAAATGGCTAAGAATATGCAGCCCGTGCTGAAGCGTTGCAGAACGCTGGGCGTTTCTCCTGCCGCGATGGGTTATTCCAAGACTTCCAACAAGAACCCCGGCGGCCAGAGAAGAGCGAAGAAGTCTGAGTACGCCACTCAGCTGACCGAGAAGCAGAAGGTCAAATTTGTGTATGGTATCCAGGAAAAGCAGTTCCGGAACTACTATGACAAGGCCGCTCGGGCCGAGGGCAACACCGGTGAAAACCTGCTGACCCTGGTCGAGCGCCGGCTGGACAACGTTGTTTACCGTCTGGGTTTCGCCAACACCCGCCGTCAGGCCCGTCAGCTGGTGAACCATGGCCACTTTACCGTCAACGGCGGTCGTGTGGACATCCCCAGCTACATGGTAAAGCCCGGCGATGTCATTGCTGTCTGCGAAAAGAGCGCTTCCAACGCCTTCTTCAAGAAGCTGAAGGAAGACGATGCTTTTGTTGCTGCTCCCAAGTGGCTGGACCGTGATAAGAACACCCTCCAGGGTAAGGTTATTGCTATGCCCACCAAGGACGATATCGACTTCGATATCGCTGTGCACCTCATCGTCGAGTTGTACTCCAAGTAATAATCTGCCCCCTGTTCGTATGCAAGTATTCCGTGGGGAGGAAACTCCCCACCTATCTAAGGAGGGTTTTGATTCATGGTAGAAATTGAAAAGCCCCGTATCAGCTGTTTTGATTCCGCGGAGGACCCTTCCTACGGCAAGTATGTTGTGGAGCCTCTGGAGCGCGGCTACGGAATGACTCTGGGCAACTCTCTGAGACGGATCCTTCTGTCCAGCCTGCCCGGTTACGCTGCCACCTCTGTGAAGATCCAGGGGGTCCAGCATGAGTTCTCCACCATTCCCGGTGTGACCGAGGACGTGACGGAGATCGTGCTGAATGTGAAGCGGCTCATTCCCAAGCTTCATACTCCCGGTGTCAAAACCGTGCATATCGACGCTGTGGGCCCCTGCGAGGTTACCGCCGGCGATATTAAGGCTGACGCGGACGTTGAGATCCTGAATCCCGAGCTGCACATCTGCACCTTGGGTGAGGATGCCACTTTCAACATGGAGATCACCCTTTCTCAGGGCCGCGGCTATGTTTCCTCTGACCGGAACAAGACGCCGCAGACCGTGATTGGTGTGATTCCCATCGACTCCATCTATTCCCCTGTTACCAAGGTGAATTATGCCGTGGAGCCCACTCGTGTCGGTGACAGAACCGATTTCGATAAACTGACCCTTGAGGTCTGGACAGATTCTACGATTTCCGCCAAGGACGCCGTGTCTTTGGGTGCAAAGATCCTGAGCGATCATCTGACCGTCTTCACCAACCTGTCCGATGCTGTCACCAGCAGTTCTACGGTTGTTGAGAAGGTGGCTGACCATCCGGATGCAAAGCTCTCCATGACCATCGACGAGCTGGATCTGTCTGTCCGCAGCTTCAACTGCCTGAAGCGGGCCAACATCAACACCGTTGCCGACCTGATCGACAAGACCGGTGAGGATATGATGCGGGTCCGGAACATGGGCAAGAAGTCCCTGGACGAAGTACAGAAGAAGCTGGAAATGATGGGTCTGTCCCTGGCCAGCGAAGAATCTGGCAGCAACAACTAATCGCTTAAAGAGGAGGAAACGCACATGTTTGGCACTCGTAAGCTGGGCAAGACCAGCGCACAGAGAAAGGCCCTGCTGCGTCAGCAGGTAACCGATCTGCTGGAGAACGGCAAAATGGAAACCACTTTCTACCGTGCGAAGGAAGTGCAGCCCGTGGTTGAGAAGATGATCACCCTGGGTAAGAAGGGCGACCTGGCCGCTTACCGCAAGGCTCTGTCTTTCATCACCAAGGAAGATGTTGCCCACAAGCTGTTCAAGGAGATCGCTCCCAAGTACGCTGAGCGCAACGGTGGCTACACCAGAGTGACCCGCACCGGCCCCCGCCGTGGCGACGCAGCCGAGATGGCTGTCATCGAGCTGGTGTAATGCACGAAAAATCATGCCTGTCACGTTTCGTGGCAGGCATTTTTTCGCAAATTGACAATTGACAATGGACAATTGACAATTTGGAGGGGAGTTGACAGTTATTCATGTAAGCAATGCTGTCAAATGCAACCCATGAAAAAAAGGACGTTCTTTGAATACGTTGATGGAAAAAGCAGGCCTCCCAGCGAAACCGTAGGGAACGGCCCGTGTGCCGTTCAGGGGACGTGGCGATTATAACCTGTGCGGTTGAATGGAATTGCGCCAGTAGTAGCACACACCACTTAAAAATTCACTATTGGATAAAGATGTTTAAGACCGGTTCTTGCATCATCGGTAGTAAAATGCCAATCAAC
>CAKTNS010000066.1 GCA_934589225.1 uncultured Oscillospiraceae bacterium
ACGGAGATCGCCGCCGCCCTGCAATACTCCACGGTCCACCATTTCTCCCGCCAGTTCAAAGAAAAATTCGGCATCACCCCCACGGAGTACGCCCGGTCCGTGCGATAAAGCCCAAGACCTGCCCCTTCGGGGTGGGGCGGTACCACGTCCCGCGCTGTAGGAACAACGGGCGCAAAGGTGTTGCGCGTGTAGGGGCGGCTACCAGCCGCCCGCCACGTCCTGAATACAACCTGTGCGGTTGAACGGTACCACGCCCGTAGGGGCGGCTAGTAGCCGCCCGCCACGTCCCGAATACAACCTGTGTGGTTGAACGGTACCACGCAATGTAGCGGCGATGATTCATCGCCATAAAACGTAACGAATATAACCCGTACGGACAAAACGGAATCACCTACCGACATGTCATTCCGAGCGAACGCAGTGAGTCGAGGAATCTTCCCAAGTTGCTGATTTTACCTTACGCAGGTTCTTATTGCAACTTGAGTGGATTCCTCCACTCCGCTTGCGCTAAAGGCCTGAATGACACGTTGGTAGGTGGTTTCATTCATCCACACAGGTTCTATTCGAAACGTGGCGGGCGGCAGATTGCCGCCCCTACAGTTTCGCTGGTGGGTGGTACCATTCAACTGCACGGGTTGTATTCGCCACGCCCCCCCCGGAACGGCACACAGGCCGTTCCCTACGGTTTCGCTGGTTGACAGCGCCTCCTGAAGGGGCTATAATGATCCAAAACTTCCAGGGAGGGACAGAAAATGGATGCTTCAACCATTGGAATCATCGGGGGCGCGGATGGGCCGACGGCTATTTTTATTACGGGGAAGCCCTCTGCTTTGGAGCTTCTGCTCCTTGCCGCCGGAATCGCTGCCGTGATCGTGGGTGTGGTGCTCTTGGTGAAAAAGTACCGAAAAAAGAAATAAAAACAGCCGGAGGGAATGGAACCCTTCGGCTGTTTTGGCGTATTGGGGGCTGTTACAGCAGCGCCCGGACCTCTTCTTCCTGGGGCATGGCCCGGATGGCGCCCTTGCGGGTGGTGACGATGTAGGCGGCGGTGTTGGCGAAGCGGAGCATTTCCCGGCGGTTTTCCGGGGTCAGGTCGTCAAGACCATGATTCAGCAGGTAATTCAGCACCGAGGCGCAGAAGGTGTCACCGGCGCCGGTGGTTTCGATGACACCGCCCAGGGTGCAGGCGGGGACGAAGACGGGGTCGGCGTCGCCGTAGAAGCTGTAGCTGCCCTGGGCACCGGCGGTGACGTTCAGGACGCGGATATTGGGGTAGGCCGCCTGAAGCTTTCGGGCACCCAAGGTAAAGTCCGTCTCCCCGGTCATGAATTCCAGCTCGTTGTCCGCAATTTTCAGAATATCGCACTGGCCCAGGCCGTAGGCGATGGCTTCCTTTGCGTCCTCCAGCCGCTCCCACAGGGGAGGCCGGAGGTTGGGGTCAAAGGAGATCCAGGCTCCGCCTTCCTTGGCGGTCCGGATGGCCCGGACAGTGGCGTTCCGGACGCCCTCATGGGTCATGGACAAGGTGCCAAAGTGGAAAATCCGGGCCTTGCGCAGCATGTCCAGAGGCAGCTCCTCCTCCCGGAGCATCATGTCCGCCCCGGGCTTGCGGTAGAAGGAAAAGTCCCGGTCCCCGTTGGGGGCGGTTTTGACAAAGGCCAGGGTGGTGGGAATGTCCTTGTCCATTTGCAGGGCCAGGGTGCTGATGCCGGTTTCCTCCAGCACGCCCTTTAAGAGCCGCCCAAAAAGATCGTCCCCCACCTTGCCTACAAAGGCGCAGCGTTTGCCCAGCTTTCGCAGCATGGCCAGCACATTGCAGGGCGCTCCGCCGGGGCAGGCCTCAAAGAGGGTGTTCCCCTGGGGGGAAACCCCGTTTTCCGTAAAATCGATCAGCAGCTCACCAAGAGCCACCACGTCAAAGGCTTGTTCCATTGTAAAGTTCCTCCTAAATTTTTGCACCGGGCAAAATAGTATACGTCTTAAGGGTTATCAGTGGAGCCGTCTCCTGCCTCCGTGGGCCGGAACAGGAGCATCAGCATGGGGACGCAGTAGAGCACCGGCAGGGCGTAGCGGACGGCACCGTTGGTGTGGGTGGTCAGCAGGCCCAGGGTCATCATCAGGGTGGGAAGGCACAGCATCTTCTTGATGCCCCGCTTGCTTTCCAGGGCCGCCACCGTCAGCAGCAGGCACAGCCAGTTGTACAGGCCCGAGAAGTTCAGGGCCCGCAGGGGGGAGCACATGTTCAGGTCCCACAGGGCGGTATCCCAGCGCTCTAAGGTGGGGCCGTCCAGCCAGGCGGGGTCTGTTTTGCCCATGATGTTTTCCGACCTGCTGTAAAGGGGCAGGAAGTAATCGCAGCGGCTGTAGACCATGGCCTCCAGCACCGTCAGGGGGTGGCGTAGGAAGAATTTAAAATTCAGAGCCAGATACCGCCGGACCTGCTGGGCGGACTCTGCGTGGAAGGTGTATTTGATGTCGTTGTTCTGGTCCGGGTTGAACTTGTGCAGCACCGCGTCATAGTCCAGCACGTCGGAGATGATGGCGACCTCTTCCTCCGTCAGCTCCTGGGCATAGTGCTGGCAGTAGTAGCCGGTGATGTAATAGAAGGGGCTGTAGTTTTCGAATTCCGCCGGAGGCATGATGTTCAGGGCGGGGCACAGCACCAGGATCACCGCCCAGTGGACCGCCAGCAGCCCCAGGGCCGCGGCGGAGAGCATTTTCCGCAGGGGCCTGCGATAGAGAAGCAGGGCCAGAAGGGAGAGAATCACCAGGTAGATGGCCCCCTTCCGGGTGGCGGCGCAGAGGAAGCCCAGCACCAGAAGCCACACCAGGTCCCGCTTGTTTTCTTTCAGCAGCAGACGGCGGTAGTACAGGGCAAAGAGCAGATACAAAGGCCCAAAGAGGGAATCCCGCAGGCCCTTCATGACAAACATGGGGAACACGCTGACGAGACCAAAGAACAGGCTGACACCCAGCCCGGGCCGGGTGTCCTGACGGCACACCGTGACCTCCTCTGCCAGCATGGCCACGGCATAAAGGGTCAGGGCCGCCTGGGGCAGGACGCACAGCACAATGCCAAAGTCGTCACAGCAAAGCTTCTGGCCCAGGGTGTACAGGCCGCCGTAGAAGAAGGTTGTCAGCAGGGGGTGGGAGGCGTTCATGATTTCCGTGCCCTGGAAGGAGCGGATCTGGGTGTTGGTGTCAAACATGAGCCCTCCGGGGGCACGCAAAAGGATCACAGGCACCCAGCACAGCAGGCTCACCGCCGCCCACAGCCATTTCCGCTTCCTTGAGAAGGGGAACCCCCGGTCTTTTGGGGCCAAGGGGGCCGTCAGCCACTGAACCGCCACATGGACCAAAGAGGAGACTGCCAGCAATAGCCCCGCCCACAGCAGCACATTTTCGGTTCCGTCCAGCCCCGGCAGGGCCACCAGACGGAAGATGCGCCGGTCTTGAGTCAGGCCGATGAGAATATTTTCGGAAAAGAAGGCCGCCAGCAGCACCTCCGGCAGTCGGGGCCGCAGGGCTTTCTGATAGCCCAGCCACCCTACCAGCGCCCCCAGACCCAGGCACAGAAGCCCAAAGGACAGGGAAGCGCGGGGATTGGAAAGGCCGTAGCTGATGCCAAAGCGCAGGTGCCCCCACAGCCCCAGCCCCTCCGGGGCCCCCTTGGACAGGGCAAAGGCCGGAAGAAAGGCCGCCAGCAGCACCAGTGCCCCCAAAGCCATCAGGGGCAGGCTCCGGGAAAAGACTTTTTGTTTCTTCATACGCAACTCCATCATGGTCCGCCCCCCAAGGCGGCCGGACCGGGTTTTCCCATATCATACCACAAAAACAGTTGGTTTTGCAACTGCCTCCCGGCTGTTTTCAATTCATTCACAGTTTTTCCCAAAATTGTTTGAAACTCCGTTAAATTCCCGTCATAATCCCGGGATATGATGAAATCACGAAAGGGGAACACCCCCACAAGGGACAAAACCCTTCGTTTTAAGGATATGATCCTTTCTCCTCTTCTCTCTTCTCTTTCTATTTCCAAAGTCAAAACCCCCGGGATACAGGTCCCGGGGGTTTTGGCGTAGGGGGAAAAGGTTAAGAAATTTATAAGATTATCTGGGAATCTCTGGAAAAGGCCCTTGTTCACAGTTTGTCTATTGTTCCGTTTTTGGAATTGTGGTATACTGATGCAAACGCAAGCGAGAAGGAGGAACACGTTATGAAACTACGAAAAGGGATCAGTCTGCTTTGCGCACTGGCAATGACGGCGGCGTTGGCGCTGCCGGTGTTTGCGGCGGAGGCAGTGGATTTTAAGAAACAGGTCCAGGGGCTGCCGGGGCTTGAGGCGGTGAAGAAACTCTCTGCCCCGGAGCAGCAGGCCCTGTATGAGCAGCTGGATGACATCTGGGAAAACAGCTTCTACAGCCAAAGCGAAGCCGCCCAGAAAGAACTGGAAAACACCCCCCAGTATGAGGCCCTGAAGGCCCTTACGGAGTACTTAAACGAGGCCCAGGTCAGCCCCCTGCAATGGGTGGACTGCGGGCAGCTGCGGCTGTCCGGTGAGGACCTGAAGGACGGGGAGGACTACGCCTATGACGCTGATGCCCGGGAGTTGGTGATCAAGAGCACCAAGCCCGTGACGGTGACCAACGCCAAGGCCGGGGAAGCCGCAATGGACACCATCCTCACCACCGCCGAGGCCACCGTCACCTTGAAGGACGTGACCATTCAGGCAGAGGCCGGGAAGAGCGCTCTGACGGCGGAGAATGTTTTGAACCTCTCTTTGGTAGGGGCCAACAGCCTGACTGCCCAGGACCATGCGGCCCTTTCCTGCGCGGAGGTCATCACCCTTTCCGGCGTCGGCAGCCTGACGGTCCAGGGAGGCCAGGGCTCCAACGGCATCGGCACCAAGCGCATCACCGTTACCGGAGGCACGCTGGTGGTCCGGGGCGGTGACGGAGCGCCGGGAGATGAAGAGAACAAGGGCGGCGACGGCGGCAGCGCCATCGGGGCGGACACCATTACCGTCACCGGCGGCAGCCTGAACCTTACCGGCGGCCAGCCCGGCAGCGACGGCGGCAAGGGTGCCGGTGAAGCCGGTGCCCAGACCAGCATTGCGGTGGTGGAGCAGAACCAGAAGCCTCTGGCCCAGACCCAGGTCACCGTCAAAGACGGCGAGGGCAAGGCCGTGGCGGACACCGCCCTTACAGGCCTGACCCTGACCCCGGAGGAAAGCTACGGCCTCACCGGCGTGGTCACGGACGGGACGGGCACGGTTTATCTGTATCTGCCCCAGGACACCAAGGCCACCGCCGTCTCCATTGGGACGGAAACCTATACCGGCGACCCCATCACCTCCGGTGAAACCGGCGTTCTGACTCTGGCGGCTGCGGGAACGGATACGAATACAGATACCAAGCAAGATACCACCACAAACAATAATACGGATACCAAGCAAGATACCACCACAAACAATAATACGGATACAAAGCAAGATACTACCACAGACAACAAGACAGACAATAAGACGGACAATAAGACAGACAACAACCAGAATCCCCCTACAAATAAAAAGGCGGCCCAGGCGGCACCGGTGCTGGAATGCGAATCCCAGACCCCCAGCTCCGTGACCTTGAAGGCGGTTCAGGGCGTTGGCACCACCTACTATGCCTATGGGGCCACTTCCGAAAAGCCCGATACCAACTGGGTGGACACCCATACATTTATCAATTTGACCCCGGGCAAGACCTATTATTTCTTCGCCAAGTTTGGCGGAAATGATACCACCGAGGAATCCCTCGTCAGCCAGGCTCTGGCAGTGACCTTGCAGGGGGGCCTGACCGCCCAGGATGTGAACGTCCAGGGCCTGGAAAAGACCTATGACGGCAAAAGCGCCTCTCCCTCCGTCAGCATTCCCGCCGGGGCTACCATCCGCTTCCGGGAAAGCGATTCGGGAGATTACGCCCTGACCTCCACACCCACCTATACCAATGCCGGCACCTACAAGGTGTACTACCAGGTCACCCAGCAGGGCTATGACCCCATTTCCGGCATGGTCACGGTGCAGATCAACCCCGCCACCCCCACCGCCACCATCAAGGACCTGACTGTGACCCATGACGGCAAGACCCATCCCATGGACGGCATCCAGGTCACGGGGGTCAACGGCGAGACCTACAAGGGAAGCATCATCTACACCTACTTTACGGACGAGAGCCTGAGCAAGGGCCAGACCACCACGCCCCCCTCTGCCGTGGGCACCTATTATGTCCGGGCCTACATCCCCGCGGGAGGCAACTATACCGATGCCATCAGCAACATTGCAAAGCTGGTGATCCAGAAATCCGCCTCCTCTTCCGGAAGCACCACCACCAATAAGCCCACCACCGGCGGCACCACGGGCACCACCCAGACCACCGGCAAGACCTATACCGTCACCGCCTCCGCCGGTACCGGCGGCAGCATCACCCAGTCCGGCAAGGTCTCGGTCCAGTCCGGCAAGAGCGTCAGCTTTACCGTTGTGGCGGACAAGAACTTTGAGGTGGCGGACGTGAAGGTGGACGGCAAGAGCATGGGCTCCGTAGGCGTGTACACCTTTACGGACGTGAAGGCCGACCACACCATCGAGGCCACCTTCCGCCGGACCGTGGCGGAGACCACAGCCCCCACCACCGCACCGACCACGGCCCCCACCACGGCCCCCACCACGGTGCCCACCACGGAAACCGTGCCCATGACCACGGAGGAGGCCCAGAAGCCCGCCAAGAAGAAGGGCATTCCCATCATCGTCCCCATCCTGCTGGTAGTCCTGGCAGGCTGCGCCATCGGCGGTGCGGTGTTCGTCTACCGCAAGTACGGCGAAGAGGGCGAATACAGCGAATAACCGTTTACGAATAAACAGCTTCCCGGAAAACACACGGGAAGCTGTTTCCATGATGAAAACCATATAAAGGAGCAATACAGTGACGACTTCCAAATCAGAAACCACCGGCCATCGCCCCTTGGACCTCAGCGCCGCGGCGCTGCACATTCTGGCCATGGCCCTGATGCTCATGGACCACCTCTGGGCGACCCTCCTGCCCGCCCAGGACTGGCTGACCTGCGCCGGTCGGGTGGCCTTCCCGATTTTCGCCTTTATGGCGGTGGAGGGCTATTTCCACACCCGGAACTTCCAAAAATACGCCCTGCGGATGCTTTTGTTTGCGGTGCTGTCGGAAATTCCTTTTGACCTCATGTACGGCGGCACCTGGTTTTATCCCGTCCACCAGAACGTGATCTGGACGCTGCTCATGGGCCTTCTGGGGATTTCCCTCATGGAAAAGGCCAGGAAAACCGGGAAAACATGGCTATACGTTCTTGTCTGCCTGGGTATTACTCTGGCAGGGGCCATTCTGGGGACGCTTGGCATGGTGGATTACTACGGGGCGGGCGTTCTGACCGTTTTCCTGTTCTATTTCTTCCGGGGCCGGAAATGGTGGTGCCTGCTGGGCCAGATCCTGGGCCTGTACTGGATCAACGTGGAGCTGCTGGGGGGCCTTATGTACCCCGTGGAGCTGCTGGGATTAGAGCTGGAGCTCTGCCAGCAGGGCTTCGCTCTTCTGGCCCTGATCCCCATCTGGCTCTACCGCGGCCGCCAGGGCTATCACAGCAAGCCCTTCCAGTATGTGTGCTACGGCTTCTACCCGGTGCATATGCTGCTGCTGGTGATCATTCTGAACATCGTGACCTGATAATAAAGCCGCCGCGGCCATTGCGCCTGCGGCGGCTTTGACGTTTTTACGGCAAAAGCACCCTGGACGAGCCTGACAAGGGGCAATATTGCGCAAATAACTGCAAAAGATGTTGCATATGTAGGGGCGGCGTGAAAGGGTATTCCCCCGCAACCAAAGTTTACGAAAAAATGAATTTTCTGACAAGTTTGTATGGTGGAAACTCTTGGCCGCCGGGGGTATAATGGGGGTATCCAAAACAATAGGAGGTGGTGAATATGCTGGCAGAGAACTTGGCGCTTCTGCGGAACATGCGGGGGCTCAGTCAGGAGGACGTGGCGGAGGCCGTGGGTATTTCCAGGCAGTCCTACTCCAAGTGGGAGCTGGGGCAGACCCTGCCGGATATTGAGAAATGTGCCAGGCTTGCGTCCTTTTACGGGATCTCCATTGATGCCCTGGTGCATGAGAACGAACGGGTCGGTCATACCAAAGTGGCCCCTGCCCCCATCGGCAAGCACCTTTGGGGCACGGTGCCCATAGGGGTCAAGGGCCAGATCGTCATTCCCAAGGCCGCCCGGGATACCTTCGGGCTGAAAGAAGGGGACCGGCTGGTGGTTTTGGGAGACGAGGACCAGGGCATTGCCCTGGTGAAAGCGGAAGTTTTTGAAGAGCGAATGCGAAGCGTATTGTGTGCCTGTGGGGAACACCCCAAGGAAATCTGAAAGAAGGTATTGTTTATGAAGTGTCCGGAATGTGGAAAAGAAATGCGCAGCGGCTACCTGTTTTGCAGCAAGGACGGGGCCTTCAGCTTTGCCGACGCTGTCCCCGGCGTTTTTGAAAACGCCCGGAAAGCCGAAGGCTTTGTGGAGATCACCCCCCTGAAACCCAGCCACCGCACCAGAATCCCCGCCGCCATCTGCGAAGGTTGCAGGGTGGTGCAGTTCCATTACGGGACGTAAAAAAACTGCCCCGCGGACCCAAAGCTTTGCGGGGCAGTGTGAAATGTTGCAGAAACAACAGGCGAATCCGTAGAAACGTCCCCACTTTTTGTCATTCCGACCGCAGCGTCAGCGGAGTGGAGGAATCCACTACGTGGCAGAAAGAACCAACGTAAGGTAAAATCTGCCACTTGGGAAGATTCCTCGACTCACTGCGTTCGCTCGGAATGACATGTCGAGGGGCGGTTCGGGTTGTCCACACGGGTTGTATTCGCAACGTCCCCGGAACGGTACATAGGCCGTTCCCTACGGTTTCGCTGGAAGGTTTTACCTCTGCGCCCACTGTTCCTGCAATGCGGAACGCCGTACCGCGCCTCATCCACCGCCTACGGCGGTCCCCCTTCCCCAAAGGGGAAGGTCTTGGCGCAGACATTCACGCCGTACCAGTAAACTAGAGCCCCGAAAGCACGGTACAAAAGCTTCCCTCGGGGGAAGCTGGCTCGCCCGAGGGCGAGCCTGATGAGGGCCGCGGGGCAGCGTTAAACGCTCTAGAAACAGTAGGCGAATCCGTAGAAACATAACCTCATTGTCATTCAGGCCTTGAGCGCAAGCGGAGTGGAGGAATCCACCACGTTGGGGAAAAGACCAACACAAGATAAAATCTGCCACTTGGGAAGATTCCTCGGCTCGCTTTCGCTCGGAATGACATGTCGGGGGGTAGTTTCGTTCAACCACACAGGTTATAATCGCAACGTAGCGGGCGGCTAATAGCCGCCTCTACTGGCGTAATACCATTCAACCGCACGGGTGATATTCGGAACGCTCCCGGAACGGCACACAGGCCGTTCCCTACGGTTTCGCTGATGGGTGGATTCTTTAACCAACGTATTTCAAAACCGGATACGTCCGTCCCCAATAACTGTCAACTGTCAACTGTCAACTGTCAATGCCAATCAAGAGTTGAAATAGAAAAACAGTTGAAAAACGATGCAATATAGCTGAGAATGTAAGGTGTGAA
>CAKTNS010000067.1 GCA_934589225.1 uncultured Oscillospiraceae bacterium
CCCGTGACCACCTCGCCCAGGGCCGTGGGGGCCAGGCGCTTGTCCTGCTTGACCACATAGTCCCGGTCCTCAATGGTGGAAATGGTGGCAGCATAGGTGGAGGGGCGGCCAACGCCCTGCTCTTCCATGGCCTTGACCAGGGTGGCCTCGGTATACCGGGCCGGGGGCTGGGTAAAGTGCTGCTGCTTGTCCATGGACGTAGCCCGGGCCTGCTCCCCCTCCTGAAGGTCCGGCAGAGGGGAACCCAGGGCCTCGCCCTCATCGTCCCGGCCCTCTTCATAGACGGCGATAAAGCCGGGGAAGCGCAGGCTCTGGTGGCTGGAACGGAAGGTATGCCCGGCGCAGACCGTATCAATGGACACGGTGTCATACAGGGCATTGGCCATCTGGCTGGCCAGGAACCGGCTCCAGATCAGCTTGTACAGCCGGTACTGGTCCGGGGTCAGGCTGCCCCGCACCCGCTCCGGGTCCAGCTCCACATGGGTGGGCCGGATGGCCTCGTGGGCATCCTGGGCATCCTTCTTGGTCTTATAGACATGGAACTTTCCATAGTAATACTGCTGCCCGTAGCGGTGGGAAATAAAGTCTGCCGCCGCGGCCATGGCCTCGTCACTGAGCCGCAGGGAGTCGGTACGCATGTAGGTGATGAGGCCCAAGGTCCCCTCCCCTTCCACATCTACGCCCTCATAGAGCTGCTGGGCCACCATCATGGTCTTCTTGGGGGTCATATTCAGCTTCCGGGAGGCCTCCTGCTGCAAGGTGGAGGTGGTAAAAGGAGGTGCCGCGGAACGCTTTTTCTCCGCCTTTTTCACATTGGTGACGGTAAAGGGCTTTCCCGTAATGTCCGCCACCACCGCCTGGGTCTCCGCCTCGTTCTGAAGCTCCCGCTTCTTCTCTTCCCCATAGTAATGGGCCACAAAGGAGCCGGGCTTTTCCATGCGGTCCAGGGTCACGTCCAGCGTCCAGTATTCCTTGGGTTCAAAGGCCCGGATCTCTTCCTCCCGGTCCACCACCATCCGGGTGGCAACACTCTGCACCCGTCCGGCAGACAGGCCCCGGCGGACCTTTTTCCAGAGCAAGGGGGAGAGCTCATAGCCCACGATCCGGTCTAAAATCCGGCGGGCCTGCTGGGCATCCACCAGGTCATAGTCAATATCCCTGGGGTGCTGGATGGAATCCTTCACCACCCGCTGGGTGATTTCATGGAAGGTGACCCGATGGGCCTTTTCCTCCGGCAGCTTCAGAAGCTCCTTTAAGTGCCAGGAAATGGCCTCTCCCTCACGGTCCGGGTCCGTTGCCAGATAGACGGTATCCGCCTGGGCGGCGGCTGCTTTCAGTTCTTTAATGAGGGCTTCCTTGCCCCGGACAGGCAGATACTCCGGCGTAAAATCATGCTCTAAGTCCACGCCCATTCTGCTTTTAGGCAGGTCCCGCAGGTGGCCCATGCTGGCTTTGACCACATAGTCCGGCCCTAAGTACTTGCCGATGGTTTTTGCTTTCGAAGGCGACTCAACGATCACCAGATTGTTGGATTTGCCCATGTGATACTTCCTTTTCCTTGTTTTCTTCCCGGGTCATCCCAGCCGGGATACCCGCTTTCCCGGGTGCCGCAGGATGCGCTTTTTGATCTCCAGCATGGTAAGCGTCCCCAGGACTTCCCCGGAGGGCCTGCCCACCCGGGCGATCACGTCATCCACCTCTGCGATCTCGTTCCCGATGGCGGCCATAATGGCCTGTTCCAGGGGAGACAGCCCCGCAAGGGCATCATTTTGTTCACTATACGGCCTGGACGGGCCGTTGTCAATGGTTTTTTCTTTTAATTTTTTGGAAACGGCCGGTTTTTGCGCCGGTTTTTCCTGTGTTACAGGGGCCGGAGCGGTGGCCCGGGCCAGCTTTTCAGGGTAAAGCCCTGTGTACTCAGCCATCACATCCTCCCCGGAGGCCACGGCAATGGCCCCGTTGCGCAGAAGCCTGTGGGAGCCCCGGAAGGACTCCATATCCACATTTCCGGGCACCACGAATACATCCCGGCCCTGCTCCAGGGCCCGGGCGGCGGTGAGCAATGCCCCGCTGTGTTCCGGCGCTTCCACCACCACAATGCCGCAGCTCAGGCCGCTGATGATCCGGTTTCGCCGGGGGAAATTCTGTTTAAGCGGTGGCGTCCCTGGGGCAAACTCCGATAGAATGCACCCCAGGCGCTCCGTCTGGGCAAACAGCGCCCGATTGACCTTGGGATAGACAACGTCCGCTCCGCAGCCCAGAACCCCCACCGCCGGGAAGCCCTCTTCCAGGGCGCCTCCCATGGCCTGGGCATCAATGCCCTGGGCAAGACCCGATACCAAAAGGCCACCCTGCCGGGCAATTTCTCTGCCCACACGGCGGGCGGTCTGATTGCCGTAAATCGAGGATTTCCGGGTGCCCACCACCGCCACCACCGGCAGCGCATCCCACCGGGGCAGGGTTCCTTTATAATATAAGACCGCCGGAGGGTCAAAAATCTGCCGGAGCCTCTGGGGGTATTCCCGGTCCCCAAAGGGAAGCACCCGGAGCCCCAGCTTGGCGCACCGGCCCAGAAGCTCTTCCGCCAGGGACAGGTCCTTTTCGCACAGGGCATCCACCGCGTTTTCCTTGAGCCCCTGGATGTCCAGTGCCAGATAGTCCTCTTTTTTTGCGTAAAACAGGTCTTCCGCATGGTCAAAATGCTCCAGCAGCGCCTTTTTGACACCGTTGTTCACTTCCGTTTTCTGGGCGAGCCACAGCCAGTATAAAAGCATCCGGGCTCCTCCTCTCCGGTTTTTTGTCTTTACGTCTTTACGTTTTTTGCCGTTACATTTTCCCTATCTGCCACATGACCGCGGTGGCGGCCACGGCGGCGTTCAGGGACTCGCAATGGGGGTTCATGGGAATGATCAGGGCCTCATCCGCCGCCTGTAGGATTTCCGGCCGGACACCCTGGCCCTCGCTGCCGATGACCACCGCCATGGTGCCCACCGCGGCCTGCCGGATGTCCCGGGCCTGGGCATTCAGGGCCGTCACCGCAACGGGGATGCCCGCGTCCAGAAGCGCGGCCCGGGCCTGTGCCCAGGTGGTCACCGCCACATCCCGGCGGAACACCGCCCCCATGCTGGAGCGGACCACTTTATGGCTGAAGGGGTCGGCGCAGCCCTCCAGAAGGGCCACCGGCACATTCCAGGCATCGGCGGTCCTTAAAATAGTCCCCAGATTTCCCGGGTCCTGAATGCCGTCCAATAGCAGCATCCCTTTTTCCGGCCGGAAGGGCACCTCCTGGGGCAGCCGGCACACAAACACCGCCCCCTGGGGGGTCTCCATGGGGGAAATGGCCTCCATGACCTCCCGGCTCACCCGGATGACCCGGCAGTGCTCTGGCACCCGGGTCTCTACCCCCTCGGACAAAAAGACGGTTTCCAGGCCCTGACAGTGCCGCGCCGCTTCTTCCAGGAGCTTGGTGCCGTCAGAGACGAAGAGCCCCAGCTCCCGCCGGGCCTTCCGGGAGGTCAGGAGCTTCCGGGTCTGCTGGACCAGGGGATTTTTTCGGGACGTGATTTTTTCTTCTGTCACAGCTTCTGCACCTTTTCCAGGGCGATGTTGTCTCCCAGCACCACCAGGGTATCCCCGGCGCAGACGGCATAGTCCGCACTGGGGGACACATTGGTTTTTCCGCCGTTTTCCACGGCGATGATGTTCACCCCCAGCTTGGCCCGGACGTTCAGCTCCCGCAGGGTCTTTCCAACCCAGCCCGCAGGGGCGGGCACATCCAGAATGCCAAAATCTTCGGAAAGCTCGATGTAATCCAGCACATTGTGGCTGTTGAGGGTTCTGGCCAGCCGCTGGGCAGACTCCTGCTCGGGGATCAGCACCCGGTCTACCCCCAGCTTTTCCAGCACCCGGCGGTGGGTATCGTCATGGGCCTTGCAGACCACAAAGGGAACCCCCAGCTCTTTTAAGTTCATGGTAATGAGCACCGAGGCCGCCAGATTGTCCCCGATGGCGATAATGGCGCAGTCCAGATTCCGGACACCCAGGGCTCTTAAAACTTCCTTATCCTGAGCATCCCCCACCACCGCGTGGGTCACGTTCTGGGCGATCTGCTGCACCAGGTCTCCCCGGACATCCAGGGCCAGCACCTCCGCCCCCAGCTTGCACAGCTGCTGGGCCAGAGACGCACCAAAGCGGCCCAAACCGATCACAACGTAAGATTTCATGATTTTCCTCCTTAGCCGATCAACAGGCTGGTCTGGGCGTAGCGGAACCGCTCCGTGGCCCGGTCCCCTGACAGGAAGCCCAGGCTGATGGTCAGCACGCCCACACGGCCAAAATACATGTACAGAATAATGAGATACTGGGCTGGAACGCTGAGGCTGCCGGTGGTCCCGGCGGTGAGCCCCACGGTAGCAAGGGCTGAAATTGCCTCAAAAAGGGCGTTGGTAAAGCCCACAGGGGAGGTGGCGCAGATGAATACCGCCCCAAAGAATGCCAAGAGCACCATGGTCATGGCAATGGTCATGGCGTCTAAAACCTGGCTGTCCGGAATGGTCCGCTGGAAGGCGCAGACCGAAGCCTTCCCCCGGAGCCTTGCCCGCAGGAACAGGGCCAGCACCACAAAGGTCACGGTTTTCAGGCCGCCGGCGGTGGAGCCGGAGGAGCCGCCGATGAGCATCAGCACCATGGATACCGCCTTGCCCCCATCGGTGAGCTTGGCCTGGTCCAGGGCCGCAAAGCCCGCGGTCCGCAATGTGGCAGACTGAAAAAGCCCGCCCAGCAGCTTCTGTCCCACAGGCAGGGCTCCCAGGGTATGGGGATTGTTCCACTCCAGAAGACAGGTCAGCACCCAGCCCGTCAGCAGCAGCCCTAAGGTGGTGAGGAGCACCAATCGGCTGTACACCGACATGCGGCGGAATGGCTTTCGCTCCGAAAGCTCCTCCCACACCAGAAAGCCCAGGCCGCCGATGACCACCAGAGCCCCCAGGGTCAGCAGCACCACCGGGTCATCCTGGAACAGGCCCAAGCTGGCCCCGGGCTCCAGGAAGCCGAAAATATCAAAACCGGCATTGCAAAAAGCGGAGACGGAATGGAATACCCCCAGCCACAGGGCGTGCTTCAACCCAAATTGGGGCCAGAAATGCACCGTAAGAATCAGCGCCCCCAGGGCCTCCACGCTGAGGCTCCCGTAGAGCACGGTCTTTTGCAGCCGCACCACGCCCTCCATATCGTTGAGGCTCAGGGCCTGGGCCATGACCATCCGCTGCTTGAGCCCCACCCGCCTGCGAAACAGGAAGATGAAGAGGGTGGCCATGGACATAAAGCCCAGACCGCCGATCTCGATCAGACACAGCAGCACCCCCTGGCCGAAGCCGGACCACTGGGTCCAGGTGTCAAAGGGGGTCAGTCCCGTGACACAGGTGGCAGAGGTGGCGGTAAAGAGGGCCGGAAGGACCGGGGTAGCCTGGCCGTCCCGGGCGGCAATGGGCCTCGTCAGCAGGAAGGTCCCCAGGGCGATGATCACCGCAAAGCTCACGGCAATGATCTGCATGGGGCTCATGGGTCTTCCCCGCCGTTTTCTCATCCATAATAAGATCCGATTTCTAAGACGCACGGTAACGCCTCCTTTTTTCACCATAAAAAGCGGATTTCATGCCTATTATACCAGTCTTTTTCCGGTTTGCAAGGTCTTTTCCCCGTAAAAATCACTTTACCACAGGGTGTCCTTGGCATCGGGATAGCCAAAGACCTCCTTGAGTTCCTGATAGGCCGGTGTGAAGCTGCCGTCCTGCTCATAGCGCCAGGGGTAGCCGTATTCGTTGTTTTCATAGGAGGTGACGCAATCCGGGTGCAGCTGGCCGAACCGGTCCAGCTCCTCCTGGGAGGCCTTGGGCTTTACAAAGACGAAGCATTCCAGAGGAAGATGATCCAGAGGGGACAGGTCCTCCACCTTGGTATAGCTGATGTTCAGCCGCTTCAGGCTGTCGCACTGGGCCAGGGGGGTAATGTCCGTCAGCAGGCCGCAGTTGGAAAGCTCCAGAAATTCCAGCTTTTTGCAGTTTTCAAAGGGGGTCAGGTCCTTGATAATGGAGCCGGAGACGATGATGGCTTTGAGATTCGGCATGTTGGCCACCCAGCTCCAGTCGGACAGGGCCTCGTTGTGGCCAAAGTCAATATACTCCACGTCCTCACAGTATTGCAGCTTTTTCACCGTGCTGTTGAACACGTTGTACACATACCGCAGCACCGTCCGGTCCGTCAGGCAGCTGCCGGACTTGGCAAAGAAGATCCGCCAGACGATTTTGGTCTGGCCCCGGTAATCTTCCCGCAGCTGGGCCAGAACCTCGTCACTGAACCGGCAGCTCTCCAGAAGCATATATTTGCAGTCCTTTAAAACATCCAGGGCCTGCCGCAGCTCCTCCTCCCGGGAATCCCCCAGGCGCTTGTTTTTAAACTCGATGCGCTCATCCAGGGTAGATACCCGTTTTCCGAAAAGGTCGAAGCTGTAGTGGAATTTGGCTTCCGGGGCCGCCTTCTGTAGGGCCGCCACCTGCTCCAGGGTCAGCTCGCTTTCGTCTTCCCCGTCCATGAGCTCCACGGTTTCTAGCATAGGGAGCCTGGAAAGGGTCTGGGCCGCCTCCAGGGCCTCCTCCCCGGTGAGGCCGGACAGGTCCAGCTCCCGGGTGTCCTCCGGGTAAGTCTCTCCCAGGATGGTAAAATTGCAGTGGAAGGCGGTCTCCTCATAGGTGTCCCGCAGCTGGGAAAGCTCCTCTTTCGTCAGCGCCGTTCCCTCCAGGGTCACCTGCCGGAGCTTCGGCAAATATTGCAGGTCCTCCAGGAGCCGGTCAAAATCCGTGTTCTCCGGCTCTAAGTCCAGATTTTCCGCATCCGTGGGGACCTGCTGGCCCCCCAGGGCCACGGCATAGGTGACCTCCACCTCCGGGTGGCGGGCCTTGTAGTCCTCGATGGCCCCATAGCAGCGGCTGCCCGTTAAATCCAGTTGGCGCAGGCCGGGATACTGCTCCAGCTCCCCGATGGAATCCTCCGTCACCACCAGGGACAGGGATTCCACAGGGGCTGTGGAAATCTTTGTCGTTTCCACGGCCTCCTCTTTTCCACAGCCGGACAGCAAAAACAGCAGCGTCAGGGACGCCGCGCACATCCATTTTTTCATCTGACTTCTCCTTGCAGTACGATCATATACAATAAATAAGCAGAAACAAAGGAATTATACCACGGTTTCTCCGGAAACACAAGGGACGCATCCAGGAAATCCGCCGGAGGTTCCCATTTAGGGCCTTCCAAGAAGAGTTTTCCCCAAAGCTGTAAAACAAACCGGTAAAAAATACTTGACAACCCACCGGGGCGGCGTATTATAATGCAATCAGAAGGATCATGGGAAGCTCTGATTAAATCGGCAAGAGCTGACGGCGAAAGATTTTGGTTCCAGGCAAGATTCTAAAAGTGGAGGAATACTTTGTGTATTTCCCACTTTTAGAAGCGCAGCCTGGGAGCAAAAGATTCGCCGCTCAGCCGCAGACGATTTGATCAGAGTTTCCCCAAAAAATAGGAGGTTTGACTTATGGAAAAAGCAACCGTATATTTTACCCCGGTGCTGACCCCGGAAAACGTGACGAAGCTTTTTAAACTTCTCCACAAGGAGCTTCCCGGCAAGGTGGCCATCAAGGTCCACTCCGGAGAGAAGGGCAACCAGAATTTTCTCCGGCCCGAATTTATGAAGCCCACCATTGATGCCGTGGGCGGCACCATTGTGGAGTGCAACACCGCCTACGACGGTGCCCGGAACACCACGGACAGGCACTTGAAGCTGCTGGAATACCACGGCTGGAGCCACTATTTCCCCGTGGACCTGATGGACGCAGAGGGCCCGGACCTGGAGCTGCCCATCCCTGGCGGCAAGCAGATCCACAAGAACCTGGTGGGCAAGAACCTTGCCAATTACGACTCCATGCTGGTGCTCTCCCACTTCAAAGGCCACCCCATGGGGGGCTTCGGCGGGGCACTGAAGCAGCTGTCCATCGGCTGCGCCTCCAGCGCCGGAAAGGCCTATATCCACTCCGCAGGCAAGACCGACGACCAGTATAAGGTCTGGGACAACTGCGCCCCCCAGGACGACTTCCTGGAGAGCATGGCCGATGCCGCCAGCAGTGTGGTTTCCTTCTTCAAGGGCAACATGGCCTTTGTGAACATCATGTGCAACATGAGCGTGGACTGCGACTGCTGCGCCGTTGCGGAAGACCCCTGCATGAAGGACATCGGCATTCTCTCCTCCTTAGACCCCGTGGCCCTGGACCAGGCCTGCATCGACCTGGTTCTGGCCTCCAACGACCCGGGCCGGGATCACCTGCTGGAGCGCATCAACACCCGCCACGGCACCCACACCATCGATGCCGCCGCGGAGCTGGGCATCGGCACCAAGGATTACACCCTGATTCGGGTGGATTGATTTTTCAAAAAGAACCGCCTGTCACCGGAAGCCCGGGGCAGGCGGTTTTCTGATGCCGCATTTGTCAATTTCAAAAAAGAAAAGCCTTGAAATGACGTACATCATTTCAAGGCAGATTCTTGGCGACCCGGAACGGACTCGAACCGTCGACCTCCAGCGTGACAGGCTGGCGTGCTAACCGACTGCACCACCGGGC
>CAKTNS010000068.1 GCA_934589225.1 uncultured Oscillospiraceae bacterium
AAGCACAAATCTATGAAATATCCGAATAATTTCAGGAGAATTTGAGAGTGGAGTGCTTAAGTTGATGACATTACCCCGAAGGGGAAGGTTATGGGTGCTCCATTCTGCCGCACGGGTTGTATTCGGGCGGTGGGCAAAAAAATTCCCGGAGGGGGTTCCTCCGGGGATTTGTGGTTATTTGCTGGAGATGTCGGCGCCAAAGTACTTGCCCGAAAGCTCCGTCAGGGTGCCGTCGGTGCGCAGGTCTTCGATGGCTTTGTTGACGGCTTCCCGCAGGGCGGCGGCGGAGTCGCTTTTTTGCATGGGGATGGCGATCTCGTTGGCATCCGGGGCGAAGGCCACGATCTGGATGTCCGCATCCGGGTGCTGGGACAGGTAATCGTAGAAAGACACGTCGGCATTCAGGGTGGCATCTGCCCGGCCCTGGAGAACCATCTGGATGGTTTCGTCCAGGGTGTCTACCCCGGAGCAGGTGGCACCGTACTGCTCTGCCAACTCCATATAGGTGCTGCCGATGGAGTTGGCGGTGGTCTTGCCCTTCAGGTCCTCAAAGGAGTGGATGGTGTCGTTGTCTTTCCGGGTCACCAGGGCGGTGCGGATGTAGGCGTAAGGGGTGGAGAAGTCGTAGGACTGCTTCCGGCTGTCGGTGATGTCCACGCCGTTGATGACCATGTCATACCGGCCCGCTTCCACACCGGCCAAAAGGCCGTCCCACTCGCCCTCAATAAAGGTGGCCTTCACGCCCAGCTTTTCGGCAATGGCCTTGCCTACTTCCACGTCATAGCCAACCAGGGTGCCGGCATCGTCGTGGAAGGACCAGGGAGCCCAGTTGCCTTCCAGGGCGATGACCATTTCGCCCTTATTCTTGATGGACTCCAGCCGGTCGGCGGTGGTGTCTTTCTTGCCGCAGGCGGCCAGAAGGGCCGCGGCGGACAGGGCCAGGGCGGCCAGACAAATCAACTTTTTCATTGCGATTCCTCCTGTTGCTTTTGGGGATGCTCCCCCAGAATGGTTTGCAGGAAGGCCCGGGAGCGCTCCTGCTTGGGGTGTTCAAAAAATTCCTCCGGGGTGCTTTCTCCCTGGATCACCCCGTCCTCCATAAAGACCACTTTGGTAGAGACGTTTCTGGCGAAATTCATCTCGTGGGTCACCACCAGCATGGTCATACCCTCTTTCGCCAGCTGCCGCATGACAGACAGCACCTCCACCGTCAGCTCCGGGTCAAGGGCGGAGGTGGGCTCGTCAAAGAGGATGATCTCCGGCTCCGTGGCCAGGCCCCGGGCGATGGCCACCCGCTGCTGCTGGCCGCCGGAGAGCTGGCTGGGATAGAAGGAGGCCCGGTCCTCCATGCCCACCTTCCGGAGCATTTTCATACCCACATCCTCTGCCTGGGCCTTGGGCATCTTCCGGGCGACGATCAGCCCTTCGGTGACGTTTTGCAGGGCGGTTTTGTTCCGGAACAGGTTATAGTTCTGGAACACAAAGGCGGTTTTCTTCCGCAGCCGGGCAATGTCTGCTTTGGAGGCCCCATGGAGGGGGAAGACCTGGCCGTCAAAGACCAGCTCCCCCTGGTCGGCAGTCTCCAAAAAATTGATGCACCGCAGAAGGGTGGTTTTTCCCGAGCCACTTTTGCCCAGAATGGCCACCACGTCCCCTTTGTTCACCTCCAGGCTTACGCCCTTCAGGACCTCCAGGCCGTCAAAGGCCTTGTGTACATTTTTGATTTCCAGCATTGCCATGGCTTACACCGCCCCGTAAGAATTGAGTTTCTTTTCCCCGATGCTTTGCAGCTTGGTCAGCACCGTGCAGAACAGCAGATAAATAAGGGCCACCTCGATGTACAGGGCCAGATGCTCATAATACCGGGAGGCGATGCGCTGGGTCACCATGAACATTTCCATCACCGTGATATTGGCGGCAAGAGACGTGTCCTTGACCATGGAGATCAGGTTATTGGACAGCGAGGGGAAGGCCGTCCGCAAAGCCTGGGGCAGGACGATGCGCCTCATGACCTGCATATAGCTCATGCCCACGCAGTACCCGGCCTCCAGCTGCCCCTTGGGCACGGATTCCAGAGCCGCCCGGATGGTCTCGGCGCAGTAGGCCCCCTCGTTGACGGAAAACACCAGCACCGCCGAGGGGAAGGGGGGCAGGAGAATTCCCAAATTCGGCAGGCCGTAAAAAATCACATACAGCTGTACAAGCAAGGGGGTTCCCCGAACCACCCAGATATAAAACCGTGCCAGGTGCTTCAGAACCTTCACATTGGCAAACTGCACCATGGCAGTGACCACGGCAATGACCATGGCCAGGGAAAAGGAGATCACGGTCAAAGGAATGGTCATGGTCAGGCCTGGCAGCAGAATTTTGGGAAAGGAATCCAGCAGGATTCCCAGCAGTCTCTGATTCAAAGAATGCCTCCTTTTTTACAACCGGTCCGACAAATCTCGGTAAAATTCTTTCATTTCTTCTTCCGTATCGAAGTTGCCCACATACATCTGGTTGGCCATGGCCCCGGAAAGGGCATCGGGGATGCGGCCGTTCATGACGATGTGTCCGGCGTATTTCATCATGATCTCGTAGTCGTCCAGGCGATAGCGGTTGCCGTCCCGGCGGCCATAGAAGGCGCAGAAGTGGTGCTTGCCCGTGGGCTTGGTGTTGCAGTCAAAGCAGACCATGTCCGCCCAGATTTTATACACGTCCGTCTCCTGGCTGTAGTTGTACATATCCGGGGTGTAGCCACCGGCGGGGCGCATGTTGACTTCCAGGCCCAGCACGTCTCCGGCCTTGCCCAGGCCCTCCTGGTCCTCCGAGAGAATGAAGAACTCCAGGTGGATGAACCGGCTCTTGACCCCGAAGGAGCGCACCGTCCGCAGACCGGCGGAGCGGATGTTCTCCGGCAGATCTTTTACCAGGTAGTACACGGAATCCAGATTGTTATTCACCGTATCCATCAGGGAGAAGGGGGTGATGTTGCCGGACTCAAACAGGGGCTGGCCCTTGGAGTCCACAATGGCATCATAGGTCTGGACATAGCCCCGGACGTACTCCTCCATGATATAGACCTGGTCGTCCTTGTGCTCTAAGAAAAAGGCCAGATCCTCGTCGGAGGAGAGCTTGTAGGTGTTGTTGGCCCCTACGCCGTCGTCGGGCTTCACCACCACGGGATAGCCCACGGTGTGGGCAAACTCCAGGCTGTCTTCCAGCCCCTCCACCAGATGATACCGGGCGGTGGGGATACCGGCCTTGGCGTAATATTCCTTCATGGCAGACTTATACTTGATTTTCCGCATGTCCGGCACCTTGGGGCCGGTGGTGATGTTGAACTCCGTCCGCAGCCGGGCATCCCGCATGAGCCAGTATTCGTTGTTGGATTCCAGCCAGTCGATTTTGCCGTATTTGAAGGTGAAGAAGGCCACGGCCTTGAAGACCTCGTCATAGTTTTCCAGGGACGATACCTTATAATATTCGTCCAGGCTGTCCCGGAGCTCCTGCAGCAGGTTTTCATAGGGGCTGTCACCGATGCCCAGAACCCGCATGCCGTTCTTTTTCAGCTCCGCGCAGAATTTCCAGTAGGTCATGGGGAAATTCGGGGAAATGAAAATAAAGTTTTTCATCTGTGATCGTCTCTCTTTCTCTAATAGGGAAGCTCTGATTAAATCGGCAAGAGCTGACGGCGAAAGATTTTGGCTCCAGGCAAGGTTTGGAAAATGAGGGAATACTTTGTGTACCCGCAAGGGGTATGCCGCATCCGTAAGCCAGCTTGCGCTGGCAACGGCTGCGCTATATTTCCCATTTTTCAAACCGCAGTCTGGGGGCAAAAGATTCGCCGCTCAGCCGCAGACGAATTATTCAGAGTTTCCCTTAGTTTCCTTATCCCAGTAACCAGGGAAGGTAGGTCTGCACCATCTTGTGCCACCAGGGCCAGTCGTGGTTTACGTCATACCCCCAGTATTCAAACCGGGTGTGGATGCCCTTCCGGCAGCACACCTCGTCCAACCGCCGGGTGGATTCCAAAAGCACATCCTCCCAGGCCCCCTGGCCTACCACAATGAGGGATTTCTGGCTGTTATACAGCCCCATATAGGGGTGGTCGGCGGGCATGTTGTTAAGGTAATATACCGGGCAGTTGTTGTAGACCAGGTCGTCACAGTAGTCCCCAAAGAATTCCTTGTTGTCATACAGGCCGGAAATGGCGAAGCAGCTGTCAAACAGGTCCGGGCGGCGGTAATAGAGGTTGGCGGCGTGCATGGCGCCCATGGAGCAGCCGAAGGTCATGATGCCCTTCTGCCAGGCACCGGCTTCGTCCTGGAGCCGCCAGATTTCCGGCACCAGCTCATCTACAATATAGTGATACCACCGCTCGTGGTTTTCGATGCGATAGCGGTTGTCCCAGCCCATGGCCGCCCAGGCTTCATTGTCAATGGAGTCGGCACAGTAGACGGTGCAGCAGCCGCTGTCGATCCAGGGTGACCAGGTGGCGGGCATGTTGTTGCCCCCAAAGTCAAAAAACCTGCCCCCCTGGCAGGGGAAGAACAGCACCGGCTTCCCGCCGGAGCCAAAAACCTGATACTCCATATCCCGGTTTAAACAGTTGCTGTAATGCTTGAATGTACGTACTTCCATAATCCCAACTCCGTATAAAAATTGTATAATTATACCCCCAGGCACTCCATGAAGATGGGGACCTGCTTGGCCCAGCTGGCCTCGCAGTGGGTGCCCCCGGGGACGATGCGCATGGTGAGGTCCACCCGCTTGGTCATCAGCAGGTGGCTGGTGGAAAAAATGGACTCGGCGTTGGCGGGATGGTTGAACATCTCCTTGGCACCGTAGTCTAAGTAAATGCAGGTATCCCGGCGGATGTTGGACCGGGCGATGAGCTCCAGCATTTTCCCCGGGGCCACCCAGATGCTGGGGCTGAGGCAGGCCGCCCGCTGGAAGACCTGGTTAAAGGCGGTGACGGCGTAAAGGGCCATGAGCCCCCCCATGGAGGAACCGGCGATCAGGGTGTTCTTCCGGTCGGGAAGGGTTCGGAACTCTCTGTCGATCATGGGCTTCAGTTCTTTGATGAGCCAGAGCATATACTGCTTGCCTTTCCCCCTGATATGGCCCAGCTCCGGGGCGTCAAAGGTGAAGGGGGCGTATTCTTCCAGCCGCCCGTTGCCCTCCCGGTTGCACTCGATGCCCACCAGAATCAGGTCCTTTTGGCTTTGCTCCATGTAGTCGTTCATGCCCCAGGAGGTGCCGTAGGTGGCATCCTGGTCAAAGAAGACGTTGTGGCCGTCAAAGAAATACATGACGGGGTACCGGCGCTCCGGCTCCCGGTCGTAGGAATCGGGAAGGTAGACATAGCCCCGGCGCAGATTGTCGCCGGAGAGCTGGGGAATGGTCAAGTCCCAAGTAATTACCATAAATAGGCCTCCTGGGAAAACGGGCGGGGGAAAACCCCGGGCATTTTCCTAAATAGTATAGGTTTTAAAAAGTTGTTTGTCAAGGAATCTGAGAGAAACTGTATGTATGCTGTGCGCAAAGGGACGCACACGGTGGACAGATTGTGAATAATGCCTAAACTTGGTCAGCGCATTTTGTGGAAGATGGGGGTGCGGTCCTGGAAGGTGCAGACGTAGCCGAAGATGTCCCCCAGCATTTTGGCGGCATCGCCGCAATACTGCCCCACCCGGTCCGCCCGGTGGGCATCGGAGCCCACGGTGACGATCTCCCCGCCCAGCTCCTTAAAGCGCCGGAAGAAGTCGATGGTGGGCAGAAACCCCACGCTGCGGTCCACGCCGCTGGTGTTCATTTCCAGGCCCTTGCCCTTCCGGGCCAGTGTTCGGAGGATTTCATCCAGCACCTCCCGGTGGGCGTCAAAAGACAGGGGGGCCCGGACGGGATTGTAGGGGGACTTCATGAGAAAGGTCAGGTGGGCCAGTACGTCAAAATCCTGATGCTCCTGAACCTGCCGCAGGGTGGTCTCCAGGAATCGGCGCTGGGCATCAAAGGGTATTTTATTCACCCAGTATTCTTTAAAATATACATCGATGCCGTCTACAAAATGGATGCTGCCCAAAACAAAGTCATAGTGCCGCTGGCTGAGCCTTTGCAATAAAAGGGACTGGTTCCCCTCCGTCAGCCCGAACTCCATGCCCCGTCGGATTTTCAGCCCGGGGATCTCCAGACCCTCATACTCCCGGTTGTAGGTCCCGACGTCAAACATCATGGTCTGCACCGGGGCCAGAGGGTCAAAATCCACGTGGTCCGTAAAGCAGATCTCTTTCAGCCCCCGGTCCGCGGCGGCCTGGGCAAGCGTAAGCCCAGAGTCGTGGCCGTCAAAGGAGACGACCGAGTGCATATGATAGTCAAACATGGTCACATTCCTCCCAGAACAGGCGGAAGGCCGTGGGCAGCGCCGCCTGCTCTTCGATTTCTTCGGGGGCCATCCAGGTAAAATCTTCCCGGGGCTCCTCCACGCTGGCGTAGACCCCCTGCATCTGCCAGATGATGTGGGTAAAAACATGCTTCCGGTGGATGATTTTTTGCAGATTCCGGGGGTGGAGCCCCCATTCTTCCAGCCGCTCCAGGGCCTGCTGGGGGGAAAGCAGCCCCTCCAGATTGGGAAACTCCCAGAGCCCCGCCAGAAGCCCCTTGTCCCCCCGGCGGCCCAGGGCATACCGGCCTTGACACTCTAAAATAAATACCGTCTTCTCTTCCAGCCGCTTTTCCCGCTTGGGGCTCTTTTTGGGCAGCCGCTCCGGGTGCCCCCGGGCGCAGCCCCGGCAAATCCTTTGGCAGGGGCAAAGGCCGCACTCCGGCGGCCGGTCCGGCCCGCAGACCGTGGCCCCCAGCTCCATAAGGGCCTGGGTAAAGGTTCCGGCGTTTTTGGGGTAGATGGCGGACAGTGCCTCCGTGACCCGTTTTTTCATCACGGGGGTGTCAATGGGGGTCTCGTCATCCCACAGCCGGGACACCAGCCGCAGCACGTTCCCATCCACCGCCGGGGTGGGCAGGTCATAGGCAATGGAGCAGATGGCCCCGGCAGTGTAAGGCCCGATGCCGGGCAGGGCCAGAACCTCCTCGAAGCTTGTGGGGAAGCGCCCGCCGTAGTCATCCACAATCACCCGGGCCGCCTTTTTAAGATTCCGCACCCGGCTGTAATACCCCAGCCCCTCCCAGAGCTTGTGCAGCTGTAAATCATCGCAATTTGCCAGCGCCCGGACATCCGGCAGCTGCCGCAAAAACCGGCTGTAGTACCCCTTCACCGCCTCCACCCGGGTCTGCTGCAGCATGATCTCCGACACCCAAATATGATAAGCCTCCCGATCCACCCGCCAGGGCAGGGCCCGCTTGTGTTCTTCATACCACCCCTCCAGCAGCACCGGAAGGCAGTCAGGCAGCGTATAGACCTCCATGGGGACATCCTTTCGTGAAAATAAAATCTATACCTTTATCATAAGCTATTTGTCAAGTGCCCCCGAACCGGAAACGTACCGAGACCCGATCTGTTTTTTGAAGTTGACAGTTGACAGTGGACAGTTGACAGTTATCAGGGCAACGGACGTATCCGCTTTTGGAATACGTTGGTTAAACGGAACCACCCTCCAGCGTGCATGTAGGGGCGGCAATCTGCCGCCCGCCACGTTTCGAATACAACCTGTGCGGTTGAATGGAACCACGCCCAAAACCTTCCCCTTCGGGGAAGGGGGACCGCCGTAGGCGGTGGATGAGGCGCGGTACCACGTTCCGTATTGTAGGAACAATGGGCGCAAAGGTAAAACATATCGAAAAGGCACCCTTGGCTCTCCCTCTGGGAGAGCTGTCACCGCAGGTGACTGAGAGGGTCTTACGGCGTCTCTTTTGAATGATAACGTCCTTTAAAATCTCAACGTTGACCCTCTCCGTCCTCGCTGCTCTCGGCCACCTCTCCCATAGGGAGAGGCAAGGGGACGTTTCTACGGATTCGCCTACTGTTTCTGGAGCGTTTCACGCTGCCCCGCGGCCCTCATCAGGCTCGCCCACAGGCGAGCCAGCTTCCCCCGAGGGAAGCTCTTGTACCGTGTCGGGCGGCGCACCGTTAGAATCTTACGTTGTGATATTCGGAAGGTTCCCGGGACGGCACATAGGCCGTTCCCTACGGTTTCGCTGATGGGCGGTACCGTTCAACCGCACGGGTTGTATCCGGAACGTGGCCAGCCCCTCGTCGGGGCTGGATGGCGATGAATCATCGCCGCTACATTGCGTCATACCATTCAACCGCACGGGTTGTATCCGGAACGTGGCGGGCGGCAGATTTGTATAGAGTAGTAACATAGGTAACAGGTAGAGAAGAGACATAGGTAACAGTTT
>CAKTNS010000069.1 GCA_934589225.1 uncultured Oscillospiraceae bacterium
CAGATGGCCTCCTCTGCCGGAGCGCCGATTCGCAGCATGATGATCTCCGGCGGCATGAAGGGCGGCGTGCTGCCCGGCATGCTGGAAATGGCCAACGGACATTTCTTCCGTGGAATCCGGAAAATGATCAAGGGATAACAAATACAAGGAGGATGATAACATGAAAGTATTTATGATTGGCGGAACCGGCTTGCTGGGCAGTGAGGCAGCCAAAGTTCTTATTTCACGCGGTCACGAAGTGACTGCTCTGGCGCTGCCGCCTCTGCCGGAGGGTACCGTTCTGCCCCCGGAAATGAAAATTGAGTACGGTAACTATCTGGAGATGAGCGACGACGAACTCCGCACCTATCTGACCGGATGTGATGGCTTCGTGTTCGCCGCCGGTGTGGATGAGCGGGTAGAAGGGCCTGCGCCGATTTACAATCTTTACAAAAAGTACAACATTGACCCCATCAACCGGCTTTTGAAGCTGGCAAAGGAATGCGGCGTCAAGCACGTTTCCATCTGCGGCTCCTATTTCTCCTACTTTGCCAAGACCATGCCGGAGCTGGAGCTGACCCGGTGGCATCCCTATATCCGTTCCCGTGTCGATCAGGAGAATGCGGCCATGTCCTTTGCGGACGAAAATTTCAGCGTTGCCGTTCTGGAGCTGCCCTATATTTTCGGCACGCAGCCCGGGCGCAAGCCTGTCTGGATGTTCCTCGCCGAGCAAATTCGCAACTCCAAGGGAAATGTGATGTACCCCAAGGGCGGTTCGACGATGGTTACAGTCCATCAGGTCGGGCAGGCGTTGGCCGGCGCGTTGGAGCATACGCAGGGCGGAAAGTGCTGGCCCATCGGCTACTACAATATGACATGGAAACAGATGATTGCCATTATGTGCAAGCACATGGGCTGCCCAGAGAAGAAGGTCACCACCATTCCCAACTGGATGTTCACACTGGGCTGCAAGAGTATGGTCAAGGATTATAAAAAACGCAACATCGATAACGGCCTGTATCTGCCCAAGCTGGCCCAGATCCAGTGCAGCGAATTGTTTATTGACAAGAGCCTTGGCTGTGAGCCGCTTGGCGTAGAGCCGGATGATATTGACGCGGCAATCGGAGATTCCATGGGTCTGTGTGCTGCCATTCTGGACGGTAAAGCCAAGACCATCGGCATGAAGGGAGAATAATCATGTCCAAGCAGCGTGTATTTTTGACGGGCGCTACCGGAGGCATGGGCCTTGCCAGCCTGAAGGAAATGCTGAAGGACGCCGATAAGCAGGATATTGTGATTCTCGCGCGGGATTCCGAAAAAAACAGGAAAATTCTTGATCCCTATAGGAATACTGCTGGATTGGAGATCGTTTGGGGCGATCTCAACGACTATGATGTGGTTTTGAAATGTGTCAGGGACTGTGATCTGATTCTGCACATTGCGGCCTTTGTTTCTCCCGCGGCAGACTATCATCCCAAGCAGGCCATGAAGGTCAATTACGGCTCTACCCGGAATCTGATCAACGCCATTTATGCACTGGGGCAGCAGGACAAAACCCGCCTGGTCTATATCGGTACTGTGGCGGAAACCGGAGATCGGATGCCGCCCATTCATTGGGGCAGGGTGGGCGATCCCATCAAACCCAGTATGTTTGACTACTATGCTGTCTCCAAAGTGGCGGCCGAGCGGCTGGTCATCGAAAGCGGACTCAAGTATTGGGTGTCCCTGCGCCAGACCGGCATCATCGGCAAGGCCATGAGCCAAATCAATGACGCCATCATGTTCCATAACTGCTTTGACAATGTGCTGGAATACTGCTCCGACCGGGATTCTGCCCGGGCTATGAAAAATTTGTGTGCCTTTTTCCATGATGGCACGCTGGACGAGTCCTTCTGGGGCCATATATACAACATCGGCGGCGGAGAATCCTGCCGGGTGGATACGTATACCATGTTCCGCAAGCTCTATGGGGAGATCGGTCTAACCAATCTGGACTACATTCTCAGCCCTAAGAAGCAGGCAACGCTGAACTTCCATGGCCAGTATTATCTCGACAGTGACAAATTGGAAAACTACCTTCACTTCCGTCACGACTCCATGCAGTATTATTATGACTGCTATCTGGAAATGCTGGGCGGACTGCGGACGGTTTCCCGGATGCTCTGTAAGCTGCCCGGCGGGCAAAAGCTGATAGGCAGCATCATGCGGAAAAAGTTTGACAAGCTGGCGCGCACGGAGCATGGCACACTCCACTTCATCGAGGACAATGTGGAAGACCATATCGATGCCTACTGGGGCAGCCGCAAGCGCTGGGAGGCCCTGCCCGAAAAAATCTCTGACATGAAGCACTTCACCGATTGGGACACCGTAGTCCCCATCGACCATGGTTACGATGAAACGAAGCCTGAAAGCGAACTGGCACTGGAGGATATGGGCAAAGCAGCCTCCTTCCGTGGCGGCAAGCTGCTGAGCACCGAGATGCAAACCGGCGATTGGAAAACCCCGTTGGAATTTGAATGTGCCTTCGGGCATAAATTCAGGGCCAGCCCCCGGCTGGTGCTGGAGGGCGGTCACTGGTGCGATGCGTGTGAGCGCAAAAGCTGGAACTATGGCAACCGCGCCAAGGCCGATTCCTTCTTCGCACAGGTCTGGAATCCCCTCCACGGCCCGGATGAGTTGAGAGAGTATCCCAAGGAAGTTTCGGAATTGGATGTATAAAATCTTGAAAGGACAGCCGCAATGAAGAAAAAGCGCATTTGGAACGTCATCCTGCTGTGCGTACTGGGAGCTTTGGTGCTTGCGGTGCTGCTTCAGACCGGATGGAGCGGGAAGTATACCGGTTCGGATGGAAAGTATTTGCCGATAACCGCTTCAGATTCCTGGGCACATATCTATAACCATCCCGTTTGGCAGGAAACCGGCAAAGAGATGTTCTCCATCTGGGGTAACAGCAGTGCAACCAATTTGACCTCCTTTATGAGCATTCGAGCACTGAGCCTCTGGTGCGGTTGGGATGCAGATGAAATCGTGGACGGCTTTAATGGGCTGCTGGAGGCCGCAAACAGAGGGGATTTTTCGATACACGCCGTATATTCCGAGGAGGAATCAGACGCTGATCCCGCATTGCGGCACGCACGGCTTGCGCTTTATCGGGGTCAGCCCGGAAAGCCGCTTGCAATCGTGGCGGCAGGCGGCGGCTATCAGCAAGTCGTATCCATGGTAGAGGGGTTTCCTTACGCCGCAGAGCTATATCGTCAAGGCTATAGTGTGGCTGTATTGCGCTATCGGGTAGGAAATGAACTCGGTGTTTCCGATGATTTTGCCATGCGCTTGGAGGCGTCAAAGGATCTGACGCGCACAATCGCTTATTTGGTGCAGCAGCAGGAGGCTCTGGGGATTTCCATGGATGGCTACACCATGTTCGGCAGCTCGGCGGGCGGCGGGCTGATCACGCTGGTATGCTTTGATGAATACGCCCGGCTCAACGAAGAAAATGCCGTGATTCCCAGACCGGCGACCATAAATCTGATTTACACAGACCGTTTCCTGTTCTACAACGAGGACGGTTCCGCAGATCTGCAATTTGACGATGGAGACAAGGGACTGCATGTGTTTGCCATCGTCGGAGAGGGCGATGCCTACGGCGGAGACTGGGTGCTTGACCGGAAAATCCCGGAGATGAAGGCTGTACTCGGAGATGACCATGTCGTCTACCACAAGTATCCCGATTATCCGCACGGAAGCGGCCTTGGCATTGGTACCTCTGCGGACGGGTGGATCAATCAGGCAATCACATTCTGGGAAGAACAAAAATAAGGAGGAAAGCGCGCTGTATGCCAAGTCTTTATGGAACGATGATGAATCTGGTATTCCGCTGTATGCCCCAGGACAAGCCGGGGCAGCCCCACGACTATGTGGCGGAGCGAAAACGCAATGACCGCAAGCCCCCCAGGCCGCCCAAGGGCGTAACCGTCCGGCTTGGGAAATTGGACGGGCTGTCGGCGGAATTTATTCAAAAACCCGGCAATCAAAAGGGGACGGTTTTTTACATCCACGGCGGCGGCTTTACCGTTGGCTCTGCCCGGGAGCGGCGGGCGGTCTGCCAGTATATCACAGCCAACTACGGCTACAACTGCGTGACCTTCAACTACCGTCTTGCCCCGGAAAATCTGTGGCCTGCCCCGCTGGAAGACTGCCTGAGCGCCTATACCGCACTCTTGAAAACCGGCGTTTCTCCGAAAGAAATCGTCTTCATGGGGGAAAGCGCAGGGGGAACGCTGGTGCTGTCCCTGGCCTTATTGCTGAAAGAAAAGGGACTTCCCCAGCCGAAAGCGTTGGTGGCCCTCTCCCCCTGTGTGACCCAGGCTGATCAGTTTCCCTCCTACACCAAAAACGCGGCAACGGACTATATGCTCCGCACTGCCGTAGCGGAGGGGAAAATCAAGGTGGTATTTGGCGATCGGGCAAATGATTTGGCGTATCTGCGCCAGCCGACCATTTCGCCGCTGTACGGTGATTTTGCCGGGCTTCCGCCGGTGTTCTTTTCCGCTTCCGACACAGAGGTGCTGCTGGATGATTCCAAAATGCTGTATGAAAAACTGCAAAAGCAGGGACATCAAACGGCACTGGATATTCGCCACGGTGTCTGCCATGCTTTTCAGGTATTCACAGCCATGCCGGAGGCAAAACAGGCCCTTGGGGTAGCTTTTCGCACATTGGAGGAATGGGCATGAAGAAATGGATGAAAGCAGTTCTCATTGGCGCAGGGGCGTTTGCGGTGGCTGCCGGAATTGCGGCGATCATCGGCATCGGCCACTATGTAGGATTTCCCGAGCCTGCCGGTAAGGACAAGACCGGCTACCGAACAGAGAAGCTCTGTGTGGAATATGAGGGCATCAACCTGTACGGAAAGGCCTTGATTCCGGAGGGAGCCGGGCCGTTTCCCACCGTCCTCTACGCCCATGGCGCGGAGAGTGATTACAAAGCGGATATGACCACGCTGAAAAGTCTGGCCATGAGCGGCATTGCCTGTTATGCCTTTGATTTCTACGGCTGGACAAGCCGCAGCACCGGCCCCCAGGGCGTGCATTGGTTCCATGATGTTCCCAGAGGCGTTGACGACTCCTATGAGAAAAAGGTCTTGCAGCAAGTAGAAGATCTGAATGCCGTAATCACGGCGGCAAAGGGGTGGGATTTCGTGGACACGAACCGCCTTTACCTGGTAGGCAGCTCCATGGGCGGTGCGACAGTGGCAACCGCTGCCGTAACCCACAGTGACGACATTCGGGGCATCGTACTGGAGTATCCCGCCATCAATCTGAATCCGGATGCCATGGTGAGCGGTGCGCCGCTGGATGTAAATGGCTACACCGGGCCGGTGCTGATTTTTCAGGGGACGAAAGATGTGATCGTCCCCATGGAGATGTCCCGGAACCTGACGGCCCACTATAACACCCTCCGGGATGACCATGCGGAGCTGATCATTTACGAAGGACAGCCCCATGTTTTCACCGGAAAATACAAGGTGCTGGCCGCAAAGGAAATCTACCGTTTTTTGGAGGAAAACCCATGAGCGGCAGACCTGCCTGGAACCCGGTATTGCCCATTTCCGTCTGCATGGCGGATGGAGAGCCCCATGTGTTTGGCAGCCGGGTCTATCTTTTCGGCTCCCACGATACCCCCGGCGGCGAGAGCTTCTGTTTGGAGGACTACGAATTTTTCTCCGCCCCCCTGAATGATCTGTCCCACTGGACCAGCAACGGCATCAATTACGCCGCCAAACAGGACCCGCTGTACGGCGAAAACGCCCGGTATCTCTATGCCCCGGATGTGGTTCAGGGCATAGATGGGCGGTATTATCTTTACTACTGTCTGGCTGGCTGGAAAGGAAAAGGGGGCTACGGTCATCCCATCAGCGTGGCGGTCAGCGACAGTCCGGACGGAAAATATGATTACTACGGCGTGGTGCAAAACCCGGACGGAACCCCCTATCAGGACTTTGTGTGCTTTGACCCGGCGGTCATGAATGATAACGGCACCATTCGCCTGTATTTTGGTACCGGCCCTTTCCGGGGCATGGGGGTAAAGCCATGGAATGGGTTTGTGCTGTCAAAGGTCTATTCCGGGGTCTTTGAAAAGCCCCCCAAGGCGTTCCGGCAAACCCCCGGCCCCCTGGGGGCCAACGCCGCCGTACTCTGCGAGGATATGCTGACACTGAAAGAACCGCCAAAACGCATTGCGGATACCCCGGATTTCAAAGACCATGCCTTTTTTGAGGGCAGCAGCATCCGCAAAATCGGGCAGACTTATTACTTTGTCTACTCCTCCCAGAAAAACCACGAGCTATGCTATGCCACCTCGCCTTACCCTGACCGGGACTTCCGCCTCCGGGGAACGCTGGTAAGCAACGGAGATGTGGGCTACGGTGGACGGAAAGAACGGGACCGGTGCAATGCCACAGGCACGGTCCACGGCGGCATAGAGGAAATCAGCGGCAAATGGTATGTCTTTTACCATCGGCTGACCCACGGCAGCGACTATTCCCGCCAGATGTGCGCTGAACCTCTGGAACTTCTGCCGGACGGCTCTATTGCACAAGTTGAGATGACTTCCTGCGGTCTACAGGGCGGTGATTTGCCCGGCATGGGGGAATATCCGGCAGCGATCTGCTGTAACCTCACCAACGGGAAAATGCCCCACATTGCCAACCAGATCCGCAAGAACATTCCTGCTATTACCCACTCCGATGCGGAATGGTATGTGGGAAACGCGGCAAAGGGAACGCAGATCGGCTACAAGTATTTCTCCATTCAGGACAATACCGTACTGCGTGTGACCGCAAGAGGCAAGGGTCGGGTCTGTATTAAAATCAACGGCAGAAGCGTCGGAAGCCTGCCCTACCATTCTGAAAAATGGGCGGCTGCATCGCTGACGATTCCCCAAGGCGGTCCCCATACCGCACTTTGGCTGACGGTAACGGAGGGCAGCCTGGATATTCTGACGCTGCATTTTTCCCAGGAGGTGACGGAATGAAATACTTCCTTGCAATCGACATCGGCGCCTCCTCCGGGCGGCACATTGTGGGCTGGCGGGAGGAGGGAAACATCAAAACCAAAGAGGTCTACCGCTTCCCCAATGGCGTACAGGAGCAGAACGGACATCTGGTCTGGGATGTGGACACATTGCTTTCCCATGTGAAAGCGGGCATTGCGGCGGCAAAAGCTGCGTTTCCCGGCATCGTCAGTCTCTCCATTGACACCTGGGGCGTAGACTATGTGCTGCTGCGAGGGAGGGAAGAAGTCCGCCCGGTGTATGCTTACCGGGACAGCCGCACGGAGGCAGTGATTCCAAAGGTGCATGAAATCCTGCCGTTTTCGGAGCTATACGCGAAAACCGGCTGCCAGTTTCAGCCTTTCAACTCCATTTATCAGCTTTATGAGGACAAGCTGACCGGGCGGCTGGACGGCGTGACGGACTTTCTCATGATCCCGGAATACCTCCTGTGGAAGCTCTGCGGCGTGAAAGCCAAGGAGTACACCAACGCCACCACCACCGGCATGGTCAGTGCCGAAACCGGCGAATTTGACCCGGAGATCCTTTCGGCCCTGGGTCTGCCGCCCATCTTCCCGAAGCTCCAAAAGCCGGGAACGGTGCTGGGTTTCTACGACGGAATAAAATGTGTTCTCTG
>CAKTNS010000070.1 GCA_934589225.1 uncultured Oscillospiraceae bacterium
TAACACATACTTGGTATAATCCACCAAATATCACCTTCTTATCCTTTTTGTTACTCGTTTCGCTCCCAAACGAATATGGCAATATTATATCACATCTACGATAGAATTGTCCAGAGCTGTCTTTGGCTATGGTATAAAATTGTGGGTAAAAGTTTCCGGGAATTCTTCCCCATAAAAAACCGCTGCCCCGTATCAGAGGCAGCGGCCTTGTTTCTCTGTTTTCAAATCGTCCCTTTGGAATGGGACTTTCCCTTTCTCCGGGACACAGTCCTCAGTCGATGACCATGAGCCAGCCCTCGGGGGCCTCGACGGTGCCCATCTGAATGCCGGTCAGGGTATTGTAGAGCTTTTCCATGACCGGGCCCATACCGGCGTAGGTATATTCCCTGCCATGGTCCACGATTTTGCCCACGGGAGAAATGACCGCCGCGGTGCCGCACAGCCCCGCCTCGGCAAAATTCCCCAGCTCCTCCACACCGACGACCCGTTCCTGGACCTCCAGCCCCAGGTAGTCCCGCGCCACCTGGATCATGGAGCGGCGGGTGATGGAGGGCAGAATGGTATCAGACTTGGGCACCACCAGCTTGCCCTCATCGGTGACAAAGAAGATGTTGGCGCCGCCGGTCTCCTCAATGTTCTGCCGGGTGGCGGAATCCACATACAGGTTCTCGTCATAGCCCTGCTCGTGGGCATCCACAATATTATAAAGGCTCATGGCATAGTTCAGCCCCACCTTGATGTGGCCCGTCCCTCTGGGGGCCGCCCGGTCCAAATCCGAGACCCGCAGGGTCAAGGGCCGGACACCGCCCTTAAAATAAGGCCCCACCGGGGTTCCGAATACCCGGAACTGAAATTCATGGGCAGGCTTCACCCCGAGAACCGGGTCGATACCGAACATATAGGGCCGCAGATACAGACTGGCCCCGGAGCCGTAGGGCGGCACCCAGGCTATATTGGCCTTTACGGTCTGCCGGATGGCATCCAGAAAGCGCTCCTTGGGGAAGACGGGCATCCGCATTCTCCGGCAGGAATCCATCATCCGCTGGGCGTTCAGGTCCGGCCGGAAGCAAACCGTTTGCCCTCCGGCGGTGGTATAGGCCTTCATGCCCTCAAAAACCGTCTGGGCATATTGCAGCACGCAGGCGCACTCATTCATGGTAATGTTGGCGTCCGTCGTCAGCCCGCCTTCATCCCATGCCCCGTTCTTGAAATTTGAAACATACCGGGCATCCGTTTGCACATAGCCGAAGCCCAAATTGCTCCAGTCGATCTTTTTCTTCTCCATGGTCATGCAGCTCCTCTGCTTTAGGATTGCACCATGGTAGCACATTTTGCAAGAAATTTCAATAGGAATTTCATCTGTGGCGGATATTTTTCTGTACGCACCCATAAACAGCCTGGTATTCTGCACGAGCCCTTTCTTATTTGAAACTATTTCCTTTTAGAATTGCACAATGAGATTTTCACAGCCGCATCTACTCCACGGAAAACGCCTCCCGATTTGGGAGGCGTTAAAATGGGGCTAGGGAACTTTTTGATGGAATAATCGCTAAAAAGTTCCCTAGCTTCAAATGTCTTGACGCATTTCTATTGCTCGTGGTGCGGCAGTCAAAGAAGAATGGGAAATCCAGGTCATAGAAACCCGGTCGTCCCGGAGGAAGCCCTCCTTGATTTCCGCGGCACAGCCCTGGGGGATGCCCGCAAAGGGTTCGTCCAGAAGGAGGATGGATTTCCGCTGGGCCAGCAGCCGAAGCAAGGCCTTCACGATTTCCATCTGGGGCACCAGGACCTGCCTTCCCAGGGCCTTATAACGGTGGAAGGAGGCGATATGGGACACTAAAAATTTTTTACTGATCGACTTGTGCGGCAAACCGCTCTGCTGGACAATCTCTTGATTTCAGATACAGCCTAACGCACCCAAAGGAATTCAATAACTGCGATGATATACCGGTGCAAGGGGTAATAGCAGTAGAAAAAAGCCTTCTTTTCAGCCCCCCGCTCTCCATTATAAAGCAGCAGGATGGGAATTGCCAAAAGCATAAATATTTGAGGGCCGGAGAAGAATGGACTCATTGGAGTGGAATGGCACAGCGCTTCCAGCTGCCTGCTTTGCGAAAGCAGCGCCGCCAGGCCGATGACAGAAAGCTTTTGCCACTTGGCCCTCAAAAAGTACAGCAGAATTCCCATCAGGATCACTACCGGTGTTTCCTCTGCGATATACGGGCTGTGAAGGACGCTTTCAAACAACTCGCCGCCCAGTCTGCTTGCACCACTGATTGGCCCCAGCAGTCCAAGGAAGAGGAAATGAACCAAGACCGTTGCCCCAATCCCGGCTACTCCGTCAACCGTTTCCCGTACAGCTCTGTGGGAAACCCCATACATGATTTTTTCAATCAGCACGATGTAGAGACCGGTGTAGAAATAGGTAAACAGGATATTGTTGTGCCGGAAAACGCCCACGGTATTTCCGGTACACAGGTTGGTGACCGTGGTAAACAGGCCGACCCCCACGGCGGCAATGTACAGTCTCAGGAGAAATCTGGACTTGCTCCGGGTGTAATGGACGCTTTCCGCAAGCATATAGAGGAAGAGCGGCAGTGCGATTCTCCCCAGATATTCCAATTTCACGGAGAACGGGGGAACAAAGGGAATCTCGTAGCCATAGGAAACAAGACTGCCCAGCGTCATGAAAAGTGCGCCGATAAACTTGATTTTGGTGGATGTGAGCCCTCGCTGCTGTTTCTTCATATGAATATACATCACCTACTCGTTACATTGATTACGCTGCCGTCTACAGCATTGCCGCCACCATTATTCATTTATGATATTAATGACAGAACCATCAACAGCATTAACAATCAGAAGGGTCTGCTCTTCATCCCTCGTGCTAAAATATAACGATCCGCTATCTTTTCCAATATAATCAACGCAACCTTTCACATGCAGCGCCGGAAGGTAGTAATAGCTTTCGTCTGTATTGGGCACCTTTGCTCTTGTTAACCCATATTCCAGGGACGAAAGCTCCACTTTGCACAAAACAGGTTCAGATATCGTATCAGCGATTTCTCCAAATCCATAGGAATAATAGTCAGATAAAGATAATTGGTCTTTTACTGTCATAAGGAGTTCTTCAACAGGCATGGTGGATGCACGTTCAGCAACAATCTCTTGGACATCAACCGGTGAAAAGAGTGAAAAGCTGATCAAATCACCATTTGCAGAGAACGCAAAATTTGCATCCGTCAAATAGTAATTCGATGCACATGCAGCTTTACTTTTCAAATCGTTGAGCTGCATTCTTCGAACTGCCGGTACGCCCTCAAAAACAGGGACTGCACCAACATTGATCGTGTATTCCATAGCGTCCCCATCACGGACTTCTTCCACAGCCGCCTGGTCCACTTTCCAATCCCCAAGCCCCATTCTGTCTAAGATGGTCTGTGCCTTGTTTTGAACTGCCTCTATCTGATTTTCGGTAGGGCTATCCGTGCGAAGCTTTTCAGCCTTCATCAGCTCATAGTCTATATAACGGGGAGCATCATAAACAGGATTGGCATAGATGTTATTTAATTTGTAATCGTTATTGTTTCTTGTTGCTGCTTGAAAACTGTAAAAAAAATCGCCGACCTTTGTCCACGCTTGAATCTCCCGGTTCTCATTCTCGGTGTCCGCATTTTCCGGATTCTCTGTGCCATAAATGTAATGGGAACTACTCTGGAATGTCCAATGGCATTTTTCCCGAAAGTCACCGCTTGGTGCATTGGGATAGACGGACAGCGTTAAATACTCCATGTAGGATCGAATCGTATCTGCATCATCTTGCAAGTCCCCACTCTGATCTCCAAAAAGTTCGCGTACTGCCGCTTCTGTTGTATAAGGGGACCAGCGGGTGATCTGTTGCTGGATCTCCTCTTTGGAATATCGCATATTCATTGCGGGTTCCGCTTCCCAAAACAGTGCATGATCCCCATATAAGGCCTGTGCCGCACGCTTCGCATCGTCTTCCGTAAGAAAATGTGGTGCAACTTTTACGATTGGCATATCTGCCGCTGTAAGGGCTTGATTGATACAAAATGTAAATTCCACACTTCTATCTGTGCTTGTAAAAACATCGTTGCTAACGATTTGCTGCGCAGCATCAATATTCTTCTTTTCCCCTGAAGAATTTGCTGTAGCAATGTCAAAAGATTCATCCTTTTTGACAACTACAACCTCTTGGTTTGGTTTCGCCTGGCACGCGCTAATCATGATACAGGTGAAAACCATCGCATACAGTCCAAACCTCTTTTTTGCTATTTTACTTATATGTTTCATTTTAATTCTCTCCTAATGCTTCGTCCATCCACTTGCTTTGCATCTGCCTCATTGGGCCATTCATCCTTCCGGTATGGCTATCACCTCCCATTGGCCACAAAATAGCATGTCTTTTTTTACTTTTCAACTGCTCCAACAAAAATGCGGATTCTAAGCGCAAAATTGCTGATTTTTCCGTTCTTTACAGGTTTGACCCTGACCGTTAACAATGCTAAAATAGGCTTACGGTGTTGCGAACCACCGCAAGCCTATTTTTATGAGGTATATCAGATGAAAATTTTGATCTGCGATGATGAACAGACTTATCTGAACACGCTGGAATTTCATATTGACGCATATATGAAGAAGCATCACATCCCCTGCGCCATTACAGCGGCGGTGGATCCTGTTCCCATTGCGCAAGGCGAGACCGCGTTTGACCTTGCGTTCCTGGACATCCAGATGCCGGGCTTCGATGGCATCACATTGGCAAAGGAGCTGCGGCGGCGTAATCCAAAGCTGGCACTGTTCTTTGTGACCAATTATGACTGCTATCAGGACGAGGCCATGGACCTCCGGGCTTTTCGATTCTTTGAGAAGCCTTTTGACGCCGATCGGCTGTATGCAGGTCTGGACAAGGCTATGGAATATATCGACGGAGCCTATGTGGACCTTTTTCTTTCCGAAAATCGTGCGATACAGCGCGTGATCGCGGACGATATTCTCTATGTGACGCGGGACGGCAGACGGGCCAGTGTGGTTACTCCGGAAAAGACATATTCCACCGCCGACAAATTTGATGATCTTTGCGAAAAGCTCCCCCAGCTGTTCTTCTACCCCGTCCACAAGTCCTTTTTCGTCAACCTCCACCATGTTGACCGCTACACCTATGGGGAACTGCTTCTCACCGACGGAACCAAAATTCCCATTGCACCCAGGAGGCAATCCGCGTTTCATAAATTCTGGTTTGAGTATTTACGGAGGAAATAATATGCTGGATCCCCTTTTTTCACTAGGCATCTACCTTATAGAAATGCTTATTTCCTATATTTTTTATTCGTCCCTGGTGGAACAAAAATGCAGGACCGCCAAAACGCTTCTGATCGGCGCCGGGCTCTTCACTTTGGGCTCTGCCGTAAATATTCTGTTGCGGAATAACGGGCCGGTCAATACACTTACGACCTGGTTGATCAATATCGTCTTTGCGTATTCTTGTTTTGATTCTTCCTTCTCCAAAAGCATGTTTTATGCCGCAATTCTCGTAGTCGTGAACTTCGCTATCGAAATGTCGATCATCGTAATAAGCGCATTCATGGTTGGGGAAAGTTTTCTTGGATATAACGACAATTTTCTCCTCCTTGTTTTTCAGGCCATTACCATTAAAACGCTATATTTTCTCATCACCTTGCTTCTGATCAGAGCGCTGCGTCCCGGAGATGACCGCAGCACTGTTCCGTTGGATTTCCTGGTGTATCCGGTATCTATAGCCGTATGCCTGACAATTTTTTGGTACATCTGTTCCCGGCCCACCACCGGCAGCAAGGTTCAGCTCCTTCTGGCCGTCTCCAGCGTCTGCCTTTTCGTTTCGGCTATTTTCCTGTTCTTTGCGTATTCCCACCAGGTAAGGAAGGAGCGCCAGACCTTGCAAATCCAAAGCGAATTGAGCAGATTGCAGACGGAGCAGTCCTATTATCAAATCCTGGACCGGCAAAATCAGCAGTTGATGCTCTATGCCCACGACGCCAAGAAACACCTGGCCGCCATCCAGGCCCTGAACGAAGACCCGGCAATCGGAAACTATGTTGCAAAGCTGTCCGAACAGCTGAATGACTACTCCAAAAGCCGCAGCAGCGGCAACAAGCTTCTGGATGTTATGCTGAATAAGTACGAGATCGACTGTAAAATGCGGGGGATTTCCTTTGAGTATGACGTCAAAACCTGCAACCTCTCCCAGCTGGAAGACATCGACCTGGTGGCCATCCTCGGCAACCTCCTGGACAATGCCGTTACAGCCTCGGAAAAATCCGCCCAAAAATACATTTCCCTGAGCACCGTCTACCGCAACCGATACAGCGTCATGATCCTTGTCAACAGCTGCGATACGCCCCCAAAGCAGTCCGGAAACCGGCTGATTTCCACCAAGTCCGAAACCGGCTTCCATGGCTTCGGACTGAAAAGCGTCGCAAAAGCCATTGAGAAATATGACGGCGACTACGAATGGAACTATGATGCGGATCAACAAGTATTCACGATTACAGTGATGGTTTCCTCCTAATATGTGTTGTTTCGATGTTGACTTATTTTTTGCGGGACAAAAAGCAAAACCGCCCGGAAATACCGGACGGTAAGTGCTTATGCAAATTCATCTTCCAAGGCCTTCATAAAATCATCCGGGGTGTACACAGGTACAGGCGATTTCATGTAGTCCTTCGTATTCCGGGTAATGATGCAGTCCACCTTGGAACGGATTGCGGTTTCAATCATCACGGCATCCTCAAAATCGGTGGTTTCCGAGGATAGAGCGTGGAATACATCTACTGCTGTGCTGTCCAGCATACTGACGATGCCAAGCAGACTACCCAGAATGCTCCGGGCTTTTTCGTCGCTGTGTGTGCAGCGGTGGGTCAGATAGTAAATGTCTGTAGCAGACTTGGCGGTAATGCACCCGGTAAACTGCTCCCCAGCGGCGGCACGGAAAATCTGGAGTGCGGTAGGCGCAAAAGGTTCTCTTTTTTGCAGAAAGTCAATGACGACACAGGTATCTAAGATTGCTTTCATAAGGAATTCAACCGCTCCTCCCGTGCTTCCTCCAGGGTCATGGAGTCCGGGACGCTGCCAAACAATGAGTCAACGATGTCCACACGATCCTGATATGGAGAAACCAGCTTGGCGATGGTTTTTCCGTTGCGGGTGATGTAGATGTCCTGGGTGGCTGCCAGCAGAAGATATTTTCCGAGGTTGAGCTTTAGCTCCGTTGCGGTAATGGACATAGGTCAAGCCTCCTTTCTGTGTACTTCTATTATATACGAATCGAACGAAAATATCAATAGAAATCGAACGATTTTTTGTTATAGCTCCATCATTTCCCGCACGACCCTGCTATCCGACAATGGTCTTCACCTTTTTTGATTTTTGGGATAAAAAAGGCCGTCAACTTCTCGCTCATTGCGACCAGTCAACGGTCAGTTTTTCGGTATTCGGTTTTTGTGTTCAGTTCGACAAACTGGAAGTTGTCAGTCTTTCATCTTTTTTATCACTCACTAATTAACTGTAATCCATTAGGATTTAGCTGATATATTTTATCACACACCTCTTCAATGTACTTTCTA
>CAKTNS010000071.1 GCA_934589225.1 uncultured Oscillospiraceae bacterium
CCGGGCAGCACGCCGCCCTTCATGCCGCCGGAGATCATCATGCTGCGAATCGGCGCTCCGGCAGAGGAGGCCATCTGCATCCGGAAATTCGGATTATCATAGTCTCTTTTGCCGCCGTAGCCCTTGGAAACGGTCGCCTCCACCGCCTTGAACATGATCTTCATAATAAGGCTGTAGTCCTTCATTTCTATGACGGTGTTGTCCATGGTGAACGAGCCTTTCTTCAGCACCGGCGAAGTATATTTGCGTCCCAGCATGGCTTCCCAATCTGCCCGGTTGGGCTTTCCGCTGCAATGGGCATACCAGCTTTCCTTTTGCCACGCCGGAATGGGCAGGGTTTCGCCGGACTTTTGAATAGAGGCGGTGAGATTTCCAATGCAGACGGTGTATGTTCCGCCGGGAATTTTCCACCCGTCCTGCCAGAGGGCAAAGCTGCGGTCCGTCAAAGAGAAAGTGACCGTCCGGCTTTCACCCGGCTGCAAAAATACCTTTTGGAAGCCTTTCAGTTCCCGCAAGGGGCGATGGAGCCCATCCTGAGGCGCCCCGATATAGAGCTGCACCACTTCCGCTCCGGCGCAGGTTCCCGTGTTTTTCACGGTAACAGAAACCCGATCGCCCTCTGCCGTCAAACCGGAATAGGCAAAGGCCGTATAGCTCAGACCGTAGCCAAAGGGCCAGCGGACAGGGACCCCCGCCTTGTCATAGCAGCGATAGCCCACATAAATGCCCTCCTGATACAGCGCATCTGCGGTCTTTCCGTAAATCTCCGAGGACGGAACATCCCCATAAGCCATGGGCCAGCTTTCAGCCAGCTTGCCGCTGGGATTGACGCGGCCATAGAGCAGGTCCGCAACGGCCTCGCCCCCCGCCTGGCCGGGCAGGCCCATGTAGAGGATCGACTTCACCTGGTCTTCCCAGGGGCATTCCACCACGCTGCCGCACAACAGAACCACCACCGTATTGGGGTTGGCACGGGCCACCGCCTCGATCATCCGCAAGTGGCCCTCAGGGAGCTTCATATCATCCCGGTCAAAGCCCTCGGATTCGCAGCGGTCAGGAAGCCCCGCAAACACCACGGCGATTTCCACCTGCTGGGCCGCTTTTTCCGCTTCTGCCAGCAGCGCATCCGTTGTATCGCCCCGTTCGTCACAGCCGGAAGCATAGAGGGCATCCGACAGGAAGTCCAGAGGCTGGGAAAGTTTTGTGGGATTGATGTGGCTGGAACCGGCCCCCTGATAGCGCATCGTTCTTGCCATGGCCCCAATGACGGCAATTTTTGCATCCTGCTTCAGGGGCAGAATACCGCCCTCATTTTTCAGCAGCACCGCCCCCTCTGCCGCCGCCCGTTTGGCCAGGGCATGGTGAGCATCATAGTCGCACTCAGCTTTTTCTTTCAGCGTCTCCGCTGCCCGGAACACCAGTTCCAGCACCCGGCGGGCGCTGTCGTCCACACAGCGTTCCGGCAGGGTGCCATCCTTGACCGCCTGAAGCACCTCTTTTTCCATGTAGTCGCTGCCGCCGGGCATATTGAGATCACACCCTGCCCGGAAGCCCTCGATGCGGTCGTTCATGGCCCCCCAGTCCGTGACCACCAGGCCTCCAAAGCCCCATTCGGTACGGAGAATGTCTGTCAGCAGCTTTTTGCTGTCCGAACAGTGTACCCCGTTCAGCTTGGGGTAGGCGCACATCACCGTAGCGGGCTTCCCTTCCTTCACGGCGATCTCAAAGGCGGTCAGATACAGCTCCCGCAGGGTGCGCTCGTCCAGCACGCTGTCGGAGGTGAAGCGGCTTTTTTCCTGCGAATTTACGGCGAAGTGCTTGAGACTGGTGCCGATGCCCTGCGCTTCTGCGCCCCGGATAAAACCCGCCGCCAGCTTGCCTGCCAGATAGGGGTCTTCGCTGAAATACTCGAAATTCCGCCCGCAGAGCGGGTTGCGCTTGAGGTTGGCACCGGGGCCGAGGACAAGGCCGACCCCCTGCTCTCTGGCTTCCTCACCGATGGCCGAACCGATGGCCGTCAGCAGCTCCGGGTCCCAGCTTCCGGCGGTGGTCACCTCGGCAGGGAAACAGGTGGCGGCTCTGGACTGGTGAACGCCCAGCATATCCGCCCCGTTTTCCTGCTTGCGCAGGCCGTGGGGGCCGTCGCACATAAACAGGGAGGGAATGCCATACTTCTCATATTTTTTGGTTTCCCAGAAGTTTTCACCGGAGCAAAGGGCGATTTTATCTTCCAGGGTCATCTGCTGTAAGATTTCTTCAATATCCATGGTTTCACCTCAAAAAGAGTAAATTCCGGTTTCCAATGTTACGGGTGCCTTCCCTGGCAGCAGCACCTGGGCGGTGCAGTTTGCGGGGACCGTTACCGTGTAATGCCAGCCGTCCGCCTTCTTTTCCCAGCCGCTTTCCACTGTGCCGTAAACACTGGCGTATACAGCCCTGGCATGGGTAAAGTGTCCGCCGGGATGGGGGGCGATGACAAAATGATTTTCTCCCGCCACCTGAATACCGCACATGGTCTCAAACAGCCATGCTACCATTGCGCCCTTGGAGTAGTGATTCAGGGAGCCGATGCCGTCATTTTTCGTGGCGTTGCCCTCCCAGGCCTCCCAGATGGTGGTGGCCCCGCTCTTGGGCATGAACAGCCAACCGGGCATTTCCTCGTTTTCCAGCAGACGGTAGGCTTTTTCAATATCAATGTCAGTCAGCACGTCCAGAATCAGAGGCGTGGACAAAAATCCGGTTCCTACCCGCCAATTGCACCGCTCCAGGGCCTGCACCAGCCGCTTCCGGGCATAGGCGGTCTGCGTTTCCTCCAACAGGCCCATATACAGCGGGCGCACCAGCTGGGCCTGCCGGTCCGTATCCAGGGGATAGGCTTTGGTTTTGCGCAGAGCCTGATAGCTTTTCCGGCATCCGGCGGCAAAGTCCCGATAGCCCTGGGCCTTTTGGGAATCTCCCAGCTCCTCCTCGATCTGTGCCATCAGCTCCATGACGAAAGCTGTATAGGCCGTGGCGGTTTCCGGGTGGGGTACGGCGCAGTCCTTCCAGCTCATGTGGTGGACGCTCTCCGGCTCCGCCCACTCGCCATAGGCCTGCCCATAGTTGCAAAGATATTTTTTGTCCTCCCCCCGCAGTCCGGTCCGTCTGGCGGTGGGGTACCATTTGCCGCATCGGTTCTGCATGAACTGGGCATAGCGCTCCATACCCGGCAGAAACCGTTCCAGCACTGCCCGGTCGCCATACTGCTTCCACAGCACATAGGGCATGATCACCCCCGCGTCCGCCCAGCCTACGGAGCCGTTCATGGCATCCATATAGAAATCCGTGCCGCCCTCCGGCGCAATCTGGGGCAGACAGCCGTTTTTCTTCTGCCAGTCATACAGATCTTGCAGGTATTTTTTCGCCATGGCATCATAGTCAAAAAGGAAGCTGGCGGTCCGGCAAAAAATCTGGGCATCACCGGACCAGCCGTGGCGTTCTCTTGTGGGGCAGTCCGTAGGCAGGTCGGCATGGTTGTTCTTGGCGCTCCATACTGTATTTTCCACGAATTTATCAAGCAGCGCATTGGAGCTTTCAAACCAGCCGATGCGCTCCATATCGGAGTAGACCGCAATGGCGGTGAAATTCTCCGGCTGTACCGCCACATCGGTTTCTACCAGCACATACTGGAAGCCAAAGATGGCAAAGGTGGTTTTGTAGTGATTTTCCCCCTCTTTGCAGGTGTAGATCACCTGCTGCAAGGGAGTGGTGATGTTCTTATTGGCGCACTGGATGTTCTTCTGGGTAAACTCGCCATTTTCGTCCAGCAGTTCTCCAAAACGAAGCTTGATTTTCTGCCCGGCGCGGGCTGTCACGGTAAATTCTGCATATCCCGCAATATTCTGCCCGAAGTCCAGCACGGTCTTTCCGGAGGGCGTGGTCAGAAGTGCCGCTTTCAGATGCTCATGCTCTGTGACGGGGACATTGTTGGAGGCCGTGGGGGTCACCGGATGGCCGGTGACCTTGGCTTTTCCCTGATAGGAGGGAATAGTATTGGCGTTCATTACCTCGCCGTCTTTGTTGTCCGCAAAACGGATGGGGCCGTCATTGCTCCAATCCCAGCTTTCATCGGTGCAAAGGGTCTCCACGCTGCCGTCTATATGGGTGATTTCCAGCTGCGCCAGCAGCTTTGTCTCCCGGCCGTACTGATTTTTCAGCCCCCAGGCCCCGCAGGAGCCACGGTACCAGCCGTCGGCTAGCTGCACCGTCAGGGTGTTTTCGCCCTCTTGCAGCAGGGCCGTCACATCACAGGTCTGGTACTGCACCCGCTTGCGGTAGTCCGTAATGCCGGGGGCAAGAATAACATCACCAATGCGCCGGCCGTTCAGCTTCGCCTCGTACAGACCGCAGGCGGTGATGTACAGCCGGGCCTTTTTTACATCGGCGGCATGAAAGCCCTTGCGGAAGCAGTCCACGGGATAACGTTCTTTTTTGTTGACCGGATAATCACCGGTGATCCACTGGGCGCTCCACGCATTGATGCCGGTCTCAAAGGATGCTTCGCTCCAATCACCCGCCGCAGCTTCCTCGTCCCAAAGCTGTACTTTCCAGAGAACCTTCGTTTTAGGCTCCACAGGAGCGCCGCCCCACTGGGCGCACATGGCAGAACTTTCCACCCGGCCACTGTCCCAAAGGACCGTTCCCGCGTCATCGGCGGCGATGACTTGGTAGGCCGTCTGCGTCACGCCGCCGTCGCAGTTCCAGGAAAGCCGGGGGGCGGTAAAGTCCACCCCCATGGGGTTTATCAAATGCTCTGTTTTCAGTCGAATGGCTTGCATTCTCAGCCCTCCTTTTTCACTTGTGACAAATTAAATTCGGATACCAGCGTTTCGATCATAGGGCGGATATAGTCCCGCATCCACAGCAGCTGTCCATCATGGTTCAGATGAATGCCGTCTTTGATAAACAGCACATCCCCATAGTGCTGCCCGTCCCATGTCATTGCCGATGCATCCACAAACCAGAGATAGTCCGTTTCCTGGCAGAGCGCCTCCAGTGCCCCGTTGATTTTTTCGGTAAGCACCCGATATTCCCTCCGTCCCGGCAGCAGCAGACCGCTCATGACCACCAGCTTTGCATCCGGAAGCTGTCCGTGAATACGCTCAAACATCTTCTTTTTATAGTCCATACAGGCGGCGACCTTTTCCTCGTCCGTTCCTTTCAGGGAAACATAGTCATTCGACCCTGTCTGGAAGAACACAATATCGGGATGGTAGGGATAAAGCAGCTTGTCAGCATAGTGCATCAGGTCCTTATCCGTGCAGCCGCCGAAGCCATGGTTCTGTACCCGATATTCCGGCAGGTCATCTTCCATCTCCGTCCACATGCGGAAGTTGGATGCGCCGTAGAAGATGATGCCGTTCTGGTGTTCCTGGACTGGATAGGTCTGCTGGATTTTTTCTACATCCGCATCCCATGTATGCAGGAATGAAAACGGTCCCCAGCCGATTTTCAGGCCGGTGATCATCAATCCCACCACAGAAGCCGCAAGCAGTACAGCGGCAGCAATCACTACTATTTTCAAAGGTTTTTTCATGTCTTACCGCTCCTCCCGTGCCTGAATTTCCGCCTGCTTCTTTTCAATGCCCTTTTCTACATTGAGAAATACCAGCAGCACAGCAAGGATCACACCGGTGAATACCTCCAGCCCCACAAAGCCAAAGGTGATCACCCCCTGGACCGCCGTGCTCTGCTCCGCTGCCACCGTCACGCCGTTGACAATCTCCGGGGCCACATACCCCGCAGCCCCCAGCAGGCCGTTGAACACGCCGGTGCAGATGCCCACCATGGCTACGGCAATGATGTTGTAAACGCTCATGGCAACGCCGTCAGACCGGAAGCCGGTTTTCCATTCCAGATGATCCAGCACATCCGCAAACAGAGCCATAAACACATAGGCGCAGGGCAGGCCGCCGATATTTTTAATGAACTGACCCACCAGCATGACGGTCATATTGGTGGGGAAGGCCCAGCAGATCCCGCCGCCAATGGCATAGAGGATAAAGCCCGCCAGGGTCACATTTCGCTTTCCGAATTTCTTCGCCAGAGGCCACACGGCAAAGATGCCAAGGCCCATAGGGATGCCGCCGATGACAGAGAGCATGGTCTGGGTAACGCCGTCATTGTAGCTGCCCAGAACATAGTTGCAGAAGTAAACCAGGCTGAGGTTCTTGATGGAAGAACCGGCAGTATAGATAAAGAAATACCCATAAATCAGCAGCATGTACTTGTCGGTAAAAATGGCTTTCAGCTGCTTGCCGAAGGATACCGTTTTGTCAAGGTGCGTGTTCTGCTCCTCCAGTGTCACACGCTCCTTGGTAAAGTAGTATTCAAGCAAAGTCAGGGGCAGGGTCAAAATGGATAGTACGCTCATCAGGGTGATCCACTTGCCATTGTCCACGCCGATCATAGGCATGATGACCATGGGGAACACCAGGGCCACCAGGATGCCGCTCATCATAATGGTGGCGATCTGGTTGAATACCGACAGGCTGCCCCGCTGGGTAATATTGCGGGTAGACAGCGGCACCATCAGGTTGTGGCTCATATTGAAAATGGTGTAGGCGAAGGAATAGAACAGGTTGTAGCTGACCATGACCCAGATGACCTGTAGGGTTTCGGAGCCGCTGGGTACGGTAAAGAGCAGAATGCCGGTGACGGCCAGCAGCGGGGCAGACAGCAGCAGCCAAGGCCGGGCCTTGCCCTCCTTTGTATGGGTGCGGTCAATAACGTAGCCCATGATCACATTGGTGATGGCATCGATGATTTTGGAGACAATGGGGAAAATTACCAGAAAGGCACCGCCCCAGACATGGGTCAGCTTCAAGACATCCGTGTAATACACATTTAAGTAGGTAGCCAGCACCGCATTCAGCAGCAGCGCACCGGCAGGGCCAAGCAGATACCCCAGCCATTTTTCCCCGGCCCCCACGTT
>CAKTNS010000072.1 GCA_934589225.1 uncultured Oscillospiraceae bacterium
AGCGGCTATGTACTGTACGGTCTGCACATGACCCATTGCAATACGGTTCTGCCGATCATACTTCGCACTTCGTACGGAACACATCTTCTTGACCATCTGCCCACCCACAGAGCCGGCCTCCCGGGAGGTGAGGTCACCGTTGTAGCCCTGCTTCAGGTTGACACCCATCTCCTGGGCGGCCTGCATCTTAAACTTGTCCATAGCCTCCCGGGCCTGGGGAACGTTGATCTGGTTGCTGTTCTTCATAGTGTTTCTCCTTCTTTCCAAATGGTTTCGCGGTTTCTCCGCAGTCCTAGTATCACCGGAAAATCCGGGGAAATGTCAGTTATTTTGCGGAAAAGGTGGGGGAGAATGGAAATTGAAGAGGAACAGTTGCGCACTTGGAAATCTGGTGGATGAGCAAAAACTTCAAAAGAATCCCGGGATTCTTGCAAAAATGCGGGCGCAGAGGGATTTGAACAGGATGAAGCGTGATTTTTTAAATAGACATGACGATGATCTTGCTTACTATCTTGCTTATTATCTTACTTACGATCTTGCCGCATATGTCCATAGCATGCCCTGTGGCGCTTGGAGCAGTTTAGCCCTTCTCTTTTTCGTTATCCCCCACGCCCTCGATCATCTCCACGACCACGTTTCCCAGCAGCATATTCTGGGCATTGCCGGAGGTGATGACCGGGCGGCCGGTTTGGGACTGAATTAAATCGTCAGCTCCGGGTCGATGATCTCCTCAATGCGTTCCCGCCCCACCGTGGCCAGCCACAGTTTGAACGGCTCGGCCTTCTTGGAGGGTATGGACTGGATCAGGCGAAGCAGCTGCTCGGTATTGGCTACATCCGTTTTGTAGCGCTTGCCGTCTTTTGGTGATTTCATTTTCAGTTGGTTACATTCAGTAACCAACTGGGAACCCTCGTCCGAAAGTCTCTTTTTAAGAACCTTCCAATAATTTCTGGCACCGTCATAATCTGGCTGCTCTGTAAGAACTCGAACCACATCCACAACGGAAAAATACCATTCTTCCCGTTCTTCATCCCAGGCCGTGCGGATGGGCTGGTCTTCAAACATCTGGAGCTTGCTGTTTTCCTGCATTCCCATATTGTTCTCCGTTCCTCCGGTCAGGTCAGGGCGCTGCCCTGGGCTTCCAAATTTACTTTCATAGATATTGCCGCTATAGGATCATGCTCCTATTCTAATGCACCCGATAGCATTGCGCAAGTGCGATTCGACCCTTTTCCCCATTTCATGGGATGAAGCATCCCGAAAGGCATTCCGGTGGAAATCTGTTGCTCCACCGGGCGTTGATCACACTTTAGGACTGGGCGGATGCGCGAGAAGCAACAATCAAGGGGCATGGAACAGGGGGGAGTGAATTTTCACATCTGGCGAGTGAATAAAAGTGAATTTTCACCTGAACTTGCTAATTATTTTGCTTATGATCCTCCCATATGTGCATTGGCGAACAAACATCAGGGCCGTTTTCAATTATTTTGCGGAAAAGAGAGAAATGGAAAGAAAACAAAATGGGATTCAGAATGGACATAGCCTTCTGAGTGTGGTAAAGTAATTATACGGGTACAAAACCACAAGATAGGCTGCATCCAGACAAAAGAAAACAGAGACAAAGTTTTGTGGAAGCAGTAAATCAATGGAGGGGAGCAGCATGATTGACTTTTCTAACATAGGGGAGTACCGGGAAAACAACCGTATTGAAGCGAAAAAGGCATTGGGTGGTCTGCCCAAGAGCATTTGGGAGACGTATTCTGCTTTTGCCAATACTTACGGCGGAATTATTTTACTGGGCGTTGAGGAATTGCCGGATAAATCTTTGCGCCCAGTTGATTTGCCCGATCCCGACAGACTTATAAAAGAATTTTGGAATATTGTGAATAATCCAAACAAAACCAGTGTAAATGTGCTTTCTTCCAAAGATGTATTTGTTCAAGATGTGGATGGAAACCATATCGTGGTCATCAATGTCCCTCGGGCGGAGCGTTCGTATCGGCCCGTCTATGTAGATGGAAATCCGCTATGCACCTATCGCCGCAATGGAGAAGGAGATTATCGCTGCACGAGGGAAGAATACCAGGCTATGGTTCGGGACGCTTCTGTGAAAACCCAGGATATGCTGGTGCTGAATGAGATGGATATGGCGGTGTTTAACAGAGAAAGCATCCGCAGTTATCGCCAAAGAATGCGGCTGTCACGTCCGGGCCATGTGTGGGAAGCACTTGAGGATGAAGACTTCCTGCTGAAATTGGGTGCTGTAGGAATTGGATCTGATGGGAAGAAACATCCAACTTCTGCCGGGCTTTTGATGTTTGGTAATGAGTATGACATTGTGCGGGAGTTTAATTCCTATTTCCTGGACTATCAGGAGCAGTACGACTCTGATACCCGGTGGACAGACCGAATTATTTCATCTTCCGGTGATTGGAGTGGCAATGTATACGATTTTTATTTTCGGGTCTATAACAAATTGACCCAGGACATTAAGGTGCCATTTAAAATGGAGGGCGGCACTCGTGTAGATGACACGGCAGTCCACCAAGCCCTTCGGGAGGCATTGGCGAATTGTCTGGTCAATGCGGATTATTATGGGCGGCAGGGCCTTGTTATTATCAAGAAGCGAGACCAAATTACCATGTCCAATCCGGGCAGCTTTCGTATTGAAATTGATGCAGCAAAAAGCGGCGGTGTATCTGATCCACGCAATGGAACCATGCTGAAAATGTTTAACATGATTGATATTGGAGAACGTGCTGGAAGCGGTATCCCCAATATTTTTCGAGTTTGGCGGGAGCAGGGATGGCCGGAACCTGTTATAAAGGAATCTGCTGAGCCGGATCGTATAACATTATCGTTATCGCTACTAAAGCAGAGTAGCGATAAAAAAGTAGCGACAAAAAGCAGCAATAAAATTCGGCAACTCAAAACTGCCAGCCAGAAGACCGCCATCCTGGAATATCTGACGGATCATGCGTTGGCGAAATGTGCAGATATTGCATCGATGCTTGGTGTGAAAGATGCAAGAGCAAGACGAATCCTTAGCGAAATGGTAGAGGATGGAACGGTTTCCACTGAAGGCGGGAACAGGAACCGTGTGTATAAATTGAAATCGTAAAAACGCAGAAGCTCTTGGAATTTTAGGGAAGCTCTGATTAAATCGGCAAGAGCTTTCTTAGAAACTGCTTGCACTCTACATCGCAAGCAACGCCCTTGCATTCGTATCCTGGGCGATACCTTTCGGACAGGAGGAAGTGGATACGATGTTCAATCAAGTGAAAAGTATCCTTTCCTGGTATGACAATATGCGCACAATTGTGCCATCGTGGTATCGATGAATAACAAGCATCTGCCCAACGAATCGGTCACGCCGGATACGGTGTTGGCTGCGCATTTTGTAACTGCTAGAAAACGCCACCCACGCCGCAACGATCGGAGGCCCGTCCATGGAATATGATGTCCAAAAGCTTCTCACCCGGCTCAAGGAGCTTGAAGATGAAAACGCCTGTTTGAAGCAGCTTCTGGATGAAGCGGGGGTTTCTTATGCGCTCCCTGCGCGGATACCCCCAACGGAAATCACAAAACAGCTGGCTCGCCGGTTTTATTCCTATTTCTGGGGCCGGACGGATGTTTACAGCAAGCGAAGCGTCAACAAGTCTACGGGCAAGGCCGGGTATTATCCCCAATGCGAGAACCTGTGGAAGGCGGGCCTATAAGCGCATCGGCTACACGCTCTGCACGGCGGATGCCCCGGAGAAACAGACCGCTGATGCCATTTACGACTCCGACAGCTACCGCCCGGTCTTCGAACAGGACCTGCAGGAAGCGGCAGCCAGCGTGGTCATCTCCAGCCCTACATTGAGCCGCAAGCGGGTGGAGCAGCTGCTTAACCTGGTCAGGTCGGGACAGGAAAACGGATTAAAGGTTGCCGTCATCACCTGGCATCCGGATGTGTACCGTTACGGAAAGGACGAACACCGCCTGGCTCTGCTGGAATCTCTGCGCATGGGAGGCTGCGACGTTCGTTTTGCCCAGGACAATTGCCTGCATTTTGCGGTGATAGACGAAACCGTCGTCTGGTATGGCAGTATGAACCTCCTGTCCCGGGATGACGTGGAGGACAACATCATGCGCCTGGAAAGCCGGGAGATCGCGGAAGAATTATTGGGAACTTTATAGTATTGCAAAAGCCTGTGTATCGCCAATTTGGGGGGCACAGGCTTTTCCTTTTGGTGCGCCCGGTGAGCGCGCGTTCTCTGGGGTGAAAGTTCCGAATCCGCCTTTCGGCAGCAAAAAAGACACCGCCAAAGGCGATGTCTTCCGAGGGTGGCTGCTTTTGAGGTGGGCTGGCGGTATCCGGGACGGGGGGAAGGTGGATTCGATGGCTTGCTTTGCAGGGCAAAGCAATAAGGAGAAAACCAGTTTGCGAACTGGTTTTCCCAACAGGCCACCGGCCTGTTGGATTTAGATGGGTTCGAATCCACTCTCGATACCAATAAAAAGAGGACACCCTACGGATGTCCTCTTTTTATTGGTGGGGGACAGTCGTTTACATCCGAACAAAACACATATTCAATTTCGTCCAGGGTCACGGTTTCCGCATGATCCCGGAAATTGTAGGTGAACACAATTTTATCATCATACACATACACAGAGTTCAAAAAAGTATCGATCATTTCCCGCTGATAGGCCTTGTCGTTGATGCTGCCGTATTTGAAGCGGCTGATCCATTTGACGATTTCTTCCTTGGTGAACACTGGCTGCGCCATCTGGGCGCGGATCAGGCTGATGTTCAGCTCCTCTTTCTGACGTTCCAGTTCTTCCATTCGCTCCTTTGTGGTGGGCGTAAAAATGCCGGCTTCAATCGCTTTCAGCAGATTTTTAAGGCTTTTGTCACACACACGGAGCTGTTCTTTGATAGAGGGAATCATCGGATTCTCCTGTCCCTGTATGGCAATGATGGCATCTGCTACCCGGTCAATGACCTCATCGGTGAGAACTTTGGTTACAGTCTCCACGACGACTGCCCGCTCCAGCCAATCCCGCTTAATTGCTTTCCGCTTGCAGGTATGTCCATGCTTGGCGTTGATGCACTTATAGTAGTAATAGACTGTGCCGTTTCTGCTTTTTCCACACTCACCAACCATATGGCCACCGCAGGTGCCGCAAAACACCTTTCCGGACAGCAGGTATTCTTCCTTTGCCTTGGCTCTTCCCGGGGATTTCTTGTTTGCTTCCATCCGTCTTTGCACCCTTTCAAATACATCTTTTTCAACCAATGCCGGAACGCCGCCCGGGATGATCATGTCACCGTAGCAGTAATCCCCGATATATTTCCTGTTTTTCAGAAGAAGCGTCATGGCACTTGCCTGGAATGGCCTGTTAAAATTGTTGCGCAAGCCTCTTGCGTTCAAGTCTTTCATAATGCTCTTAATCAGCTCGCCCTTGTCGTAGCGGGAGAAAATCTCCCGCACGATAGGGGCAGTTTTTGGATTCACGACCAGCGCGCCGGTTCCTTTATTCACGGAATACCCATAAGCCAATGTACCGCCGTTATTCCGGCATTTCATTGCGTTTTCCCGCTGACCACGGCGCACTTTGACAGCTAACTCTGCGGAATAATACTCCGCCATACCCTCCAGCATGGATTCCAGGATAATTCCCTCCGGGCCGTCGGCAATGGCCTCCTTGGCAGATACGACCCGCACACCGTTCTTTTTTAGAATATGCTTGTAGTGGGCACTGTCATATCGGTCACGGGAGAATCTGTCCAGCTTCCATACGAGAACCACGTCAAACAACCGCTTTTCGCTGTCGTGGATCATCCTCTGAAAATCCGGGCGGTCTGCCGTTCTGGCAGACAATGCCCGGTCAATATAGTTTCCGACAATCGCCAGCTTGTTTTGCTCCGCGTATTCCCGGCAATCCCGAAGCTGTCCCTCAATGGATTCCTCTCGCTGGTTATCCGAAGAATAGCGGGCGTAAATGACTGCGTTCATGCTGATACCTCCTTCCCGTGCATCATATCGTCTTTCTGATCTCGCTGCAAATGTACGGCGGACTTTTCGGATAGAGAAGCCTGCATCAGAGGGAGGAAGAACCGTGCCAGCCTTTCAATTGCGAAGTCGGGGATATGTGTGGAATCGTCCCGGGTTACGGTTTTCATATCCGGGGTAGAGGTATTCAATACTTCTGCTTCCATCAGCAGCCCCCTATCGTTCCTGTTCGGTTCGTCGGCGGTAGTCCTTCTCACAGAGCTTTATAACCGCCTCCTCAATTTGGATAGGCGTGTAGCTATTGGGGAAGAATTTGCGGATACGTTCCATGGGGATTTTCAATCGATCTTTCTGATTTGCCTTTTCCTCGCCCATAATGGA
>CAKTNS010000073.1 GCA_934589225.1 uncultured Oscillospiraceae bacterium
GATGTCGCTATTTAGCAAATAAAAAAATGACGAATGTTCTTTGACAGCTAAATGCTGTAAGAACATTCGTCATGGTCCGAGTGACAGGATTCGAACCCATCTAAATGCCAAATGCCGGTGGCGTTTGGCGGCCACCAGTTCAAAAACTGGTGGCAACAATCCGGTTTTGCCGTGCAAAACCGGCCATCGAATCCTGTCACTCGGACCATATCGAGTGTTCATAACGGATTTGAGTTATGAACACTCATTTTTTATACTTTAGGCCGTGTAAAACGCCTGTTCCACGCCCTGGCGGATGTGTTCCTGGTAAATGGGGCTTTGAGATACCTCTGGGATGTCCAGGTAGCCTACGAAGCGGTAGCAAATCTCAATTCGCTGGGTGCGGTTTCGGCCTGTCCCTTCCGTTTCGTGGACGATGATTTTCTCCACAAGTTCTGAAAGCAGCGGGGCTGTCAGGGTACCCATTTCCAGAAATTTCCGAACGGCTCTTAAGAAACGCTGCTGGTCCTGTTCTGCACTGTCCGCTTCCGCCAACTGCTGGCGGAGGCGGGCTGTTTTGGTTTTCAGGTCCATGCGTTCCACCTCGTACTTGTGGGAAAGCTGCAAGAACCATTCATCCGTAACCTTGCCGCTGACGTTATCCTCATAGAGGCGTTCGTACAGGCGGGTCACATCCTCCATACGGCACAGGGCTTTTTGAAGTTCCGCATTGGCATGGCTGCGCTCTTGCCGGTGGAACTGGCCGGTCTTTTGGGCCAAAAGCTCCGCAAAGGCTTCTTCATCGCTCACCAGGAGACTTGCCATGCGACGGAATTCCAGCAGTAGCACCTGTTCCAGGGAGTCTGCCCGGACGTAGTGCCGGGTCGGGCAAGTGCCTCGGTAATCCTTGGAATAATTGGAACAGCTAAAAAAACGGATATGATTGATGCTATTCACATGATACCACAGCTTGCAGCCGCAGTCTGCACAGTAGAGATAATCTGCCAGCAGATGCTTTGGGCCGTTTTCTGCCTTTGGCGGTCTGCGTTTTGTCTTTCCGATACGCTGCTGCACCTGCTCCCAGACCTCCCGCTCGATGATGGGTTCGTGGACATTTTTGAACACTGCCCAGTTCTCTTCTGGATTCGGAATGCGGGCCTTGTTCTTGAAGGACTTGGAATAGGTTTTGAAATTCACAATATCCCCACAGTACTCCTGCTGCCGCAGGATCTTTTCAACGGTAGACTTGCACCATTTGTACGGGTCGGGTTGAGATACTTTGCCGCCTCTGGGAAGTCCTTTTTCCCGCCAATAGGCCATGGGAATCAAGACTTTTCTAGCCTGTAAGATACCGGCAATGGTTTCGTTACCCTTGCCCTCCATCGCCATGGCGAAAATATCCCGCACCACAGCCGCCGCCTCCGGGTCAATGATCCACCGCTTCTTGTTCTCCGGGGATTTTTGATACCCATAGGGCGGCTGAGCCAGAGGCTCCCCGGCGTTGCCACGGAGGCGGTGGGAGCTTCTGACTTTCCGACTGATGTCACGGGCGTACATTTCGTTCATGACATTGCGGAAAGGGGCTAGTTCATTTTCTCCGTCGTCACTGTCCACACAGTCATTGATGGCGATAAAGCGGATGCTGTGATCCGGGAAATAGCTATCCGTGTAGTAGCCCACTTGCAGATAGTCACGGCCTAACCGGGACATATCCTTGACAATGACTGTGGAGACAAAGCCCATTTCAATGTCCTCCAGCAGATTTTGGAATCCCGGTCGATTGAAATTGGTACCGGTATAGCCATCGTCTACATAATAGCGTGGATTTTCAAGATGATTTTCCTTTGCGTACTTCTGCAATAATCTTTTTTGATTCATCACAGAGTTACTATCACCCTCCATGCCATCGTCCTGGGACAGACGGCAATAGAGGGCGGTGATCCCCACTTGTTCTTTCTTCTTTTTCGACTGCATTTAATACTCCTTTCCTTAAAATATTTTCCCCCTCACTTAAGTAGCCATCGAGGCGGGCCGTTTTTTAATGTGAATTCTGAAAATAAATTATTTTTGTGAGAAGTGACAAAAACCGCCACGGTGCAACTGACAGAATCAGTACGCACCATGGCGGTTTTCACGATTTACTTTTTCTAGGCATAGATGAGATCGTTCAAGACGATTTCATCTGCCCGATTCCGAATGCTGTTCATCGGGGCAACCCATTCCATTTGATTCTCTGCTTTCAGTTGCTCGGTAATCCCATCCTGCTGTGCCAGCTGAGGAATAAGCTGCTGCTCCATTTCCTGCACCTGACGGTCAATTTCTTCCAGGTGGGAATTCAGCGTGTTCTCCATAAGCATGATGGTATAAAGCGCCTCACGGTGTTTCCTTAAATAGTCGAAGCGCAGCATTCCCCAACGGCCTACCTTGGGGCTTTCCGGTGCGGTCAGATTTGGGAGATAATAGTCCCCGACACGGGTATAGGTGATTTTCATATGTATCCCTCCTGTTTGGTTTTCAGATGGTACACATATTATAAGCCTGCATCCTACCTCTCGCAAATGTACCGCCATCTTGCTGCCCTATTCCAATGTCGTTCCTACCCCGGGATCTCACCGGAGCGTTGCCTCGCTCTTATCCTCGCAGAGTCGTATCCCATTTTCTGTCAGGTGTTCACTTGTCAAGCTGCATGGCTTCACACCACCAATATTCATTTTCTCAATTTCTGGCAAAACAAAAGCACCGCAAGATGCCAACCACACAGGCAGAATTTCTTCTGTCTGAAGGTAAGCCTCTTACGGTGCTAGGGCAGTCTCAATGATAAACCATCATTGGCTCCGCATACGCGAATCGAGAACACAAATATTCAATTGCGGTGTATCAACCTGCTTGCATTATAGAATATATGTTCGTAAATGTCAAGACTTTTTTATTCAAGATACCCGTCCCTTGCCTTGACCCCAAATCTTTGCTCTAGCAGGTGCATCTGCGCATCAGTGATGGTATTGACCCGGGGCAGATGGGCGATCTTCATGTAGATTTCCGCCGCTTTTTCGGCGGTTTCAATCAGGCCGAAGGTCTCGTCCAGGTCTTTGCCTGCGCCGTAGATGCCATGCTGGGCCCAGACCACCAGGCGGGCCGTCTGCATTTTTTCGGCGGTGGCCAGACCGATTTCATTGGTGCCGCAGAGCATCCAGGGCAGGACGTTGACACCGTCGGGGAACACCACGATGCACTCGGTACACATCTGCCAGAGGGTGCGGGTGAAGGCTTTTTCATCCAAGCTGTGGACATAGGTCATGGCCAGCAGATTCGCCGGGTGACAGTGCATGACCACACGGTTCCGGGGATCGACCTTCAAACGCTTGGCGTGGCTCATCATGTGGGCGGGAAACTCGGAGGTAAACCGGCCGCCGTCGGCAAAGCCCCAAAGGAGTTCGGCAGTTTCGCCGTTCTTGGTCAGGTGTACCAGGCCCAAATTGACCTCCGGGGCGTACTGGACGTTCTTAAAATACTTGCCGGTGCCGGTAACCAGGAAGTATTTCCCGTCCAGGGTGGGGGCAGTGAAGCCCGTATCCATGGTGCGGATGACGTTTTTTACGTCTAAGTATTGGCAGACCTGGGCCTCCTCCAGCAGCAAACTCACGTTGCCGCCGTTGCGCTCATCCCAGCCGTGGGCATACATATTGGTGGTGGTGCGAATCATCTCCACCATCCAGGGTGCGGTTAAAATATCTTTCATTGCTTGTTTCTCCTTTACCGGGTAATAACATCTACAGGAACATTGAAAATCTTCGCAACCTTCAGAATGGTGCCGATATGGCGGCCCACAGCAGCGGCCATGTGGTGGGTGGGGCCGGCCTCGCTCCAACGGTTTACAAATTCTCTGGCTCCGCAGGTGAAGCGGGTGCGCATATTGGTATCTCCGAAAGTAAAAATGGGGCCTTCTTCGTTGACACCCTCGGCAACTACGAACTTGAAATGGCCGTCTTTGTCCTGGGTAATGGCCAGATACGTTACCGGGCCAACAGGCGGATAGAACTGGGTCAGGTACCCGCCGCCGGTCTTGCCGTGGAACACCGGGACGATCTTCATGGTGGGCTTTCTGGCCTGGGAGATGTCCGCATCTCCGGAACCGGAGTGGCCGATGATGCAGATGTCCTCATCAAAGTCGATGGAGTACATTTCACTGAGCTGCCCCGTGCCGGAAATGGTTTTGAGAATGCTCATGGCCATGGCGACCTTGATGTCCCCCTCCACGGCGCAGGCCGTGCCCTGCTTGATGAGCATGGAGAAGGCGGGGATCAGCATGGAGTCCAGCTTGCCTGCAACGCCCTGGGCAAAGCCGTCGTAGTGGGAAGCCACAAAGGCAATTTGTTCGTCTTTCACCCACTGTTCAAAGGCCACCACATACTTTGCCATATCCCAGACGGTTTCCACCGTGGCACCGCCCTCAATGTCAAAGGTGTTCAGAATATCCTCGGCCTTGGCCCGGATGGCTGCTTCGTCCGTGATATGGTCGGCAATGGCCCACATCTTTTCCCAGTCGAACTGCTTGGTGTACAGCCACATCCGGTGGTAGAGGTTGGTTTCGTCAATGTACAAATCCATCATACCGGGGTAGGGGCGGCCGATTTGCGCCAGGTTCGTATCCCGGAACCGGCGGCGGACCTGGGCAGCTTTGCACCAGTCCTCAATTTCCGCCTGGGCGGCATTGTCCCCGCCCTCTACCACGCCGGTGATCACCGCATGGCGTTTTCCGGCCCGCTCCAGGTCGGCCACCATTTCCCCCACGGCGCCGCAAGCGTACAGTTCGCCCAGCCAGGTGGGGGTATCCGTGTGGGCATAGTCCGGGGCTTTCTTCTTCTGCAGATTGACCAGCACCACCGGCACATCCAGATCCCGGACGGCGGGGAGCATATTGTAGGAGGTGGCGTAGGTCAGAAGCTGCATAATGACCAAGTCCACATCCGTTGCCCGGAACCGGTCTCCAACCGCGGCAGCCTGCTCCTTGGTTGTTACAAGGCCGCCATCGATCAGCACCACAGAATCGGGAATACGCTTCTTGAAGTCGGCATACTGGCTTTCAAATTCCGGCACCAGTTCCGGAAACTGAGGGAGATAGGCCCCCAAGGCAATGGCGAATACACCGATGCGGGCTTTGGTTTTTACAAGCATTGTTTGTCCTCCTTTATTTCGTACTTGGTTCCTCCTCTGGGGGAACTGACGTGGGCAGCACGGCTGAGAGGGGCCCTCTCAGTCACGGCGTTTCCGCCGTGCCAGCTCTCCCATAGGGAGAGCCAAGGGGTATTGCTACCGTTCTGTTCTTTCCATTTGTATTTTCAGATTGCCCAGTGCCGTGGCCTCCATGGGCAGGGCGATGACCTGCTTTCCCGTGGCCTGGGCCGTCAGGCGGTTCAGAAAGTCGTTTTTCGCTCCGCCGCCCACAATGTACAGTTTTTCATAGGTGCGCCCGGTATTTCGTTCCAGTTCCGCAAGAGAGATGCCGTAACTTTCCGCAAGGCTGCGGTAGGCGCAGCAGAAATAGTCACCAATGCTGTGAAGCACTCCGCCGGTGGCTGTGTCAAAGGCGGCTTTCATGCTCTTGGGTGCCAGAAACTCCGGTGCGTTGGCGTTGAGTATAGCACCGCAGGCGCTTTCTTTTGCGGCATGGACGATTTCCGCAAAGCCCAAACCACTGCAAAGTTCTCCCCGCAGTTCATTTACCAGCCACATGCCCATGATGTTCTTCTGGTAGCGATTGTAGCCCACGCCGCCCTCATTGGAGTAATTGGCGGCACGGCTTGCTTCGTCTGTAATGGGTTTCGGCGTTTTGACGCCCAAGAGCGACCAGGTGCCGGAGGAAATGTAGGGCGCATTTTCCTCCATGGGAATACCTTCCACCGCCGAGGCGGTGTCATGGGTGGCGCAGAGAACACATTTTATTCCGTCGTAGAAACCCAGCACCGTTCCCGGCTTTTGGAGCTTCGGGAAGATGGGCGGCAG
>CAKTNS010000074.1 GCA_934589225.1 uncultured Oscillospiraceae bacterium
TACGTATGTTACAGGTGTGATTCAGCAGTGTGTAAAAATTCCACAAAGCGAAACAATGAACGCTGTTTGACAACTTCAAGTTTATCAGTTCGAATTTCATTTTCCCTTGAACCGTTTTGCCCCTGGCATTACAAAGGTCTGTGATCACTGCAAAGCTTATTTGGCAATCAGGGCCTTGTAAGTAAAAAAGCATTCCCGGACGGTTCCTTACAACCGTCCGGGAATGCTCTATCTTTTATTGTTTTCCAGTACCAGCTTCAATGCCTCTGTAACGGCACTTTGGCGGACGGTCTCCCGGTCGCCGGGGAACAGGAATTTTTTGGAGATGGTCTGATTTTGGTCGCTGTAGCCGATGAATACCAGCCCCACCGGGTTTCCAAACTCGTCTCCGCCGGGACCTGCCAGACCGGTGACAGATACCGCCACATCTGTTTCCAGCACCGCTCTTGCCCCCCGGGCCATGGCCTCCGCCACAGGGGCGGACACGGCCCCAAAACGGTCCAAAAGGTTCTGGTCAACACCCAATATCCTGTTTTTTACCCAGTTGGTATAGCTGATGATGCCGCCTTTGTAAACCTCGGAGCTGCCGGGTACGGCGGTGATGGCTGCCCCGATGCCGCCGCCGGTGCAGCTTTCGGCAGTGGCAAGGGTCTTTCCTTTCAGGGCCGCAAGGACATCACAGCAAAGCGTCATCATGGTAAGACACCTTGACCTTTTCCACGCTTTCCAGCGCCCGGGCGATCAGGGCCTCCCGGTCCAGCTTCCGCTCCGCATGGACTACCTGACCCAGGGTGGGCTTGGTCTTGGGGTGCTTGGGGGTAAAGACCGTGCAGCAGTCCTCATAGGGAAGAATGGAGGTTTCCAGGGTGCCGATTTTCCGGGCAATGGTCACGATCTCCTCTTTGTCCATACCGACCAGGGGCATGAAAATGGGCATATCCACCACCGCGCCGGTGACGGTCATGGCTTCCATGGTCTGGGAGGCCACCTGGCCCAGGTTTTCGCCGGTAATCAGGGCCCCGCAGCCGTCCTCCCGGGCGATGCGCTGGGAAATCTCCATCATAAACCGGCGCATGATCAGGGTGAAGAATTCCTCCGGGCAGTTATCACGAATGGCTTCCTGGATCTCCGTAAAGGAGACGATGTTCACGGTCATCTTCCCGCTGTAGCGGGTCACCAGTCGGGCCAGCTCCAAGACCTTGTCCTTGGCCAGCTGGGAGGTATAGGGATAGGAGAAGAAATGGACGGACTCGATCTCCACGCCCCGCTTTGCCATCATGTAGGCAGACACCGGAGAGTCAATACCGCCGGAGAGCAGGCACATGGCCCGTCCCCCAACGCCGGTGGGCAGGCCCCCGGCACCGGGCAGCGCAGGGCCGTGGACATAGGCCGCATGGTCCCGGACCTCTACATAGACGGTGTAAGCCGGATGGTGGACATCTACCCGCACATTGGGATGGGCCTCCGCCAGGCGGCCGCCGATCTCCTGGGAAATGGCAATGGAACCCATGGGGAACTGCTTGTCGGAACGCTTGGACTCCACCTTGAAGGATTCCGCACAATCCAGCTCCTCCCCCAGGTATGCCTCTACCGCCTCAAAAATCGCGTCCATGGTCTTTTCGCAGGGACGGCAGCGGCAAATACTGTTGACACCGAAAATGCTCTTGCAGGCCTCCCAGGCCCCTTCTACGTCCGCTTCCTCATCCTGAGGCTCCACATAAACCGTGGACTGGAGAATATACACATCAAAATTTCCGTAGGGCTTCATCCGTCTGCGGATATTCTGGCGAAGCTTGTTTTCAAACTGCCGCTTATTGGCACCTTTGAGAATGATCTCTCCAAGCTTCATAAGAAAAATTTCGTTCATAGTGATCCCTTTCTGACTTTAACGGTAACAGCGCCCCGCATGAGGCTGCCTTTTCCCGCCATTATACTGTTTTGTCCCGGAAAAAGCAAGCAAAAAAGCAGCGGATACCTCCAAAAAGAGGGACCCGCTGCCATTTTAGCCGCTTTGGCCGATAGTCACGTTCCGATATTGAATGGCCTCGGCAATGTGCTGCAGCTGAATGTCCTGGCTGTCGTCCAGGTCTGCCACCGTCCGGGCCACCCGCAATATCCGGTCGTAGCTTCTGGCCGTCAGGCCCATGGCCTCGAAGGCCTGCTTCATCAGCACCGCGCAATCCTCCGTCAGAGCGCAGTAATCCCGCATTTCCCTGGGGCCCATCCGGGCATTGCACATGCTGCTGTCCTCTCCGAACCGGGCTACCTGCCGCTGGCGGGCGGCATTGACCCGCTGCTTGATGGCAGCAGAGGGCTCTGCCGGAGCACGGTCCCGGAGGTTTTCAAAGGGCACCGCATTGACCTCCACAATGATGTCGATCCGGTCCAGCATGGGGCCAGAAATCCGGCTTTGATAGTTTTCAACAGACTGGGGGCTGCACCGGCACCGGCCGCTGGGGTCCCCATACCAGCCGCATTTACAGGGGTTCATGGCGCAGACCATCATAAATTCCGCCGGATAGGTCACGGAACCGGAAACCCGGGAAATGGTCACCTGGCCGTCTTCCAGAGGCTGGCGCATCAGATCCAGAGAATCCTTCCTAAATTCCGGCAGCTCGTCCAGGAACAGAACCCCCTTGTGGGCCATGGAAATCTCACCGGGCTTTGGGTTGCTGCCGCCGCCCACTAAGCCAGCATTGGACACCGTATGGTGGGGCGCCCGGAAGGGGCGACGGGTCAGAAGAGGCTGCTTCTCTGTCAGCAGGCCCAGGACGGAATAGATTTTACTGACCTCTAAGGATTCCGCCCAGGTCATGTCCGGCAGAATGGAGGGAAGCCTCTTGCTCAGCATGCTTTTTCCGGAGCCCGGCGGGCCCACCAGCAGCACATTGTGGCTGCCTGCGGCAGCCACCTCCAGAGCACGCTTGACATTCTCCTGCCCCAGCACATCCCGGAAGTCCGGCTCCGGCGTGTCCTCTGGCTCCGGCACCCAGATGGGCTGCTCCGGCAGCTCTTTCAGACCGTTGAGGCCGTCTGCCAGCTCCCGGACCGTACTGACGGGGATGATCATGGGGCCCCGGGACAGCGTCGCCTCCGCAGCATTTTCCGCGGGGACAAACAGATAACGGATGCCCTGCTCTTTGGCGGCCAGGGCCATGGGCAGCACACCGGAAATGGGCCGGATGCCCCCGTCCAGGCCCAGCTCCCCCAGGAAGGCGCAGCCGGAGGAGGGGCGGCGGATCTCGCCGGAGGCTGCCAGGATACTCAAAAGGATGGGCAGATCAAAATGGGTTCCGGATTTTTTCTGATTGGCAGGGGCCAGATTCACGGTGATGCGGCTGACGGGGAACTTGAGCCCGGAGCTTTTGGAGGCGGCACGGACCCGCTCCCGGGCCTCCTTTACCGCCGCATCCGGCAGACCTACGATGTCAAAGCCGGGCAGCCCGCCGGAGATATAGCACTCCGCCGTGATCAAAGAGCCGTTGATGCCGGAGATGCCCAGTGTTTTTACGCTGCAAATCATATTTCCCGCTTCCTTTCCAACGACGGCCAGGGAGTTTTCCGTCTGACTTTCTCTTATCATACCGTAAAAAACCACAAAAAACAATCCCTATTCTATTTTTCAATCCCCCCATTTTAAATTCAATATAGCCTGATTTGTCGGTATAAAAAATCGGTATATGAAATTTTACGTTTCTTGTCTGTATTTGGCTTTACAAGTTGTAAAAATTGTGGTAATATATACACGCAAAACTTGAATACTTTAGGAGGTATTTCATTTTGGCAAGAAAATTTAAAACGATGGACGGCAATACCGCTGCCGCCCATGTCAGCTATGCCTTTACTGAGGTTGCTGGCATTTACCCCATCACCCCCTCCAGCCCCATGGCCGACAACGTTGACCAGTGGTCCGCTGCTGGCCGCAAGAACATCTTTGGCGACACCGTAAAGGTCGTTGAGATGCAGTCTGAGGCAGGTGCTGCCGGTACCGTTCACGGCTCTCTGGCCGCCGGTGCCCTGACCACCACCTACACTGCTTCCCAGGGCCTGCTGCTGATGATCCCCAACATGTACAAGATCGCCGGCGAACTGCTGCCCTGCGTGTTCCATGTTTCCGCACGTACCGTAGCTGCTCAGGCTCTGAACATCTTTGGTGATCACTCCGACGTTTACGCCTGCCGTCAGACCGGCTTCGCCATGCTGTGCGAGACCAACGTTCAGGAAGTTATGGACCTGGGCGCTGTAGCACACCTGGCCGCCATTGAAGGCCGCGTTCCCTTCATCAACTTCTTCGACGGTTTCCGTACCTCCCATGAGATCCAGAAGATCGCCATCTGGGACTACGAGGACCTGAAGGACATGGTGAATATGGACGCCGTTGCCGCTTTCCGTGCCCACTCCCTGAACCCCGAGCGCCCCGCTATGCGTGGCTCCCACGAGAACGACGACATCTTCTTCCAGCACCGTGAGGCCTCCAACAAGTACTACAATGCCCTGCCCGCAGTGGTCGAGAAGTACATGGCCAAGGTCAATGAGAAGCTGGGCACCAACTATCAGCTGTTCAACTACTACGGCGCTCCCGATGCCGACCGCGTGATCGTAGCCATGGGCTCCATCAACGACGTGGCTGAGGAAGTCATCGACTACCTGAACGCCCACGGCGAGAAGGTTGGCCTGGTCAAGGTCCGTCTGTTCCGTCCGTTCTGCCCCGAGAAGCTGCTGGCTGCCATCCCCGCCACCGCCAAGAAGATCGCTGTTCTGGACCGCACCAAGGAGCCCGGCTCCCAGGGCGAGCCTCTGTACCAGGATGTTGTCATGGCTCTGGCCAAGGCCGGCCTGCACGACGTGACCGTTATCGGCGGCCGTTACGGTCTGGGCTCTAAGGACACCCATCCCGCTTCCGTATTCGCCATCTACGAAGAGCTGGCTAAGGAAGCTCCCAAGCACGAGTTCACCGTGGGCATCGTTGACGACGTGACCCACCTGTCCCTGGACGAGAAGGTTTCCCCCAACACCGCTGCTGAGGGCACCATCGAGTGCAAGTTCTGGGGCCTGGGCGGCGACGGCACCGTTGGCGCCAACAAGAACTCCATCAAAATCATCGGTGACCACACCGACAAGTACGTACAGGCTTACTTCCAGTACGACTCCAAGAAGACCGGCGGCGTGACCGTTTCCCACCTGCGTTTCGGTGACAAGGCCATCAAGTCTCCTTACTACATCAACAAGGCCGACTTCGTTGCCTGCCACAACCCCTCCTACATCACCAAGGGCTTCAAGATGGTTCAGGACGTAAAGCCCGGCGGCGTGTTCCTGATCAACTGCCAGTGGGATATGGCTGAGCTGGAGCATCACCTGGATGCTTCCGCCAAGCGCTACATCGCCAAGAACAACATCCAGCTCTACACCATCGACGCCATTGACCTGGCCATCAAGGTGGGCATGGGCAAGCGTACCAACACCATCCTGCAGTCTGCTTTCTTCTCTCTGGCCAAGGTCATGCCCGCCGAGGAAGCCATCAAGTACATGAAGGATGCTGCTGAGCACTCCTACGCCAAGAAGGGCATGGACGTTGTTGAGAAGAACTGGAACGCCATTGACAAGGGCGCCAACGCCTATGTGAAGATCGACGTTCCCGCCTCCTGGGCTGAAGCCGAGGACAACAAGGCTGACGTTCAGCTGGAAGGCCGTCCCGAGACCGTTAAGGTCGTTAAGAGCATTCTGAACCCCATCGGCAAGATGGATGGTTACAGTCTGCCTGTTTCCGCCTTCGAGGACCTGCCCGACGGTCAGTTCCCCTTGGGTGCTTCCGCTTACGAGAAGCGCGGCGTTGCCGTTACCGTTCCTCACTGGGA
>CAKTNS010000075.1 GCA_934589225.1 uncultured Oscillospiraceae bacterium
ATGACCGGCGGCGGCGTTCAGACCCCCGGCTTCATGGGCCACGGCAAGCAGTTCATCTCCTCCAAGAAGTTCATCGCTGCCGAAGGCGGCCCCGGCCGTATCGTTTGGATGCCCAAGGAACTGAAGGATCAGGTTCGCGAGCGTCTGGATGCTACCGCTAAGGAAATGTACGGCGTTGACAACTTCACCGACATGATCGCCGATGAAACCGTCTGCACCGAGGACCCCGAGGAGCTGCTGAACTTCCTGTCCGAGCACGGCCACCCCGTTCTCAGCATGGAGCCCTTCGATATGTAATTTTTCAAAAACACCTCCGTGAAAACGGAGGTGTTTTTTTACGCAGCAGGGCGGCGGAAAAATTGACAATTGACAATGGACAATTGACAATTATTGGGGCGACCAACGTTGTTCGTCTGTGTCCGTCCGTTAAAGTCTGTAGGGAACGGCCCGTGTGCCGTTCCGGGAACCTTCCGGTTATCACGACGTAAGAATGAAGCAGTATGCCGCCCGACACGGAACAAGAGCTTCCCTTGGGGGAAGCTGGCTCGCCTAGGCGAGCCTGATGAGGGCTGCGGGGCAGCGTGAAACATTGTAGAAACAGTTGGCGAATCCGTCGAAACGTTGTACCTTATGTCATTCAGGCCTTTAGCGTCAGCGGAGTGGAGGAATCCACCACGTTAGAGAATGAACCAACACAAGATAAAATCAGCAACTCGGGTAGATTCCTCGACTCGCGTTTGCTCCCTCGGGATGACATGTCGGGGGGTGGTGCCATTCAACCGCACAGGTTCTATTCGAAACGCGTCCGGAACGGCACACAGGCCGTTCCCTACGGTTTCGCTGGTTGGTGTATTTTTTTGAACCAACGGATTTCAAAAGCGGACACGTTCGTCCTCAGATAATTGTCCATTGTCAATTGTCAATTTAATCGTCTCTCTTTTCCGTTCTTTGTTGCTTTCCCGGCTGTTGTCTGTTATACTGATACCAAATCATGCGGAAAAGGCAGGCGTGAACGTTATGAATTATTTGATCGTTATTGACATGCAGGTGGACTTTATCTCCGGGTCTCTGGGCTCGGACCGGGCTCAGGCCATTGTGCCCAAGGTGGTGGAGCTGGTGGAGAATTTTGACGGGAAGGTGTTTTTCACCCGGGATACCCATGGGAAGAATTATCTGCGGACCCAGGAGGGGCGGAATTTGCCGGTGGAGCATTGCATCCAGGGGACTCCAGGGTGGCAAATCTGCCCGGAGCTGCGGGAGAAAGCCCAAAACATTGTGGACAAGCTGAGCTTTGGCAGCATTTCTCTGCCAAGGCTTCTGGCCCAGGAGGGGACGCCGGAGTCTATTACCCTGTGCGGGCTGTGTACGGACATCTGCGTCATCTCCAACGCCATGATCCTGAAAAGTGCTTTCCCGGAGACTCCCATTCGGGTGGTTTCCGGCTGCTGCGCCGGTGTGACGGAAAAGAGCCACGAAACGGCTCTGGCCGCCATGGAGGCGGTGCAGATCAAAGTGATCTAACCGAAAACAACTGGATACTCTGAAAAAATATAGCACCGGGGCGGATCGGGTTTTGTACCGATTCGCCCCGGTGTTAATTTTGCGGTTTTTTGGTGGTTCCCTTGTTTAATACCCACCGAAGCCCCAGCCGAAGGGGAAGGTGCCGTAGCCCTGGGAGCTCCTGGAGCTCTGCTGCTGAACGGTCTGGCTTTCCTCATTGGCGGACTGGACCTGGCGGCCCACGGTGACGGTGACGGTCAGGGTCTCACCCTGGCGGTAGACGGTGAGGGTCAGCTCGTCGCCGGGGTTGGCGGCCCGGACCAGTTTCACAAGGTCGTTGCTGGTGGTGATGTCTGTGTCATTGGCCTTCGTGATAATGTCGTTGACCTGGAGACCGGCAGCCTCCGCGGGGCTGTCCTTGGTGATGGTCTGGACGGCGGCACCGCTGGGCAGGCCGTACTTCTGGGTCTCGGAGCTGACGGTCAGAACACTGACACCGATATAGGGCTTTTCGATATAGCCGTTCTCGATGATGCTCTTGACGATGTTGTACACATGGTTCATGGGGATGGCGAAGCCGATGTTATCCACAGAGGCTGTGGAAGAAGAGGAGGAGCTGGAATACTTGGCATTGGTGATGCCGATGACCTCCCCGTGCATGTTGAACAGGGCGCCGCCGGAGTTGCCGGAGTTGATGGCGCAGTCGGTCTGGATCAGGTCCATGGTAGAGCCCTGGGAAATGGTGACTTCCCGGTCCAGGGCGCTGATGATGCCGGAGGTTTCGGAGAAGGTCAGCTCACCCAAGGGGTTGCCGATGGCGACAACCTCGTCGCCCACATTCAGCTTGTCGGAGTCCCCGATGACCACAGGGGTCAGGCCTTCGGCCTCGATTTTCAGCACGGCCACGTCGTTGCTCTCGTCAAAGCCCACCACCTTGGCATCGTAATTGGTGCCGTCATAGGTGGAGACGGTGATGGAGGTGGCACCGGAGACCACGTGGTAGTTGGTCAGGATGTAGCCGTCATCGGAGAAGATGAAGCCGGAGCCCGCGGCAGCGCCGGTGGTCTGCTGGCCCCAGAAGTTGGTGGTCACAAGGCTTGTGACAATGCCCACGGTGGAATTTACATTGGCGGCGTAGACCTCCGCGGCGGTCAGGGTCTTGGAGGAATCGATTTCTTGAATTTTCAGGGCCGAGGTCTCCCGGACGCCTTTCATCACCGTGGAAACGCCGTCAGAATACACGGTCTCGCCCTTGCTGCCCTGGGCAAGCTTGGTGCCCAAGAAGGCACCGCCCACGCCGCAGCCGCCGCCTACCAGGGCGCAGCACAGCACCAGGGCCACGGCTCCCTTGCCGCCCTTTTTCTTCTTGGGGGCCTTGGGAGGAATGGGGGGCATACCGGTGTTTTCCGGAGCCTCCGGGGCATGGTGTTCTTCATAAATGGAATCGTCATAGTATTCGCTCATAGTCTTTACAGCTCCTTTTGCTGGTATCTTTTGTTTACGTCCATACTGTACCACGGAATTCTGAAAAGAAACTTAAAATAGCTTTGAACGATTTGTGAATTCTGAACCGCCGGAAAAAGAACGGGCAATTTCCCCAAAAAACGCCGGAATGTGAAAAAATTGTTGCAATGCCGTCTAAGCGCTGGTATACTTGTAAAGAATGTGTATGACGGTTTTTACACAGATTCCATATAGGGGGTACTTTCGTGAGTATATCCAATATCATCTCGCTGCTAGGCGGTCTGGGCGCATTCCTCTTCGGCATGAAGTATATGGGTGACGGCCTGGAGATGGCCGCCGGGTCCCGGATGAAGGACCTGCTGGAAAAGCTGACCCGGAACCGTTTTATGGGCTTTTTGCTGGGCGTACTGGTGACGGTGGTCATCCAGTCCTCCTCCGCCACCACCGTCATGGTCATGGGCTTTATCAACGCCGGGATCATGGACCTGGCCCAGGCCACCGGCGTGATCTTCGGTGCCAACATCGGTACCACCATCACCAGCGTTCTGATCGCCCTGGATGTCTCCGGCATCGCCCCCTTCTGTATTTTCATCGGGGCTTTCCTGATGCTCTATTCCAAAAAGAAGCAGACCAAGCACATCGGCCAGATCATCCTGGGCTTCGGTCTGCTGTTCCAGGGGCTGCACACCATGTCCGGGGCCATGAAGCCCCTCAAAGACGTGGTTTGGTTCCAGTCCTTTATTATGAACGCCCGGAATCCGCTGCTGGGCATTCTGGTGGGTGCGGCCCTGTGCGCCGTGATCCAGAGCTCCTCGGCAGCCGTCGGTATTTTGCAGGCCCTGGCCATGCAGGGGCTGATGCCGCTGTATTTTGCCTCCTTCCTGATTTGCGGCATCAACATCGGCTCCGCCATGCCCACCATTCTGGCCTCTATGAACGCCCGGAACAACGCCAAGCGGGCGGCCATGATCTATCTGATCAACAACCTGGTGGGCGCGGTCATTATGACCGTGGTAACCCTGGCCCTGCCCTATACCCAGTGGGTGGAGGCCCTGGTGCCGGACCCCATGTTCCAGGTGTCCCTGGTCCACATCATCTTTAAGGTGGTCTCCGCCGCGGTGCTGCTGCCCCTGACCAATCAGGTGGTGCGGCTGACCTACTTCCTGGTGCCCAAGCAGAAGCATGAGGATGCCTGCCGCCTGGAGTTCATCGACGTGAACCTGGTGGGCTCTCCCAGCGTGACCCTGCTGCAGATCCGCAACGAGGTGGAGCGCATGAGCGGCCTGGTCCGGGAGAACCTGAGCCTTTCCATGGAGGCCTTGCTTGCGGGGAAGGTGGCCGATGCCAAGCAAATTGAAGAAAACGAATCGGTCATCGACTATCTGACCGATGCCATCAGCGACTATCTGGTAAAGCTCAACGTGCGGGAAATGTCCGACCGGGATGCCCAGTATGTGAACCACGTCTTCCAGGCCCTGTCAGACCTGGAGCGCATCGGTGACTATGCCGAGCACCTGCAGCAGCTGACGGAGCAGCAGGATGAAAAGGGTGTTTCCTACACCCAGCCTGCCATGACGGAGCTGAAAACCATTACGGACAACGCCATGGACCTCTTCGACCGGGCGGTGGCCTCCTTCTATCAGCAGAACATCCACTTGGACGAGCTCAAGCGCATGGCCAAGACCCAGCGGCTGATCCGCAAGCTCACCAGCCAGTCCCAGCTGAACCACATGGAGCGGCTGCGCACGGGAGAATGCAGCGTCGAAGCCGGCATCCTCTTCGGCGAGATCCTCAACTCCCTGAACCGTATCGGCGGCCACGCCATCAACATCGCCGAGGCCGCGACCATGCCCCAGAATCTGGAATAAGAGTGGAAAGCTTCCCGAAAGGGAAGCTTTTTTGCGTAGAGGGGAAGTGCGGGGAGGGGAGAAAATTGACAATTGACAATGGACAATTGACAATTTTCCTGAAGTTGACAGTTGACAGTTGACAGTTGACAGTTCTGCAGCGTCGATGGCCGGTTCCGTTTGACCGGCCGCCCAAAAGCACGGTACAAGAGCTTCCCTTGGGGGAAGCTGGCTCGCCTGGGCGAGCCTGATGAGGGCCGCGGGGCGGCGTGAAATGTTGCTTAAACAATGGGCGCAAAGGTGCTGCGTTTCGAATAGAACCTGTGCGGTTGAACGGTACCACGCAATGTAGCGGCGATGATTCATCGCCAAGCAACGTTGCATATATAACCCGCGCGAATGAACGGTACCGCCCACCAGCGTGACCGTAGGGGCGGCAATCTGCCGCCCGCCACGTCCTGAATACAACCTGTATGGTTGAATGAAACCACATATGGACATGTCATTCCGAGCGAACAAAGTGAGTCGGGGGAATCTTCACGAGTTGCTGGTTTTATCTTGTGGTGGTTCTTTGTCCCACGTGGTGGATTCCTCCACTCCGCTGACGCTGCGGTCGGAATGACAAAAATGGGGGGACGTGTCTGGTATTTTAGGTAACAGTTCCCTCCTTTCGGGCGCGGAACGGCACACAGACCGTTCCCTACGGTTTTGCTGGTGGGTGGTTTCGTTCAACCGCACGGGTTGTATACGGAACGTTGCTTGGCGATGAATCATCGCCGCTACATTGCGTGGTACCATTCAACCATACAGATTGTTTACGGAACGTGGCGGGCGGCAGATTTGTATAGAGTAGTAACATAGGTAACAGGTAGAGAAGAGACATAGGTAACAGTTT
>CAKTNS010000076.1 GCA_934589225.1 uncultured Oscillospiraceae bacterium
ATGCTGAAATAAAAAAAGACCTGCTTCGGCGGGTCTAAATTACATAGAATCATTGAGTCTGAAAAAACCTTTGAAATTCTTGATAATTCTGGTTGAAAAATTCGTTTTGAAATGATATATTAAACAGACTTAAATAGGTGTCCAAAACACCAGCAGCCCTGTACGAGAATGAATAGGGTTTCCTATCATTTCGTATAACGAGAGGTTACATAGAGGAATTTGCTTGCACTTGCAACGTCCACCGAAAATCGAAAGCCTTGCTAATTTCGAGCCAATTGGACGGTGTAAAATCCCTATGAAAATGCTTATGAAGCGTAATACCAGATAGGATTTGAAACAGTGAAAAACCTTGTATTTCCAAGGATTTTCTTGCACTGTGTTGCACTTGGTTTCATCGTATCGGGTCTACTCCTAAGGGGAAGGTCGGGGGTTCGAATCCCTTTTGGCGTGCCAGAAGCTGCCGATTTTTCCGCATTTTGTGAAAAATCGGCAGCTTTTCTTCATCTTTTTGAAAAAGCTGGTTATACAGGGTAAAAGCCGCTGCCTGTAGAGTTTTGTCTGATAAAAACGACGTTCCTTTTCTTCATTGCGGAAGTCTTCATCGGACCACTTCTTCCAATATACAAATTCATTTAGAATCCCTGTATACAAGGACATTCCGGTCCTTTTTGTTCAGAACATACAGACCGCATACCCCGTTGCTCGGTGCTATGATGGGATATTGAAAAAAGGGGCGAGATTTGTCAGCTAGTTTACGCATCCTCCGCTAGGGAAGCTCTGATTAAATCGGCAAGAGCTGGCAGCGAGAGATTTTGTTTCCAGGCAAGGTTCTAAAAGTGAGGGAATACTTTGTGTATTTCCCACTTTTAGAACCGCAGCATGGAAGCAAAAGATCCGCTGTCCAGCCGCGGACGATTTATTCAGAGTTTCCCTAGGAAATTCTTCCGTTTTCCATTTCGTAAACCACCTGGGCTGCGCTCATAGTGGAGGCTCTGTGGGACACCAGGACAACGGTTTTCTGTCCGGCGGATTCTTTCAGGGATTTGAGGATGATTCCTTCGTTCAGGGAATCCAGGTTGCTGGTGGGCTCATCCAGCAGGAGCAGCGGGGCGTCGTGGAGGAAGGCTCTGGCGATGCCGATGCGCTGCTTTTCGCCGCCGGAGAGGGTATCTCCCAGCTCTCCCACCTCCGTGTCGTAACCCTTGGGCAGGGTCATTACGAACTCGTGAAGGGAGGCCTTTTTTGCTGCCGCCATGATTTCCTCTTTGGCAGCACCGGGCTTGGCAATGGCGATGTTATTGGCAATGGAATCATGGAACAGGTGGGTCTGCTGGGTCACATAGCTCTCCATATCCCGCAAGGCCTTGGTGGGAACGGTCTTTACGTCCCTGCCGTCAACAGATACGCTGCCCTGGGAAACATCCCAAAAGCGCATCAGCAGTTTTAGGAAGGTAGATTTTCCGGAGCCGCTGGCTCCGTGGATACCGGTGATCGTGCCGGGCCGGAGCTTCAAAGAGTAGTCCTTCAAAATCTGCTCCCGGTCATAGGAAAAGCTGACATGCGCCGCCTCCGCTCCGGAAAAGTCATGGGCAGTTTGGGTTTCCTCCCCGGGAATCTCCTCCACTGTGGGGGTCTCCTCCAAAAGGGACAGCACCCGCTCTCCGCTGGCCAAGGTCTGATTCAGGTTGTTGGACAGGCTGGAAAGAGCTACCACCGGGCCGAAAGAACCCATCATGGCAACGGTACAGGTCAGAACAGTGTCAAAGTCCGTAAGGCCCCAGCTATACAGTGTCATGGTCAGGCCCAGCATTCCGAAAGAGGCCAGCAGGATGGCCAGATTGGTATAGGCACGCTGGGTGCCTTCCAGGCGGCTCAGGGTCTCCTGCTGTTTTCCCAGGTCCTGGGAGCGGCGGGTCATTTGCGCTTCCCGGGTCTGGCCCTGGCCGTACTGAATGGTTTCGTCCAGCCCCCGCAGGGAATCCAGGGTGAAGCTATTCAGTTCTCCAAAGGCCGTCCGAAAGGCCATACCCTGCTGGCCACCCCGCTTCCCGTTTCGCATGGGAATCAGGACACCCACCGTCAGGTACGCTGTCAGAGCCAGAAGTCCCGCAAGATAGTGATAGCTTCCCAGAAACGCTACCATGATGCCGGAAGTGAGAATGGCGATGGCAATGGGAGAAATGGTATGGGCGTAAAACACCTCCAGCAGCTCAATATCTGTGGTGATGATGGAGATCAGGTTTCCCTTGTCCCGCCCCTCCAGCTTGGCCGGGCAGAGCTTGCGCAGAGCCTCAAAGACTTTCTGGCGAATAATGGCCAGCAGCTTAAAGGCAATATAGTGATTGCAATACTGTTCCAAATAATGCAAAATCCCCCGCAGCACCGCCAATGTCAGCATCAACGTAAGGATCGTTTTGACTGGCACGTCAGAAAGGACGGACAGGACCATGGGCACGGCAGCCGTCAGCCCCCGCAAAATGGCCTGCTCTGCCAGAATCGTCAGAGAGATGGCGCACAGGTACCCCGCCGTTCCAAGGATAATGGCCGCCAGCATCAAAGGCAGCAGAGGCTTTACCAGACCGATAAGGCTTCCCATGATTTGCATACCGCTTCTTCGTTTTGCTTCGTTCCGCTCCATCAGGCCACACCCCCTTTCCCGTAGCGTTCCAGTGCCATTTGACTGTCAAACAGGCGGCTATAGGCCCCTTGGGCCGCCATCAGTGCTTCATGGGTACCGCTTTCCTGAATTTCTCCCCCCCGGAGAAAATAGATTTTATCCGACTGCACCACGTTGGCAAGCCTGTGAGAGATCAACAGCACCGTCTTTGTTTTTGCCAATTCGTGGATCACCTCCATGATCAGTGCCTCGCTTTCCACATCGATATTGGAGGCCGCTTCGTCGAAGATATAAACCGAAGCCTCTCTCCGAAGCAAAGCTCTGGCAATGGCCAGGCGTTGACACTGGCCGCCGGAGAGATTGGCTGCCTTTTCCAGGAGCTTCGTTTGCAGTCCGGCCTGGGTCTCCAGGAATCCCAGCAGATTCACCTTTTGCAGCACAGCCTCCATTTCTTCTTTTGTGGCATCGGGCTTCGCCATTTTCAAGTTCTCCTCTACCGTACCCTTGAACAGGTAACTGTTGCTCCGAACCAACACCACCCGTTTCATCAGTTCGTCTTCCCGCACCTGGGAAAGAGGAATGCCGCCAACGGTGACGGAACCTGAATACCCCCGGTTTCTGCCACCAATGATTCCGGCAACAGTGCTTTTCCCGCAGCCGGATTCACCCACCAGGGATACAAAGCTTCCGGCAGACAGACACAGATCAATGCCTTTCAGAATCTCCCGGTCCGCTTCATAGGAGAAGTGAACATCCTGCAACGCCACATCCAGCGGCCCCGCCGGAAGGGTTTTCTCTCCGTCCTCCGGCTCCGGCAGGTCCAGGATGCTGAAAATTTTGTCGCTGGCCGCCATGCCGTTCATGGCGATGTGAAAGAAGGAACCCAGCAGCCGTAGGGGCAGGAAAAACTCGCTGGCCAGCAGAACGATTGAAAGTGCCTCGGAAAGGGACAGCGTTCCACGCAAAAATTCCGTCACCGCCACCGCCATACCGACAGCCGCCCCGCCATAGGCCACCACGTCCATAACGCTGGTGGAGTTGAGCTGCATGGTCAGAACCTTCATGGTGATCCGGCGGAATTTCTGGGACTCCCGGTCCATCTCCTCCGCTTTCAGCTGGTCTGCCTGATAGATTTTCAAGGTTGTAAGCCCCTGCAGATTTTCCAGAAAGGAATCTCCCAGCCCTGTGTAGGCACTCCAATATCGGTCCAGCAGCTTTTTGGCGATTTTCTGCACCACCACGATGGAAATAGGAATCAGGGGCACGCAGAGGAGCAAAATACAGCTGGCCTTGAAACTCACCGGGCTGAGCACCGCAAACAGGGTCAGGGGTGCCAGCAGACTGTAAAACAGCTGGGGCAGGTATTTTCCAAAATAGGTTTCCAGTTGCTCCACCCCCTCCGTAGATACCTGCACCACCTCCGAGGAAGACACCTGCTGGCTGTAGGAGGCCCCCAGCCGCAGCATTTTTTCGTAGATTTTTTCCCGCAGAACACGCTTTACATCCACACAGGCAAGATACGAGGCCCTGGCCTGTCTCCGCTCGCACAGAAACCGCAGAACCGGAACCAGGACAAAAACCAGCCCTGCCCGCAACACATCCTGCCGGGTGCATGTACCGGACACCATCTGTTCCAGCAGGTTCGCCATGGTAAAAACCGCCAGGATCTGGGTCAGCAGCGCCAGCCACTGCCATAAAACCGTGAAGGCAATATACTTTTTTGACTGGGACAGCAGTCCCACCAATCTTGTTTTGATCATCTTATTCCTCTCAACGTTCTCATTTGTTCCGAAGTCTGCACACCAGGTGCCAGATGGCCATTCCCGGATGATACAGCAGCATTCTTGGGCCTGAAAAAGCCATGACCTTCCGGATGCGCTGCCGCATTTCCGGTTTGTAGCAATGCACCTTGCAGTTGGAACAAAATGTCTTCTCCTCCATAAATGGACACTTCTGGCTTCTGCTTTTTGCGTATTCCAAAAGGGCCTGACAGTCAGGACAGCACGCCCTACCAAGCCCGGTCTTCCCCGGATGCTGCTTCCGGCAGTACAGCCGGATCATTTCTTCCAGTACGCGCTGCTCCCGCAGCCGCTTGTCTTCCACACAGTCCTTCATTTCGATGCCTCCAACGTCCCGCCTGCAGGTATCGTCTTGATTCGCAGCAGGAAATACAGCAAATGGCATACCCACACCGCTGCAATGCAAAGCCTGCCGATGGGGACATTCTTCATGCATGGAAAGCCCAGGGCCATTACCGCCGTCACCATGGCCATGATCCGGCATTTTGTTCCCGCCGTCATGGCCCGTTCCTGCACAAAGCTGCGCAGATGCTTTTGATAGAGCCCCGTACCCTGAAACCAGTCGTGCAGCTTCTGGGAGCTTTTTGCAAAGCAGAACAGAGTGGACATGTAAAACGGAACGGTAGGCAGAACAGGGATCACCACGCCGACGGTGCCCAGTCCCAGGCACACAAAGCCCAGCACGATCCAGAGCAATTTGAATGGATTTTTCATCATCTTCTCCCGGTATTTATCAGTATTTTGGTTGTATGATTGTTAGCTTTCGCTAACATCCATGTTATAAAATA
>CAKTNS010000077.1 GCA_934589225.1 uncultured Oscillospiraceae bacterium
GGCAGATTGTTTCGCACACTGCCGTGTGCGGCAGTACCTTAGACTGCTTTGCACAGCGCCCTATCTGGGCGCACCTTTACATTCTGGGTGATGCCCGTGGGAATTCCGCCCCACTTCCGAAAGCGCTTCCAGATCTCCACGCTCCAGGAAGCTACCTCCCCATGGAGCAAAAGGTGAAATTCGTCCACATAGTACCGGGTGGCCTTGCCCTCGCTGCGGTTTACCGTTACCCGGTTCCACACTTGATCCTGGATGACCAGCATGCCCAGATTCTTCAGCTGCTTGCCCAGGGACTTGATATCGAAGCACACCAGCCGGTTATTGATATCCACATTGGTCCGGTGATTGAACACATTCAGGCTGCCGTGGACATACAGCTCCAATGCGGAGCTGACCCGCTGTGCTTCCGGCTCCGGCTGTGCCCGGATCTCGTCCCACAGATCTTCCAGAATGGGCATATTCTCCGGCCTGGGGTCTGCCAGATAACCCCGGTACACCTTCCGCAGAGAGCGGTCAATGATGGTTTTCTCCACCGGCGTCAACCCGAACTTGTCTCCCGCCGCGACCTCACAGAAGGACAGGATAAAGTCGGATTTCAGCGCCAGGGGGTTGTCGTCCTCGGAGTAGTTCAGGTTGATATCCAGGGGATTCAGGTAGTAGCTCCTGCCTCCGCCGCTGCCGGAGGGGGTGAGCCGGATGACCTGCCCGCCCAGCCGCTCCACCAGGGGGAAATACTCCGATTCCGGGTCACAGATCAGAATGTCGTCCTTGGTCACAAGGAACACGTTCAAGATCTCCCGCTTGGCAGAGAAGGACTTGCCGCTGCCGGTGGTGCCCAGAATCAAGCCATTGGGGGTCTTGTTCTGCTTCCGATCCGCTAGGATCATGTTGCCGGAGCTGGCGTTGATCCCGTAGTACAGCGCGTCCCCGCCCTGGAAGATCTCCTGGGTGGTAAAGGGCATGAGGATGGAAACGGCGGAGGTGGTAAGCCCCCGCTGAATGTGGATCTGGTTGACCCCCAGGGGCAGTGCCGACACAAAGCCCTGCTCCTGCTGGAAGTCCAGCCGGGTAAACTGGCAGTTGTACTGCTGGGCAACGCTGGCCGCCCGGGCAATGTCGTTGTCCAGCTTCCGCTTGCTGTCCGCCATGTTCACCACCAGAAACGTGACCAGAAACATCCGTTCGTTCCGGCTCTGCAAATCTCGGAGAATGTTCTTTGCCTCCACGGCGTAGGTGGCAATGTCCGTGGGGACAATATCCATATCGAATCCCTCCCGGACAGCCCGCTTCTGGGCATCGATCTTCATACCGTCAATGTCGGTGATCTTCCGTTTGACGGTCTTGATGGCCTCCGTCTGGTCCATACTGCGGATGTGGATGCTCAAAAGCATATCGCTTTCTGTGTTCAGCAGCTCTGCCAGAATACGGTCATCCATTTCCGGGGCGGTGATCTGCAAAAAGGAGGCCGCACAGAACTTGGTTCCCATCTGGAACTGCCGGGCAGAGGCGAAGCGGAAGGACGAAGGGGCGATAAAGTCCTTGACGTGCAGGCCGGAGGGAGCCAGCCAGTCCCAGTCAAAGGAGAACCGTTCCCCGTCCGGGTGCAGGATGCCGTGCAGCAGCTCCAGCCACTCCCGGCCATCCAGTACCTTCGCCAGAGCGCCCATGACCTTGAAATGGTTCAGCGCGTCCAGGGTGATCCGGGAGAATCTGGCCCTGGCCGCCCGGATATCCGATTCCGTGATGGTCAGTACCAGCAGCTTGGTTTTCACAATGCCGTTGTTGCCCTTTTCCAGCTGCCGCCGGAGCATCTGGGTATAGAGCTGCCGGATGCCGTCGAAAGCGTCCCCCTGGGCGGCGATCTCGATTCGCTTTAGAAAATCCTCCTGGTTCATGTGCCGGCAAGGCAGGCTGATCTCCATGCCGATGGAGCTGTCATGGGAATTGTACAGATCGCAGAGACCTTCAAAGATGGCCGTCTGTTGATCCGGCTGGGCAAGCTGGTAGTTCACGTCCTCAAACTCAATGCACCTGGACCAGGTATTGTCGTCCAGCTTGCAAAGGCCGTCCGGGTACATCTGCCGGAACGGCAAGGTGTCCTGGGCGGTATGAGGCTTCCCGTCGCCCCGGGCCCGCTCCATGATGGCCCGGATCTCTTTCTTTTCAGCGGCGGTCAGCTTTCGCTTTTTTGCGAATCTTTCTTCTCTTTTGGACAACTGCACGCACCTCCTGTTCTACTTGAATCTGCCGCGCCACGGCGGCGTAAAAATTGTTGGTTGCGTAGGGCCGCAGCTTGGGCCTTACAAACATAGCCTGGATCATCTGTCCCAGGATCACTTCCAACGGCTGACCGTGCTTTTCGTACATTGCCAGCAAGAAGAAGGGCAGCATCACCAGGATCATGCAGAGGGCGGCTGCGCTGGAAGCCACCCGGTTTTTGAGCAAAAAGAAAAGCGGTACTCCTACAAGCACCGCTGCCCCAAAGCAAATGAGCTGCCGCCGGGTCAAACCAAGCAACACCTTGGATTTTACTTTGGTCAAGTCTTTGGGAATGGTTACATAGGCCATACATACCTCCTTAATGGGCCCCGAATAGAGACTTGGACAGGCTGCCGGTTTTGAACAGCGCAAAGCACAGCAGCACCGTATACCCCATGCAGGCCCAGATGGCGGCGGACACGTTGCTTCCCACGCCGATGTTCTGCACCAGCACAGAATAAATGCCAACGCACACCATGATGAGAAATGCCTGGAAGCCCAGGGCAAACAGGGAGCGCAGGTAGTTTTGCCCCGTGTGCCCCCAATCCCGGTTGGTCATGGTGGCAAGAGGGATAGGCCCCACCGAGGCGGTCAGGTACACCTCGATCATCCTGCCGTAAATCACCAGCATAATGCAGATGGACAGGATGTTCATGGTCAGCCCCACGAATATGGACTGAAACCACAGACCGAACAGTTCTCCTGTTTCCAATGCCTCCATCTGGGCATCCAGATTTCCCAGCACGCCGCTGATATCCACAGAGGTATTGCCGATGATCACCCCCGTACTGCCGTTGACCACGCTCTGCGCCGCATCGAATATTCCCATGACGATGTTCCAGGTGTTGGTGACGATCAGCACGGCACAGAAGGTCTTGAATACCCATTTGAAAAACATCCAGGTATCAATATCGTGGAGATTGTTTCGCTCCGTGACCATCTGGATCAGCTCCACACACATGACAAAGGTGAGGATCACCCCGGCAATGGGGACAATGACCGTTTCGGAAAGATTCTGGATCATGGAAAAGACGCCCCCGTTCCAGCCCTGGGGCGTCTTTCCCACTTCTCCCGCAATCTCGCCTACTTTGGTATTGACGGAATCGAACATTCCTGTTAAATTCCCCTTGATGCCCTCTGTCAGCAGCCCACGGAGCCACTGGTCCAGTTTGTCAAGAATACCGCCCATAAGCGAATCACGCTTTCAGCGGCTTATCCGAACAAACCGGTCAGCAGGGGCACCAGAGTGGTGCCGATGAGGGCGACACCGCCGCCGGCCATAAGTTGTTTCATTCCCTGGGACTTGGATGCGGGGTTGTCCTGACCGTAGCCTTCCAGAAGATTGATAACGCCCCAGATACCCAGACCTGCGCCCAGGGCGACTACCAGGGTTTGCAGAACGCCTACCGCGCTGTTGAAAAATGCCATTCAAAATATCCTCCTAAAATTGGTTTTGTTTATAGGTTGATCTCGTACACCTCAAAGGCATCCGTGGGCTTTACCTTGGGATGCCTTTTCATGTACCGCTCCATATCAAAGAGATTCTTCGGGTCGGCGTCGGCGGTGTACCTATAGTTCGGGTGTTTCGTCAGGTCGTATTTCTCCGAGAGAAACGGACGGACACCCCGCAGCATATAGATACACTTGCCGCCGTCCATGACTGCCAATTCGTCCTGGGACATCAGCTCCTTTCCTAATTTCTGATAACTGAGGCCGTAGGATACCTGACTGCCGCGGTTTTCGGACTGGTTGGAAAGGTCAATGGTTTCCTTCCCCAGCAGCTCCGAAATCTCCTTCAGCGTAGATTTTTCCTTGCCTCCCAAAAACAAGGTGCTGTCACAGTTACCCGCGATGGTATCCGCCGCGTCCTTGTAGATGGTCTTTAGCTGGCTCTGGGACTGCAAAATAATGGAAGCCGAGATCTCCCGGCTTCGGATGGTGGCTATGAGCTTGTCAAAGTTCGGGATCTGACCGATATTGGCGAATTCGTCTAAGATCAGCCGGACATGGACGGGCAGCCGCCCGCCGTAGAGATCGTCGGCCTTGTCACAGAGCAGATTGAAAAGCTGGCTGTACATCAGGGCGGCCACAAAGTTAAAGGTACTGTCCGTATCCGAAAGGATCACAAACAGCACCGTTTTCTCGTCGCCCAGGGTATCCAGCTCCAGCTCGTCCGTTTCCATAAGGTCCCGGAGTTCTTTTATGTCAAAGGGAGCCAGGCGCGCGCCGCAGCTCACTAAAATAGATTTTAAGGTCTTGCCTGCCGCCATCTTGAATTTGCGGTACTGCCTCACAGCAAAATGATCCGGTTCCTTCTCTGCTAGCTTGGCGAAAAGAATATCCACGGGACTTTGGTAATTCTCGTCATTCTCCCGGACTTCACTGGCGTTGATCAGATCCAACAGCATTGTGAAATTCCGCTCCTCCTCCGGGGCTTCATACCAGATGTAGCCGATCAGTGCGGAGTAGTAGAGCCGTTCCGCCTTGACCCAGAAATCTTCCGAAGATTTTTCGCCTTCGCCCTTGGTGTTCATTATCAGGGCATTTACCAGCTTCAAAATATCTTTTTCAGAACGGATATAGGATAACGGATTGTATTTCATGGACTTTTTAAAGTTGATAAGATTCAGGCACTTGATTCGGTACTTCTTTCGCACCAGGAAGGTGCCGATTTCCGGGAGCAGCGTTCCTTTTGGGTCCGTGACCACATAGGAGCTGTGAGCCTGCAAAAGAGATGGTTTGCAGAAGAACCGGGTCTTGCCGCTGCCGGAGCCGCCGATGACCAGAATGTTCTTGTT
>CAKTNS010000078.1 GCA_934589225.1 uncultured Oscillospiraceae bacterium
GAAGCACAAATCTATGAAATATCCGAATAATTTCAGGAGAATTTGAGAGTGGAGTGCTTAAGTTGATGACATTACCCAAAGGGGAAGGTTTTTGCGTGCTACCTCTGCGCCTGTTGTTCCTACAATACAGAACGCCGTACCGCGCCTCACACCGCCTACGGCGGTTCCCCTTTCCGTAGGCGAAGATTTTTGAAAAGCATCACTCCGCTTTTGGGTAGATGGTGGGCAGGCTCCTGGGGATTTCCCGTTTGCGGGTGATGGCCCAGAGGGCGGTGCCCAGGGTCAGGACCAGGGCCATGGCGGCGGACATGAGGCTGTAGGCAAAGGCCGCCTCGCCGCTGTGGCGCTGGACGTAGTATTCCATGTACCCGGCTACGGAGAGCAGCAGCAGGGTGCTTCCCCAGAAGCACAGGATGCCGGGCTTCCAGCCGCCGGTTTTGCAATAGCGCAGGGTAAACACCAGCAGCACCCCCAGGACCGCCAGCAGGCCCAGGATCTGGACCACGCTGATAAAGCCGTTGCTGCGGAAGAACAGGGAATCATACCGAGTAGAGTCCAGCACTGCCTGGGTGCCGCCGTAGTAGAGGCAGAAGAGGAAGAACAGATCCCCGTCCTTTTTACGCCGGCCCCCCCGCTGCCAGAAAAACAGCACCGCAAGGCCCAGGAAAATCAGGGCCGTGACCATGGATTGCAGCAGGAAGGTGGCAAGCCGGTATTCCTGGGAGCCGGTGGTGGGGTTTAACAAGAGGCTGGAAAAGGGGCTCCCGGGGGCCACGGTCTGGCCCCGGTCCAGGGAATTGCAGAAGCAGGACAGCCGCCCCAGGCTGATGGCCCCGCAGCCCGCCAGAGCCGCGGCATCCAGCATGGGAAATAAGTGCCTGCCCTTCCGTAGGAGGGACACAAGGCCCACCGCCAGCAGCACCCCCAGGAAGGTGCCCACCAGGGCAAAGCCCCCAATAGAGTAGTCCGTCATGGCGGAAAGGAAGCCGTCGTAGGTGTCCGCCCGGAAATACCAGTGGGCCATTCGCCCGCCCAAGATGCCCAGCACCAGGGCAAGCGGCGGCAGCAAAAAGGCACCGACCCGGTCAGAGCCGTCCCACAGGTAGAAGCACCAATATAGCAGCACCCCCACGGCACCGGCCAGAGCCAGCATGATGGTGCTCCAATAGATGCTGTAAGGACCGATCAGAAAAGCAATGGTATCCATGATCAACCTCCCGATGGTTTGGCGGTGGCAAAATAGAGAATGTCGCTGATTTTGCGCTGGTTGCCGTAGTTGACGGTGTTCACCACCTGGTTATCCATGACCACGGTGGTGGTCTGGCCGCCGTCTAAGTTATAGGCCTGCTGAGCACCCATGTCCAGGAGCATGGTGGTGAGCTCTCCGATGTCCGGGGTGTAGCCGAAGGGGGGTTCCCGGTTGCAGGCGGTGTAGAGGTAGTGAAGCGTCCCCAGCTGGCACAGGGCGGACCGGGCGTAATTCCGGTCCAGCTCCCCGATGGGGTAGTCATAGCGCTCGCAGCGCTTGCCGTCTTTAATAAGCACGGGGCCGAAGGAGAAGCTGAAGACAATTTCGTTTTCATCCGCAAAGTTCTGGGCATATTCTACGGAGGCAAAATCGTTGCCCCGGTAGAGCAGCATGTCCCCGTTCTTTTTGATGAAGCACAGGTCCGGCAGCGCCCGGTTGGCCCGGAGGGCGGTGCCGTCTAAAATCATGACGCCGTCGGGCCGGAAGCCGTAGAAGTCCGCGGAGCAGCCCACCACCGCGTGGGCGGCCTCGGCCATTTCCGAGGAGAGCATCAGCTTGCCGCAGCCGAATTCCTCTCCCGCCAGATACCGCCGGAACTGGGAGATGTCCATGATCTTCACTTCCGCGCAGGTCACGGCCATGTTCTTGTGGGCCTCCTTCCAGGTGATGGCCAGGATGGTCTCGTCATAGTAATACTGAATTTCGCTGCCGGGTAAAATCTCCGTGGTCTCCGGGTCAAAATAAAAGGTCTGGCCCTCCAGAACGTCCTGGGCCTGTTCCAGCAGGCCCTTCAGCTCCTTGGGGTCGGCGGCGGAGCCGTAGCAGCCCTGGTCCGGCACCGGGGCCGGGGTGCCCGCGGCGATCCAATACCGTTTTTTGACGGAGGTGACGGAGGACAACGCATCGCTGAGAAGGTTGTGAAGGTCCGTGTCAAACTGCCCGGCGGTGTTGATGGTTTTGCTGCCGGTGACCTTGGTCTTCCCGCTGGGCACCAGCACCAGCAGCCCCAGCACCAGGCACACGGCGCAGAAGCTGAAAAGCCAGCCCAGGATGGCCCCCAAGCGGCGGATACTGTGTTTTTTCATAGACCTCACGCTCCCGCAATATTTCCGCTGAGGAAGCGGATCAGGTCCCCCTCGGGCTGGATCAGCCATTGGCCCCGGCTACGGCACAGCCGCAGGGTCAGGGTGGTTTCCCGGGTCTGGGGCTTCTGGGACAGAACTTCATCCAGGGCCTGCAGCAGCACCTGGTCAATGACCTCCTGCCGGTAGCCGTTCCGGCTGTCGTAGAGCTCTGCAATATCCCGGGCCTCCTCCATGCGGGCCTCCAGCAGCAGAGGCACCTTTTCCTCCAGCCGGGCCCCCAGGTCCTCTAAGTCCAGGGCCTCCAGGGTGATGTTCTGGGCCAGCCCCTGGTCGGTGCCGTAGAGCTCCCCCTCCAGGGTGCAGTCCATGGAGGAAACATAAGCCTGCCAAATCCGTTTGGACAGGGCTTCTTCGCCGCTGTATTGGGTGATCTGGGGCGTTCCCAGGAGGGTTTTGGACAGACCCTCAAAGTCTTCCTCCCGGAGGCACTGGGCAAAGTCCCGGCACCGGTCCTGGGCGCCTTGGTCGGTTTTCAGCAATACCGGGCTTTTCCCCGGGGAAGTCACCCCCAGCCAAATGCCAAAGCCCCCCAGAACCAGGGCCGCCGCACCGCAGAGGGCGGCAAAAATACGCTGCGTTTTTCCCATACGCTATTCCTCGGCCCAAGGCCGCTCCTTTTCTCTTCCGCACTGCCGGACGGGGCCGGACGTGGTTTTATTATACGCTGTTATGTTACCTTCGTCAAGGGATTCTATCCCCGGAATTTGGCCCCGATACAACAAAAAAAGCGCCTCCGAAGAGGCGCTTGGCTTAGATTTTCGTTTCCCGGACCATTTTCGCAACGGTGCCGGAGAGCAGGAACAGGGCAATGAGGTTGGGGATCACCATCATGCCGTTAAAGGTCTCGGACAGGTCCCACAGAAGGCCCAGGTCCACCGTGGCACCGATGATGGCCACAAAGGAATAGACGATCATGAAGCCCCGGTTGGCCTTGCTGCCAACCAAAAATTCCAGGCACCGGGTGCCGTAAAGGCCCCAGCCGATGATGGTGGAGAAGGCGAAGCAGCACATGGCCACCGCTGCCAGGAGGGACGCCCAGCTGCCGTAAACCGCCGTGAAGCCCCCGATGGTCAGCTCCGCCCCGGCGGCGGCACCGTAGGCAATGTGCTCCCCGGAGACCAGAATGACGAAGGCGGTCATGGAGCAGATGATGATGGTATCGGCAAAGACCTCGAAAATACCGAAGTAACCCTGCCGGATGGGGTCATCCACATCGGAGGCCGCGTGGGCAATGGAGCCGGTGCCCAGGCCCGCCTCATTGGAGAAGATGCCCCGGGACACGCCCTTTTTCATGCACAGGAACATGCTGCCCACCGCGCCGCCGGTAACGGCGGAGGGGGAGAAGGCCCCTTTGACGATGGAAGCCAGAACCTCCGGCACCCGGTTCAGGTTCAGCACCAGCACCCCCAGGGCCATGAGCACGTACACCAGGGCCATAAAGGGCACCAACTTTTCCGCCACATTGCCGATGCGCTTGAGCCCGCCTACCAGCACCAGGGCCACGGTCAGGGCGATCAGGATGCCGATGACCAGGTTCAGGCTGGCCATCTGTCGGGCTCCCATCTGGTGGAAGTTCAGGATGGCCGTGTCCACGGCGGTGATGATGGCGTTGACCTGGGTGGCGTTGCCGGTGCCGAAGACCGTCAGCATGCCCAGAATGGCGTAGAGCACCGCCAGAAAATGCCATTTCTGCGGCAGTCCGTTTTTGATGTAATACATGGGGCCGCCAACCCAGTCTCCCTCCCGGTTTTTCTCCCGGAACCGGACAGCCAGCGTGACCTCTACAAACTTGGTACACATGCCCAGCAGGGCGCTGCACCACATCCAGAACACCGCCCCCGGGCCCCCAATGGCAATGGCCCCGGCCACACCCGCAATATTGCCGGTGCCCACCGTGGCCGCCAGGGCGGTACACACCGCCTGGAAGGGCGTTACCGCCCCATCGGTGGCATCGGCCCGGTGGAACATTTTGCCGAAGGTCTCCCGCATGGAGGTGCCGAACCGGCGGAACTGAATAAATTTCGTCTGAACGCTGAGCCACAGGCCCACGCCCACAATACAGATCATGGCGGGAACACCCCATACAAAGCTGTTCACCGCCGCATTTACGGTCGTGATGGTTTCCACAGATGTCTTCCTCTCTATAATACAAGTCGCCAGACCATTGTATCATACAGGCGGGCATTTGTCCACAAATAAATAACAATGAACATGATCGTTGACAGTTGAAAGTTGACAGTTGACAGTTATAGGTGTAACAGATGTTGTCAGCTTAAACAGAAGGGAACAAAAAACGAACGTTTTTAAACTGCGTCGGTTGAAGAATATCCCCATCAGCGAAACCGTAGGGAACGGCCTGTGTGCCGTTCCGGGGGACGCCCCGAATACAACCCGTGTGGATGAATGGTTCCACGCCTGTAGTAGCACATACCACTTAAAAATTCACTATTGGATAAAGATGTTTAAGACCGGTTCTTGCATCATCGGTAGTAA
>CAKTNS010000079.1 GCA_934589225.1 uncultured Oscillospiraceae bacterium
CAGGAGACGGGAAAGGTGTTCACCGAAGTCCTGGAGGATGCCGGTGTCTACAAGAACACCCCGGAGGGAAGAAACGCTTTCCTGGGGTTCGTGGATACGGTGAATGGGTAAATAGCAGAAGAACAGGCGCACTGCGTTTTGCGGTGCGCCTGTTCTTTCGTTCAGGAAGCCCGGGCCTTGCGGAACCGGTAATCCGTCCAGAGCTCCAGTCCTAAGGGCATCAGGCACAGAACCAGATACCCGGCGGCGGTGAGAATGCCGATGGCATTCAGGGGCCGCCAGACGATCCGGGGATTGTACCACATTTTCCCGGAGCCCAGAATCACCCCCATGAGGGTCAGGGTGATGCAGGTGAACAGCGAAATGACGAAAGCCCTGTCCCGGTTGTCGAACCGGTAGAGGGAGAAGGCTGTCCGGCCCCGAAGGAGACTTCCCCGGGAGCGCATGGAATCGGATTCCAGAGCCAGAGCGGAGATCATCCAGGTGATGAGCATGGAGAAAATCCCCAGGCAGTTCATAAGCCGCCGGAAGGGGCTTCCCTGACCGGCTCCACGGCCCACACCCCGTCTGGCAAGGTTGATCCGTCCCGCCTCCCGGGAAAGCCGGGGAAGAAACCGCAGAAGAATCGTCAGAAACAGGGAAAGCCGGGGGCTGACTTTGCCGAACAGGTAGATCACCTTATCCGAGGAGACCACGGAAAACAGGGCTTCCAGCCACATGCACACCGTGGCAAAGCGCAGACCGATGACCAGCCCGTAGACAAGGCTTTCCAGGGTCATATTGTTGTCGATGAAATTCTTCCGGAGCACCGTCACGCCGAAATGGTGGTAGGCGCTGTAGTACAGGGCGAAAACCACAATCAGCGGCAGCAGGCAGAGGTTGAAAACCACGGCCTTTCGTCCTGCCCGGCGGACGCTGTAGGCAAAGGCGCACAGCCAGGCGATGGCCAGAAACACCGGATGCTGAAAGTACACCGATCCCCAGAGAACGGAAGCGAAAAAGATAAAGTTAACTGCCGGATGGCAGGCCTCAAACCCCATTTCCGTCCTCCGTCATGCCATATTGCAGCTTTACCCGATCCAGTTTTTCCAGAAGGGGACGACCAAAGAGCAGCATGGTCAGGAAGGTGCACACTCCCTGACTCAGATTTACCGGAAATCCGGACAGATATAATGGCCAGGCCGTCTGAAAATTGATGACCGGCAGCATGAGAAATACCGAGCAGGTGTCCAGAAGGGGCCCAACAAAAAAGAGCGTCGCCGCAAAGCCGAAAAAGGCCATGACCAGGGGCTTTTGGGGCAGGCGACCCTTGGCAAACAGAAAGCCCGCCAGCATTCCGCCGGCACCGTAAGCGAACATCTGCCAAGGGGTGTAGGCTCCCTGACCATAGAAAAAGTTGCTGGCAAAGGAGGAAACGGCTCCCACAAGGAAGCCGGATTCCGGGCCGAAGGCAATGCCGGAGAGCATGATGATGGCGAAAATGGCCTTGAAATTGGGAATGGGGATCACCACCCGGGCGGCCACGGCCAGGGCCGAGAGAACGGCAATGACTACCAGCTCCCGGGCCTGGGGCTTCCGATCCTCGAAGGCCAGCAGGAAGGGGATGAGGATTTCGATGATGACCAGGGTGCTGGTGATGTAATAGGCCCGGCCCTTCAAATGGAGGCCAAAGAACAGGGTGGCGGGAATCACCAGCAGGAAGATCAGCAGCATGGCAATGTGGGATTTTTTCATTGGGCGGCCTCCTGATTCTGCCGGTAAAGGGCGATGACATCCTCGGCGGTGACGGCCCCATCGAAGACGTGGCGGCTCATCCGGTGGGCGGCGGTGGTGTAGAAGCTGTTGGCCCCGAAGAACCGGCGGGGAGTATCGGCGGTGAGAATCTGGCCGTCGAAGAACATGGCCACCACGTCCGCGTACCGGGCGCAGAACTCCACATCGTGGGACACCATGACGACGGTAATGCCCTGGGCTTTCAGGTCGGCCAGAATTTTGGCAAAGGCCTCCTTGAAGAAGCAGTCGATGCCCTTGGTGGGCTCGTCCAGCAGAAGAAGCCGGGGTTTCGTCAGAAGCACCTTGGCAAGGGCGGCTCGCTGCTGCTCACCGCCGGATAAGTCATAGGGGTGGCTGCCAAGCAGCGGTTCGATCTGGCACAGCCGGGCAATTTCGGAAATGGCGGAAGTATCCTTCGTCATTTCCTCCAGCTCCTCCCGGACGGTTTTCTTTACAAACAGGCTTTTGGGATCCTGGGGCAGCATGGCAAGGCAGCCCCGGAACAGCTCGGAGGATTTGTATTTTTCCATGGGCTTTCCGAAGAGGGTGACTTTGCCCCGGTAGGGTCGGCAAATGCCGGAAATGGCTTTCAAAGTGGTGGATTTTCCCGCACCGTTGCCGCCCAGGATGGCGTAGAGGCTTCCGGCGGGAACCTCCGCGCTGACGCCCCGGAGAATATCCGGGGAATCCTTTTCATACCGGAACCAGAGCTCTTTGAGCACCAAGGCCGGGTTCGTGACTTCCTCCGGAAGGCCCGGGGCGGGAACGGTGTGATTTGCGGGAATTCTGGGAAATTCCCGGCTGAGCCAGCTCCGGCCCTGACGGACGGTGAGGGGACTTTCGCCGGTGCACCCGGCACCGTAATATACCCGCACGGGGGTGGGCATGGCGGTGAACATGGGGTGATTCTGAGAAAACAACAGCTGGCCCACTCGGCTGGGGGTGTCGTCTGCCAGAATCCGGCCCTTGTCCATGACCACCGCCCGGTCGGCATAGGGAAAAATATCCTCCAGCCGGTGCTCGGTGATGATGACCGTGGTGCCCAGCTCCGTGTTGATCTTCCGGACGGTGTTCAGAAAATCCGAGGCGGCGATGGGATCCAGCTGGCTGGTGGGCTCGTCCAGAATCAGCACCTCCGGCTGCATGGCCATGATGGAGGCCAGATTCAGTAGCTGCTTTTGGCCGCCGGAGAGGGTGGCAACGTCCCGGTGAAACCAGTCCTGGATGCCGAAATAGCAGGCCATTTCCGCCACCCGGGCGCGCATGGTCTTCTGGTCGCAGCCCAGGCTTTCCAGGCCGAAGGCCAGCTCGTGCCAGACCTTATCCGTGACGATCTGGTCGTCCGGGTTCTGCATGACGAAGCCGATTTTTGCCGCCTGATCCCGGTCGGAAACCTGACTCAGGGGTACGCCGTGGAAGAAAATTTCGCCCTGGCGCTTGCCGCCGGGGGTAAGTACGGTTTTCAGCTGACGCAGCAGGGTGCTCTTACCGCTGCCGGAGGCACCGCACAGGACAAGAAATTCCCCCTGTTCAATGGAAAGACTGACCTTCTCCAGGCTGTGCCGCCCCTTGGCGGCGGCGTAGGAAAAGGTCAGATCCTGGATCTCGAAATGTGCCATGCAATGGCCTCCTTTGTGTGTAATGCGGCGGGAAGCAGGGCGAAAGCCCCGTAAGCGGCCAGTCCCAGGCTTTTCCGACCGGAAAGGGCCGCGATTTCCAGCTCCGGGGTAAAGCTGGCTTGCCGGTCGCCCAGCAGGAAAACGGCAATCAGCAGCACTGCCATGAGACCTAACAGCCGGAAATCCTCTCCGGCCATCCGGTAGATCCGGAAGCTGCTGCGTTTGGCGGTGCCATAGCCCCGGGAGCGCATGGAATCCGCGGTGACGATGCTTCCTTCCAATGCCCAGGAGGTCAGCGCGCCCAGAATGGACATGCCGTCCATGAGCTTTTCTTTGTTGGAGCTCCCTTCAGCGGCTCCCTTGCCGATGGATTTCCGGGCCCCTGCCAGCTGGGCGGCCTTGCGAAGAAAGCTGGGGATCAGCCGCAGAACCATCACCAGAAGCAGGGAAAGGGCGGGAATCAGGTTGCCGAACAGGGCAGTAAACTTATCACTGGTCAGCACCACATTGTAGCAGCCGAACCACAGGAGCATCTCCAGGAAGATTCCGCCGATGGCAAAGCCGTAGAGCAGAGCCTCCAGGGTGTAGGGCCTGCCAAAAAGGTAAAACAGGATATGCGCGCCGTAGGTGTTGAACAGGGGATTGAGCAGGGACAAAATCAGGAAAATCGGCAGCATTCCGGCAATCCCCCGAAACCCTCTGCTGCCATGCAGCAGCAGGTAGTAGACGGTCCCGCTGAAAATCCCCACGGCCAGGTAGGCCGGGTGCTGGATGACCGCGGCGCAGCAGATGATCACCAGAAAAAAGGCGAAATTCACTGCCGGATGCCGGTTGGAAAAGGCATCCTGTCTCATTGGCCGCCCATCCAGGTTTCGCCTACGTCCGCGCCCAGACCCACGCAGGTGTAGCACCAGACGATGTCGTCCCCATCCTTCAGGGTGTAGACGGAGCAGCCGTAGTTGGGGAACCACTCGTTGACCTTGTACATCCAGCCGGATTCCGGGCCGCAGTCGAACTCATACAGGTGGTTGATCCC
>CAKTNS010000080.1 GCA_934589225.1 uncultured Oscillospiraceae bacterium
ACATCCGCAGACTGTAACCCATGTGTCTTCCCTATGTGTTACCCATGTTTCTCTTGACAAGATTGCCGCCCCTACAGGCGTTCTACCTCTGCGCCCGTTGTACCTACAATGCGGAACGTGGTACCGCGCACCGCCTATGGCGGTTCTCCTTCCCCGACGGGGAAGGTTTTTTAGAATGTGAATGCAGGAACAGGGAAGCGGTCTTTCATTTGCACAGCTGGAGTATCTAAAAAAGAACGGCTGTTTTTAAAAGTTCATTTTATGTATACAAAAATCGAATGAATAATATGTAGTGATATACGGAATACCGTGGATGCTGCTGTCTCCGGGTTTCGTGCCGCTTTGGGAAGGGGCTGGGTTATGGGGCTTTTTTGACGAACATCCACGGACAAAAGAACCTTGTGCTCTTGCTATAGACAAAAGACGGAAAGTACATAGGGCGTGAAGCAATGTCCTTGTGCTGTGCTCAAAATCAGAAAATCTCTTGTGATAGTTTCTACAAACACGCTTCATAGAATCTTCATTTTTATGCAAACATCTGAAATATTTTGGAGAATGCAATTCCTGTTTGACAGCAAGGTACTGGATGATTATAATGTGCCACATAAGCAAAGTGAATAAAAAACTGATGCGGTTTTCAAGCACCTTGCCAAACCCGTGAGAAAAAGGGGTATTCTATATTCAGAAAGGAAAATGAAAGATGAACATGAAGAAACTTGCTTCTTTGGTTCTGGCTCTGGCCATGGTCCTGTCTTTGGCCGCCTGCGGCGGGACGGATACGCCCACTGCCAGTGCCGCGACGGATTCCTCCGCGGATACCGCCGCTGCCGATACCACTGCCGCCGCTTCCGTAGATGAAGCCACCGGCGACAAGGTGCTGAACGTCATGGTAGAAGTGGAAGTCCAGAGCCTGGACCCCCAGGTTGCTACCGACGGCACCAGCTTTGAAGTCATTGCCGACTACACCGACGGCCTGACCCAGATGGATGCCGACGGTGCCGCCGTCCCCGCCGTTGCCGAGAGCTGGGATATCAGCGATGACGGCACGGTTTACACCTTCCACCTGCGGGAAGATGCCAACTGGTCCAACGGCACCCCCGTTACCGCCGAGGATTTCGTCTTTGCCTGGCAGCGGGCCGTTGATCCCGCCCTGGCTTCCGAGTACAGCTACATGCTCTCCGACATCGGCCAGGTGAAGAACGCCGCCGCCATCATTGCCGGTGACATGGACAAGAGCGAGCTGGGCGTGAAGGCCCTGGACTCCAAGACCCTGGAGGTCACCCTGGAGGTTCCCGTCAGCTACTTCCTGAGCCTGATGTACTTCCCCACCTTCTATCCTGTGAACCAGGCATTCTTTGAGGGCCTGGCCGAGGGTACCTTCGGCACCAGCCCCGAGACCACTCTGAGCAACGGCGCTTTTGTCCTGACCAGCTATGAGCCCGCCGCTCTGAACTTCACCCTGGAAAAGAACCCCGACTACTACGATGCCGCCAAGGTCCAGCTGGACGGCCTGAACTATCAGGTCCTGAAGGACAGCCAGCAGGCCTACATGAGCTACCAGAACGGCGATCTGGATATGGTCATGCTCTCCGGCGACCAGGTTGAGCAGGTCGAGGGCGACCCGGAGCTGTCTGTTACCGGTGCCGGTTACCTGTGGTATGTGACCCTGAACCAGCACGATGTGCCCGCCCTGGCCAATCAGAACATGCGTCTGGCCCTGACCAATGCCGTTGACCGTGTTTCCATTGTAGAAGACGTGGTAAAGGATGGCTCCGTGGCCACCTACACCGCCGTACCTCCCCAGTTCGCTGCCGGTCCTGACGGCTCCGATTTCTCCGCCGACCAGGAGAAGTTCGCCGATGTCTGCGCCGACGATCCCGCCAAGGCTGCCGAGTACTACGAGAAGGCCAAGGAAGAGCTGGGCACCGATACCTTCACCTTTGAGCTGCTGGTAGAGGACCAGACCGAGACCCAGAACGTGGCTGCCGTGCTGAAGGACCAGATCGAGAAGGCCCTGCCCGGCGTGACCCTGAACATCAAGGTGGAGCCCAAGAAGCAGCGTGTTGCTGACATCCAGAGCGGCAACTATGAAGTCTGCCTGACCCGTTGGGGTCCTGACTACGCTGACCCCATGACCTACCTGAACATGTGGACCACTGGCTGCTCCAACAACTACGGCCTGTGGAGCGATGCGGAGTTTGATGCTCTGATCGCTGACTGCACCACCGGCAAGTACGTTACCGACCCCGAGGGCCGCTGGAACGCCATGTATGACGCGGAGCAGATCGTCATGGATCAGGCTGTCATCGTTCCCCTGTACACCAAGGCCAACGCCAATATGATCAAGACTGGCGTTGAGGGCGTGGAGTTCCACCCCGTGGCACTGAACCGTGTTTATAAGAACGCTGTAAAGGGCTAAGCAAATTCCCAAAGCAGATTCCTCCGCAGCGGCCTTGGCTCCCAAGGCCGCTGCAATTTTAGAAGAACAAAAAGAACACATTGTAGGGGCCGCAACATTCCTCCAGGTTACCGTCCCTACAGTGTGTTCACGGGCTGCCGCCGGCGCCCGGGCACAAGGCCCACCGAGAGGAGAAGAAGATGAAAAAGTATATTCTAAGGCGTGTTTTGATTTCCGCCTTTACCCTGCTGGCCATCACCTTGATTTTGTTCACCCTGCTGCAGCTGATGCCCGGCTCTCCCTTTAACGATGAAAAACTATCCGACGACCAGCGGGCGGTGCTGTATGAAAAATACGGCCTGGACCAGCCCATTGTGGTCCAGTTCGGGAAATACGTATGGAACCTCTGCCGGGGGGACTTTGGTGTCAGCTACACCATCAGCAAAAACACCCCCATCACCCAGCTGATCCAGAGCCGTCTGCCGGTGTCCATCCGGGTGGGCGGTCAGGCGGTGGCCCTGGGGGCCTTGGTGGGCCTGATCCTGGGCATTATTGCCGCCCTGGAGCACAATACCATCTGGGATAACCTGTGTACATTAATTAGTGTCATCGGCGTGTCGGTGCCCAGCTACGTCTTTGCCCTGGGGTTGAGCTATTATTTTGGGTTCAAGCTCAAAATCTTCCCCATGCTCTACGCCGACAAGACCCCCTTTGCCTCCTCGGTGCTGCCCAGCATTGCCCTTTCCATGTTCACCATGGCCAGCATCGCCCGGTTCACCCGGACGGAAATGCTGGAGGTGCTGGACAGCGACTACATGCGCCTGGCAGAGAGCAAGGGCATTACCGGCTGGCGGCTCATCTCCCGCCACGCCCTGCGCAACGCCCTGATCCCCATTATCACGGTGCTGGCCCCCCTGGTGGTGGACCTGATGACCGGCAGCCTGGTGGTGGAAAAGATTTTCTCCATCCCCGGAGTAGGCAGTCTTCTGGTCACGGCCATCCAGTCCAATGACTACAATGTGGTCATTGCCCTGAGCTTTATTTATTCCGCCATGTACATCGGCATTATGCTGGTGGTGGATATTCTCTACGGGATCATCGATCCCCGGATCCGTGTGGCAAAGGACGGTGGAAAAAAGAAATGAGATTTGGAAAGAGAAAGGCCGCTCCTGTGGCGGCTGCCCCGGAATACGTGTTTCAGAAGGATGATTTTCTCCTGAAAAACGACCTGTCCGCCGTGAACATCGATAACAATTTCGCCTCCCAGAGCTACTGGAAGGATGTCTACAAGCGGTTTGTCAGCAACAAAGGCGCTTTGGTGGCCCTGGTGCTCATTGTGCTCATCACCTTTTTTGCCATCTTTGGCCCGGGCATGACCGGGTATAGCTATGCCGAGCAGAACCTTTCCCAAAAGAACTTTGCCCCCCGGGTGCCGGGGCTGGAAAAACTGGGCATTCTGGACGGCAATGAAACAATGACCACCTCCACCGGTTCCAAAATCGTCAACGGCTATGAAAAGAAGGGCCTGGACGATGTGTACTACTGGTTCGGCTCCGACACCCTGGGCCGGGACATCTGGACCCGGGTCTGGCAGGGTACCCGGGTGAGCCTGGGCAT
>CAKTNS010000081.1 GCA_934589225.1 uncultured Oscillospiraceae bacterium
CCCATATGGGTCATTTCCTCCCCCAGCTGCTTGAGCTGGGCATCAAAGCGAATTCGCATCAGCCAAACCTCCCCGTAATGTAATCCTCTGTCTTCTTTTCCTTGGGGTAGGAGAAAACCTGACGGGTCTGTCCAAACTCAATGAGCTCCCCCAGCAGGAAAAAGGCGGTGTAATCCGATACCCGGGTGGCCTGCTGCATGTTGTGGGTCACCACCACCACGGTGTATTTCTTTTTAAGAGTCTCCATCAGATCTTCGATTTTTGCCGTGGAAATAGGGTCCAGGGCGGAAGTGGGCTCGTCCATCAGCAGCACCTCCGGCTCCACCGCCAGTGCCCTTGCGATGCACAGCCGCTGCTGCTGGCCGCCGGAGAGGCCCAGGGCGGACTTTTTCAGCCGGTCCTTCACCTCGTCAAAAATCGCCGCCCCCCGGAGGCTTTCCTCCACGATGTCGTCAAGCCGTGCCTTGCTCCGGATGCCATGGACACGGGGGCCGTAGGCCACGTTGTCGTAAATGCTCATGGGGAAGGGGTTGGGCTGCTGAAAGACCATGCCCACCCGGCGGCGCAGCACCGTGGTATCCACATTGGGGCTGTAAATATTCTCCCCGTCCAGCTCCACAGAGCCCGTGATCTTCACCCCGTCCACCAGATCATTCATCCGGTTCAGAGTCTTTAAAAAGGTAGACTTTCCGCACCCGGAGGGCCCGATAAAAGCCGTCACCGTATTGGGTGCAATGTCCATATTGATTCCCTTCAGTGCCTGATTCTGCCCATAAAACAGGTCCAGATCCCGCACTTGGATTTTTGGTTCCATATATTCTCTCCCGTAAGGTCAATTTGATTGTAAAAGTGGTCAAAAGGACGGGAGGAAGTTGACAGTTGACAATTGACAGTTGACAGTTATGGAGTCCCTTCGGGACATTTTTAAATAATTTTAATCGTTTCCGAAGGAAACACATTCACTGTCAACTGTCAACTGTACACTGTCAACTCGTTCTTCCCCGCCTTTGGATGAAAGGGATCACTTTCGGTTCTGAACGTCCAACCGCTTCGCCAGTCCCTTTGCGCCCATGTTGATGAGGAGGACCACAACCAGCAGGACCACCGCGATGCCGAAGGCGGTGGAGAAGTCTCCTTCGCTGGTGGCGCTGAGGTAGAGCTGGATGGTCAGGGTGCCGCCGGACTGGAAGATTTTGGCGAAGAATTTCCCCAGGGTCTTGGGCAGGGCCTTGGCGGCTCCCGCGGTAAAGAGCAGGGCGGCGGACTCGCCCACGATGCGGCCGATGGCCAGAATCGCACCGGTCAGAATGCCGGGCATGGCGGAGGGCAGCAAAATGGTGCGGATGGTGTACCACTTCCCGGCCCCCAGGCCCACGGCACCGAAGCGGTAGCTGTCCGGCACGGTTTTCAGGGCTTCCTGGGTGTTTCGGGTAATGAGGGGCAGCACCATGAGCATCAGGGTCAAAGCGCCGGTCAGCAGAGAGTAGCCGAAGCCTAAGGTCTCTCCAAAAAACATGCTGCCAAAGAGGCCAAAGAGGATGGAGGGAATGCCGGAGAGGGTCTCCGTGGCAAATTCGATGAGGCTCACCAGCTTCCCGGGCTTGGCGTATTCATTGAGGTATACCGCCGCCCCCACGCCGATGGGCAGGGCCGCCAGCATGGTCAGCACCACGATCATCAGGGTGTTCAGGAGGTTTCCCACAATGCCCACGGTGCCCTTGAGCTTGGAGGTCACGGTGGTGAGGAAGGCCCAGTTGACGCTGCCCACACCCCGGATCAGCACATACAGAAGGATCAGCGCCAGCAATGCCACGGACAGAAAGGCGCAGAAATAAATGAGTCCGTAAAGAATGGTATCTGTCGGCCGTTTCCGGCCCAGGATCAAAGCTTCACCCATGGTCTTTCCCTCCTTCCCGGCGCAGCCGCTGCAGCACCAGATTGACGATCATAATAAACAGATACAGCACCAGCCCCACGGTAAAGAGGACCTGCCGGTGGATGCCCTCGGCGTAGCCCATTTCGCTGACCAGCTGGGTGGTTAAAAACCGGACGGAGTTAAAGGGCAGGGGCAGATTCACGGAGCCGCCCGCCACCATGTTGATGGCCATGGCTTCCCCCAGGGCCCGGCCGATGCCCAGCACCACGCCGGTGAGAATGCCGGACTTGGCGGCGGGGACGGTGACGCCCCAGATGGTCTGCATTTTGCTGGCCCCCAGGGCCAGGGATGCCGCCCGTAGCTGCCCCGGCACTGCCCGGATGGCGGAGGCGCTGACGCTGATGACCGTAGGCAGAATCATTATGGCCAGAACGATCACCGCGGCCAGCAAATCCGCGCCGCCGGTATACTGGTGGGTGGCGCTTCCGGCGAAAATGCTTTTTTCCAGCTTATAAAGGACGGGATTCAAAAGCATCATGCCAAGCAGGCCGTAAATCACGGAAGGGATGGCTGCCAGCAGCTCCACGGCGGGCTGGACAACGGCAGATAAGTGTTTGGAAGAGACCTCCGTAAGGAACACCGCCGTCAGCAGGCCCACGGGAACGCCCAGCAGCACGCTGAAGGCCGTACCCACGATAGAGGACAGAATAATATAGGCAATGCCGAAGCTGGGCTCCGCCGCCGTGGGCTTCCAGACATGGCCCAAGAGCAGCTCCCCGATGCCCACCCGATGGAGGGCCGGCAGGCCCTTGGCAAAGAGGTAGAAGGTAATGGCACACACCGCAAAAATCGCCACCACCGCACATATTAAAAGAAGGGCCCGAGCCAGGCGCTCTGCGGTGAAAGCGCCATGACCCGGAACGCCCTTGGTTTTCTTCATTTACTGGGGAAGGATCAGGCCCATGGCCTTGATGACGGCCTTGCCCTCGTCGGAGTGTACATAGCCAAACCAGGTCTTTACCAGGTCGTTCTGCTCCTCAATGGTGCCCAGGGTCGCCATGACGAAGGGACGGGAGAGCTTGTAGGAACCGGCCACGATGTTCTCCTCGGTGGGCTCTACGCCGTCCAGGCTCAGAGCCTTCACGGTGTCATCCACCACATCCAGGGATACATAGCCGATGGAGCCGGGGGTTGCGGCCACCTTGGCCAGCACGCCGCCGGTGGAGTCCAGCTCCTGGGCATAGGCGCACTGATCTTCGATCTTCAGCAGCTCCTCAAAAGCACCCCGGGTGCCGGAACCGGCTTCACGGCCCAGAACCACAATGGCTTCGTCAGTGCCGCCCAGGTCCTTCCAGTTGGTGATCTTGCCGGTGTAGATGTCCGTCAGCTGCTGGGCGGTCAGATCGGCCACAACGCTATCCTTGTGGGTGATCACGGCAATGCCGTCAATGGCTACTACGTTCTCCACCGCGCCGGACTGCTTCTCGCCGTCCTTCAGGCTCCGGGAAGCATTGCCGATGTCGGTCTTGCCCCCGGCCAGCGCTTCCAGGCCCGCACCGGAGCCGGTGTACTCGGCGGTCACGGTGATGTCGGGGTAAACTTCCTCAAAGCTCTCGATCATGGCCTCACACAGCTTCTGCATGGAAGTGGAGCCCGCCAGAGTCACCGTACCGGAAAGCTTGGTCTCCGCGGCAGCGGTGGTGGCAGCAGCGGTGGTTGCGGCGGCAGTAGTGGCAGCGGCAGTATCCGCAGTCTCGGTCTTCCCACCGCAAGCCGCCATAGAAACAGCCAGACACCCGGCAAGACCCAAGCAGAGCAAGTTTTTCAGTTTCATAATTTTTCCTCCTAATATTTCTCTTTTGTTTTGGATTTCCTGTGTTACGGAATGCATGATACCGCCCCCATGTAAAGCCGGAAACCCCGGAAGGGTAAAAAAGCAGTAAAATCTATGTGGAGGAAAAACGCCGCCAAATACGGCACCACGCCCGGAACGCCCCGAATACAACTCGTGGGGTTGAACGGTACCACCCACCGGCGTATCTGTAGGGGCGGCAATCTTGTCAAGAGAAACATGGGTAACACATAGGGAAGACACATGGGTTACAGTCTGCGGATGT
>CAKTNS010000082.1 GCA_934589225.1 uncultured Oscillospiraceae bacterium
TGGAACCCCAAAATGGCCCCCTACATCTACACCGAGCGCAATGGTATCTATATCATTGACCTGCAGAAGACCGTAAAGAAGCTGGAAGAGGCTTACAACTTCGTTCGTGACACTTCCGCCAACGGCGGCAACATCCTGTTCGTGGGCACCAAGAAGCAGGCCCAGGACGCCATCAAGGAAGAGGCTGCCCGCTGCGGCGGTTACTACGTCAACGCCCGCTGGCTGGGCGGTATGCTGACCAACTTCCGCACCATGCGCACCCGTATCGACCGTCTGGCTCAGCTGAGAAAGATGGAAGAGGACGGCACCTTCGCCATGCTGCCCAAGAAGGAAGTCATCAAGCACCAGGCTGAGATCGAGAAGCTGGAGAAGTACCTGGGCGGCGTCAAGGAAATGAAGAAGCTGCCTGCCGCTCTGTTCATCGTTGACCCCCGGAAGGAGCGCAACGCCATTGCTGAGGCCCGCAAGCTGAACATCCCCATCGTCGCCATCGTGGACACCAACTGCGATCCCGATGAGATCGACTACGTGATCCCCGGCAACGATGACGCCATCCGCGCCATCCGTCTGATCGCCGCCGCCATGGCCAACGCCGCCATCGAGGGCCGTCAGGGTGAGGATACCGCTGTGGAAGAGGCTGCTCCCGCTGCCGAAGCCGCTGAATAATCCGGAATACACTTTAGGAGGATACCAAAATGGCTTTTACTGCTCAGGACGTTAAGAAGCTGCGCGAAATGACCAACGTGGGCATGATGGACTGCAAGAAGGCACTCCAGGCCAACGACGGCGATATGGACAAGGCTGTTGACTGGCTCCGTGAAAAGGGCCTGGCCAAGGCTGCCAAGAAGGCAGACCGGATTGCCGCCGAGGGCGTTGCTTACGCTGCCGTTGTTGACGGCGTGGGCGTTGTGATCGAGGTCAACTCCGAGACCGACTTCGCCGCCAAGACCGACGCTTTCCTGGACCTGGTCAAGAACCTGGCCGAGGTCGTTGCCAAGCAGAACCCCGCCGATGTGGAAGCCCTGAAGGCTTGCACCTACCCCAATTCCAACCTGACCGTCACCGAGATCATGCAGGAGAAGGTCATGTCCATCGGTGAGAACATGCAGATCCGCCGCTTCGCCCGCTTCCCCGAGAACACCTCCGTCGCCTACGTTCACGCCGGCGGCACCCACGGCGTTCTGGTGAACCTGGCTGTGGAAGGCGGCATCGATGCCACCGAGATCGGCAAGAACGTTGCCATGCAGATCGCCGCGATGAACCCCAAGTACTGGGACAAGTCCCTGGTTCCCCAGGCGGACGTGGACCACGAGCTGCAGGTTCAGGTCGCTCTGATGGACAACGATCCCAAGATGGCCTCCAAGCCCGCTCAGGTCAAGGAGAAGATCGCTGCCGGTAAGATGAACGCTTTCTTCAAAGACAACTGCCTGCTGCAGCAGGAATTCGTCCGCTCTGACCTGTTCCAGGGCAGCGTGGAAGGCTACATCGCTGATGCTGCCAAGAAGTTGGGCGGCAAGGTGACCTTCGTGGACGCCATTCACTACGTCAAGGGTGAGGGCATCGAGAAGAAGGCTGACGACTTCGCCGCTGAAGTCGCCGCACAGCTTTCCGGCTCCGGCAAGTAATTTTTCAAACGGCTTATCCCTGCCCAATCCTTTTTGGGCAGGGATTTTGCTTTAACGAAAGGACAGAGTATAATGGACCAGACGAAACTACAGAATCTTCTTGCCGCCATGAACCAGGCAGGTGTCTCCCAAATGGTGATCTCCGACCCGGCCATGATCCTCTACCTCACCGGGGTCTCCATGGAGCCCGGTGAACGGATGCTGGTGTTGGTGCTGCGCGCAGACGGGCAGCACCGGTTCTTTATCAACGAGCTCTTCCCCCAGACCCGGGATTTGGGCGCACCCATTACCTATTATAACGACACCCAGGACGGGGTGGCCCTCATGGCCCAGGCCCTGATTCCCGGGGAAACCGTGGCCATCGACAAAACCTGGCCTGCCCGGTTCCTGCTGCGGCTTCAGGAGCTGCACACCGGCAAATGCGTCAACGCCTCCCCCATTGCAGACATGGTCCGTGCCATCAAGACCCCGGAGGAGCAGGAAAAAATGCGCACGGCTTCCTATCTTAACGATGCCGTCATGGCAAGGATCGTCTCCGCCGCCAGCGAAAGCCACACGGAGACCGAGCTTTCCGAACTCCTGCTGCAATATTACTTAGAAGCGGGCTGCGAGGGCTACTCCTTCTCCCCCATCACCGCCTTCGGCGGCAACGCCGCTGACCCCCACCACGTCACGGACCAAACCCGCGGCAAGCGTGGCGACTGCCTGGTGCTGGACATCGGCGGCAGAAAGGACAACTACTGCTCCGACATGACCCGCACCGTTTTCCTAGGAGAAGTGAGCCCCCGGCAGCGGGAAATTTATGAGATCGTCAAAGAAGCCAACCGCCGGGGCATTGCCGCCGCCAAGCCCGGAAACCGCATGTGCGACGTAGACAAGGCCGCCCGGGACTACATCACCCAGCAGGGCTACGGCCCCTATTTCACCCACCGCACCGGCCACTCCATCGGCCTGGAGGTCCACGAATCCGGCGACGTCTCCGCGGTCAACCAGGCCGTCATCCAGCCCGGCCAATGCTTCTCCGTAGAGCCCGGCATCTACCTCCCCCAGGAAGGCATCGGCGTCCGCATCGAAGACCTAGTCCTCATCACCGAAACCGGCTGCGAGGTGCTGAACCACTACCCCAAGGAGCTGACGGTGATACCATTCTCGGAGAATTGACAATTGACAATTGACAATTTTGGAGAGTTGACAGTTGACAGTTGACAGTGGACAGTTGACAGTTATTTGGGACTGTGCGTTGGTGCGTTTATTTGACCCCTTATGAAAAACAGAACGTAAAAGCCGCTGTCTTTCGAATACGTCGGTTGAAGCACTCCCCATTCCAGCGAAACCGTAGGGAACGGCCTGTGTGCCGTTCCAGGGGCGCTGCGATTATAACTCGGCCGAATGAACGGTATTACGCCAGTAGGGGCGGCAATCTGCCGCCCGCCACGTATCGAATACAACCTGTGTGGTTGAATGGTATCACCTAACGACATGTCATTCCGAGCGAACGCAGTGAGCCGAGGAATCTTCCCAAGTTGCAGATTTTCCCTTGCGTAGGTTATTATTGCAACTTGAGTAGATTCCTCCACTCCGCTTGCGCTACGGTCGGAATGACATGCGTTTTTTCATTGTACGTTACCAATTCAAATGTACCACGATTCCGGCCCCCAGGGCCGGATGGTGGTGCTCCGCGCAGCGAATCAAAATTAAATGTTTGCCGGTGGCAATCACACAATAATTCCATCGGCAGATTGCCGCCGCTACAGTGCGTAATACTATTAACCACACAGGTTGTATTCGGAACGTGGCGGGCGGCTAATAGCCGATAATCTAATGTGTGATTGCCCCCGGCAATCATCGGTTTTTTAATTCGCTGCGCGGAGCACCACCCCTACATGCGCAACACCTTTGCGCCTGTTGTTCCTGAAATACGGAACGTGGTACCGCGCCTCATCCACCGCCTATGGCGGTCCCCCTTCCCCAAAGGGGCAATGTCATCAACTTAAGCCTTTTTTAGGCTAAATCACCAAAATGGCGTTCTAAAAATCAGCGAAATGCCCAT
>CAKTNS010000083.1 GCA_934589225.1 uncultured Oscillospiraceae bacterium
ATTCTGGTGCTGGACGAACCTTTCAATGCACTGGATTATCACACTTACCAGGATGTAAAATCCATTATCCGAATGCTCAAAGCCGAGGGAAAAACAATTCTCCTGACATCCCACCACTATAAAGATCTTGAGCAGCTCTGTGACATCATCTATGCGATTGAAAACTGTCAGTTGATTCCGATTACACCGGAAATCGTGGCACATTATCAGGAAGGGGAATAAGTTTTTCGTGAGCTGACGGCCCGAAAGTACTTGGGAGGCCATTGGTGCGGTTGAAGACTGGCTCTTTTCTGGTAAGCGCTCAATAATCCCCCGCCTAGCATTTGCTTCGCCCCTATGAGATAATATCCCAAATCTCAAATAGCTGAGCCTCAGCTATTTGAGAAACTGGGAAATGGGGTGAGCAAATGGGAGATATCCTTGCTGTTCGGGATGAATACCGGCAAATCCCATGGGCAGCGGTAATTCAGGAATGCAAGGCCAGAGGGCTGACGAACAAGGAGTACTGCATCCGGCATGGGCTTTTGGATTCGTTCTCTACCGTGGGGAAAGCCGAGAGGTAAACGGCATTCAATATCAGAATGTGGAAGAATATCTGAGAAACCTTGCATAGCAAAACCGCCGTCCCGACTGAAAATCGGGGTGGCGGTTTTTCATGGACCCTGAATCCGATAGATTCAATGTACTGTTTTCAAAGTCTGTATCCAATCGTGCAGGCTCTTGGCCGGTGGGGCAATTCAAAAACGGAGGATACAGAGAATTTGGCCTGTCCCCGTCGGAATATCCGTGGGAAATGGGGAATAGGGTAGTGCTGAGGTGAAGATGTATGTTTGCAAGTGTCTGGCTGCTGCTCAGCGGCCTGTTCTACTCCCTGCAGCTCCACACCGGCTCCTTCCCCAAGCCTTTGACCCCCGAGGAAGAACGCCACTACTTAGCCCGCGCCGCCCAAGGGGACCTGGAGGCCAGAAACATCCTGGTGGAACGGAATTTGCGGCTGGTGGCCCATGTGATGAAGAACGGGTGATGCACGGGAAGATTTCCTGTGGCGGACAGATGGAAACACGGCGTCCACATATGGAAATCGAACTGCGAAAATTTACTGGGATGCGGTGCTTAACGAATAAAGGACAAGCCCGGCAAGGTTTCGATACTTGCCGGGCTGTGTCTTTGTACGAGGGATATGGAGAGAAAGCGGATGCGGGATTTGTTGATGCGCAAGGAAGTATATTGAGTGGCAGAATCTTCGTTACGTTCGGTACAAAATTGATGTTACAAAAAGCTGAAAAATAAAAGTTTGTTACATGCATGTAATAAACTTTACGGTGCGGAACTGATGTATAATGATTGGAGGCTCGGATAACTACGATAAAAATGGTTGCCTGCATGGATACGGGATTGCAGAGATAACTGTAGGACCCATTTTGCGTTTTTGCAGCTTCTTCCAAACAAAGCACCTCCATCATATCCGAGACAAAAGAATATAATGGAGGCACTTTTTTGAATAGCATAGTCAGAGGTATAAAGAAATCCCTTTCCAGTCTGCAATCTGTTGGTCAAGGTATAGGTTTTTCTTCCCGTTCCTGTTCAGGGTTCCCATCACCCCACAATGCGCTAAAGCGAATACGGCAATGTTCGCCTCGGACGGTGTGATAACAGGATTGCGCGAACTTTCAATGTACTTGTTGTATCCGCCAATTCGTGGCTTCCAATCAGGTGCAAGGGATGCAAGGACGGCCCGAAAGGTTGCTTTCCCAAGGCAGAGAATGACCTTGGGCTCGATAATCTCTACAAGCTCTTTGAAAAATACGCTGTCATGTTCTGCCCATTCCTTTTGATAATTGCCGCTGGTTCCATGAGTTCGGTAACCCAGAACAAAGTTGGTGAAGAACAAGTCGTCGCAGGGAATGGTTATGTCTTTTCCGAGTGCTTTGGAGAATAATTTGATTAGATTCTGGTCTGTTTGACTTGGCGTATCAGAGATATAGCTGTATGCTTTGCCGCTATTCGCATTTTGAATTTGAGCTATTGTGGGAAGAAATACCTTATCAAACGGGCAGCCCCAATCCTGGCCCACCAGCATAATTTTCGCTTCAAGGCTGCCTTGCCAGTAGCTCCAAAGGTTGATTTCTTGCTGGCAGTCATTGCACCATACGAGTTGGCCTTTTTCGTACTCGGTGGATTCCTGGTATGCTGGATAAGATGCCTGAACACGAGCAATCAATTGCTGATACGCAGTGTATTTGTCTTGAAATGATGTTGTGTCCAATTTAATGCCTCCGTTTATCTGCATCTCTGCCGCACCAGCACCGTTTCGTAAACCCGGTCTGCAATCAAATCCCGGTCACGGGCCGGATAGTATTCCAGCAGAGACTCCACCTTCTGCGCAAGCTGCGTTCGGGTAAAATCGGGGATTTCCAGCTGCTTACCATACAGGCTTTCCATGGTGTGAATTTGCCGGTTGAAGGTGGTCTGGAACGGACGAGCCTTTGCCTGGGCAATCAGGGACTTGGGGATGATCTCAAAGGGATTATACATGACGTTAGAGAGGAAACCTGCACCCTGGTCGAAGATGGGGCAATAGTCAAAACAGCTGTCTCTGGCAATGACCGCAATGTTGTTGAGATGCCGGTCGTCGTTGAGGACAAGACCGTCAATTTCAAACAGCAAAGTCAGGTATTGGGGGAACAGGGACAGGCCGGTGATGTTTGCGGTTTCCTCAGCCAGGTAGGCCATTCTCTTTTTGTCGCTGGTCATGCGGCTTA
>CAKTNS010000084.1 GCA_934589225.1 uncultured Oscillospiraceae bacterium
ACGCTTTCCGTTCTCATAGGTAATGGCCTGGGCCTCTTCGGCAGGAACGCCCCAAAGCTCTCCCAGGGCCTGGGCCATGCGGTAGAGCCTGGTAGGGTCGTTGCGCTTGCCCCGGAAGGGCTCGGGAGACATATAGGGGCAGTCCGTTTCAATGACCACCCGATCCCGGGGCACCGCTGCCGCCGCTTCCAAAGCCCTGCGGGCATTGCGGAAGGTCAGCACCCCGGTAAAGCCTACATAATATCCCCTATCCACCAGCCACTTGGCCATTTCGGCAGAGCCGGAAAAGCAGTGAAACACCCCCTGGACCTGGGGAAAGTCGGAAACGATCTGCATCCCGTCCTGGTGGGCCTCCCGCTCATGGACAATGACCGGAAGCTGTACTTCCCGGGCCAGCTCCATTTGCAGCCGGAACGCCCGCTGCTGAATGTCCCGGGGAATGTCCTCATAGTGATAGTCCAGCCCGATTTCCCCAATGGCCTTGATTTTGGGATTCTCCCGGCAAAGGGCCCGGTAGGCATCCAGTGCAGCCTCGTCCACCTCATCCGCCACATCCGGGTGAGAGCCAACGGCGGCATAAACATAAGGATAGGCCTGGCTCAGTCGACTTGCCGCCCGGGAAGAAGCCAGACTGCACCCGGGATTCATCAATAGCCCAATATGCGCACTCGGAAGCCCTTGGGAGAGCAACTCCTCCCGGTCCACATCAAAAGCCCGATCATCCATATGGGCGTGGGTGTCAAATAACATAAGTATGATCCTTTCGGGAATGGTTTTGTAAATTGACAATTGACAATGGACAATTGACAATTATTGGGGCGACCAACGTTGCAAATTACAACCTGTTTCGTTGAACGGTATCACGCAATACAACGACAAACGTTTTTCCATTGGACGTTACAAACACGAACGTACCACGGTTCCGGCCTTGCGGCCGGTTGGCGGCAGATTGCCGCCGCTACACCGGATTCGTCCTACGTTACACCGTTTTATGACACGGCTCAGGTATCGGAACGTGGCGGGCGGCAGATTGCCGCCCCTACTAGCCTGTTAAAACTAAAACTTTATTTCCGGATATAGATGAGCAAGCTTGATACGAGCGGACTCTGTTGTGAAATGCCAAGAGACTCCTTTTTGTTTGGAGTTCCTATTACGTGACCAAGATAGGAGAACATTGTTCAGATCCTCAATGGTTGGGATGCGAACATCCAGGAGGCATTGGACCGAAAGGGCGGATAGTTCTATCTCGGCGATATCCAACCAAGAGCCGTGTTTTGGTGTATAATGTACCTCGAGTTTTTGCGCAATACGAAATGCTTCCTGAGGCGAAAATGCCTTGTAGAGAGAGGCGATTGTATGAGTATTCAAATTATCCATCACCAAAACGATTTTCTCCGCGTCAGGGTATGCTTCGTCCACCAGCCACTTCACTTGATGTGCCCAGTCGGAGGCAGTTCTACGCGGGAGGGCATGGGCTTCACGCCAGCCACCCAGAGGTTCGGTGAACATAAATATGGAACAAGAGCCTTTTCTGACGTATTCGCAGTCATACTTCTCAATATGGTTGTTTTCGCCCATGGGAATTGGCTCTATATACTCATCCAAAAGCTGAAAAGGCTTCTCATCCATGCAAATAACGGGACGTTTTTCATCAAAAGGACGGGAATATACCTCTAAAACATCCTCCATGTGCGCAACAAATTCCGCATTTTGCTTCGGAGGAATGCACCACATTAGTTTCAAATGAGGTTTATATTTTGTTTTTTTAAAATATTATAAACACTTACATGAGATATACTATCAATGATTTTCAGTTCCACTGCTTTTTCCGAAATCAGTCGAAGAGCCCATTTGGAACGGCCCTCAGGGGGTTCGCTGCATGCCAATGCAACGATTTTTGCTTCAACTTCCCCGGTTATTTTGGCTTCTACCGGAGGTGTTTCCCGCTTCTTTCGGGTCAAATATGAGGGAATATCATGGTTTGCCAGAAATTCATCCCGCATATTATACACGGACTGAACAGAAATTCCCGCATATTCAGCAGTTCGCTTGTAACGTACATGGTCCGTTTTCCCGGTCCGATCCAGCATCAGCAAAACACGCGCTCGGATGATCTCTTTCGACTTATGCTCTCCATACCTTACGAAGTCATTCAAATAGATCTGTTCTTCTTCGGTCAGTCTGATTTCCTTATTATTCATGTGGCTGCACTTCCTTTTTTTGATTGTATTTATATTATAGCACATGAATTTAAAAAAGTAAAGTTTTTATGTTAACACTCTA
>CAKTNS010000085.1 GCA_934589225.1 uncultured Oscillospiraceae bacterium
ATGATTACTATGGCAGCAAGACCCAACTGGAGGAGAACTACCCGCTGATGAAGGATTGGGTGGACTATGTTTTTCGGGCGGACTGCGCCAGAGGACGCAGAAACCTCTATGATTTTGGATTCCAGTTCGGCGACTGGCTGGCATTGGACGGCTCGACGGAGCAATCCACCTTTGGCAGAACGGACAGTGGTTATGTCTGCTCCCTGTACTATTATGCTTCCACCTGTTATGTTGCGCAGGCAGCGGAGATCTTACAGAAGCCGGAGGCGGACGAATACCGCTGGCGGGCAGAGAGCATCCGCAAAGCCATCCTGAACGAGTATTTTACTCCCACAGGGAGACTTGCTGTGGACACCCAGACCGGCTATCTGGCAGCCTTGAAGTTTGGTGTCTATATCGACAAAGAGCGAATTCTGACCGGATTAAAGGAACGCTTCAAGAAGGATCTGAACCGCCTAAAGGGCGGCTTCGTAGGCGCGACAATGATGAACTGCGTGCTCGCAGAGAACGCAATGGCGGACAAGGCCTACGATCTGCTGCTTTATGAGGGCTTTCCCGGATGGCTGTATGCCGTCAATCTCGGAGCAACGACCATTTGGGAGCGGTGGAACAGCATTCTTCCGGACGGAACCGTCAGCGGCACCGGCATGAACAGCCTGAACCACTATTCCTATGGCAGCGTGGTGGAGTTCTTGTACCGTTATGCAGCCGGGATATCCCTAACTGCCCCCGGCTTCCGGAAGGCAAAAATTGCACCGCTTCCGGAAATCCGCCTGGGAAGCATGGAGTGCCGGTTTGACAGTGCCAGTGGGACGTATGTGTCGAATTGGAGCATTGAGCCCGACGGCAGCCTTTGTTTTCATATAGAAATTCCCTTTGACTGCGAGGCGGAGGTCCTGCTTCCCGAGCAGAAGCCCAAGCTTCTGCACACAGGAAGCTATGATTTCTATATTCAACCCCGGCGCGACTACCGTGCGCTGTATTCTGCCTTTACCCCCTATGAACGGCTGTTGGCGGATGAGCGCGCAGTCGGCGTTCTCAACCGCTATGTACCGGAGATCGTGTCCAGTACGGATCGGAACGACCCGGAGGCCATGAGCAAATGCCTGAACGACTCCAAGTTCCGGGCGGCACTGTTCCGTATGCCAACGGAGCAATTTGACAATGCCATTCAGGAAATTGGGAAAATCCACGCAATGGAGGTGTAAGCATTGGACTGTAAGTTGTTTTCCACAGAACTGGCAAAGGGCATTTACCGTATTTCCGACAGCCTGCACGGGCCGAATTCCGATGGTTTTTCCGATGCACCGGGTCAGGCTACGCAGAATTCTTATTTGATATTGGGAGATGAGCGGGCAGCACTGATCGACATGGCAGTGGATACGCCGGAGTTGTATTCCTTTGCCTGTCGCCTTGCCAATAAGCCTGTCACGGTGCTTCTGACCCACGGACACCCGGATCATGTATATTGTCTGGAAACGGTAGCCGAAGCGTGGCTGCACCCTGCGGACCATGACCTTGTAAAAAAAGGTATTCCCGGCATATGCCCGCCTGTCACGGGAGTTTCACTGCACCCGCTGGAGGATGGACAGCAAGTCGATTTGGGCGGCCGCAGGCTGGAGGTGCTCCATCTGCCCGGCCATACTATGGGCAGCGTTCTTTTTCTGGACAGGCAAACCGGCACACTATTCACCGGCGACACCTGCGCCAGGCGGCTTCTTTACGGTCTGACGCCCACCGTTCCGCTGGAGGAGCACTGCAAAAGAATGGAAAAGCTGGCTGCACTGCCCTTTGACCGCATCTATACCGCCCATGATCGCTGCGGACTGCCCAAGACATATCTGAAAACGATCATTAGCTGTATCCGGCAGGAGCTTCCGAAAGCAACGGAAACCATTGACCTGCCCGGAATCGGTGC
>CAKTNS010000086.1 GCA_934589225.1 uncultured Oscillospiraceae bacterium
AGTTGCTATCCGATGACCTTAAAAACAAATTGTACTACGATGGTTTTCAAAAAGTTCTGTATCACTACTCGCACCAACGAAGAAAAGGGCCGCCTTGGCGACCCTTTTCTTCGTTGGTACGGGTGTTCTTATAGGACTTTTCAAAAAGGCAGTATTTCCCTAGACGTTTTTCAATTTCAGAGCAGCGAATTTCGTGTTTTTCCTGCTTCATATTCCCTCTCAAAAAGGCGATTGCTTCCTGGCAGTCGCCTTTTTGTGTAGCAAATAGGGTGGAAAATCGGCCTTTATTTCCTTTGAGAACGGCGAATAAAACGCCGCCTGTGTGTTTTCACACGGGGGATGTTTGAGGGAATACAGGGCGACGAAACTACGAAAATCAACACTTATTTTTACCAAGAAGGAGGTCATCAAAGTGGCAGTTTTCCGCATTGAGCGAAACCGGGATTATACGGTCATGTCCAACCATCATCTGCGGGATACAGAGCTGTCCTTAAAGTCCAAGGGGCTGCTTTCCATGATGCTGTCCCTCCCGGAGGAGTGGAACTACACCACAAGAGGACTGGCGGCCATCTGCAAGGAGGGGGCCGACTGCATCGGCTCGGCCCTTCGGGAGTTGGAGCAGGCGGGCTACATTGTCCGCAGTCGGATTCGGGACAGCAAAGGGAAAATCGTGGACGTGGAGTACATCATCTACGAAACACCCCACAAGCCCCGGCCACAGTCGGCACCGCCGGAGCCGGAGCGTCCAGATACGGAAAACCCGGATATGGATACCCCGTGTCCGGAAATGACCGCGCAATTAAATAAAGATAGAGAAAAGAAAGATGAATCAAAGAAAGATTTAGAAATTACGGATGAATTCTATCCTATCCCATCGTATCGCCCTTCCCAGGAAACGGGGATGGGAACGGATGGGATGGAGATCAGAGAGCGGTATCGGGATATTCTTCTGGAAAATATCGACTATGACGTTCTCATTCAGAACCCCCAGATCGACCAGGAGCAGCTGGACGAGATCGTGGAGATTCTGGTGGATACAGTCTGCACCTCCCGCAAAACCATCCGCATTGCCAGCGACGATTTCCCGGCAGAGGTGGTCCGCTCCCGGTTTCTGAAACTAACAGGCAGTCACATCCAGTATGTGCTTGCCTGCATGAAGGAGAACACTACCCGGATCAGAAACATCAAGAAATATCTCCTGGCGGCACTGTACAACGCCAGCGTCACCATGGGCAGCTACTATTCGGCCCTGGTGCAGCACGATTTGGCGGAAGGAGGGTAAATGCAGGAGGAAGTCACGGGCAAGTCCATTGCCCTTATCATCAGCTCCGCAAAAATGACGGAACAGGTTTTGGAAAAAGCCATCCGGGCCTACCTGGACCGGAAGAAGCAGCCCAAAATCTACCGGGGCAAGCAGACGCTCAAGCAGTTGGCCGGTCAGAACGCAGGGCTTTCCAATATCGAGATCACGGAGAAGAACATTCGATGCTTTACCCAGACAGCGAAGAAATACCATGTGGATTTTGCACTGAAAAAGGATACCACTTCGGAGCAGCCCCGGTATCTGGTGTTCTTCAAAAGCCGGGACGCGGATGCCATTACAGCAGCTTTCCAGGAGTTCACCGCAAGGAAGCTCCACAGAAAGCCTTCTCTCCG